>NZ_JAGHRP010000002.1:0-898996 GCF_017743755.1 Shimia sp. R9_3 | reverse complement strand
GCCAACCCCACCTTCAATCAGGTCATCACCACCAAACGTGGCTAGGCGATCGTCGCCCGCGCCCCCATACACCGTGAAATGCTCAAAATCGGTGAAACTGATATTGTCGTCGTTATCAGAGTTCGTGAGATACCTACGCGTGTTGAGCCCTGAAGTGGAGGTCGTCACCCGGGCAGTCAGACCACGAAAATCTGCGATCCCGTGATCTTCGCCTGCGTTGCCATCAACTTCATGCGTTGTCTGCTGCGAACGTGCAACAATCGTAACCTCGTCATCGCCAGAACCTAAACTGCCACTTATAGCTTCAATGCCCGTCCAGGACCCGCCCACACCTTCACCAGTCGCCAGATTGATCCGAATATCTGAGGTCTCTTGGGTTACATCGAAGTACACTCGATCGATCCCGGCACCACCTGCGACTATTTCCCCGAAACCAACATTCAAAAAAGTGTCATTGCCGCTGCCACCATCCATGACATCGACACCGGCGCCGCCGTCGATGACGTCATCTCCGTCAAGGCCAAGAATGCCATCGTTCCCGGTTCCAGTGTAAATTCGGTCGTCTCCCGATCCACCAATAACAAAATAGTTTTCGACTCGAGTGAACGCTAAACTATCATCACCACTGTAGAATGTTCTTGTTTCAGAGCTGGTCGAAGTTGAAATTCCACCAGTCCAACTTCTGAGATCAAGCGTCGCTGTATCTGTCCCGTCGAGACCATCAAAGATTTCGGCACCGGCGGTGGGTACAATCCACTCATCGTCATTATTCTCGGTGAAGGTCACAGACGACCCGGTCGCGTCATCATCAATTATTGTAAATGAGGCCGAGGCGAGATATTGGCTCGCGGGCTGATCAGGTGATGATTGAACGATCAGACCGAACGTCTCCAGACTTTCATCTGAACCATCTTCAAGAATGTTTATGGTTACGGTAGCAGTGTCGATACCTGCAGCAAATACAAGCGGTTCGTTTAGAAGGTGCTCGTAGTCATCATTGTTTGCGCTGCCGCGATCTACGGTCGTACTGACATAAACTGCTTCCGAAAAGGTAGTCTCAGAGCGCGTCACCGTAAAATCGATGAACCCATTGCTTTCTATGAGCGACCGGGAAGCCGGCGATATGGTATAACTTCCGGGCGCGCTTGGTGCAGTTAGAAACTGCGGAATAGAGTCAGGCGTCGGGTCTAGCTTCACTGCGATTGAGGCGCCAGGTGGCAGACCTTCTAAGATGGCCCCGCGGAAGAAGTCGGCAGGCCCGTTTCCATCGCGGTCGACATATAGACTTACAGCGCCACTTCGAGATGTTTCGACCTTAATCAAACTCGACGTTGGCACGCCCTGCGCGAAAAGAGTCCCAACAATGCTCGATACATCAATGACATCACCTTCAGAAGCTGAATAGGTATGAGTATCGCCTTGATTGTAGTCTTTTATGAGATCTTGACCCATAAACGGAAAATCCGCTTGGTTGACTACGAATGTGTCCGCACCTTGCTCGCCATAAAGCTCATCTGTGTCCCTGCCACCCCAGATAATATCATTGTCGAAACCACCATATATGACGTCACGTCCGGCGCCGCCATCGATATGGTCCAGACCCGTGTCACCCCGCAAAGTGTCGTTTCCATCTCCACCAAGGATAAGGTCGTGACCATCGTGACCGCGGATGGAGTCGTTGCCTTCAAGGCCAAGGACATAATCCCCCCGGCTCGTTCCATTCAAAGCGGGAAACACTACTCCGTCATCGTGCGCCGTTTCATCAGACCAAGACGCCCCAAAAAACGATCTCCCATGCCCCATGATGATTGGCATCCCTGCCACCCATAGATCCGATAAATTTGAATCCTGGAGTGCCTGAACGTTGTTGAAGTACAGGCTCGAGTTGTGCTGAAGTCCGAAACCTTTAGAAAAAGGAAATCTTTGGTAATCGACATCAGCGTTGTTGTGGTTTGGCAACTCGATTTCGAGGGTTCCCCCGAAGTCAAAAAAACCAATATTGCTTTCAAGCGCGGAGTTTGGAGTTTGACCATTGAATGCTTCTTGCGTGTTATTAGTGCCATCGCGCTCTGGAAAGGAAACTCGGTCAAGTGAGTGGGAAATCCCAACATACCAGTCAGGCGTCGTCAGTCCTATAATCTCATCTTCTTCAAATGGGTATGGCTTGATATCAACTTCCGCCACATCATAATTTATGATGGATAGATGCTCCGCTATTTCTGCATCAAAACCTGCTGATGCAACTGAAACAACCGACAAGTCCAAGCCTGGAATGTACTCGAACCGTGTGGAGTCTGAAACGGTAAAAATATCCGCCATCGTTCCACCCAAGCTGTGACCACTAACGATGAACCTTTCAATTCCATTATCAAGTACGTACTGTCTAGCGGCCTCAATCAGCGGACGAAACGCCTCATAGAAGGCAACAGAACCTTCATCATCAAACGTTTGACCGTCCGTAAAGGCGGGGAGACCTGCGCCTAAATTGGCGTCATGAGAATCTGTTCCCCGAAACGACAACAACAGAGTCTCAACACCCTCAAATGAAGTCGTTGCCAGAATGCCTTGGGCAGTTTCTTGATCAAATTCAAATAAGCCCAGATTATTCGGTCTAGCGATATACAACCCGGCTTCGTTAAACCTATGAAGATCAGGATCCAAAACAATTTCCAGATCATCTGCCGAAAGCACTCTTATTTCAGACCCAAAAACGGTTTCGACACCGCCTAGTGGATCGTCCTCTCCGTCGGAATCTTCTAACCCGGTTTTATAGGCTTCCAAAGCGCCTAGCATACCTGCGCGGATAACTTGCCAATCCAATGTTGGCTCCTGCGTCGCGGCTTCCCAAGTATCAACGAACGCCACAGGGTCTACCCAATCCGACGGAGCTCCAGCAGGATTATACCCGTCATCCACCGTCGGCAAAGTGTCGCCAAGTGTAATCTCGAAATGCAAATGCGCGACTTCGGAACTACCAGAAGAGCCAAGCGTACCAATCTGCTGTCCAATGCTGATCTGCTGGCCGACAGACATCGCTTCAACACTATCAAGGTGCGCATATAGGGAATGAACGTGGGTGATAATTTGCCCATTATACAACGTTGGTTCAGCAAAGTCGTGACGCAGAACCACATAGTTTCCGAAGCCGCTCGTCGAGAAGTCTTGATCTGACACGACTGA
This sequence comes from Shimia sp. R9_3, assembly GCF_017743755.1. NCBI lineage: Bacteria > Pseudomonadati > Pseudomonadota > Alphaproteobacteria > Rhodobacterales > Roseobacteraceae > Shimia > Shimia sp. R9_3. Next base: position 895,816 of record NZ_JAGHRP010000002.1, on the reverse strand, counting down.
CACCACAATCGCGTTGCCGATTGCGTAAACTGGCTCCCCTAGATCTGTGCCTCCAACGGCCTCTCGATTCCAGTCAACCCCCAGATGAAAAGGACCTCCTAAATCCGGATTTGGTTCGTCGAAACCAAGCGCAACATAGTAGCCGTCCCCGTTATTGAGTGGGCTCGTCAAGCCATTCGCCAGTGGATGACGAGGTCGATTTGCGTAAATCGGATTAGGCATGAAACTCGTCTCCCTAATGCAACGCTATTTTGTCTCTAACTCAACCAACATTAGAAATGTTGGTGGAACCTCCTTAGCGAATGAGACACTGTATACTGAAGCGAAGTTCCATCCATGGTAGGGGGCACCAGTATTGCTCAAAGTGCCTCTCGGAGCTTTAGTAATCAAAAGTTCGAAATTTCGACGAAACGGTTCAAGTAATCTTACTGCGCCCTTAATTGGCATTGTAAAACCTCTTACAATAGTTACCCCAATGGGCTAACCCGTCGGCAAAGTAGTTCCCAAATGAAAGATAATTTAATGCAAGAAGTGCGCTAAAATCGCGCGTTAATAAGCTTCAGAAGCACAAACCATTTGACCAAAATCACATAATCTTGATTAACCTATCTTTGACAGATTTAAAAAATCAAGAGGTTTGCACAAACGCATTGTAGAAGAGGTAGAGCCTAGACCGGCATTGTCGGGTAGTCGAGGCCTATCGAGATACTTGTGAAGTGTGGCATGCTGAAAATCGACGACGTCGAAGAAAGACAGCTCAAACTGAAAAAGGTAGGGGGCTACGAGACAATGGGCGCCTCACTCCATTACCCTGAATATTCTCCGATCTCCGCAAATGTTGGCAGCATCGTCTCAGGCAGACGTGTGTACATTTGCGCATACCGCTAATGCCTGGTTCAGGTAGTATTCTTTCGCGACCGTGGCCCAAAGCTTTCTAGCCAACTTGTTGGTTAAGGAAATTGCGGTCAGCATTCTCGGCTTGCGCTCCATCATCTTAGCCATCTAAGTGTCCGCAGGCGTGCCATGTCGCAAAGCTGCGCACTCATCGTCTCGACCAGGTGACGCAACAGTTCGCTCTTTAGGGAATGGCCATACCTGTTTTTCTAGAAAATGGAGTGGTCCGGTGCCCGGTCATTCAGATCAAGGTGGCATAACCAGCGATAAGCAAGATTCAGATGCAGCTCTCACCAAAGGCGCTGCTGGTAGCGGTTGCTGAAGCGATATCCAACCAACAGCATTCGGGTCAGCAGCTATAGCTCAATCAAAGAGCGGCTCGTTTAACTTTAAAAGTCGGCGAGATGCACCGGATGCTCGCCAGATCAAGGAACCGATCAATCTAGCGCAGCAGATGGTTTTGAGGAACATAATCCGTAAGTAAGAATTCATAAAACAACTCACCTGTGCTTCTTGCGTCGGTCCCATCATCAGCCAATCCCTTCCAGCGGCAGGAATTGGCGCAGCAACGAAGCCTTCGATCAACTATAAGTTTTTTTTCACGAAATACGTTTGTTCTTTCCGTGGACACGTTGGAGATGCAGCAAAAATGTGTATCGCAGACCTGCTCAGCTGCTCTGACCTCAAACCTGCGCGGCCAAACATCAACTATCTATGCAATCAGTCTTACAACAGCTAGCAATTCACGCTCTTCTTAATCAGTTAGCCACCGTGTAACCCGCCTTGTTTTAGACGATGCCATCTTCATCGCCGCCGTCTTTGCCGTTCGTTCCGATCCCGCCGCGCCACATTGATTTCATGGTCACGACCAAGTGCCCTATAAAAACCGTCACCCTTCGACCAGTTCAGAAACTGGCTGAAGCTGTCGACCTGATCGTCATTGCGACCGCGTGGAAAGGACTGCATTTCACGCTTAAAGGCAGGCAGCCAGAGTGCCTCTTTTGGCAAGGCGACCTGCCCTCTTCAACAGGCGCGCAGGCACTTTGGAATCGAACCTCTTTGTCCCTTTCGGGTCTGATACGTCGATAGCGACGGCGATCCTGCTCAAAGAGCTCGTCCAACAGGGGCCGTCCTGTTGCCGCATCCTCAATCAGCACTTTGTCAGCCTCCCAGTCATCGGCCAGTCGAAGTGCCTTTGCTTTGAGGTCAGGATAATCGACCTGCCCTCGCCAGACATCCAGCAAGTGCCATGTCTGGTTCCGGAATCCCCAGGTGGTACAGGCCGAAAAGTCGGCCCGTGGGTCGGCAGACATAGCCGTATCCCAGCTTTGCACAACCAATTGGTACCAATTCCGGTCCTGCATCCGGTCGTAGGTAATGAACCATTCCCACCGCAGAGGCGACCCTTCAGGGGCAATCGGGTTTTGCTGATACTGGCAATTGAACGTTGCAGCGCCCATTTCACGTCGTATGCGATCGAGCGTTTCGCGGCACAACCGGGCGGGAAACAGCAAATCCCCTGGTCGTCTGCAGTGGACACGACCATGTCCAATAGCGACGTCTTCGTGATCTTCAGCGATCGCCGGCAGATTGAGGTGGCGATATGTGCCCTTGTCTAGCAAATAGCCTGGCGGATCCATTTCGTGCAGTCGTTGTGCCACCATGACCACACGGCCCTCCGCCGGATTATCTAACCGCGACAGCAAAGTGCCCTCGATAAAGTCCTGCGCTTTGACCAATTCTGCTTCAGAGCTGGCATCACCGGCTTTCAACAGATCATCAATGATGATGTAATCCGCACCATGACCGGTCACCGCGCTGCCGATCGACACGGCCTTGCGACTGCCACCTTTGGTCGTCCGGATTTCCTCTACGGTGTTGCCCTTCCGGGCCAGACGCGTGTCAGGGAACATCTCTTTGTACCAAGCCGTTTCCATAACCTTGCGGCAATCTTCAGAATGCTTGCGCGCCAGATCAAGGCCGTAACTTGCCACGATAATCTTGGCGCTGGGATCATGTCCGAGAAGATAGGCGTTATATGCAACTGCCACGGTCACGGATTTGAGGCACCGTGGCGGAATGTTGATGACCAGGCGTTTGCTGTCGCCGAGCCGAACCAGATCCAATTCATGACACATCGCCTCAACATGCCATGTGGGTTCGAACCCGGCATCAGGGCCATGATGCAAGGTGTTGAATGTCTTCCAGACGAAAGTGAAGAAGTTGGTCCGGGCGATCTCCCGGAGCGCTCCCGCCATCAAGTTTGGGTCAATCGCTGTCATCTTCACTATCCTTGGGGTCTTCCGCAGTGTCGGCCGGATGTGGCGCGACATGAAGTGATGGCGCAAGATGTCGTAGTCACGAAGATCCAGTGCCGTTAAGGCGCCACTCTTCCCGACACCCGCCTCAAGCTCAGCGTCAAACTCAGTTTCAAGTTTGGACAACATGGCAAGCGCCCTCATGTCCCCCTTGAGCGCGTTGGCGACCAGGCGTTTGGCAACCGCCTGGGCCTTGGGCATCTTCACCTCACGGTTGCCTTCTCGCACCGTGACCAGGTCTTCCAATTCTTGCTTCAAGTTGGCGGCAAAACCCTTTGCCGCTTTTGGGCGGCCTTTTGGGTTGCCCGATTGCCCTTTCTTGAACTGCGTGCGTTTGGGGGGCTTTCCATAGCCGACCTCGTAATCAGGCTTCTCATTATCCTTTGACATCGGCCGGCTCCTTATTCTCAACGACACCTGTCGCGCGCTGGTCCCAGGTCTCGCCAGAGACCGCATGCACCGCCTTCTGGCCGGTCATCTCCTGCCAGCGCCGGATGGCGACATCGACATACTCGGGCTCGAGCTCAATCAGCCGCGCCCGCCGCCCTGTCTTTTCCGCCGCCAACAGCGTTGCACCGGAGCCACCAAAGACATCCAGAACCAGATCGCCACGATGGCCGACATCCATCAACGCGTCACCGACCAGAGCCGTGGGCTTGACCGTGGGATGATCCACAAGGTCAGCATCGCGACCTGCGCCAAAACTGTTCACACCGGCGTAGTCCCAAACATTGGTCCGGTTACGCCCATGCTTGCCCAGTTCAACATTGTTGATGTGAGCAGCGCCCGGTTTCTTGAAGATGGCCACCATCTCATGCTTGGAGCGATAAAGGCTGCCCATGCCTCCATTGGACTTATTCCAAACGCAGATATTGATGAGTTCAAACCCGGCAACCTTACCCGCGGCGATCAGCTCTTCGATATGGCGCCAGTCCATGCAAACCATGGCGATGCCACCATCATCCAAACAAGCAATCAAACGGTCGAACACAAGCGTTAGAAAGGCTCGGAACTCTGCGTCCGTCATCTCGCCCGAAGCCATAGCAAACTCGCGATGAGCGCCGGCAGTGCTGCTGCGGACATGACCATTGACTGGCACATTGTAAGGCGGGTCAGTGAAGATCATTTGACAGGTCTGTCCCTCAAGCAACGCCTGATAGCTGTCCGTGTGGAGCGCATCGCCGCAATAGATCTGATGATTTCCAAGAAGCCAACGGTCTCTAGGACGTGCAACAGTGGGTCCTGTTTGGCTCGGCTCTTCAAAAGTCTCGGATTCATTCTCAGAGGCTTCGCTTGCGCCCCCAAGCAAGATATCGATCTCCGGTATCTCAAAACCGGTGATGTCCAGATCAAACTCCAACTCACCTGCAGAGCTCAAATCCATCAGATCGCCAAACTCAATCCGCAAGGCCTCCTCGTTCTAGGCTGAGAGGTCTGCCAGTTTGTTGTCCGCGATCCGATAGGCCTTGATCTGCGCGGCGCTCAAATGATCGGCCCGGATCGTTGGGATCGCCCTCATCTTCAGGCGCTTAGCAGCCTCCACACGGCCGTGACCGGCGATAACGATGTTGTCTCCATCAATCAGGACCGGGACAACAAAGCCGAACTCGGCAATCGACTCCGCCAGCCGTAATAGGCCAGCCTCCGTGTGCAACCGAACTGCGTTGGCATAGAGCTGAAGCGTTGGGAGCGGTGTCTGGTTTATGGTTGTGCTGCACCAGATTGGCCGATTGCGGCCATTGGCAGTGCGTTTACACGTTTTTGCAGGCATGCTCGCCTCCATGAATATTCGACGACTTGCGTCGGGTCTCAAACATGGATCGCTGGTCAGAAGGCAGGAGCACATAGAGCAACGCCCCGGATCCAGCGATCCGGTTCATTGCCTCTGGTGATGCTCCCTAAGGGCACTTGGGCCCGTTGAGTGCTTCTTTCAGGATATGAAAATCCCGTATGAGGCATAGGCAGCATATTCGCCCCCTTCGGCATGCGCAAGAGAAAAATATGTAACCAATTGTAACTGTTGACGAATAATCAGTCGTTTCTAAGGAGAATAAGCTGGACTAAGGCATTGAATAGAGCGTTACTGCCCTTACGCCCGAACAACATTCGGGCGCTCCTCAGTACCGACGCGCGGATCTCCCATTCGCCTTTTCTGAAGGAGAGCTATGATGACCAAACCCAAGCAAATCAAAAGAGACAAAGCTCGTGCAATACTCAACCGCAAGCTTGGCAAGACAAGCCCGGCGATCTGCAAAGCTACGGACTGGCATCCCCATACGACCCGTGCGGTTCTTAGCGGCTTTGGCTTGACTGACTATCGAATTGAACGACCCCCATTCGGGAACGGCGGTCCCTCAGTCTATCGCATTACGGCCGCGCCAGAGGTTCGGGTGTGATGCAATTGATTGATCTGGACACCATGGATCGGGCCGCACTCATTGCGGCCTGGTCGGATTTGTTCAGCTACCCTGCGCCAAAAGGGATTAGCCAAAGCTTTCTGCGTCGATTTTTGGCGGTCGAGTTGCAAACCCGTAGACATGGCGGACTGTCGCGAGCGCTCACCAACAAGCTGGCGCGCGGCAAAGTCGATAAGGCGTCGCGTCCTTCATCCCCGTCCCTAAAGCCCGGCGGCCGCCTCTTACGCGAATGGAACGGAGTCACCCACGTTGTCGATGTGATCGAGGCTGGCTTAGTCTGGAGGGATCAGAGCTGGCGATCACTTTCCGCAATTGCGCGTGAGATTACGGGCGCGCATTGGTCCGGCCCGCGCTTCTTTGGATTGACGGGGGCAAAGGGTAAATGAGCAAGCCGACCATCCGCTGCGCGATCTATACTCGCAAATCTACGGTGGAAGGTCTGGACCAGGACTTCAACTCTTTGAATGCCCAACGTGAGGCTTGCGCTGCCTATATTGCCAGTCAGCGCCATGAGGGCTGGAAAATGCTGCCCGCGCGCTACGACAATGGTGGTGTCTCGGGTGGCACCCTCGACCGCGCCGCGTTGCACAATTTGCTGGCCGAGATCGATGCAGAGCGTGTCGATATGGTCGTTGTCTACAAAATCGATCGTCTGACGCGCTCATTGGCCGATTTTGCCAAATTGGTTGATCGCCTTGATGCCGCAGCATGTTCTTTTGTGTCTGTCACGCAAGCCTTCAATACCTCTTCCTCCATGGGTCGATTGACCCTGAATGTGCTTTTGTCTTTTGCCCAATTTGAACGTGAGGTCACAGCCGAGCGCATTCGAGACAAAATCTCAGCCTCGAAGAAGAAAGGTATGTGGATGGGTGGCCTCAGTCCACTTGGGTATGACCCGCATCCAGATGCGACGCGTCGCGAACTCGTGATAAACGACGATGAAGCTCACGTCGTGAAGACGCTCTTCAATTTTTATGCTCGCTTCGGTCGTCTTCGCGATGTGGCTCAAAAGGCGGATGAGCTCGGGTTGCGATCTAAACGTAGGATCTTTTCGACAGGTCGTGTTCAAGGCGGCACCAAAATGAGCGTGGGCCATATCCATAAGATCCTGACCAATCCGGTCTATCGCGGAATGATCCGGCATAAAGATGCGACCTATACCGGGATCCACCCAGCCATTATTGACGAAGATCTATGGAATAGAGTTCGGGACAAGCTGCAGGCCGCAAGCGTAAAACGTCGAGGTCCTCAACCGGGTGAGCCGGTGGGCAAAGACGGACCCCTTAAAGGCAAGCTCCGTGACGAGACCGGCGATCTGCTCACTCCAACGCACAGTCAGAAAGATGGCAAACGTCACCATTATTATGCATCCAATAGGCTGATCTCAAATGGGCCCGATCCATCGGCTTGGCGACTGCCCGCATCTGCCTTGGAAGCAGCTGTCGTAGAGGCCATTGTCGATCACCTTTCGAATTGCGCAGATCGGCACGTAATTCTGGCGCAACCCGAGGCGAATGCCAGCGCGAGTGCGGCTGCAAATCTGCAAGCCTATCTCCGCAAAATGAAATCTGGCGGAATTGCTATGGCTGCTGAACTCGTCGCAGCCGGGGTTGTCTCGCAAAGCCAGCTTAGCCTAACGCTGGATTCTGAAGTTCTGCGACAGGCAGCTGACCTTCCGCCGGGTGATCTCGCACCTGATCTTACACAAATCCATCAACCATTCCGCTGTCGTCGTCGGGGTGTCGAAGTGAAGATTATTGCAGGTCAACACGTACCCGCGCCGGATCCAACCCTCATTGATGCGCTGCGCAAGGCGCACCGGTGGGCCAATCAAATCAAAACCGGCACATCTCTCAAATTGCTCTCAAAATCGGAAGGTGTGTCCGAGAGATACATGGCGCGGATCATTCACCTCTCGGGACTGTCTCCCAAGCTACAAGACGCGATTATCGCCGGCACACAGCCGGTGGAGATGACACTAAAATCACTGCTGAGCCGCCCACTTCCACTTGATTGGACGGCCCAAGAGCATCGTTTCAATACTCTTCAGTGATCCACTCCCTGTTTGGCCAGGCGAGCTCCCTGTTTCGGTGTTTGATTTCCCTGTTTGGCCGAAGATTTTCCCTGTTTTGCGCCCTAGGGAAATATCTCATAAGACATTGAATTATAATCGGTAAATTTAAGTGACCAGCATTTGCTGGCACCCCGTTTGCCCGATTTCCTTGTAAATTGGCCGAAAACAGGGAAATCTCCCCCAAAAAACGGACCCGCGAAATTCAACCACAGAGACCTTGTGCGAATTTGACCGCAGTAGAGTTAGTCAGGTCCGTCTCAGTGGAAGTGGACGCCTCGTAAGTCGCGGTAATCCTGAAGTAATTCTCCGGGAAATGGACGTGCCAATTTGAGAAAAAGGTGCGTGGCGGAGAGACAGGGATTCGAACCCTGGAGACGGTTTCCCGCCTACACACTTTCCAGGCGTGCGCCTTCGACCACTCGGCCACCTCTCCGCATCAAAGAGTTGATGTTGTCATCGTCTCTCTGTGGAGCGGGGTTTACCTCTAACTGTCGGGAGGATGCAAGAGGCAAAATGATGTATTTTTTGGATTTCTGAACAAAAAAGAGCCGCGCAGTTGCGCGGCTCTTTTGAGGTTCTAATAAACCCTTATCAGACAGCTTCTGCGGCCTGTGGGCGATCTCTGTTTGACAGCTCTTCGGCCACCAGGAACGCAAGCTCAAGCGACTGACTGGCGTTCAGGCGCGGGTCACAGGCGGTGTGATAGCGTGCAGAGAGGTCTTCCTCTGTCACGGCCCGCACACCACCGGTGCATTCAGTTACGTCCTGGCCGGTCATCTCGAAGTGCACACCACCCGGGATGGTGCCTTCGGCCTTATGCACACCGAAGAACTCACGCACTTCGCGCAGCACGCTGTCAAACGGACGCGTCTTATAGCCGGTCGCCGACTTGATGGTGTTGCCGTGCATCGGGTCACAGGTCCACAGCACATTGGCGCCCTCTTCCTGAACTGCTTTGACCAGACGTGGCAGATGATCCCCAACGCTGCCCGCACCAAAGCGCGCGATCAGTGTGAGACGGCCCGCTTCGTTCTCCGGGTTCAGCTTCTCCATCAGAACCTTCAGGTCTTCCGCCGTGGTGGTCGGACCACACTTCAGGCCAATCGGGTTCTGAACGCCGCGAGCGAACTCGACGTGGGCACCGTCGGGCTGGCGGGTGCGGTCGCCAATCCAGATCATATGACCGGAACCAGCAAGCCATTTGCCAGAAGTCGAATCCAGACGGGTCAGCGCCTCTTCATACTCCAGCAGCAGCGATTCATGGCTGGTGTAGAAATCCACAGTCTGCAGCGTATGCAGGCGATCAGAAGTCACCCCTGCCGCCTTCATGAAGTCCAGTGTATCGCTGATGCGGTTTGCCATATCCCGGTATTTCTCAGCTTTCTCCCCTTCGGTGAAGCCGAGGGTCCAGGCATGCACCTGATGCACATCCGCGTAACCGCCGGTAGAGAAGGCACGCAGCAGGTTCAGCGTTGCTGCCGCCTGAGTGTAGGCCTGCAACATCTTGCTGGGCGCAGGGATGCGCGATTCTGGTGTGAAGGCCAGATCGTTGATGATGTCGCCACGGTAGCTTGGCAGCTCAACACCATCCACAGTCTCGGTTGGCGCAGAGCGCGGCTTCGCGAACTGGCCAGCCATACGGCCCACTTTGACCACCGGCACCTTGGCGCCATAGGTCAGCACCATCGCCATCTGCAGCATCACCTTGAACGTGTCACGAATGCCATCTGCGCTGAACTGCTCAAAGCTCTCAGCGCAGTCGCCACCTTGCAACAAAAAGGCCTCGCCGCGTGAAGCGGCCCCAAGCTGTGCTTTCAGGCGGCGCGCTTCGCCGGCAAAGACCAACGGCGGATAGCTTGCCAGCTTGGCTTCAACTGCCTTAAGCTCTGCTTCATCCGTATATTCAGGCATCTGAACTCTGGGCTTTGCGCGCCAGTCAGATTTTTGCCATTCTGCCATTGTCTTTACTCCGATTAGACAGGTTAAAGGCACCTTATACAAAAGCTCTTGTGATAGAGCCATAGATGAAATATCCGACTTTGACGGGCGCGTCCAAGACCCCGTCAAATCCAAACAAACAAGGCGCTTTGAAAGCGCCCTCACCACGGGGAAAAGGAAACGATGTCAAAGACTTCGACCATCGGTTCTGAGCTTGGCGACGTCAAAGGACGGCGCTTTGTTTTTGTGCTCCTTGAGAATTTCACACTGCTTTCTTTCGCATCTGCGATTGATTGCCTGCGGCTTGCCAACCGCCGCCTGGGCCGTGAGCACTACACATGGAATCTATGTGGTGAAGGTGGTGACACCACCAATTGCTCAACCGGAACGTCACTGAAACTTGACGCAGATTTGGACGAGTTGCACCGCGATGACACGATTGTGTTGTGTGGCGGCGCTGATGTTCAACAGGCCACAACCAAGCGCTTGCTGAACTGGCTCCGGCGCGAAGCCCGCCGTGGCCCCGCCATTGTGGGTCTTTGCACAGCCTCCTACACTATGGCCAAGGCCGGGTTGCTCGACGGAAAGCGTGCGACCATTCACTGGGAAAATCAGGACAGTTTCGCGGAAGAGTTTGAGGAGATTGAACTTTCCAAGGCGGTCTTCACGGCTGATGGCAATCGCATGACCACAGCTGGCGGCACGGCCTCAATCGACCTGTTCCTGAAAATCATCGCGCAGGATCTGGGTGAAGAAGTGGCCAATTGGGTCGCGGATCAACAGATCTACAACTCGATTCGGACAGATCAGGACACGCAGCGCCTGTCGGTGCCGACACGGATTGGCGTGCGTCACCCCAAGCTCTCCATGGTTATCCAGATGATGGAAGCCAATATTGAGGAGCCGATCAGCCCCTCTTTGCTGGCAAAAGAAGTTGGCATGTCCACGCGGCAGCTGGAGCGCTTGTTCCGCCGCTACCTCAACCGCTCGCCAAAGCGCTACTACATGGAACTGCGCCTGCAGAAAGCCCGCAATCTGTTGATGCAGACGGATATGAGCGTGATCAACGTGGCTTTGGCCTGTGGCTTCGCCTCACCCAGCCATTTCTCAAAGTGCTATCGGGCGCACTACGAGACAACGCCCTATCGCGAACGCGGCTCCCAGAGCGCCCGGCTGTCTGTGTAGCGAATAGTCCAGACAGCCGCCCCCTGCTTTTTCGACTAGTTGGCAGGCGTCATCCGGTAGAGCGTGCCCTTATCATCAGAGAGGAACCAGATGGCCCCATTTGGTCCTTCTCGTACATCGCGCACACGCTTGGTCGCCGATCCTTTTATTTTCTCGACTTCCCGCAGTGGAGCCCCGCTGAGGCGGCTCACGTAGTCAAACTTCAGACTTCCGACGAAGAAGTCCCCGCGCCACTGCGGCCACAGCTTTCCAGAATAAATCATCAAGCCAGACGGCGCCATTGAGGGATCCCAGTAAAACGCAGGTTGCTCCATACCTGCCTTTTCTATCCCAACACCGATCTTCGCCCCTGAGTAATGCGCGCCGTAAGAGATAACAGGCCAGCCAAAATTCGCGCCCTTCTTGATGAAGTTCACCTCATCGCCCCCCTTCGCGCCATGCTCAACCACCCAAAGACGGCCCTCTGCGTCGAGCGTTGCACCTTGGGGGTTGCGATGACCAAATGACCAGATTTCAGGCTGAGCACCAGCCTGGCTTTGGAAAGGATTGTCCCCGACCGCCCCGCCGGTACGCGCGATACGCACAACCGTTCCTTCGTGACGGGTGATATCTTGTGCCGCAGGCCGGTCTCCGCGCTCGCCAATCGTGACGAACAAAGTCCCGTCGAGCGCCTCCACAATGCGGCTACCAAAATGGCGCCCCCCGCTGCTGCCCGGCGCCATTTCAAAGATCCTTTTGGCCTCTGTCAGCTTTGTGCCGTCTTCGGACAAAATCCCGCGATATACAGCGGTACCGGACCCGCCTTTCTGCCGAACGGCCAGGCTGAGAAACACTTCTCTTGACTGAGAAAAATTGCGCGCCACAACCACATCCAAAAGCCCGCCCTGCCCCTGAACATGCGCCTCAGGCACACCACGAACAGCAGTGCGTTTGCCATCTGCAGCAACATGCCACAAACGACCTCCACGCTCAGTGATCAACAGGCCGTCCTCGGGCAGAAACGCAAAGCCCCAAGGGTTCTTGAGATCCTCAACAACCGCTTCAACGGCAATGCGACCTTGAGAGCTTTGAATGCTCTGCGCGGTCAAAGGACTGCTGAAACCCAACAGCGAAACACAAATCATCATTCTCAAAAGTCGCATGCAACACCCTGATATTATGCAAATATTCGGCATCTAGCCGCTTGCTATGGGAAAGCTCCCGCCAATGATGAAAAATTGGTCAACAGCCTCTTTCCTTTTGATTTTAGCGCGCTTAGGCTCCAATTCGGAATAACAATAAATCACTAGGGAGTAAGAACATGAAAAAGCTGCTTATGGCCTCCGCCGCAGGCGCATTGCTGGCCGGAGCTGCATCTGCAGAAGACATCAAAATTGGTGTCATCCTGGGCTTCACCGGACCTCTGGAATCCATCACCCCAGCAATGGGTGACGGCGCTGAACTGGCAATCAAAGAAGTGAATGACAGCGGCAAGCTGCTGAACGGCGCGAGCGTAACTGCTGTGCGTGCAGACTCCACTTGTATTGATGCAGCAGCGGCAACCGCAGCAGCAGAGCGTCTGATCACCTCTGATGGCGTCAAAGCGATCATGGGCGCGGACTGCTCCGGCGTCACCGGCGCGATCCTGCAGAACGTTGCAGTGCCAAACGGTGTTGTGATGATTTCCCCATCGGCAACCTCCCCGGGCCTAAGCCACGCCAACAACGAAGACAACGGCCTGTTCTTCCGCACCGCACCTTCTGACGCCCGCCAAGGCGTTGTGATGACCGAAATCCTGATGGAAGAAGGCATTAAGGAAGTTGCTGTTTCCTATGTAAACAACGACTACGGCAAAGGCCTGGCAGATGCGTTTGCCTCCGCTTATGAAGCAGCAGGTGGCTCAATCACCATCAGCGCGGCGCATGAAGATCAGAAAGCGGACTACTCCGCAGAGGTTGGCGCACTGGCGGCGGCCGGTGGCGAACGTCTGGTGGTCGCAGGCTACGTTGACGGCGGTGGATCCGGCATCGTGCGCGCCGCAATCGATACGGGCGCATTTGACACCTTCCACTTCCCTGACGGCATGGTCGGCGACCAGCTTCAAGCCAACTTCGGTGACGAAATCGAAGGCTCGACCGGTCAGTTCCCAGGCACCGACAGCCCGGGCGCAGCCAACTACGGCAAGATCGTAGGCGATGCGTTTGATTCCTCCGGTGCATTCTCTCCGGAAAGCTATGATGCTGCGGCACTGATCATGCTCGCCATGCAAGCAGCTGGCTCTGCAGAATCTGCTGATTTCAAAGAGAAAGTCATGGAAGTTGCAAACGCACCTGGCGAGAAAATCTACCCAGGTGAGCTGGCCAAAGCTCTCGACATTATCGCAGGTGGCGGGGATGTCGACTATGTGGGCGCATCCGCTGTTGAGCTGATCGGCCCGGGTGAATCGGCTGGCAACTACCGCCAAATCGTTATTGACGGCGGCGAGATCACCACAGCTAAGTATCGCTAAACAAAGCGTGACTTGAAACAGAAACAGCCCGGCCTTGCCCGGGCTGTTTCTCCATATATAAGGCGCAGCCAGAACTGTGCATTCGGGGGAAAAGCCATGATCGTCGTAGAAGACGTTCACAAACACTTTGGAGGGTTTCATGCCGTTGACGGTGCGACCCTTCGGATCGAGCCTGGCTCGATTACCGGGTTGATCGGCCCCAACGGCGCCGGAAAAACCACTCTTTTCAACGTTATCGCGGGTGTCCTTCAACCCACGTCCGGTCGTGTGACCATGGCGGGCGAAGACATCACCGGCCTGCCGCCACATGAGCTGTTTCACAAAGGGCTGCTGCGCACGTTTCAGATCGCCCATGAATTCAGCTCCATGTCCTGTCGCGAGAACCTGATGATGGTGCCCGGCGGGCAATCTGGCGAAACGCTGTGGAACACTTGGTTTGGTCGCAAACGCATTGCGGATGAGGAACGCGCCTTGCGCGCCAAAGCCGACGAAGTGCTTGAATTCCTGACTATTGAACACCTTGCCGACCATAAGGCAGGTCAGGTTTCCGGTGGTCAGAAAAAGCTGCTGGAGCTGGGGCGCACCATGATGGTGGACGCCAAGATTGTCTTTCTGGATGAGGTGGGCGCCGGGGTGAACCGCACCCTGCTCAATACCATCGGCGATGCGATTATCCGCCTGAACAAAGAGCGGAATTACACATTTGTCGTCATCGAACATGACATGGATTTCATCGGCCGCCTCTGTGACCCCGTGATCTGCATGGCAGAAGGCAAAGTGCTCGCAGAAGGCACTTTGGATGAGATCAAAGCCAATGAACAGGTGATCGAGGCCTACCTCGGCACCGGGCTCAAGAACAAGGAACAGCTGAGCGCATAACACGTCGGTATCGCATCGGTATCGCGGCTGTATTGCAGCGGTAAAGCGACGGTGCATTGACGGTGTTATCTGCTTGCTCAGTGAGGAGTGATGGGATGACGGGGAACCCGTATCAGGACGATCGTGGCAACAAAGACGCCTCGATCACCAACCCGAAAGGCGGCGGAGAGCTTGTGAGCTCGGTCGGCACCGGGAAAGAGATGAACACGACCAATGCCTTTTTGGTCGGCGACAGCATGACCGGCGGTTATGGCAAGGACGGTCCGGACATTTTGCACGACTGCACCATTGCCGTGAACCCGGGCGAAATTGCCGTGATCGTGGGGCCAAACGGCGCGGGCAAATCCACCGGTATGAAAGCTGTCTTTGGCATGCTGAACCTGCGCCAAGGCTCGGTGCGACTGGATGGGGAGGACATCACCGATCTGACCCCGCAGGCGCGCGTCGCCAAAGGCATGGGCTTTGTGCCGCAGACCAACAACATTTTCACCTCCATGACCGTGGAAGAGAACCTCGAGATGGGGGCCTTCATCCGCACCGATGATTTCTCCGGCACCATCGAGCAGGTCTATCACCTGTTCCCGATCCTTAAGGAGAAGCGCAACCAACCGGCCGGAGAGTTGTCCGGTGGCCAGCGTCAGCAGGTGGCCGTAGGCCGCGCGCTGATGACCCAACCCAAGGTTCTGATGCTCGATGAACCCACCGCGGGCGTGTCGCCCATCGTGATGGACGAGCTGTTTGACCGCATCATCGAGGTCAGCCGCACCGGCATTCCAATCCTGATGGTCGAGCAAAACGCCCGCCAGGCGCTGGAAATCGCCGACAAAGGCTACGTGCTGGTTCAGGGCCGCAATGCCTACACCGGCACCGGCAAAGACCTTCTCGCGGACGACGAAGTCCGCAAGTCATTCCTGGGGGGCTGAGGACCATGGACTTTCTCAACGCCCTTGTGGCGCTTTCTAACTTTGTTCTGATCCCCGCAATCGCCTATGGCAGCCAGCTTGCGCTTGGAGCGCTCGGGGTGACGTTGATCTACGGCATTTTGCGGTTTTCCAACTTTGCCCATGGCGACACCATGGCCTTTGGCGCGATGCTGGCTGTGCTGATCACATGGTGGTTCCAATCCATGGGCCTGAACTTGGGGCCGCTGCCAACCGCCCTGCTGGCCCTGCCCTTTGCGATTTTGGGCACCATGGCGTTGATGCTAATCACCGACCGCATGATCTACCGCTTTTACCGCGAGCAAAAAGCCAAGCCGGTGATCCTTGTGATCGTGTCCATGGGCGTGATGTTCATCATGAATGGTCTCGTGCGCTTCATCATCGGCCCAGCGGATCAGAAATTCTCTGATGGCGAACGGTTCATTATCTCGGTGCGCGAGTTCAAACAGATGACTGGCCTGCGCGAAGGTCTTGCGATCAAAACCACGCAGGGCATCACTGTGGTGGTCGCCATCGTTGCTGTGGCGCTGCTGTTCTGGTTCCTGAACCGCACCCGCACCGGCAAATCCATGCGAGCCTATTCAGACAACGAGGATCTGGCGCTGCTGTCGGGCATCAACCCTGAACGCGTTGTGATGTACACTTGGTTGATTGTGGCGGCACTCGCGACCACGGCTGGTGTGCTCTACGGGCTCGACAAATCCTTCAAACCGTTTGTGTATTTCCAACTGCTGCTGCCGATCTTCGCCGCAGCCATCGTCGGCGGGCTGGGCAGCCCGCTGGGTGCCATTGCCGGGGGCTTTGTGATTGCCTTTTCAGAGGTGACCATCACCTATGCGTGGAAAAAAGTGCTGAAATATATGTTGCCTGAAAGCCTTGAGCCCTCCGGCCTCGTGCAGCTTCTGAGCACCGACTATAAATTTGCCGTCAGCTTTGTGATCCTGATCGTGGTTCTGCTGTTCAAGCCGACCGGCCTGTTCAAGGGGAAATCGGTATGAGTGAACAGCTAAAAAACACCGCCCTCTTTGCCCTGGTCTTTGGCCTGATTGTACTGACCGGCTTTATGCAGAGCTGGAACGTGGCGCTGCTGATTCTCAACATGGGGCTGATTTCGGCAATCATGGCGCTTGGCGTGAACCTGCAGTGGGGCTTTGCCGGGCTGTTTAACGTTGGTGTTATGGGCTTTGTCGCGCTTGGTGGTCTGGCCGTTGTGTTGACCTCCGCGGCACCTGTAGACGGTGCCTGGAGCGCAGGTGGCTGGCGGATCATGATCGCTTTGCTTGCAGGTGCCGGCACAATTGTGGGCGCGGTTATGCTGCGTCAGAAAATGCCTGCTGGGCGTGCGCGCAATCTCGCAACGCTCGCCGTCCTGGTGGCGGGCTTTTTCCTCTACCGCGGCATCTTTGATCCCGGTGTGGCCGCAGTCGAAGCGATTAATCCGGCCCTGCAAGGCAACTTGGGTGGTCTGAACCTGCCTGTGCTACTGGCCTGGCCTGTGGGTGGCCTGCTGGCTGCAGGTGTGGCCTGGCTGATCGGCAAAACCGCTCTGGGTTTGCGCTCTGACTACCTGGCGATTGCAACGCTGGGGATTGCGGAGATCATCATCGCAGTGATGAAAAACGAAGACTGGCTGGCGCGCGGCGTGAAAAACGTGGTCGGGCTCGACCGTCCGGTGCCTTATGAGATCGACCTGCAGAACTCCTCGACCTTCATCAACCGCGCTGAAGGCCTGGGCATGGATGTGGCGACAGCCTCGTCGATCTTTGTGAAGCTAAACTATTCGGTCCTGTTTGCCATTGTGCTGATCCTGATCTTCGTGATGGCGCAGCTTGCGCTGAAAAGCCCGTGGGGCCGGATGATGCGCGCGATCCGTGACAATGAAGTGGCTGCCGAAGCCATGGGCAAAGACGTCACCAATCGCCATCTGCAGATCTTTGTGCTGGGCTCGGCGGTCTGCGGCATTGCGGGGGCGATGATGACAACGCTTGATGGTCAGCTGACACCCGGCACCTACCAGCCGCTGCGCTACACCTTCCTGATCTGGGTGATGGTGATTGTTGGTGGCTCCGGCAACAACCTTGGCGCGGTTTTGGGCGGCTTTCTGATCTGGTTCCTGTGGGTGCAGGTTGAGCCGATGGGGCTCTGGCTGATGGAGCTGGTCACCATCGGAATGGCGGAAGACAGCGGCCTGAAAAAGCACCTCATCGACAGCGCGGCCCATATGCGCCTGCTGACCATGGGGGTTGTGTTGCTTCTGGTGCTGAGGTTCAGCCCGCGCGGCTTGATCCCTGAAAAGTAAGAGAAAAAGGCGCTCCCTCGGGAGCGCCTTTTGCCTTCGGCGAGGATATTTTGAGAATGAGAAGGGGCTGGCTCAGCGCCCTTTGAAGAGACCGCCAAGAATGCCGCGCACGATTTTGCGCCCCGTGGTTCCTGTCAGCTCTTTCATCACCATCTTGCCCATGGCGGTGCCAAAGCTGTCATCTGAACGGATACGCATAGAGCGAGAGGACGACCGGCTCACGCGACCTCCACTGTAGCGCCGGGCCGCGCTGAACTCGCGCTGAGCCGTGGGTTCTTCTTCTTCCTGAGCTTCCACGACCTCCGCTTCCTTGGCCGCGCTTGCCGCGCGATCGCGCAGCATTTCATAGGCGGAATGGCGATCCTTGGGGGTGTCGTATTTTCCGGCAACCGGTGAATTGGCCATCACATTTGCCCGCAGCGCCTGATCCAGGGGCCCCAGTTGCGACGATGGCGGACGGATCAGCGTGCGCTCGACGATGCCGGGCACGCCTTTCTTCATCAGCATCGAGGTGACAGCCTCCCCGACGCCCACCTCGCGTATCGCCTCTTCAGTCTCAAAGCGGGGGTTTGGGCGGTAGGTTTCTGCCGCAAGGCGCAGCGCTTTCTTATCGCGGGCTGTAAAGGCCCGCAGAGCGTGTTGGACGCGGTTGCCCAATTGCCCGAGAATATCCTCGGGGATGTCGTCAGGGTTCTGGGTGACGAAGTAGACCCCCACCCCTTTGGAGCGGATCAGGCGCGCCACCTGCTCCACCTTGTCAATCAGCGCCTTGGGCGCGCCGTCAAACAGAAGATGCGCCTCATCAAAGAAGAATACCAGCTTGGGTTTCTCCGGATCGCCCACCTCAGGCAGGGTTTCAAACAGCTCAGACAGAAGCCATAGCAGGAAGGTGGCATAGAGGCGCGGCGCCCCCATAAGCTTGTCTGAGGCAAGGATGTTGATGCGACCGCGGCCTTCGGCGTCAACCCGCATCAGATCAGACAGATCCAGTGCCGGTTCACCAAAGAGTTTGTTGGCCCCTTGGTTTTCCAGAACCAGCAGGCGGCGCTGAATGGCACCAATCGAGTTGACCGAGATATTGCCATAGCGCAGGGCCAGCTCTGCGCGGTTCTCTCCAACCCAAACAAGCAGCGCCTGCAGATCCTTGAGATCCAGCAAAGGCAAACCCTGCTCATCCGCTAGCCGGAAGGCGATGTTGAGAATTCCCTCTTGCGCCTCGCTAAGCTCCATCAGTCGCGCAAGCAGCAACGGCCCCATCTCCGCGACCGTGGTGCGCACCGGATGCCCTTGTGCCCCAAAGAGATCCCAGAAGGTCACTGGGAAGGCTTTGTAGCTGTAACTCTCAAGGCCTATTTTTTCAGCGCGGGAGGTGAAAGCACCGTGCAATTTGGCCTCCGCGCTGCCGGAAGCTGCAAGACCTGAGAGGTCGCCCTTCACGTCAGACAGGAACACCGGCACCCCGGCTGCGGAGAATCCTTCCGCCAGAATCTGCAAGGTTACAGTCTTTCCAGTGCCGGTTGCCCCAGCAATCAGGCCATGCCGGTTGGCATATTTCAGAGAAAGCCCCTGTTTTTCGCCATAATCGGGGCCGCCACCGCCCAAAAAAATCTTGCCGTCCATCAGTGACTTACCTCGCCGTTGCCCTGAAAATGAGTTGGTTAACCGAATGCAGAATACATTGTTAACCTTTTTGCCCCATTTTCAAAGGTGTTCCAGACCAGAGCTTAACGGTTTTGGGAACGAACTCCTCCCTGTTGAGTACTGGCCGCACGCACTGTGCGGCCCTTTTTTTTGAACAATTCCAAGGCAGAAGAATTTCTTTTTCCTGTTGACCGCAAACGATTTTGGCCGTAGCGTTTTGGCAATGAATAAGTCGGCCAGTCCGACGGGGAGTGAAATATAGGGAGAGGGCCCAGTTTTGGGCCCTTTTTCTTTGGAAAGTGATTGTTCCTTCAATCCCTTACACGCCATCCCTCGTGCAAACTTAGTTTACCCTGTCGGCCCAGTTGCAAGGCGTGCTTTGCCAGATGTGTCCGCTCACAAAAGCGAAGCCTGTCAGCATTGATCAGGTTTTCATCAAGCGTGACCTGACAATCAAATTCTGCCGTGTTAAGCGACGGCAGACGACATGAGAACAATCAGGAAATCACATGCTCAAACTTCCAACTTTTATTGCCGCGTTGCTCGTGGCGAGCCAGCTCTCTGCGCAGAGTGTGCCATCCCTGTCTGACGGATCGCTGGCAATGGGGGAAGCCGTGGCCGGTCAAGGTGAAGCCCAGATCCCGCAGGCCCCGAACAATGACGTGACCACCGAAGTGATCGGCGACTGGGAGCTGCAATGTGCGGCCAGCGGGCCGGAGCCGCGCCCATGCCGTTTGTACCAGCTTTTGCGCGATCAGACCGGCACGCCGATCTCTGAAGTTACACTGTTCAAACTGGCCCAACCTGAAGGTCAGGCTGTGGCCGGTGCAACATTGATTGTCCCGCTTGAAACCCTACTGACCTCGCAGTTGACCATGGCCGTGGACAGCAACAACGCCCGCCGCTACCCGTTTGCCTTCTGCAACCAAGCTGGCTGTGTCGCGCGGATCGGATTTAGCGAAGCCGATATCAACAACTTCAAAGCTGGCAATGTCGCACAGATCACCATTGTGCCCGCCTTGGCCCCGGATCAGGTGGTCACCGTGGAAATGTCCTTGGCTGGGTTTACCAAAGCCTTTGACACCGCAGGTGGCGTCGATCAGTAAAAGCTCCCAAAGCGTCAAAAACAACAAAGCCGCGCACCTGATGGTGGGCGGCTTTTGATTTTCTGAAGTCTGTGTGTTGGCGGTCTTGTGGTATCAGACCTTCTTTAAAGCCATCACCGCATTCAGCCCGCCAAAGGCAAATGCATTTGAGAGCGCCACATCCACATTGGCCTCTCGCGCCTCATTGGGCACAACATCCATTGCACATTCAGGATCGGCTTCCTCATAGCCGATCGTGGGCGCAATGACGCCATCGCGCAGCGCCATAATGCAGGCCAGAAGCTCCACCGCACCGGTGCCGCCAATCAAATGACCATGCATAGATTTTGTGGAGGAAATCATCAGCTTATCGGCATGGGGGCCAAAGACATCGGCCACCGCGCTGCATTCGGTTTTGTCGTTTGCCGCCGTACCGGTGCCATGCGCGTTGATATAGCCCACGTCTTCGCGGTTCAGCTTGGCATCGGCCAAAGCGCCGGAGATCGCGCGGGATGCACCCTGACGGGAGGGCATCACAATATCGGCCGCGTCTGAGGTCATGGCAAAGCCGACCACCTCAGCCAGAATTTCCGCACCGCGCGCCTTGGCGTGGTCCATCTCTTCAAAGACAAAGACACCTGCGCCCTCGCCCTGCACCATGCCGTTGCGGGTGGCCGAAAACGGCCGGCACGCATCCTTGGACATAACCCGCAGCCCTTCCCAGGCTTTGACGCCGCCAAAGCAGAGCATGGATTCAGCTCCGCCGGTGATCATCACCGGAGACATGCCGGAACGGACCATCTGGAAAGCTTGGGCCATCGCATGGTTGGAGCTCGCACAGGCAGAGGCCACCGTAAAGCTCGGACCTTTGAGGTTAAACTCCATGCTGATGTGGCTCGCCGCGGCGTTGTTCATCAGCTTGGGCACGACAAAGGGGTGTACGCGGTTTTTGCCGTCCTCATAGACGGTCCGGTAGTTTTCATCCAGCGTCTGCATACCACCGCCGGAGTTGCCAAGGACAACGCCGGATTTTGCGGAAAGCTCACCGGAAAACTCAAGACCGGCCTGCCCCAGCGCCTCACGTGCCGCAACCAGCGCGAACTGCGTAAAGCGGTCATAGAGCGAAAGCTGCTGCCGGTTGAAGATAACCTCAGGCTCAAAGCCCTGAACCTGCGCGCCGATCTGGACGCCCAGACGGTCCACATCGCGCATGTCCAACTCGCCAATGCCACAATGCCCTTCGCGCATGGCTGCAAGCGTTTGTGGCACATCATGCCCAAGGGCGTTGATTGTGCCGGCTCCGGTAATGACGACGCGCTTCATGTCCTCTTTCGCCTTATTCGTTCTGCGAGTGCAGCTCAGCCTTCAACCAGCTTTTCAATGCCGGAAATGATGGTGGCTACCGAGGAAATGTCAAAGTCACTCTTCTCAGGCTCATTGGCATTGAAAGGGATCGAAATATCAAAGGCCTCTTCAATGGCGAAGATGCTTTCAACCAGACCAAGGCTGTCGATGCCAAGGCTCTCCAAAGTGCTGTCCATAGAGATGTCAGAAGGCTCCAAAACCGCCTGTTCGGCAATGATTTCAATGACTTTGTCTTTGACACTCATTTCTCTTCCTTTCCCGCGGTCATCGGGTTTTAGGACTTAAAGCCCAACTTCGAAACAGTTTTTTGAAGATCAGCAAATTGCTTTGCCAATCGGGGCAACCGTCTGAGAGCTTTGTACATTTCCAGATTGGTTTCCATCTTGACCGCAGGGTAACCAAGCACAACCTGCCCCGGTGCCACCTTGCTCATCAGCTTGCTGCCGCCACCGGCGATGACGTTGTCGCCAATGGTGGTGTTGTCAGTGACGCCAACCTGCCCGCCAAGGACTACGTTGCTGCCAATGCGCGTGGAGCCGGCGATGCCGACCAATCCGGCAAACAGGCAATCATTGCCCACGACAACATTGTGCGCCACATGAACGAGGTTGTCGATCTTGCAACCATTGCCAATCTTGGTGTCGCGCACCGTGCCGTAATCTACACAGGAGTTGGCCCCAATTTCCACGTCATTTCCGATGGTTACAGCACCAAGCGAATGTATACGCGCCCAGGCTTGTTCATTGACGTCACCCTGATCCCCTAGTGAGGCGCGCGCTTTCTCTACACCACTCGCCTCAGGGGTCACAAACGACAGTCCATCCGCGCCAATCCGCGCGCCGGGTTGGGCCCAAAACCGATCTCCGATGGTGACGCGAGCGCCGATGGAAACATGATCGCGCAGCATGGTCTCCTCACCCAGGCGGGTATCTGCACCGATGTGGCAGAACGGGCCAATTACGCTGCGCGCACCAATCTGTACATTTGCCCCAATAACCGCATAAGGTCCGACAGAGACGCCCTCGCCCAGCGAGGCGGTTTCGTCAATCAGAGCGGTCGGGTGAATGCCCTCCGGATAGCCCTGCCCTGGGTCCATCATGCGCGACAGCCCCGACATGGCAAACCGTCCGCGCTTGGCGGTGATCGCGGCCTCAAGCCCCATGCCTTCCCAGTCTGCACCATCCCAAAGAAGCGCCACTTTGGCCTGCCCTTTGGCAAGCCCATCGGCAAATTTCGGATTGGTTAGAAGCGCCAGATCATCCGGGCCAGCCATGGCAGGTTCGGCGACCCGCTCCACGACCAAATCAACGTTGCCATGTGCCTGCGCATCAATTGCCGCAGCAATTTGCTGAACCGTAAACGCCATGTGCAACCCTCCGGATGATGTCGGAGGCGTGTTTAGCCTTGATAAGAGGTTAAGGCCACCCCTTCATTTGCCATGGCTTCCCAGATCTTTGCGTCACGACCATAGACGTCGCGGCGATACTGCACCGGACCTTTGGCCTCAGTGTAAGCCGTGCGGTAAATGATGTGCACCGGAATGTTCTGCTCCAGATTCACATGCGTTTCCCGCCCGGTTTTCAAACGCGACTGGAAGAAGCCTTTGGGGTTGTCTTCCTGTTTGGACAGAAGCTCATAGGCAAATTCAAACGGCTGCTGCAGTCGGATACAGCCATGGCTGTAAGCACGCACTTCGCGTTTGAAGAGCGCCTTTTGAGGTGTGTCATGCAGATAGATATTGTGCCGGTTCGGGAACATGAATTTGACCAAACCCAGCGCATTGCGGTTGCCTGGCGCCTGCTTCATGTCAAACGGGAAGTTCCGGGTTGTGAACTGGGAGAAGTCAACCGCGCTGCGATCAACGGTTTGCCCTCTGCCATTCACCAAACGCAGATAGCTCACAGCGTTCGGGTTCTGCTTCAGCAGAGGCAGGTATTCCTTCGTCGCAATAGAACGTGGCACATTCCAGGTTGGATTGATGACCATATGCTCCATTGTGTCGGAGAATTCCGGGCTGCGGCGATCACTCTGGTTTTTGCCAACCACTGAGCGCGTGCGGAAGGTCAGCTTGCCGTCATCGATGATCTTTGCGGAAAAATCGGTCAGGTTGACGAGAATTTCGCGCCCTTCGGTCTCGCGATCCAGCCAGCGCTCCCGCTCCATGGCGACCATGATGGATTTCAGGCGAGTCTCAGCAGATACGTTGATCTCGCTGATCGTGCCTTTGCCCGCGACGCCATCAATTTCCAAACCATGGGCTGTCTGGAATGCGCGCACGGCGTTCTCAACGTCGCTGTCATAAGACGCAGTGGCAGAACGTTCCATAAAGCCCATCCGCATCAGGCGGTCGCGCAGCGCAATGACCGAACGGCCTTTGTCGCCAGGCTCGAGTTTGGCAACAGGTACGCTCTCGCCCCATCCGCCCTCGGAAACCAAACGCTGAAGGAGCAGCTTCTCTTTCATCAAGCGGGTGTATTCCGGCGTTTGCGGCGCAAGCCCGCGCAGGAAGCCCTTTGCATCTTCAGCCACAATAAAGCTCTGCAAAAGCTCGGTGCGATCACGTCGCGTAATCTCGCGCACGATTTCATCGTCAATACGGGACGGCACCAGCATGCCGGACGTCAGATCACGCGCATATCTCAGGTAAGCCTTGCTTAGCGCCACTTCCACAAGCCCCAGATCGCGCGCGCTGCGCGCACTGGCCATTTGGGCAACCAAACGATCCACATCATAACGTGCCGCCGGTAATGCATGATCCTCAACTCGGGACAGTGCGTTAATCAGTGCCTTGCGCCGCTGAACAAAGATCTCCCCCTGCCCGGTCCAGATCGGATCGAAATCCGCGCCGCGGTAATAGGCTGCAATCGCGTCATCCCGCGCCGCTGTTTCTGCAACCGCCTGCTTGAAGGCTGGAAAGGCCTGCGTCTCAGTGGTCAGCAGTGAAACAACGAGGACAGCCGCGGTGACAGAGCTGAAAACACAGCGCTTAAAGCGGGACGCGCGCGAGGGTTGCAACATAAGAAACTTCCAATAGTCGGGATCAATTCAGACTTCGATTTTCTCCGTATCGGCAACGCTGTCCAATCACAAGTTCGCCAAAGGGGGGAATGCGGTTCAATTTGTTGCACCGGTGCAGCGACGCCACAAGTCCGGCGGCGGAAACCTTTTGTTCAGGAATTAAGCAAAATTCTGCCTAAAACCCATACTCCGCGCGTCAACGCCAAAAAGAAACCTTGGTGTAGAAATCCTTGTGTGCCATAAAAACCGCACATCTGAGGGGATGGATGACAACAACGGCCGCGTAACATCGCGGTGGCAGGTAAGCGACGGGACAGGCGCTGAAACTATGAACGAACCGAACGACGGCTCTTTGAGCATGACGCGGCGCGGCTTGCTGGGCGCGTTTGCAGCGACAGCATTGACTGCGGCTCCGACATATTCCAAAGCAGCGGGCTTTTTGCGCGGTGGCGGTGATATCCGCCGCATTCGCATGTATTCAGGCCGCACCGGTGAGCGCATCGACACCATTTACTGGGTTGAAGGCGAGTACATCAAAGACGCGGTCAGCGAAGTCAACGCCTTCATGCGTGACTGGCGCACCAATGACGTTATCAACATGGACATCCGCACCATCGACATCATGGCCGCAGCCCATAATCTAATGGACGCTGGCGAGCCTTACATGCTGCTGTCCGGCTACCGCAGCCCCAAGACCAACGCGATGCTGCGCTCCCGCTCCCGCGGCGTGGCGAAGAATTCATTGCACATGAAGGGCCAAGCAGCAGATTTGCGCCTCTCTTCCCGCTCAGTGACGCAAATGGCCCGCGCAGCAGCGGCTTGCCGCGCCGGTGGTGTTGGCCGTTATTCCGGCTCCAACTTTGTGCATATGGATTGTGGACCCGTCCGCACTTGGGGCCGCTAAACCCCAAACACGTCCCAATCCCTCAAAAAGAAAAAGGCGCCGCTCAGGCGCCTATTTTTTTTACCAAGACCTCGGCCTGCGCTTTTAGCCCTCGTATCGCCAAGCCCCTCTACGCTCTGACAGCTCCGCCTCACCCGGAAGCAGCGTTCCCAATTTCACCATTCCTGCCGTGACTGCGGGATCAGCGACCTGCGTTTCAGTGTCAGCCTCTGCCGTAGTTTCCGCCATTGCAGGTGCAGTCTCGGGCTCGGCTTCCTGAGCCTCTTGTACTGGGGCAACCTCCGGCTCAGCCACGGGCGCCGCCGGCTCCGGCGCGGTCGCCGCAACAGGCTCCGGTGCTGCTGGCATTTCAGGCGCTTCAGCAGCGCTCGCTGATTTACCCACCATTGTCATGCCGAAAAATGCCGCGCCCGCGAGAATGGCCGAGACGACAAATCCCCAACCCAGCCCCGCAAGACTGACAAGGAACACAAGCGCCGCAACAACAAGGGCTGCTGTGGATTTTCGATTGCTGGTTGACTGTGACATATCTCTCCTCCCCAAGAGTGAGAGAAACTATAGGGCCGAGGGGCTCATGCACCTAATGATATGTACCAAAGCCCTCATAGGCCTTTGGTCGTATCAGGGTTCAACGCAAAGCGGATTTTGCGCAAAATCGTTTGGAGCGGGCAAGCTCGCCCACATTAACTATACGATATAACCTATTGATTTTGTGGTGCCCAAGGAGAGACTCGAACTCTCACGCCCGTGAAGGCGGGGGATTTTGAATCCCCTGCGTCTACCATTCCGCCACTTGGGCCACGCTCCTCATTTAGACAAGCTTCTCAGGAAGGTCCAGCCACAAAACGCAACTTTCTGACAGAGATATGACAGCGACAGATTCGGCCTCACCGCACTCATTCGTTGATTATTTGCTTGCACTTCAATCCCGATGCCCTACGCAAGTGTAAGGTGCAAACTAGGGCTCAAGAGACCGAAATATGCTTCAACGCCTCTACAGCTGGACCATGAGTCTGGCAGATCATCCCCGCGCGCTCTGGGCGCTCGCCATTGTCAGCTTCATCGAAAGCTCGATCTTCCCAATTCCACCCGACGTGCTGATGATCCCGATGATTCTTGCAGCCCCGTCCCGGGCATGGCTGATCGCACTGGTTGCGCTGGTTTCTTCTGTGTTGGGCGGTATCTTCGGCTATGCCATTGGCTACTTTGCATATGAGCAGATTGGCGAGCCGATCTTGATGTCTCTTGGCAAAGCGGACGCTGTGGCAGAGTTCTCAACGCGATTTAACGATTTCGGGTTCTGGGCGGTACTTGGCGCGGGCATCACGCCCTTCCCTTACAAGGTCATCACCATTATGTCGGGGTTCACCGGCATGCCTATGGGCACCTTTATCGCAACGTCGATCTTGGCGCGTGGCATCCGCTTCTTCCTGGTTGCAGGTCTGTTGCGCAGATTTGGTGAGCCGATCCGCGACTTCATCGAGAACCGCCTTGGCCTCGTAACCACCGTCTTTCTTGTGCTGCTCTTTGGCGGCTTCTTGGTGGTGAGATACCTATAATAATGACGCAAAAACATGTCTTTCTGCTGCTGACCGGATTTTCGGTCAGCATGGTCCTTGGGGCTTGGGCTTTTGAATTCATTGGCGGGCTAGCGCCCTGCAAGCTCTGCTACTACCAGCGCTACCCGCATTGGGTGGCAGCAGGTGCCGGAGCTTTGGCTGCCCTCTCAGGCATGACACTCCTGGCCTATGTGGCCGCTCTGGGTGCGGCGGCGTCCGGCCTGATCGGCCTGTTTCACTCCGGTGTGGAACGCGGTTGGTGGGAAGGCCCCTCAACCTGCACCAGCGGTGACATCACAGGTATGAGCGCCGACGATCTTTTCAATCAGATCATGTCCGCGCCTTTGGTGCGTTGTGACGAGATCCCATGGCAGATGTTTGGTCTGTCCATGGCCAACTACAACGCCCTCCTGTCCCTTGGCGCCGCCCTGATCTGGCTTTGGGCGATCAAGCGTACAGCCTGACCTGACAGTATCCAATCTTCACCCGGCCTTCCGGGTGGAGAGCAGCAGGCTGGTCTCGCTGGTGGCCACCCCATCAAGGCGCCGTATCTGGGCCAGCACGTCATCAAGTTCCGCCAAAGTCTCGGTTCCCAATTCCACAATCAGATCCCAACGGCCATTGGTGCTGTGAATGGCGCGTACCGGCGTAAATCCGGTGAGGTGGCGCACAATTCGGTCTGTCCCCCTGCCCTCAATACCGATAGACATAAGCCCGCGCACTGGATCGCTTTTCATGTCGTCTTGCAAGACCACAGTAAAGCCGACGATGTCCCCGCGCTGACGCAGGCGCTCGATCCGCCCTCGCACCGTGGTGCGCGAGACGCCAAGCGTGATCGCCAGATCAGACAACGAGGCGCGCGCATCGTTGCGCAATGCCGAAATCAGCTTGCGATCCACATCATCCATTTCGACAGCTCCACATTCCAATCTGAACAATCTCTTCGCGTTATGTGCAAATTGCTGGGTGTAAATCAATTCATTTCGGAAACATCTTCCGAGAAATAGCGTCAAATGGATGAGCAAATGACACAAAAGACCTGTTTGTTGGTCGGCGCGCCGGTGGATAGCGGCAAACGCCGTCGTGGATGTCTGATGGGGCCGGATGCCTTTCGAACGGCTGGCCTGCGTGAAAGCCTTGAGGATCTCGGGCATGCGGTCGAAGACCTCGGCAATCTCGCGCCTCGCGCCTTTTCAGATGAAATGACAGAAGGCGCACCCTATGCGCTCAATGAAACCATTGCCTGGACCGAGCGTCTCACCACTGCGGCAAAGGAGGCCTGCGCGCGTGGCTTCCCTATTTTCTTGGGTGGAGATCATAGCCTGTCCGCTGGCACGGTTGCCGGTGTTGCCAATCACGCCGCCAAAGAGGGCCGTCCGCTGTTTGTGCTGTGGCTGGATGCACATACCGATTTTCACACACCTCAAAGCAGTGACAGCGGCAATCTTCACGGCACGCCCGTGGCCTACTTCGCTGGGCGTGATGGGTTTGACGGCTTTCCGGCTGTGCAGAACCCCGTGCCCGAAGCAAACATCTGCATGATCGGCTTGCGCTCGGTGGATGCAGCAGAGCGCGAGACGCTGCAAGCAACAGAAATCCGCCGCCACGATATGCGCGATATCGACGAAAACGGCATTGCCCGACCGCTCGCGACCTTCCTTGAGCATGTGTCGAAAAACAATGGCTTGCTGCATGTGTCGCTCGACGTGGACTTTCTGGACCCATCCGTAGCCCCAGCCGTAGGCACGACCGTACCGGGCGGAGCCACTGTGCGCGAGGCCCATCTGGTCATGGAAATGCTGCATGACAGCGGGCTGCTGAGCTCGCTGGATCTGGTCGAATTGAACCCCTTCCTCGACGAACGCGGGCGCACCGCCAAGCTGATGGTCGATCTTGCGGCCTCGGCACTCGGTCGGCGGGTCTTTGATCGCCCAACCCGAAGCTTCTCCTAACTTTCGCGGGCAGGTCCGCCCCACTTCTCTCTGACGGAGCCACACTCATATGTCCCAACCTTCTGAAAAAGCCCTCGTTCCCTTTGTCTCCGTCGACAATATGATGCGGCTTGTGCATCACACCGGCGTCGAGCAGGTGCTGATCGACCTCACACGCTATGTCGAAGAAGATTTTCGCCGCTGGGAGCAGTTTGATAAAACACCCCGCGTGGCAAGCCATTCCGACGTCGGTGTGATCGAACTCATGCCGACTTCTGACGGCGAAGCCTACGGCTTCAAATATGTCAACGGCCACCCCAAGAACACCGCCGAAGGGCTGCAGACCGTGACCGCTTTTGGTCTGCTCGCTGATGTCTACACCGGCTATCCGGTTCTGCTGACGGAAATGACCATTCTGACAGCCCTGCGCACAGCAGCCACCTCAGCAATGGCCGCTAAGTATCTGGCACCAAAAGACACAGACACCATGGCAATGATCGGAAACGGCGCGCAGTCCGAATTCCAGTCGCTCGCCATGAAGGCTATCATGGGCGTAAAAACCGTGCGCCTGTATGACAAAGACCCGGCTGCTACTGCAAAATGCGCCGCCAATCTTGCAGGCAGCGGGTTGACCGTTGTCAGCTGTTCTTCGCCTGAGGAGGCGATCGAAGGCGCGCAGATCCTGACCACCTGCACGGCAGACAAACAATACGCCACAATCCTGAGCGACAACATGGTTGGCGCAGGTGTGCATATCAACGCGATTGGCGGAGACTGCCCCGGCAAGACCGAACTGTCCAAAGGCATTCTGGAGCGTTCCGACGTGTTTGTGGAATTCCCGCCACAGACCCGCATCGAGGGCGAAATCCAGCAGATGCCTGAGGATTTTGCCGTCACCGAGCTCTGGCAGGTGATCACAGGCGCAGAACAGGGCCGCCGCGATACGCGCCAGACCACTCTGTTTGACAGTGTGGGCTTTGCAATCGAGGATTTCTCGGCGCTGCGCTATATCCGCGACAAGGTGGCGGAAACCTCATTTCACGAAGATCTGGATATGCTTGCAGATCCGGATGATCCGCGTGATCTGTTTGGCATGCTGCAACGCGCCAAGGTCTGAACTCGGTTCTGCCAGCGAAATCCGGCTGCGGCGCGCTAAAGGATATCTTCGCGCCGCACCACAAAGGTGTGGATTGAGAATATCACCGCATCGCTCTGAGGCAGGCGCAGGATGCTCTGACGTTCTGAGCGCAGATACGCCCCTGTTTTTACCGGCACCGGATCGCGTGGCGCGTTTTCTGAGCGCGGCGTAAACAACGTGGGATCGTCATACCACAGCGCATTCTTACGCCACAGCGGACGCCCGGCGCGCACGCCATCAAACAAACGCTGCACGCGTTTCGCAATGTTGGCGTCATATTCCCCCACTGGAATATGGATATCGATCAGCGGTTTCTGAAACTTCTCCGCCAAAGTCCAGCTCGCAGGAAAACAAAGCACCGCGCCGGTGAGCACATGCTCCTCTCCCTGTTTTTGCAGCAGACAGATGTCCTCCTGAATGATCTGGCCAAGGCTCATCAGAGGCTGGCTCCAGTCCAACGTCACCTCGCGCCCATCCGGACAAACAACCACTGTTTCAGAAACACCAAAACCCTCGCGCTGCGATAGGCTATCCCGCACAACGCGCAAGGCCTCCTGCGCGGCGGGCAAAGCCTCAGGCGCAAGGCAAGCCACATCATCCGGGCGTTGTTTCAAAAGAGCGCAGCGCAAAGCCATCTGCGCCGCATAAGCGTCATCAAAAATCAGCCAGTCCGCAGGCTCAAGCGGCGCAATACCAGGCAGGGGCTTCTGCGCCAGCGCGTCATAAGGAATCTGTTTCTGTAGAATAGGTTGCATGGCGTCTTGCTATCCAATCACAAGCTCGGAAGCACGCTCAAAATCACCCTCCGTCGGCTGGGCACCGAAATTGTTCGCTCGCACAAAGTCACCTTCCTGTGACCAAACGAAATCTTCCTTTTACAGGCGGCTTTGCGCCCACACATTGAAAGGCAACTGCTCTCTGGAGATACCACATGCCAATCGAACGCATCACCTTCCCCGGCCACGGTGGCGATCAGCTTGCCGCCCGCCTTGATTTGCCTGACGGCCCACATCTGGCCACAGCCCTGTTTGCCCATTGTTTCACCTGTTCCAAAGACATCCCAGCCGCCCGCCGCATCGCCTCGCGTCTTGCTGCGATGGGCATTGCGGTCTTGCGGTTTGATTTTACCGGCCTCGGACATTCAGAAGGGGAGTTTGCCAACACGCATTTCTCCTCCAACGTCGCAGATCTTGAAGCGGCAGCGGCCTATCTGGAAAGCCGCGGAATGGCGCCAAGCCTGCTGATCGGTCACAGCCTGGGCGGTGCGGCCGTTCTCAAGGCTGCCACGCGGATTGCCAGCTCCAAAGCTGTCGTCACCTTGGGCGCCCCGTTTGAACCCGAACATGTCAGCCACCAATTTGGCGATGCGGTCACCGAGATTGACCAGCAAGGCCAAGCCGAGGTCAGCCTTGCGGGGCGTCCTTTCCAGATCACCAAAGCGTTTCTGGAGGACATCTCCGCGCAGAACATCGCCCCCTGTATTCGCGAACTCAATCAGGCGCTTCTGGTGCTGCATGCGCCACGTGACAGCACAGTGGGCATCGAAAATGCTGCGCGTATTTTTGAGGCGGCCAAACACCCCAAGAGCTTTGTGACACTGGACGACGCAGATCACCTGATCTCCGATCCCAAAGACGCGGAATATGCGGCCGAAGTGATCTCCTCCTGGGCAGGGCGCTATCTGCAGCTGCGCCCGCCTGCCCCGCCGCCCGGTGCGCCTGAAGGCATCGTGCGCGTTGCAGAAGCTGATCCAAACGGCTTTTTGCAGGACGTGAATGCAGGGCCTGCACATCACGCACTTGCGGATGAGCCACTGGCCTACGGCGGCACCAACCAAGGCATGACGCCTTATGGGTTCCTCTCCGCCGGATTGGGTGCCTGCACCTCGATGACCATCCGCATGTATGCGCGGCGCAAAGACTGGCCCCTCACCCATGTTTGGGTCGACGTCAGCCACGACAAGGTCCATGCGCGAGACGCCGAGGCTCCGGCCGGTCAAAAGGTGGATACGTTCTCCCGAACCATCCACCTTCAGGGCGACCTCAGCGCCGAACAGCGCCAGCGGCTCCTGGAAATCGCTGACCGCTGCCCGGTGCACCGCACGCTGGAACAATCCTCACTCGTGCGCACAACGTTGGCAGAACCGGCTTTGGCTGCAGCAACTTAGCGTCGCGGCCGTCCCACAGGCGGGCGCGCAACCGGAGGTCGAGCCACCGGTGGGCGCGCCACTGGTGGCCGGGCCACAGGCGGCGCAGGTGCAATCGGATGAACCGGGCGTTCTGGACGATCAGGGCGCTCTGGCCGGTCCGGCCTGTCAGGGCGATCTGGATGGTCGTGGTAGTAGTAGTCGTTCCACAACATGCTGTCGTAATAGACTCCGGTGCTGACATAGCCACCGCCACCTTCACAAGCCGCCAGAAGCATCCCCGCCAAACCGAGGCCGGCAATCATTTTCAAAGAGCGTTTCTTTGTCATGTCAAACCTCTCTCAGCGCGCGCGAATGGATTGCAAAATGGCATTCACATCGCTCAGAGCGCTGGTGTCATACCCTTTCTCAAGCACGGTCAACCCAACAACCACGCGATCGCGCGGCAACTCCAGAACAGCCGCAGTGAAATGCACAGGGCGCCCATCGCGGCGGCCCGTGCCCTCAACGACAAAGGCTGGATAGCCCGCGATCTCGCGGCTTTCTGTGCCGGTGATCTCGGTGGTTTTGGCAAGCTGTCCGCTGAGGCTCTGCGCATAGTCCTTGGCGTCTTCAAGCCCGCGCAGCTGCGGCGGCGACATCAAACCAATCCAAACGCCATTCTCCAGCTCAGGCGACAATCCAAAGACACGCGCAATCGGGCGCAGTGCGTCATCGTCTGACGGTGTGATTTCCCGTGCCCCGCCCACGCGCAATGTCCAAAAATCAGGCACAGTGACTTCAAACACGTTGCGCCCGGCGTCTGCATAGACAACCTCTGTGTCGGAAAGTGCAACCTGCGGCAGCAAGGACAACGCGCCCGCCGCAGCACAGGCAACAAGGCTGGACCAAGCTTTCATAAATGCCTCCATCAAAATTTCGCGTAATAGGACACTTAGTGCGCTGCAATTACAAGCTAAATGCGCATCGCAAAACCACGTCCCTTGCTGTTTTGCGCTCTGACGTCTAAACGACGCTCGACCCCACGCTAACAAACAAGGCTGAGATATGATCCCGCGTTATGCCCGCCCCGAGATGGTCGCCGTTTGGTCGCCTGAAACCAAGTTCCGCATCTGGTACGAAATCGAGGCGCACGCCTGTGACGCGCAAGCCAAATTGGGCGTGATCCCGCAGGAAAACGCGGATGCCGTCTGGAAAGCCAAAGACGTCGAATTTGATGTCGCCCGCATCGACGAAATCGAAGCCGTCACCAAACACGATGTGATCGCCTTCCTGACCCACCTGGCAGAGCATGTTGGCTCCGAAGAAGCCCGCTTTGTGCATCAGGGCATGACCTCCTCGGATGTTCTGGACACCTGCCTGAACGTACAGCTGTTACGTGCCGCAGACATCCTGCTCGCCGACATGGACAAAGTGCTGGCCGCATTGAAAAAGCGCGCGTTTGAGCACAAAGACACCCTGCGCGTGGGCCGCTCCCACGGTATCCACGCAGAGCCCACCACCATGGGTCTGACCTTTGCCCGCTTCTATGCCGAAATGGACCGCAACAAGGCCCGTCTGCAGCAGGCGCGTGAAGAAATCGCCACCGGCGCGATCTCCGGCGCGGTTGGCACCTTTGCCAACATCGACCCGGCCGTGGAAGAGCACGTATGTGAACAGCTCGGCCTCTCACCAGAGCCGATCTCCACACAGGTGATCCCACGCGACCGCCACGCCATGTTCTTTGCCACACTCGGCGTGATCGCCAGCTCCATTGAAAACATCGCCGTGGAAATCCGCCACATGCAGCGTACCGAGGTGCTGGAAGGCGCGGAGTTCTTCTCCATGGGCCAAAAAGGCTCCTC
Source organism: Shimia sp. R9_3 (assembly GCF_017743755.1). Classification (NCBI taxonomy): domain Bacteria; kingdom Pseudomonadati; phylum Pseudomonadota; class Alphaproteobacteria; order Rhodobacterales; family Roseobacteraceae; genus Shimia; species Shimia sp. R9_3. The sequence goes on along the minus strand of NZ_JAGHRP010000002.1, from coordinate 861,752 downwards.
CGCAATGCCGCACAAGAAGAACCCGGTTCTGACCGAAAACCTGACTGGTCTGGCCCGTCTGGTGCGCATGACTGTCATCCCGGCTATGGAAAACGTGGCGCTCTGGCATGAGCGTGACATCTCCCACTCCTCGGTCGAGCGCGGCATTGGCCCTGATGCGACCGTCACTCTCGACTTCGCGCTGAACCGTCTGGCCGGTGTGGTCGACAAAATGCTGATCTTCCCGGAAAACATGCTGGCGAACATGAACAAGTTCCCGGGCCTGGTGATGTCTCAGCGTGTGCTTCTGGCTCTGACCCAAGCGGGTGTCAGCCGTGAAGACGCCTATGCCATGGTACAGCGCAACGCTCTGAAGGTCTGGGAAGAGCGCGTGGACTTTCAGGAACAGCTTCTGGCGGACGCTGATGTTGTGGCGGCACTGGGTGAGGACGGTATCAAAGAGAAATTTGATATGGGTTATCATACCAAACACGTCGACACAATTTTCGCGCGTGTTTTCAAAGACTAAGACAACAGAAATCACCTAAAAATCACAAAGGCGTGGCCCATGGCTGCGCCTTTTTTGAATTTTATTTGAACTGACAGCCCTGTGATTACGACATCTTAATACCACGTGCTAGCGTATTGCTAAGCACAGAGATTTTTTGGAGAAAGAATGATGTTGGTCAAATCCTTCGCAGTCGCGTCACTCGCCGTTTTTGCCGTGGCTGGACCTGTTTGGGCCGCAGGGAGCGGTTCTTCTACACCCAAACCCAAAACCGTGCATTGCAGCAGCGGCAAGGTATACAGCGAAAGCGCTGGCAAATGCGTTGTGCAGCAAGACAGCTCGCTGACCGACGAGGACTATTTTGAAAACCTGCGCAGCCTCGCCTACGCCGGTGAAAACGCGGCGGCACAGGAACTGCTGGCGATGATGTCAGATCAAAACGCCGACCGCGTTCTGACCTACTGGGGTTTCACCCATCGCCGTCTGGGCAATGTGGATGAAGGCATGCGCTACTACAACAAAGCGCTGGCAAAGAACCCAGACAACATCCTGGCACGCTCCTACATGGGTCAGGCTCACGTCGAAGCCGGTCGCCTTGATCTGGCGCGTGTGCAGTTGAAAGAGATCCGTGACCGTGGCGGCGAAGGCAGCTGGCCAGAGATCGCATTGGCCAAAGCCATCCAGAGCGGCGACACGTTCAACTACTGATACGATATGAGGCAAACGTGTCTCCACGTTTGCCTCAAAAATCCGTTGCGACCTCCATTGGTCTTGGTGCACCTCGGCGTTCTCAAATCTTGGGAAAAAACCGAGGTGCTTTAAGTAAGTTGTTCAGAGTTTCTTTAGGGTTGAATGGGACATTGCAGCCTAAGACCTATGGAGACATTGATGAGCAGTGCGATTCCTCTGGCGCCGTTTGGTGGTGCCGCTGACATGCCCAGCTTTGGCAGCATGCGCAAAACCAATCTCACCCGCCCGCAAAAGGCAGCCATCATCGTGCGTTTTCTGCTCAATGAGGGTGCCGAGCTGTCACTGGCTGAACTGTCAGACAATCATCAGGCAGATCTGACCTACATGATGGGCGACATGGGCTACATCGACCGTGACACCCTTGCCGAGGTCCTGATGGAATTTGCGCAGGAACTCGAATCCATCGGTCTCTCTTTCCCGAATGGTATTTCCGGCGCGCTCAGCGTGCTTCAGGGCCAGATCAGCCCGCTGACCGAAGCGCGCCTGCGCAAAGAGGCTGGCGTGCGCATGATCGGCAACCCATGGTCACGCATCAAGGAACTCTCCGTGCCGGAGCTGATCAATATGGTCGACAGCGAGAGCATCGAGGTCTCCGCTGTCCTGATGTCAAAGCTCCCGGTCGACAAGGCCGCGACCGTTCTGGCCAAACTGGCTGGCGACAAGGCCCGCCGCATCACATTCGCCATGTCGATGACCGAAAGCATCACGCCTGAGGCGGTGGACCGCATCGGCCTGACCCTGGCTTGCCAAATCGAAGACCGCCCGCCCAAAGCCTTCAAACAAGGCCCCGAAGACCGCCTAGGCGCGATCCTCAACAATGCAACCACTGCGACACGCGATAACGTGCTGGAATCGCTGGACGAACAGGATGCGGAATTTGCCGTGGCCGTGCGCAGACGCATCTTCACATATGCGCATATCGCAACCCGCGTGAAGCCGCTGGATATCCCCCGTCTGGTGCGCGATCTCGACGAGGGCAGCCTAATCACTGCAATGGCTTATGCCACCGAGGGCGAATTTGGCGTCTCCACGGAGTTTATCCTCAATAACATGTCCGCACGTATGGCGGATCAGCTGCGCGAAGGTGTCAACGACCGCGGCGAAGTGAAAACCAAAGAGGCAGAGGCCGCCATGTCGGAGATCACGACAGGCGTGCGCGAGCTGGTGGAACTTGGCGAAATTGAGCTGATCAGCGACGAGGATGACGACGAGGATTAATCATCCTCCCCAACGTCATCCTGAGTGTCTGTTATTTTACGCGCGCGGCGGCTTCGATGGGGCCGCCGTTTTCACGTTGAATGAGCACCACAACGGGAGCGTCGCCCTCAACAGTGACGCGCATCGCCAGATCACTTTGTCCCGTCCAGCGGCGCACTTGTTCCCAATTGTCCACGATATTGGCGTAGGTCAGGACGCGACCGGCATTTTCGCCCCGTTTGATGGAGACTTTCTCAGCCGAGCGATACTGGACCACATGCACATTCATAGGTGTGCTGAGGTCTGTTGAGGCAGTGATGCTGATCGCATCCCCATCACGTGTCACATCCAGATCCACCTGAGAAGAGACCGCTTTATGCGCCTCAATCAGCTTTTCCACCTTATTGGGGTGTGCGCCGACAACATGGTCCTGCCCGTTGATGATCATCTGCGGCGTATAGACCGAGCGATGGCCAGCAGCACGCGCATAGCTGTGCTGGCGCTGGGTGAACGCCGGATTGGCGAACTCGTCTTTCCAGCCGATGTAATCCCAATAGTCCACATGCAGCGCGAGCGCGATCACATCCTCCCGCGCGGCCAACTGGTCGCGCAAATAGGCATCAGCAGGCGGACAAGAGGAACATCCCTGCGAGGTGTATAGTTCAACCACAACAGGTTGCTCTCCTGCAGCAACAACGGATGCAAGTGAAAGCCAAAGTGTCGCTATTATGCCTGTTGTCCGGATCATCGTCTCAGTTATCCCCTTCGCGTTTCCCAGCAACATTACTACGCCGCGACGGACTGACTTGCCAATCAAGGTTTCGCGAGAAGCCGGTGAACCTCGCGGCAAGCTTGAACGCCTGTCGCACATGGGCCACAAATTTGTGTAGCGAACCCCTGTATAATGTTGAAAGGGAGGCCAACATGCCCATCACTGTCGGACAAGACAACGCCAAGGCACGTAAGACACTTTCGGTTAACGGAAAATCGATTTCATTTTACTCAATCCCCGCCGCTCAGGACGCCGGATTTGGCAATTTCTCCAGATTGCCCGCAGCCCTCAAAGTGGTGCTGGAAAACCTGCTGCGATTTGAGGACGGCGGCTTTTCTGTTTCAACCGACGACATCAAAGCCTTTGGTAAATGGGCTGAAAATGGCGGGCAAAACCCACGTGAGATTGCGTACCGCCCTGCCCGCGTGCTCATGCAGGACTTCACCGGCGTGCCTGCGGTTGTTGACCTTGCTGCGATGCGCGACGGCATTGTCGGCCTCAAAGGCTCCGCCTCCAAAATCAACCCGCTGGTGCCTGTTGATCTGGTGATCGACCACTCCGTGATGATTGACGAATTTGGCAATCCCCGCGCGTTTCAGATGAATGTCGACCGGGAATATGAGCGCAACATGGAGCGCTACACCTTCCTGAAATGGGGGCAAACCGCCTTTGACAATTTCCGCGTCGTGCCACCGGGCACCGGGATTTGTCATCAGGTGAACCTCGAATATCTCGCTCAGACGGTCTGGACCGATATGGACCAGAACGGCGATGAAGTCGCCTATCCGGACACATTGGTTGGCACAGACAGCCACACCACCATGGTCAATGGCGCAGCGGTTCTGGGCTGGGGCGTTGGCGGCATCGAGGCTGAGGCCGCGATGCTCGGTCAACCGATTTCCATGCTGATCCCGGAGGTCATCGGCTTTGAGCTGACCGGCGAAATGATGGAAGGCACCACCGGCACTGATCTTGTGCTGAAGGTCGTGGAAATGCTTCGCGAGAAAGGCGTGGTCGGCAAATTTGTGGAGTTCTACGGCGACGGGCTGGACCGCCTGCCCCTGGCGGACCGTGCTACGATTGCCAATATGGCGCCGGAATATGGCGCAACCTGCGGCTTCTTCCCGATTGACGGCGAAACCCTGCGCTACCTCACCAACACCGGCCGCGACGAAGACCGCATCGCGCTGGTGGAGGCCTATGCCAAAGAAAACGGCTTCTGGCGTGATGAAAACTATGCGCCGATCTACACCGACACTTTGCATCTGGATATGGGCACGATTGTGCCAGCAATCTCCGGCCCGAAACGGCCACAGGACTATATCGCGCTTAGCGATGGCAAGACCGCCTTCCGCCGCAAAATGGAGGAGACCTTCAAGCGCCCAATGGGCAAAGAGGTGGCCGTTGCAGGCGAAGGCTACATGATGGAAAGCGGCAAGGTTGTGATTGCCTCCATCACCTCCTGTACCAACACCTCCAACCCTTACGTGATGATCGGCGCAGGGCTTGTGGCGCGCAAGGCCGCCGCTCTGGGCCTGAACCGCAAGCCTTGGGTGAAGACCTCGCTTGCGCCCGGATCTCAGGTCGTATCGGCCTATCTGGAAGCCGCCGATCTGCAAAAGGATCTCGACGCGCTTGGCTTTAACCTTGTGGGCTATGGCTGCACCACCTGTATTGGCAACTCCGGTCCAATCCAAAAAGAGATCAGCGACGCCATTGCCGAAGGGGATCTGGTGGCAACCTCAGTGCTGTCCGGCAACCGAAACTTTGAGGGCCGCATCAGCCCCGATGTGCGCGCCAACTATCTTGCCTCCCCGCCCCTTGTGGTGGCCTACGCCATCGCCGGGACGCTCGACATCAACCTGACCTCCGATCCTCTTGGGCAGGACCAGAACGGAAACGACGTCTTCCTCAAAGACATCTGGCCCTCCACACAGGAGATTGCCGACCTCGTGCAACAAACGGTGACCCGCGAGGCATTTCAATCCAAATATGCCGATGTCTTCAAAGGGGATGAAAAATGGCAGGGCGTCGAGGTGCCACAACAGGAAACCTATGACTGGCCTGCAACGTCCACCTACATCCAAAACCCACCTTACTTCCAAGGCATGGGGCCGGAGCCCGGCACCATCAGCAATATTGAAGGCGCGAAAGTTCTGTTGATGCTCGGTGACATGGTCACAACGGACCATATCTCCCCCGCAGGATCCTTTGCGCAGTCCACCCCGGCAGGCACCTATCTGACCGACCGCCAAGTCGCGCCGCGGGACTTCAACTCCTACGGCTCGCGCCGGGGCAACCATGAGATCATGATGCGGGGCACTTTCGCCAACATCCGTATCAAAAACGAGATGCTCGATGGGGTCGAAGGCGGCTACACCAAAGGCCCAGACGGTGCGCAAACTTCGGTCTATGCGGCCGCGATGGCCTATCAGGCCAATGGCACACCTTTGGTGGTATTTGGCGGCGCACAGTATGGTGCCGGATCGTCCCGCGACTGGGCGGCGAAAGGCACGGCCCTGCTGGGCGTGAAGGCGGTCATCGCCGAGAGCTTTGAGCGCATCCACCGCTCAAATCTGGTGGGAATGGGCGTGATCCCCTTTGAATTCACCGGGGGGGACACCCGCAAGACACTTGGTCTGACCGGCGAAGAGAGCGTGACAATCACCGGATTGGACAGCGTTGAGCCGCTGCAAGAGGTGCCGTGCGACATCACTTATGCGGACGGCACAGAGAAAACCATCACGCTGAAATGCCGGATCGATACCGCACCGGAGATTGAATACATCGAACACGGTGGTGTGCTGCACTATGTGCTGCGCAACCTCGCCAAGGCTTGAAACAAAACGAACAAGGCCCCGCCAAAGGGGCCTTAGTCCACATCAGTCAAAATCAAAACTGACCGGGAAGTGATCACTTGCCGAAGTCAACGCCTCAAAAAGAGCTTTGTTTTCAGTCGCCTCGCGCTGTTTCTTCGTCCACATTTCATAAGGGTTCCAAATCCTGTAGGCGTCGTCACCCGCCGGTTTAATAGATTGGCTGGTCATGATCAGATCAATCATCGCGTTGATCGGGTCTTCGGTGATCTGGTCAAAAAACCGCGTGGTGGACGGCTCCCAGCCAAACCGCTTCCATTTTGGCCGCCCGGCGTAACAACGCAGAATTTTCTCCGGCTCAAACAGATCTCCCATGATGATCTCAACGGCGGAGCGGCCAAATTTCGCCTCATGCTCATCCATGCCCGGACCATCATTGATATCCCCCATCACCATCACCCGCGCATCATCGACCATCAGCCGGTCAACACGCTCCCGGATGGAGGCCGCCTGAGCGAACAGACGCAGGCGGTTCCTGCGCGACGTGCGCTCCAGATGCACCAAATCGAGACTGTTGAAGATGCCCTTGGATTTGGCATGCACCACAAACAGATCCATCGGTGCGCCGCCATCCTTGCGCTCTACATGTACTTCCAAGGGTGGTCGATCATGCTTGTGCAGCTCCTGCAGCCCATCCTCATCCGCATCATATAAAAACGGCTCATCAAACCTGGGGCTCTTTTTGCTGCCGGCGGTGCCGCTAGGTTTGTGCGTCACATCGAGACTGTCCGGATCATAGAGCACCGCAATTTCCTGAGTGCCGGCGTTAAAGCCGAACACACATTTGCGCGCGCGTAGGCCTGCCTGCGCTGCGAAAGCCTCAAGACAGGCCACGGTGGATTTTACGGCATTTGCGCTGCTTGCCGTGTTGGGGGCCTCTGTGATCCCGATCAAATCCGCGTCAATCTCTGAAAGCACCGTCCCCACCGCCTCTATCTGCGGCAGAGGATCCTTTTTCTGACGCTTATGATCCGGCTCAGGCACGTTCTGATTGGTAAAGGCGCGGTCAAAATGTTCGATATTATAGGCGGCAAAACGCATCACGCTTACTCCACAAGAAATCACTCAAAACAATCTCTTCTTTGGTAGACCAGATTGATGTGATCTCCAAATGACGCCCCCAAAACGAGCAAAGCCCACACCGGCTGGCATGGGCTTCTTAAAGAGTTTTCAAGCTGAGTGATTACTTCAAACTGTCCAGCGCGGGCCGCAGCCGCTCGTCCAACTCGCGCTGCGTGACCGGCCCTGCAATACGCAGAACAACATTGCCCTGTCCATCAATCAGATAGGTCTCCGGCACGCCATACACACCCCAGTTCAGCGCCATACGTCCCGCCGTGTCCGCACCAACCGCCTCATAGGGATCACCCAGTTCATCCAGGAAAGACAAAGCGTTGCCCTGCACATCCTTATAGTTCGCACCAAGGATGGTGAGCCCTTCAGATTGAAGTTGTTCCAGATTGGGATGTTCCACACGGCAAGGGCCGCACCAGCTGGCCCAGAAGTTCACCAGAGTTGGCTTGCCACTGCGCAGCGCTGCGTCATCCCACATGGGCTTGTCGCCCAGCGGCGTCATTTCCGCAGAGGGCGCCTGCTGGCCCACCAATGCACTTGGCAGCTCATCAGGGTTCTGGCGTTGCATCCCGATCAGGAACAGCGCCGCAAGCCCCGCAAACAGCAAGGGCGGCAAAAACATCAACGGGGAGACTTTACGAGCGCTCATTGCGACGCGCCTCCACCTGATCCAGATCCGCTCGGGCTTTGCGAGCCGCACGGATGCTGAGCCACACAAGACCGGCGATCAACAGCAGCGACACCGCATAAGACGACAGCACCGTGTCAGCGTATTTTCCAAGATCCGGCATCATGCCAAGCGCTCCCGTGCCAAAAGCGCGCGTGTGCGGCGCTTGTGAATTTCCGTGCGCGTGCGCAGCAGCACGAGCGCAACAAACAGCAAAACAAACCCGGCAATGCACATCAGCAACGGGTAAAAGAAGATGTTAGAGACTTTCTCCGTGGTGTCCGCGCCCGTGACAGCCTCAACCCGTGCAAACGACGCCCCCTGATGCAAACCCTGGTTCCAGAAGTTCACAGCATACCGGCTGAGCACGGCAAAAACCGATCCCACGATGCACAAGACAGACGTCAGATCTGCGGCGGTGTCAGGATCATCAATTGCTTCCCAAAGGGCGATATAGCCAAGATAAAACAGAAACAGGATGAGGAAAGAGGTCAGACGCGGATCCCAGGCCCACCATGTGCCCCACATCGGCTGCCCCCAGATCGCGCCTGTCAGCAATGCAATCACCGTCATCACCATGCCAATGGGCGCTGCCGCCTTGGCCGCGAGGGCGCTTACATGGTGGCGGCGCACCAGCCAGATTAGCGAGGTGACCAGCATCATGAACCACGCATTAATCGCCATTAGCGCTGAGGGCACATGCAGATAGATGATCTTCACAGTGGAGCCTTGACGAAAGTCATCCGGCGTAAAGAAAAAGCCCCAGATCAGGCCAACCACCAGACAGGCGCCAGCCACGATGGCAACAGGTGCCAGAAACCGCGAAACGGTTTGGCTGAATTTCACCGGATTGGCATATTCCCAGATCGATCCCATGAGGTCGTCCTAACTTTCTGTGCCGTGTTTTGCACCTCACTTCCATGAGAGCATCACAGGTGCTTTGATATGGATTAAATACCCTAAGCGCTATCGCAGATTAACACGCAATACTGCCGCACTGGCAAAAGGCAAAAGTGCGATGACACCGAAGGTGATCCCCGCCAGCATCAACAGCGGTGTGGTCACAGCCTGCCCCTCAGCGCCCCGGCGCGCCAGCTCTGCACCAAAGATCAGGGTTGGCACGTAAAGTGGTAAAATCAAAAGAGAAAGCAGCAGCCCACCGCGTTTGATCCCCACCGTCAGCGCGGCCCCAAAGGTGCCAATCACACTCAAGGCTGGCGTGCCCAGAGCCAGCGATGTGACGAGCCAGATGTATCCTTGAGATGGCAGATTCAGCAGTACCCCAAAGAGCGGCGCAGCGACCACAAGCGGAACCCCTGTGGTGAGCCAGTGGGCCAGCGCCTTGACGGAGACCACAGCCTCAAGCGGCAGAGGTGATGTGGCCACCAGATCCAGAGTGCCGTCTTCCCAGTCAAGCGCCAGAATACGGTCAAGGGACAGAAGGCACGCCAGCAGCGCACCGAGCCACAGAATACCGGGTGCAATCTTGGTCAAAAGGCCGCTTTCCGGGCCAACAGAGAACGGCACAAGTATCACAACAATAAGGAAAAAAGCGATACCAAGGCCAAAGCCGCCACCGGCGCGGAAGGCCAGTTTCAGATCCCGCAGGAGAAGTGCTCTCATAAGAAGGCCTCATCATAACCTGCGATAGCGCCCTCACGCGCAGTTGCGCGGAAGGGGCCGACATCCAGCACGTCCACGGACAGGCCAAGATCGATGTGCGTCGCCAAAAGCGCGCTGCCGCCGCTGGCCAGATGCCGTTCCACCGCCTTGGCAAAGAGCGCCACAGAGGCGGTGTCTAGCGATACGGTGGGTTCATCCAAAATCCAGATCGGACGCCCTGTCACCAACAGGCGTGCAAGCCCGAGGCGGCGCTTTTGTCCGGCTGACAGGCTGCCTGCAAGACGGCCTTGCAACTCGACCAGATCAAATCCTTCGATAGCAGCAGAAATATCAGACTTACCAAAGACTTCCGCCCAGAACCTGAGATTTTCCTCAACCGTTAGCATGGCCTTCAAACCATCGCTGTGGGCCGCATAGGCAATGCTTTCTTCCGGCGCTTCAACGGTGCCTTTGAAAGGTGGCTGCAATCCGGCAACCGTGCGCAAGAGCGTGGTCTTGCCGACGCCATTGGGACCTTTCAGAATCAGCCCTTTGCCGGGTGTCACCTCAAAGGACAGCCCTTCCAGAACGGCCACGCCACCACGCGCCACGCTGACATCTTTTACGCGCAAAGTCATGACGCTGCATCTAACCGCTTTTCTGCGATGGCAAAAGAGTAACCTTTTGACGCAGTCAAAATCGCCTGTCTGTATCGCGTCGGTATTGCGTCTGTATCGCGGTGGTGTTGTTTTCGGTTCCCGCGCTCAGCGCAGATGTAAACGCACCGTACGTTGCACGCCCCGCCACGGCCCTCAGACCGGCAGCAGGACGGCCGCAACACGGCGTCCCTCGCTCACCAGAACATTGTAGGTCCGGCAGGCAGACGGTGACGCCATCGGTTCCACGCCGATGCCCGCCGCTTCCAGCGTCTCGCGAAAGGCGGCTGGAACCGGTGCCATGTCAGGACCCGTGCCCATCAGGATGAAATCGATCTCTTCCGCCAGCGCCAACACCGCCTGCGCATCCTCATAGCCTGCCCAGCTGCGCGCGCCTTTGGCATGGATCACAGCCCCGCCTTCGATCACCTCTCCGCCGATGCGGAAGAACCCGGGGCCATAGCTGTCTATCGGGATGGCGTCCGCATAGGTCACTTCTGTCATTTGCATGATCTTCTCCTCCTAATGCCCCCCGCCCGCGTTCAAAAATGGCAAACCGGACAATGCAGCGGCAGCGATAATCAGATAGGCCACAGCCCGGTAAAGTTTCTCATGGCGCGGATCAAAGAGCCAGCCTCCCAAGAGATTGCCAGCCATCGCCGGAAGCGACAGCAAGATGCCAAGCACAAAGGGCGCGGCTTCAAACCGGCTCAGGCAAATGAGCACCACAACAAGCAGGATATCGTAGAAAAACAGATAGGCGTTGGTATTCGCGCGGATCACTGTAGGGCCATGCGGGCTGGCCATATAAAACATGATCACCGGCGGTCCCGGTAGCCCCGCGGCACCACCCAGCAATCCACCGGCCCCGCCAATGCCATAGACCATGGGGGCTGTAACAGCGCCGCGATAGCGAAACCCGGTCAGCAAGACGACCAGCATGGCGAGCGCCAAGAGCGAGACCAGATAGCGGTACACATCAGGCTCTGTGCGCTCCAATAGCCAGAGCCCGGCGGGCATAAGCAGCACCACGCCGATCATCAGACGCAGAAGATCCCGGCGGTGCCCATTGCGCAGCGCGGCAGGGATGTGAACAGCAGGTGCTAGGATATCCATGCCCGCCAGCGTGATGATCGCCCAGAGGGGCGGCATGACTTGCGCAGCGATAGGGAGGTAAATCAGAGCGGTACCAAATCCGGCAAACCCGCGCACAATGCCCGCCACAAAGGCGGCAGCGGCGACCCAGGCCAACCCGTCAAGAGCGAGGGCCTGGGTCAGGATGTCATGCATCAATATTGGCGAATTGGTTGCCAGCGGTATTATCCGGCTTGGACCAGTCGCGCTTCACACCGAGCTTCAGAAGCACGGCAGAGGCGATAAAGATCGAGCTGTATGTACCGACAATCACACCCCAGATCATTGCGAAGACGAAGCCCCGGATCACGTCGCCACCCAGCACAAACAGAGAGATCAGCGCCAGCAGCGTGGTGACAGAAGTCATCATCGTGCGGCTGAGGGTCTCATTGATGGAGATGTTGAGAACCTCTTTCAGCTCCATCTTTTTGTACTTGCGCAGGTTTTCACGAACGCGGTCAAACACAACCACGGTGTCGTTCAGCGAATAGCCCACAATGGTCAGCAACGCCGCGATGATGGCGAGGTCAAACTTGATCTGCAACTCGGAAAACACCCCGATGGTCAGCACCACATCGTGCACAAGCGCGGCCACAGCGCCCAAGGCAAACTGCCACTCAAAGCGCAGCCAGATGTAGATCAGAACCGCGCCAATCGCCAACAGCACTGCAATCGCCGCTGTTTTGATCAGTTCACCGGAGACCTTCGGGCCAACGGATTCAACGGATACAAACTTGATATCAGACACCACGGTTTTCAGCTGTGCCTCAACGCGCTCGATCACATCTGCGGTTACCGCTTCTTCGCCCTCCTGAGCCTGAATGCGGATCATAGTGACATGCTGATCTTCGTCAAAGGTCGGGTCAAACACCTCGGTGATCGAGATATCGCCCAGCTCCAACGGCACCAGCGCCTCGCGGTAGTCGCCAACAACCACTTCCTGCGCACTCTCGGTGCGGATGGTTGTGCCGCCCCGGAAGTCGATGCCGAAGTTCAGCCCCTGAATAAAGAAGCTGACCAGAGCCGCCACCATCAGCGCGCTGGAAATGCCCAGCCACAGGGTTGGACGCGAGAAGAAATCCCATTTGGTTTCTTGGGGAACCAGTCTCAAACGCATGGCTTATACCTCGATTGTCTTGGGACGGCGGCGCTCAAACCACATCACAATCATCACACGCGTCACAAAGATCGCGGTGAAGACGGAGGTGAGAATGCCAAGCCCCAGTGTGATGGCAAAGCCGCGTACCGGGCCGGAGCCCACGGCAAAGAGGATCACAGCGGTGATAAATGTGGTGATGTTGGCGTCCAGAATGGCCGAAAGCGCCTTTTCATAGCCAAGCTCGATGGCGCGGGCCGGGCCTTTGGCCGATTTCAGCTCTTCGCGGATACGCTCAAACACCAGCACGTTGGCGTCCACCGCCATACCGATGGTCAGCACGATCCCGGCAATGCCCGGCAGGGTCAGCGTGGCGCCGATCAGGCTCAGCAGGCCAAAGATCAGGCCCACGTTGATGATCAGCGCGATATTGGCAAAGAGACCAAAGGTGCCGTAGCTCAGGAACATGAAGACCAGCACGGCGACAAAGGCGACGATACAGGCGATCCGGCCTGCCTCGATGCTGTCCTGGCCAAGCTCCGGGCCGATGGTGCGTTCTTCGAGGAACTCCAGACCAGCCGGCAGAGCGCCTGCGCGCAGCAGCACGGCAAGGTTGGTGCTTTCTTCGACGGTGAAACGGCCGGTGATGATGCCGGAGCCGCCCGCGATATGGGCCTGAATGACTGGCGCGGAGATCACTTCGTTATCAAGCACAATGGCAAACGGGCTGCCGATGTTGTCAGCAGTGTAGTTGCCAAATTTGCGCGCGCCGGTCGGGTTGAAGCGGAAAGAAACGGCGGGGCGGTTGTTCTGGTCAAAGCTTGGCTGTGCATCCACCAGCTCTTCACCGGTCACAACAGGCGCGCTTTCCACGATGTAGTAAACGCCCTCTTCATCCAGCGACGGCAGCACCTCGTTGCCCACGCCCGCAGGGGCGTCCGGATCAGAGACACGGCCCACAACCGGGTTAAATGTCAGCTGTGCGGTGGTGCCGATGATATCTTTCAGCTCAGAGGCCGAGCCAATGCCGGGCACCTGAATGAGAATACGGTCCGCACCCTGACGCTGAATGGTCGGCTCGCGTGTGCCCACCTCGTCAATCCGGCGACGGATGATTTCCAGCGCCTGCTGCACGGTACGCTCGTCTGTGGCGAGCTTCTCCGCATCAGAAAGCGTCACAACAATGGTGTCACCATCGGTGCGCACCACAATGTCAGAAGCCCCTGCCCCGGTGATCGAGGTCACCGGACGGGACAGGCCGCGCACCAGCGTAGCGGCTTCCTGAATGGCTTCAGGCTTGGAGATTTTTACGCGCAGCTCATCCACAGGCGAAGGCTGCAGACGGATGGTGCCGATGGTGGCCCGCTCGCCGCGCAACAGGTCGCGCACCTCGGGCCACATCGCTTTCATGCGGCTTTCATAGACGTCCTGAACCTTCACTTCCGCCAGAAGATGCGCACCACCGCGCAAATCCAGACCAAGGTTCACCAGACGGCTTGGCATGAACGACGGCCACGCCGCGACCGCCTCCTCAAGCTCGTCATTCAGCTCGCCGAATTCCATAGCGGCGAGCGCGTCATTATGGGCCTCAACCTTCGGATAAAAGGCATTTGGCGTGGCCAAGAGCAGGCCCACCGCACAGGTGAGCCAGATCAGGACCCGTTTCCAAAGGTCGATTTGCAGCATGTTTGCAGCCCTGTTGGTCGTGTCTTTTATAAGTGCGCGGGTTTATTCGGCTTTGGCCGCTTCGGTCTTCGCCAGCACCTGCGCGATGGTGGATTTCACCACACGGACTTTCACGTTTTCAGCCAGCTCGACTTCAACTTCATTGTCGTCCTTGACCTTGGACACCTTGCCGATCAGCCCGCCCTGGGTCACGATCTGATCCCCACGGCGCACCCCAGCCACCATGGCCTGATGCTCTTTAACTTTCTTCTGCTGCGGGCGGATGAGCAGAAAATACATGATCGCGAAGATCAGGATGAGCGGCAGAAACTGGCCGAGTTCTTGCATGTGTCTATGTCCTCTAAATTCAGGCGAGGCGTTGCCCCGCAAAGTCGCAGGGAACCTATGTGGGCTTTGCGGCACATGCAAGGCGAGATGATGGGAAATGCAGGATGCATCACTGCCGTTTGTCGGGTGGACGTGTGATTGACGCAACCCTAGTGTGAAAATGCATTACGAGCAGAGGCAGGCATGACGACGATCACCCTCACCACAGAGGATTTCCAGTTTCTAGCGGCATTTGTGAGCAGCATGATTGCCGCAGTCGTGATCTTTTTGGCCCTGCCCCGAACAGACAGCGGGAAAGAAACGACGTTTGCGCGGTTGCAAGAGGCGCTTGGCGCAAAGCGCTGGCCTGCAAAATGGTTTGTCGTCGTGGCGATGTTCTGGGCGGTATTGGCGCTTTGCCTGTTTGGCGGGCTGATCGCCACCATTGGCATGATTGTGCATCAATTGTTTTTTGCAGAGGATTTCACCGCCAACCGCTTTCCGCTGATCCAGCTGGCGGCTTTGACAGCGACATTGGGCGCAGCTGTGGCGCTGCCTTTTACCGTGCTGCGCCTGAAGCTGACGCAAGAGCAGACGGAGACTGCAAAGGCCGCTCTGTTTAATGACAAGATCACTGAGGCTGCGGCGGATTTGCATGCACAGCGGCAGGTGTCAAAAAAGGTTGGTGCACGCAAATGGGAGACCCTTTGGGAAGACGATATTGTTCGCCGGAATGCGGCGATTGACCGTCTCGAAGGCTTGGTGCGCGAGCAACCTAAAGAAGCCGCTCGCGTTTCACGACTTCTAAGCGTTTATGTCCGTGAACTATCAAAAACTCATCCAGCAAAAACGCCACCCGACGAGGATATTGAAGTTTTGCGAACTTGGGCCGACACACTGGAGGCTCCGAGATCTGATATGCAGAATGCAGTTCAGGTCTTAGGGCGGCTGGCGACAACGATCGGAAGAGACATCCTAGACACACTTGAGATTGACCTAACCGGTGCGAATCTGCAGGCAATGGATCTAACCAGTCTGCAGTTTGAATATACTAGTTTTAAAGGTGCAAGTTTGGAGGCAACAAATTTGAGTCTTATAAAATTGCACGAGTCAGACCTAAGTTGCGCCAGTCTACATTTGTCATCATTCAGCGGAGCATCGCTTGAGCTATCCAGTCTTCGCAAGTCGCAACTAATTGCAGTTGATTTTGTTGGAGCAAATTTGAGAGGTACTGATCTCTCCGGAGCCTATTTAAAGGATACAAACCTGCATCGCGCGGACTTGCAGGACGCATGTCTCAAAAACGCTACTTTGTTTGATGTAAACATGTCGGTTGTCAACCTTAAAGGGGCAGATCTCGAGCAAACATACTTTGGCAGAACAATATTATCAGGATGCCAATTTGACGAATTAACGAGCGTAATTGATGCGCATTTCGTAGGTTCCTCTTTCAAATTCTTGAACCTTCTGAGCATTCCAAATTTGAAATCCCACCTACACGGAATTTTCTCGGATGGTGACACCATCCTCTTGCCAAATACACCTTGGCCGCAACATTGGCCCAAAGAGACACTCGAACCCCAAATGTTTCATGACCAATGGCGTGCTTGGGCGGCAGAGTTAAACATCCAAATACCTGTTGTAGTCTACTCCTAACACAACGCTTCCCCTCGCGCCGCCGCTCCGGCATATAGGCGGCACTGTGAATCACATACAATCAAAGGACACATGAGATGCATGACATTAAAGCGATCCGCGAGAACCCGGCCGCTTTTGACGCCGCCCTGACCCGCCGTGGGGATGCGGCCATGTCCTCCTCCGTGCTGGCCCTTGATGAAGAGCGCCGCGCCAAGATCGCGGCCGCTGAAGCCGCCCAAGCCGCCCAGAAAGCCGCCGCCAAAGAGGTTGGTGCCGCCAAAGCCAAAGGGGACGAGGCCGAGTTTGAACGTCTGCGCGCGCTTGTCGGTGAGAAGAAATCCGAAGTCGCGGCGATGCAGAATGAGGCCAAGGAGCTTGACGCAAAGCTGACCGACACGCTGGCGCGCATTGCCAACCTGCCGGCGGATGACGTGCCCGAAGGTGCGGATGAGGATGACAACGTCGAGGTGAACCGCTGGGGCACGCCGCGCGAACTGGATTTTGCACCTGTGGAGCATTTTGACATCAAAGGCGTCGCCGCCGCGATGGATTTTGAAACCGCCGCCAAAATCTCCGGCGCGCGCTTTGTGATGCTCAAAGGCGCGGTGGCCCGCATTCACCGCGCGTTGGCACAGTTCATGATCGACACCCATGTGGACGAAAACGAACTGACCGAGGTGAACTCGCCGGTTCTGGTGCGTGACGAAGCCATGTACGGCACCGATAAACTGCCGAAATTTGGCGAAGACAGCTATCAGACCACCAATGGCTGGTGGCTGGTGCCGACCTCTGAAGTGCCGCTGACCTATTCCGTCGCAGGTGACATTCTGGAAGAAAGCGCCCTGCCGATCCGCATGACCGCCCACACCCTGTGCTTCCGCTCGGAAGCGGGCAGCGCGGGCAAGGACACCTCCGGCATGCTGCGCCAGCACCAGTTTGAAAAGGTGGAGATGGTCTCCATCACCCATCCGGACAAAAGCGAAGACGAGCAAAAGCGCATGCTGCGCTGCGCCGAAGGTCTGCTGGAAAAACTCGGTGTGCCCTATCGCACCGTGGTGCTCTGCACCGGCGACATGGGCTTTGGCGCACGCCGCACCTATGACATCGAGGCGTGGATTCCGGGTCAGGACACCTACCGCGAGATCAGCTCTGTCTCCACCACCGGCGCCTTTCAGGCCCGCCGCATGAACGCCCGTTTCCGTCCCGCCGATGGCGGCAAGCCGGAATATGTGCACACGCTCAACGGTTCCGGCCTTGCGGTCGGCCGCTGCCTGATCGCGGTTCTGGAAAACGGCCAGCAGGCCGACGGTTCTGTGGTGCTGCCAGAGGTGCTTGCACCTTATCTGGGGGGTAAAACCGTTCTAACCGCAGAAGGCAAACTGGCCTAACACCTGACCAGACAGACAAAATTAAGCGCGGCCCCGACTCTCCTCAGCGGCCGCGCTTTTTCTTCTCATTCGTCAAATATCCCGGGGTGAATTGCCAGTGAGGGCAAGAGTGGCTGGCCCCTCCCTCCCCTGCCTGCGGCCTACTCCGCCGCCACCGCGCTTTGTGTCACGCCTTTCTTCGGGAACGGCACGAGACGCTCCGCCTCTTCATCCCAAAGTTTCAGTGAAAACGAACGCAGCGCCTCCGGCCATTTGATCGTTGGCAATCCATATTCATCGCGGATCATCTGATGGCATTTGCGCAGATTGTAATGCGGGATGCGCGCGTTGAAATGGTGGATGTCGTGATAGGCGATGTTGGCGGAGGCCAGATCCAACCACCAGCCCAGATCCAGCGCAGAAGAGCCTTGCAACGCCGCCAGCCGCGGGTCCAGATCCGGACGGCGGTCCCAATAGGTGTCCTCAAAATTATGCTGCAGGTAGACCATAAACACGCCCACCATGCCGCCAAACAGAGCGCTGAGGAACCAGATCAACAGCCCGTTCCATCCGGCCAGCGCAACAACCACGCCCATGTAGACAAGGATCACCAGATTGTGCAGCACCACCGAGCGCCACATGCTTAAGGCGCTTTTGGGCCAGCGGTAGCGGATGAAATAGGTATAAAGGCTGCCCAGCGGGATCAGCACGAGAGGATTGCGGTAGAGCCGATAATAAAGCCGTTCCCAGAACCCGGCCACCTCCCATTCGCGCAAGGTCATCGTGTGGATTTCGCCCGTGTCGCGGTGGTCCAGATTGCCGAGGTGCGAATGGTGCATATTGTGGTTGTGCCGCATCGCCGCATAGGGCGCGAAGGTCACCACAGACAGCGCCTCCCCGGCCCAGTCATTGTGCTTACGGCTTTTGAACAGCGAGGCATGGCCCGTGTCGTGCTGCAACACATACAGCCGCACCGCAGAAAGCCCGTTCACCACCATCAGCGGCACCAGCAGATACCACGTGCCCTGATGGGCAATGGCGAGATACAGGGTGGCAAAATAGAAAACAAAGGTGCCAAAGAAGCTGACCGCGCCGATACGGTCATCCTGAATTGTATAGCCTTTCAAGCGCTCGCGAATGTCCATCGCAAACCCCTCTGTTCAAATAAATTTCCGCCTTGGCCTGAAAAATGGCCTGGGTTTGTATCAAATACGCGACCAATCAGAAATTGGCTCAACTTCACCAACTATAACGCGAAATTGACCTTCGGCAACGTGCGGGGTCGCCAAAAGCTGCTGATGTGGCAAGGCCTTGCCTGTCATTTCAGCAAAAAGGGCCGCCCAATGGACGACCCTCAAATCAGTTCTGCGAGCTGCACCCTCAGTGCGGGGCGCCGCGCCCTTTGATATGTTTGCGCAAACGCGAAGGCGTGGATTTTTTCTTGCCCTTATAGGGGTTCTTGTCGCCTTGCCCACGCATGGTGAGGCGGATCGGTGTTCCGGGCATGTCAAAAGTCTCCCGCAAACCATTGATAAGATATCGAGAATAACTCTCGGGGATCTTATCCGGGTGGGAGCACATCACCACAAAGCCCGGCGGGCGGGTCTTGGCTTGCGTCATATAACGCAGCTTGATGCGCTTGCCCTGCGGTGCGGGTGGCGGGTGCTGTTGCAGCATTTCCACGAGCCAGCGGTTGAGTGCGGCGGTGGGAATGCGGCGGTTCCACGTGTCATAGGCATCCAGAATGGCATCATGCAGGCGCTCCAGCCCGCGGCCGGTTTTGGCCGATACAGTGATCAGCGGTGCGCCACGCAACTGCGGCAGCAGACGGTTGAACGCTTCTTTGAGGTCGCGCAGCTTTTCCTGCTTGTGCTCTTCCACATCCCATTTGTTGACAGCAACGATCACCGCGCGCCCCTCGCGCTCTGCAAGGTCGGCAATGCGCAGATCCTGTTGCTCAAACGGAATGGCCGCATCAAGCAGCACTACCACAACCTCGGCAAATTTCACCGCGCGCAGACCGTCGCCCACAGAGAGCTTTTCCAGCTTGTCCTGCACCTTGGCCTTTTTGCGCATCCCCGCGGTGTCAAAGATCCGCATCGGGGTCTCGTCCCAAGTGGTGCGCAGGCTGATGGCATCGCGCGTGATCCCGGCTTCCGGGCCGGTCAGCAGACGGTCTTCGCCTATGATCTTGTTGATCAGCGTGGATTTACCGGCATTCGGACGGCCCACAACGGCGATCTGCAAAGGCCGACGCTCGGTGAGCATCTGAGACGGCCGCAGCGCATCGGGATCAATCTCTTCATCGGCTTCGTCTTCATCGAGATCCACGTCGGTCTCGACTTCGTCATCCAGCGCTTTGGCGCGTTTGGCAAATTCATCTGCCAGCGGCATAAGCTGGGTGTAAAGATCGTTGAGACCCTCGCCATGTTCTGCCGACAGGCGGATCGGCTCGCCAAGACCCAGGGAATAGGCTTCAAGCACACCAGCGTCCGCAGCCGCGCCCTCGCCTTTGTTGGCAGCAAGAATCACATGGGCCGCGCGTTTGCGCAGGATTTCGGCAAAGATCATATCGGTGGGGGTCACCCCTGCCCGCGCATCAATCATAAAGAGGCAGATATCAGCCATATCCACCGCGCGTTCCGTCAGGCGGCGCATGCGCCCTTCAAGACTGTCATCAGTGGCATCTTCCAGACCAGCCGTATCAATCGCTGTAAAACGCAGATCGGCCAGTTTGGCATCGCCTTCCCGCAAGTCGCGCGTCACCCCGGGCTGGTCATCCACCAGCGCGAGTTTTTTGCCGACAAGGCGATTGAACAGGGTGGATTTGCCCACGTTTGGGCGGCCCACAATGGCGAGCGTGAAACTCATGACAGATCTCCGGAACGTCTGAAGTCGCTCCGATATACCATTATTGCGTCAACGGAAAGCGTACAATTCACCTTTGCGATTCACCACATAGAGCACGCCACCCGCCACAATCGGGTTTGTGGCTGCGCCATGGGGCAAATCAACGGTGTTTGTCAGGGCGCCGTCCTGCGGATTGTAGAAACGGATCTTGTCGTCAGAGGAGGCCACCACCAGTTGACCACCTGCAAGAATGGGGCCGTAGTGCACGTGCAGCGTCGATTGCTTGCGCGGCTTGTCTTTCACAAACTGCGGCAATTGCACGCCCCAGATCCGGCTGCCATCCCGCGCATTGATCCGCAACAGCACATTGCGCTCAGACACGAAGAACAGCGATCCCCCAGCCGGGAACACCGGGCTGAGCGCGCCATGATCGGCGGTCCAGTTGCGTTGGCCGGTTTCCATGTCAAAGGCCGCCATACGGCCAGAATGGTTGGCCACATAGGCAGTGTTGCCGACCACAACCGGATCGCTGGAGATATCGCCAACCGTGTTGACCGAGCGGCCCGGGCGCACGTCTGACAGGCCTGCAGACCAACGCGACACACCGCCGCGACGGAAAGCCGCCTGAATTTCACCGGAGCCATAAGGGAAGAGCACAAGGCGATCTGTCACCGCAGGCGCGGCAGGGCTTTGCACGTTCTGCACGTTGGGCAGAGACACGAGCTGCCAGGCCACGCGGCCTGTGTCGGTTTCCAGCGCCCAGCCGGTGGCGTCGCCAGAGACCACATAAACCAGCCCGTCATAGACTGTGGGGGTGCCGCTGCCGACCGCCTGAAGTTTCTGTTCCCAGAGAACAGCACCGGTTGCAGGATCGAGCGCGGTCAACGCGCCAAACCCGGTGGTGACAAAAACTTTGCCATCGCCATAGGCCAGACCGCCGGTTGACGCCTGCCCGGTTTTGTCCTGCGGCGAGGTCAGATCACGGCTCCAAAGCGTCTCACCAGAAGTTGAGGTCGCGCTGATGGTCGCCTCGGCATCCACGGTGAAGATGCGCCCCTCCGCCACAACCGGATCAGCGGTGATGCGGGTTTTGCGCGACTCACCTTTGCCGATGGAGGCAGTCCAAGCCACGCTTGGACGCGTGGACAGCGCCGCATTGGCGGTGCGATACTTTGGCGAGCCGATCCGGTGTGTCCAACTGGCGTTCTGCACCTGCGACGGCAGGTTGATCGCCGGGCTCTGGTTTTCAGGCACCTCTGGCTGTGCAACCAGATCTTCGCGGGCACCGGGCAGAATGACTTCTGGTTCGGCGCAGGCTGTGAGTAGCGCTGCAGTGGCCACCGCTGCCAGCATCAAAGTCTTACGTGTCACTGAACAGGCCCCCACCCCGTTATCGTCTTTTTGCGGTCAGGTTACTGACCAACCACCAGTCCGTTGGTTTCAGCCGGTGTTCCGCCAAGAGCCACAATTAACTGAGCCGCGCGGTTGCGCAAGCCTGCTGTCACTGCGGCGTCCTGAATCAAATCCTGCAACTGGGTGATCGCACCTTCCGCGTCCCCTTCTTCCAAAGTCAGAAGCGCAAGCTGCTCACGCGCCAAAAGCGCCAATGGGGCGCCCGGTGTGGCGAGGCTCTCGAGTGCCAGACGACGCTCCGCCGCCGGTGTGTCCTTGCCTTCAGCCAGCACCGCTTTGAAGGCTGCGATCTGACGGTAGATTTCCGGCATATCCAACCCGCTGGTTGCGATGCCTTCCAGTGTTTCAGAGGCATCCGTGCCTGCACCAAGCTCAAGCTGATGCGCGGCCAGCAGCATATCAGAGACCACCTGCGCATCAGGCGACTCGGTTTTCAGATCGGCCAGAGCCGCCACGCGCGCTTCCGTATCGCTTGAGGACACCGCATTGATGATTGCATCGCCGGAATCTTGCGCCGCATCGCGGGCATTGCCTTTACGCACTTCATTTGCAGCAGCCGCACCAACGATGGCAATCACCAGCAAAACCGCGATCCAGCCATAGCGGCGCATCAGGCCAAACAGGCGGTCCCGACGGACTTCTTCGGTGACTTCTTCGATGAAACTGTCGGTGTTGCTCACGCCTGCTCTCCTATTCGTTCGCTCTGTCTTATCGGTTTGTTTTCAAAGTGCCAAGAGCTGGGCGGAGCTTGCGCAAATCATCACTGAATTTTCATCAGGTTGACATTTTCTGAACTGATGAGTTCAAAATAGCGTACTACAGGTTGTTTCTATATGCAGAAGCGCCAATATAACCTTCACTATTTTGTGCGCTTCGCGCTCCAATAAACCTACAGGGAACAGCAGATGCGACTTATTCCGTTCCTCACAGCGATTTTGGTCACCGGTTTTCTTTTCATGATCGTGGTTGAGCGCGAGCGTCTTCTCGCCTTTGCCAACGGCGATGCCGCAGACACCGCCACAGCTGTTCCAACAGATACCGACGCCGCTGCAGGTTCGACAGCGCAAGCCACTGATAATGCGGACGTTCCCGCTTCGTCGGATGCTGAACCCTCAGAGGATCTGATCCGCGTGGTAGTGATGCAAAGCGTGGCCCGCGAGATCGACAGCGCCGTGATCCTCAGAGGGCAAACCGAAGCGGATCGTGAGGTCGAAGTGCGCGCTGAAACCAGCGGGCTGGTGATCTCAGAACCGCTGCGGCGCGGCGAGCACGTCACTGCCGGCCAACAGCTCTGCCGCCTTGATGTGGGCACACGCGAGGCCGTACTGGCGGAAGCCCGCGCACGGCTGAGTGAGGCCAAAGCCCGAATCCCAAGCGCAGCGGCGGCGAAAATCGAGGCCGAGGCGCGGCTTGAGGAAGCCTTGATCAACGACAACGCGGCGCGCAAACTCTCTGAGGGCGGCTTTGCCTCCTCCACCCGCGTGGCCAGCGCGGCGGCAGGTGTGCGGGCTGCTGAGGCGGCGGTACAATCCGCAACCTCCGGCCTTGAGTCGACCCAAGCAGGCATCGAATCAGCGATGGCTCTGGTCGCCGCTGCAGAAAAGGAAATCGAACGCCTGACCATCAAGGCACCGTTTGATGGGCTTCTGGAGAGCAAAACCGCCGAACTGGGCAGCCTGATGCAGCAGGGCAGCCTTTGTGGCACGGTCCTGCGTCTGGACCCGATCCGGATCGTCGGCTTCGTGCCGGAGACAGAAATTGCTCGTGTCTATGAGGGCGCGCTGGCGGGCGCACGGTTGACCACAGGCCAAGAGGTCTCCGGTCAGGTGACATTTGTTTCACGCTCCGCGGATGAAACCACCCGCACCTTCCGTGTGGAAATCTCCGTCCCCAACCCGGATCTCAGCATCCGCGACGGTCAGACCGCAGAGATCGCGATCTCCGCTGACGGGGCTGCTGCACACCTCCTCCCGCAATCCGCACTGACCTTGAACGACGAAGGCACGCTCGGCGTGCGGCTGGTGGATGAGAACGACAAGGTTTTCTTTGCCGCCACAGAAATCCTGCGCGACAGCACCTCGGGTGTCTGGCTTGGCGGCCTGCCGGAGATGGCAGATGTGATCGTCGTTGGTCAGGAATTTGTCACCACCGGCGTGCAAGTGACCCCAACCATTCGGGAGCTGAACTGATGACCGGCGCCATCACATGGGCCTCTGAACGGGCCCGAATGATCCTTGCCTTCATCGCGATCTCACTCGTGGTGGGGGCATTTTCTTATGCCAGCCTTCCCAAGGAAGGTGAGCCGGATATCGACATCCCGATCCTCTATGTCTCGGTGAGCTTCCCCGGGATTTCGGCCGAAGATGCCGAAAGCCTGCTGGTCAAACCGATGGAGACCGAGGCCGTTGATCTGGACGGCCTGGACCAGATGACCGGCATCGCGTCGGAAAACCACGCCTCGCTGCTTCTTGAATTTGAGTTTGGCTGGGACAAGAGCGCCACCATCGCCGATGTGCGCGATGCCATGAACACGGCGCAGGCCAACTTCCCGGATGGGGCGGAGCAATACACCATCACAGAGATCAACTTCTCTGAGTTCCCGATTGTGATTGTGAATCTCACTGGCGATGTACCGGAACGCACAATGGCCCGTCTTGCCAAGGACTTGCAGGACGAGTTTGAAGCGATTGACGCGGTACTGGAAGCGCCGATTGCGGGCAACCGGGACGAAATGGTCGAAGTGGTGATCGACCCGCTGCGTCTTGAAAGCTACAACATCACCGCCGTTGAAGTGATCAATGTGGTGCGCAACAACAACCAGTTGATTGCCGCCGGTGAAGTGGAAACCGCCCAAGGCACCTTCTCTGTAAAGATCCCCTCCTCCTTTGACGGGGTGCAGGACATCTACGCCCTGCCCGTCAAAACCAACGGCGACCGCGTGATCACGCTGGGCGATCTGGCAGAGATCAACTTCACCTTTGAAGACCGCGCAGGCACCGCGCGTTTTGACGGTGAAAAGACCGTGGCTCTGCAGATTGTGAAGGGCAAGGGCTACAACATCATCGACACGGTGGAGCAGATCAAGGCGACCTTGTCTGAGGCGCAGGAAAGCTGGCCTGACGAGCTTAAGGCCGCTGTTGAGGTGGGCACCTCAAACGATCAGAGCCGCACCGTCGGCTCAATGGTGCGTCAGCTGGAAGGCTCTGTGTTGACCGCTGTCGCGCTGGTGATGATTGTGATCCTCGCCGCCCTTGGCAGCCGCGCGGCGATGCTTGTGGGCTTTGCCATTCCGGCCTCCTTCCTGCTGTGTTTTGCCTTCCTCGCGCTGATGGGCGTGACGATTTCAAACATGGTGATGTTTGGTCTGATCCTCGCGGTGGGCATGTTGGTGGACGGCGCGATTGTGGTCGTGGAATACGCCGACAAACGCATCAAGGAGGGTACCGGCCCGATGCATGCCTATGTGGAGGCCGCCCAGCGGATGTTCTGGCCGATCATCAGCTCCACGGCGACCACGCTCTGTGCCTTCCTGCCGATGCTGTTCTGGCCCGGTGTGCCCGGGGAATTTATGGGCATGCTGCCAGTGACCATGATCTTCGTGCTCTCCGCATCCTTGCTCGTGGCCCTGATCTATCTGCCGGTTGTCGGCGGGATCTCCGGCCGGATGAGCCGCATGTTCTCCCACGCCTCTGATGTTCTGCGCGCGCGCCTGCCATGGATCGTGCGCGCCGCCCTGGTGCCGGTGGCGCTCTGGGGCATGTTCTCAGGCGTGATGCAGATGCTGAACCCCGGCTATCTGATGCCCGCAGACAACAGCGGCATGGCGCCCCTGCTCGTCGGTGGCGTGCTCTTTGTGGTGTCAGCCTTTGCCGCCTCGATCACCCTCAGTGCCGCAGAGCTGCAATTCAAACGCCGCTCGGTGAAAAGCGGCTATCGCCTGAACCCATTCGGTCACCTGATCCGCTTTATTGTCGGCAATCCGGTCATGCCGATTATCTCTATCATCGCGGTCATTGCCACTGTCGTCAGCGTGCTCAACTACTTTGGTGAAAACAACAACGGCGTTGAGTTCTTTGTGGAAACCGAGCCGGAACAGGCCTCCGCCTTTGTGCGCGCCCGTGGCAACCTCTCCCTTCCGGAGAAAGACGCGATGGTGCGCGCCGCGGAAGAGATCATCATGGCCCACCCGGCGGTGCGCAATGTCTTCTCCTTTGCGGGCGAAGGCGGGCTCGACACGGGTGGCCCGGGTGGCGGAGAAAACACCCCACCGGACACAATCGGTCAGGTGCAGTTTGAGATCATCGCCTGGGAAGAGCGCCCGACCGTGCGCGAAGAGTGGTTCTTTGGCCTTCTGGAACGCGAAGTCACCGCCCCTGCCTACGGCGGCAACCGGGTGCTTGACGAGCTAAATGCGGAATTGGCCACACTGCCGGGCTTCTTTGTGGAGACCAAACCGATTGAGCAAGGCCCCGGTTCCGGCAAACCGATCCACCTGCGCCTGCGCGGCGATGGCTGGGACGGGCTGAACGCCGCAGCGCTTGCCGCGCGCGACACGTTTGAAGCAACCCCGGGCCTGACTCTGGTGGAGGACACCCTGCCCCTGCCTGGCATCGACTGGCAGATCGACGTGGATGTAGAGAAAGCCGGCCGCTATGGCGCGGATGTGGCTACGGTGGGCGCGATGGTGCAGCTTGTCACCCGCGGCATCCTGCTTGACACCATGCGTGTGGACAGCAGCGATGAGGAAATCGAAATCCGCCTGCGCTTGCCTGAAAATGACCGCGTGCTCTCCACTCTGGATAGCATCAAGGTGCGCACCAACGAAGGCCTTGTCCCGCTTTCAAACTTCATCACCCGCACCCCCGTGCCAAAGCGCGCCTCGATCAGCCGTATTGATCAGGAACGCTATTATGACGTGAAAGCGGATATTAGGACTGGCCTGATCAAGCTGGAAACCGTAGACGCGGACAGCTCTGTGGCACAGGCCTTGGTGCGCGAACTGGCCGAAGGCGCGTCTGCCACCGGCGATGTGGTCACTGCCGCAACTGGCGAGCGCTATGAAATCTACACGCTTCTGGCCGCGCAAACCGTCAGCGACGTGCAAGCGGCGCTGGATGCCGAGGCTCGCAAAGTGCCGGTTACACCGACCGAGCGCATCGCAGAGCTGACCAAGTGGCTGGAAACCTCGCCCTTTGACAGCTCCGTGAGCTGGGAATGGACCGGGGATCAGGAGGAGCAGGAAGAGTCCGGCGCCTTCCTGACCAGTGCATTCTCCGCCGCCTTGGGTTTGATGTTCGTGATCCTGCTGGCGCAGTTCAACAGCTTCTACAACTCCGTGCTGGTGCTTCTCGCGGTGGTGCTGTCCACCGCAGGTGTGCTTGTGGGTATGCTGGTGATGGATCAGACCTTCTCCATCATCATGACCGGCACCGGCATCGTGGCGCTGGCGGGGATTGTGGTGAACAACAACATCGTTCTGATCGACACCTATCAGGAATATTCCCAATACATGCCCCGGATTGAGGCGATTGTGCGCACCGCGCAAAGCCGTATCCGTCCGGTCCTGCTGACCACCATCACCACCATGGCGGGCCTTGCGCCGATGATGTTTGGCCTGAGCCTTGATTTCATCAATGGCGGCTACTCGATCGACAGCCCGACCTCCCTGTGGTGGAAACAGCTGGCAACCGCGGTAGTCTTTGGCCTTGGCATCGCAACGGTGCTGACGCTGATCTTCACCCCGTCCATGCTGGCCTTGCGGGTCTGGGCAGGCACCTACTTTGGCTGGATGATGCGGCTTCTGGCCCGCCTCTCCTTTGGCCGCGCCTCGCGCGCCGGTCAGGATTGGGCCCTGCGTCGCGAAGCCCGCAAAGTGCGCCATCCGCTGATCATCTGGGATGAAGACGGCCTCACCGCAGAGGTGGAGGAAGTCCATGCAGACAAGATGGACCCAGCAGCGCTCGCCCCCGAAGTAGAGGCCCCGCGCGTTGGCGAGAAGAAAGCCGCCAACGACGATCCTGATCCAAGCGGTGTGCAGGCGGCGGAGTAAGCCTCAGTCCACCTAAAAAAGAAAACGCGCCCACGGGCGCGTTTTTTCTTTTTGCTGATCAAAATCCCGCCTAAACCCACAGGTAGCCAAACGCAAACGCGGCAGCGTCAAAATCAGAATTTAAATTTTATTTTCAAAATATTATAAGCTAAACCTCAATGAACGCCTCAAGCATTCTCATCGCCAGCGCGGCTTATCTCTGCGTGATCAATTTGACCTGCATCGCGGCCTTCTACGTGGACAAACGGCGCGCATTATCAGGCGATTGGCGTGTGCCGGAAAACCGTCTTTTGTGTCTCGCGTTGATCGGCGGCAGCCCCGGCGCAAAATGGGCGCAAAAGCGCTTTCGTCACAAAACCCGCAAACAGCCTTTCTGCGCGCGACTGAACAGAATTATTTGGCTTCAGTTGGTCTTTGTCATCGGCACGCTGCTCTATGTCGTCACCTAAGACCAGCTGATTTGAAACTGCTGCCCAAGCGCAAAAGCCCGGACAGCGCATAGCTTAAGCCGCGTCTTCATCGGCCAGCTGACGGGCCCAAAGCTGCGCATAGCGGCCCTGTTTGTCCAAAAGTGCGGCATGGGTGCCCTGCTCGATCACTTCGCCCTGCTCCAAGACAACGATGCGATCGGCCTCCGCAATGGTTGAGAGACGGTGTGCGATGGTGATCACCGTACGGCCTTCCCCGGCGCGCGCCAGAGCCTCCTTGATGCCCTGCTCCGTTTCTGTGTCGAGCGCCGAGGTGGCTTCATCGAGCAGCAGGATGGGCGGGTTCTTCAGCAATGTGCGGGCAATACCAACACGCTGCTTTTCGCCCCCGGAAAGTTTCAGCCCGCGCTCCCCCACAGCCGTGTCGTAGCCTTCCGGCAGAGCCGCGATGAACTCATGGATCTGCGCAGCCTTGGCCGCTTCGATGATATCGTCTTCCGTAGCGCCGTCCCGCCCGTAAGCGATGTTGTAGCGGATGGTGTCGTTAAACAGCACCGTGTCCTGCGGCACCACGCCAATGGCATCATGCAGGCTTTCCTGGGCCACATCCCGCACGTCCTGCCCATCAATGCGCAGCGCGCCGCCCTGCACGTCATAGAAGCGGAACAACAGCCGCCCGATGGTGGATTTCCCGGAGCCGGAGGCGCCCACAATCGCGACGGTTTGACCACCCGGCACATCCAAGCTCACACCTTTCAGAATGGGACGCTCCTGCTCATAGCCAAAGGCAATATTGTCGAGCTGGATATTGCCAGTACCAATCGCAAGCGGCTTGGCGTCGGGTTTGTCCGCCACCTCGGAGGGCTGCTCCAGCAGATCAAACATTTCGCCCATGTCCACCAGCGCCTGACGTATTTCGCGGTAGACCGTGCCAAGGAAATTCAGCGGCATGGTGATCTGGATCATATAGGCATTGACCATGACAAAATCGCCCACCGTCAGGTAACCATTCTGCACACCAATAGCGGCCAGTACCATGACGATGACAAGGCCCGAGGTGATCAGGAACGACTGGCCAAAATTCAAGAAAGCCAAGGAATATGAAGTCTTTAGAGCCGCTTGCTCATACCCCGCCATGGCACTGTCATAGCGCGCGGCCTCGCGCTTTTCTGCGCCGAAATACTTCACCGTTTCAAAATTGAGCAGGCTGTCGATGGCCTTCTGATTGGCGTCCGTGTCCTGATCATTCATCTCGCGGCGCAGCTTCACGCGCCATTCGGTCACTTTGAATGTGAACCAGATGTAGATCGCAATGGTCACACCCACCACCGCCAGATAGCGCGCGTCAAACAGCCAATAGAAGATCGCGGAGATCATCAGGAGCTCAAGAACCAAGGGCCCGATGGAGAACAGCAGAAAGCGCAGCAGGAACTCAACGCCCTTCACGCCGCGCTCGATGATGCGGCTCAGCCCGCCGGTTTTGCGAGTGATGTGATAGCGCATCGACAAGCGGTGTATGTGCTCAAAGGTCTCCAGCGCTAGTTGGCGCAAGGCACGCTGGGCCACTTTGGCAAAGATGGCATCCCGAAGCTGCTGAAAGCCGTTGGTCATCAGGCGTGCCATACCGTAGGCCACGGTAAGCCCTACCGCACCCAATGCGAGCGGCGGCACGCCCTCCCCGGCCAGCGCGTCCACCGCTGCTTTGTAAAGCATGGGCGAATAGACCGCGACCATCTTGGAGGCCATCAGCATCAGCATTGCCAAAATCACGCGCCGCTTTACCCAAGGCTGATCCTCAGGCCAAAGACGCGGGGCGACCTTGCGAATGGTGCGCCAGCCCGAGCGCTGTTCGTTACGGGCCAGTTCTTCTTCAGAGGCCGTGTGCCATTGTGCCATGCTGCTTGCCTTGCTTGTGGGTGAGCCGGGCAAACTTAATCACTGGCAGCGGGACATGCCACCCCTGCGACGTGTCTCAGGTGCTTATTGTTCAGGAACCGCAAAGACTTGCCCCGGATAGATCAGATCCGGGTTCTGAATCTTCTCTTTGTTGGCCTCAAAAACGCGCACATACATCAGGCCTTCGCCGTATCGATCCCGCGCAATCGCCCAAAGCGAGGAGCCGGGCTGTACGGTGACAATCTGCACCGCGGGCTTGGTGGCCTCCGCCGATGGTGCGGCCTCAGATGTTGAGGCGGTTGTCACAACTGGTGCATTCTCCGCACTTGCAACAGGCGCATCTTCGCTTGCTTGCGCAACGTCCGGCGCTGCCGCTTCCGGCGCGGGTGACGGCGTCTCAAGTGCGGTGGTCACGGCAGGTGCGGCGCTTTCAGCTGTGTCAGGTGCGGTTTCGGTGGCCGCTGCGGTCTCTACAGTCTCAGCGGTCTCTGGCGCTTCCACCACCTGCACGGGCTCGGCCTGCTCCACAGATGCCACTGCCTGATCCGCGCTCTCCGCTGGTTCAACGGGTGCAGCGGCGGTGGTTTCCTCATTCGCTGGCGCGGCATCGGCCACGGCCTGCTGATTGGCAGCAGTGGCATCAGCCTGCGCCCGCGCTTGGGCCACAGTCTCAGGCGTTTCGCGCTTAAACGGCGTCAGCACACGAGAGGTCACCTTGCCGCTCTTGTCCACTTCATCGGCACGCATCTCATAAAGACCACCTGCCACATCGGCCAACTGGCTGCTCCACATGCCGCTCGCGTCCACTGCGGCCTCGGCCGCAAGCGCGTTGTTGAGATAGAGCCGCACAAACAGCCCCGCTGCACCGCGCCCGGAAACCATCACCGCGCCCGTATCTGTGTAGCTGATCGAGTCAATGGAGACAGCCGCGAGCACTTCTTCAGATGTGTCCGCCGGCGCTGCGGGTTGCAGCACGCGCACCCCTTGGGAATCTGAGACGATCACCGCCGGCGCTTTGGGCGCAGTGGCGGCAGGTGCCGCCTGCTCTGCCGTCTCAACGGTTTCTGCCGTCGCGGTGGCAGCCACGGCCACGTCAGCTTCATTCTGTGCGGTCTCGCCCTCAGCCAGCTCGGTCTCAGCGGTTGGCGCCTCAGCCCCTTGTGCAGCCGCAACCTCGGTGGCAGGCGCGGCCTCCGCTGTTGCCGTCGGAACAGGTGCCGCAACCGCCAGAACGGGGGCCACAATCACCGTCGCATCAGAAGGCACATCGCCCGCGTCACGCCGCTCAACCAAAGACAAGACACGCGGCGTATCACTTGGCGCAATCGACAATATGGCCGCAAATTGGCCGGTGCTGTCAGCAGGAGAGGTCGCGATTTCAACCCCGTCCAGAAGAATGGCCAAAACCGCATTGGGCGCAGCCGCCCCGGCGACCACGGTGTTGCCTTCCGCATCCACCCGCACAAGATCAAATGTCGGCGCTTCCGCAACAGGTGTGCCAGCCGTTTGTGCAGTGTCGTTTGTTGGGGCTTCTGCCGCCTCGGCTTTCGGTTCAGCGGCGATCACGGTCTGTTCAACAGCCTTCGGCGCGGTTTCGCTCTCAGCAACAGTTTGCCCATCCGAAAGCGCAGGTTCTGCGGCTGTGTCTGCAGGCGCAGCCGCTCCAGACGTGCTTGTCTGAGGTGCAGGCGCCGCTTCGGTGGCAACGACTGGGGTCTCTTCCGGCGCACTGCCATCCAGCACACCGGTCGCAACCAGCGCATAGACGGACACGCCCATCGCCACCACAACTCCGGCCACCCAGACAATATTTCCGCTGAGCCCTGATGCTTTCTCAGTCATCGCCGACAAACCCCCAAATTCTGTCGCCATCTTGGTTGAGAGACCTTAGCAACCGCTTTATTTGTGGTCAAAACAGCATTGATCATACTGGAGAATTTCATGACAACGCGCTCGATCTGTGTCTTTTGCGGCTCACGTTCCGGCGGGGATGCGGCCTATCAGACAGCCGCCGAACAGTTTGGCGCAAGCTTTGCCGAAAAGAACTGGCGATTGGTCTATGGCGCGGGGGATGTGGGCTTGATGGGAGCCGTGGCAAACGCCGCGCAGGCATCCGGTGCAGAGACTTTCGGCGTGATCCCGACACACCTTCTCGAATGGGAGGTGGGAAAGACCGACCTCACCAATTTCATCGTAACCGAAAACATGCATGAGCGCAAAAAAGTCATGTTTATGAATTGTGATGCGATCGTGGTTTTGCCGGGTGGCGCGGGCTCGCTTGATGAGTTCTTTGAGGTGCTCACCTGGCGGCAGCTCAAATTGCACGCCAAGCCCATCGTGCTGCTCAACATCAACGGTTTCTGGGATCCGCTGATCGGTCTTGTGGACCATGTGATCGCGCAAGGCTTTGCCGATGCCTCCTTGCGCGACTTTGTGCAGGTCGCCAGCGATGTAGCGGAGCTTCAGGCGATGCTCGACTCCGCCCTCGCATAAGCCTCAGGCGGCGGCTTTGCTGTCGGCCTGTTTGTCGATCTTGTGCTGGTCCTCGGTCCGCCCTGCCCGCCAGTAGCTCGACAGATAAATCTGATCGCGGTCCACACCGCGGTCAGTGCGGTAATAACTGCGCAGGGCGCGCATGCTGTCAAACTCACAGGCCGTCCACACACTCACCCGCCCCTCATGCCTCGGGAGCGCCTTGATGGCCTCTACCAGGCGGCCTTTGGTCTGATCCGGCGTCGGATTCACGATCCACTGCACCGCCATCCCAGCAGGCAGGGGGAACGGCTGCTTGTCAGCCTCAGAGGTGATCTCCACCACGACATATCCGCTGGCGTTCTCCGGCAGGCGATCCAGATTGCACATCAGCGCAGGAATGCCCGTCATATCCGCCGCGAGCAGATGCCAATCGGCCTCCGGATCGGCCATCCGAATGCTGCCCGGCCCGGCGATCATGATCTGATCCCCCGGCTGCGCCCCCTGCGCCCACTCTGTCGCCACCCCTCCGGCGTCGCCATGGAGCGCAAAATCCACGGATAAGGTGCCTTGCGCCGCATCAAAAGCCCGAATGGAATAGGTGCGCATCACCGGCCGCTCCGGCGTGCTGTGAGGAGCCTCAGGGAAGAGCAGCTTGATATAACCGCCCTCCCGCCCTTCAGGGAAATCCGCCAGATCTGCACCGCCCAGTGTCACGCGCAGCATATTTGGTGTGATCTGCTCGGTGCGGAGCACTTCAAGTTTTCTGGGCGGCGGTTTTGGCATGATCTGTCCTGCGCTTTTTGCTTCCTAACAGGATCAGAAATAGATATCCGATTTATTTAGTCAAGATTAAATAAATCATGCTCGTCAAACCGAAACCAGCTCAGATTTGAGCACTTTATCCAATCGCTCAGCGGAGTGATTGGTCAACGTTTTATCGATCTGAGCGATCACCTTTGAGAGCACAGATTTATGCAATTGATTTCGCAGAGTGCCCATCAGTTGAGGCGCTGCAACAATCACCAGTTTCGGAAAGCTGCCCCGGCGCTCCTGCTGCAACAGGCGATCAGCCAGATCTTGCGCAAAACGCTTCAGAGCGATGCGCTGCGTGTCTGTCTGCTCCATCGCAGACTTCTGCCCCGGCCCACCATCCGTGCGGCGCCCAGGACGATCCGTGGTGGCCTGCAAATTTCGATGCTGAGACGTGAGAGAGGAAATCAATCGGAACTTTGGATCAAAAGCAGTGGCCACATTTTTGAAAAACAGCGCTTTCTCACCATCTGCGACCACAACCCAAGTGCCTTTTGAAACGATACCCATCGCCAAACTCCTCTCTTTGTAACATCCGAAATTAGCGGGCCTTCGCAGCGTGCGCTTTGCGCTCCCGCTGCTGTCCTCACACGATAAAAGATGTATCTTGGTTCCTCCTTTTCAATAAGGGCGGCAGGCGACGTTCTAACACAGGCAAGATTGCGCTCATGTCCACGCCCAAACCCAGCACACCAAAAGAAAAGGCCCGCCAGAACATGTCTGGCGGGCCAAAAGTCAGCAACTCTGACTGGAAATCACATCCGGGATGCGACGTTTTCCCAGTTCACCAGGTTGTTCAGGAAGTTGTCCAGATACGCCGGGCGTTTGTTGCGATAGTCGATGTAGTAGGAGTGCTCCCACACGTCACAGCCCAGCAGAGCGGTCTGGTTGAAGCAGAGCGGGTTCACGCCGTTTTCGGTCTTGGTCACTGCCAGAGAGCCGTCTGCGTTTTTCACGAGCCATGCCCAGCCTGAACCGAACTGGCCAGCGCCAGCTGCGGCGAATTGGGATTTGAACTCTTCAACGGAACCAAAGCTCTCAACCAGTGCTTTTTCCAGCTCGCCCGGCATCGCGGATGCGCCTGGGCCCATCATTTCCCAGAACTGGTTGTGGTTCCAAAGCTGGGAGATGTTGTTGAAGATGCCGTTCTGCGCAACTGCGTTTGCGTCATAGGTGCCAACGATGATCTCTTCCATCGTTTTGCCGTCCCACTCGGTGCCCGCGATGAGCTTGTTGCCGTTGTCGACATAAGCTTTGTGGTGCAGGTCATGGTGGAATTCCAGCGTCTCAGCGGACATGCCTTTGTCGGCCAGAGCGTCGTGAGCGTAAGGAAGATCGGGGAGTTCGAAAGCCATTGCAGCATCCTCTTCTGTTGCGCGAATTTTATGTGAAGACAGATGGGGCTGAATGGCAGGTAAGGTCAAGGGCAAAGCGGAAAACTTCCTGATTTGCCGCGCCGGTTTTGTGTCATCGGCAGGCGTCCCAAAGCGCGGAGCGGCACAGATCAGGCGCTTTCCCAAAGGTTTACGCCAACTGGCCTGTTGGATGGGTCTCCTTAGGCGTGTATATAAAATCCGACTCTTATAGTAGGAATATTGAATGCCAACCTCTTTCCTGCGCCGCACGGCCGCAGCCGCGCTCTTCATCTTTGGTGCGGCACCGGTCTTGGCGACACAGCTGCCAACGGCATCCATGCTGATTAATTGTCAAATGAAACCCGGCGACAAAGGCGGGGATTGGATTGCGCCCGCCTATGCTTTCACCATGCACCGAAATGGCAATGTGTTTGTCGTGGATAGCGTGGGTATGCGGTTCGCAGGCCGTGCGACACCTGTTGAGGTGACCCGCAAAAAGAAGAAAGCCAAGTTGAGGTGGACGCTGCCTCTTGAGCTGGAAGTGAACCCAAATGGCGCGGTTATGACCGATAGTATGGTGAGCTTGCACTATGTTGCCTCGCTCAACACCCAAACCGGCAAAATCACCATTCGTGCGGGCACGCTACGTGGCAGCGAGACCACCTATCGCGGCAGCGGCGTTTGCGATTTTCACAAGGCCTGAAACGAAAAAGCACCGGGCAATCTATTTCAATCGCGCCGGTGCTCTCTTTTTCTCAGGTAAGCCGCCGCGCTCCTAGGCTGGGCGGCCGGCAGCTTAGTGAAATCCGACCTCGCCGCCCTTCTCCGCGGAGACTTTGAGCAGGTCAAAGACATATTGCGCCACAGAGCGGAAGCAGATCACTTCAAAGCTGCCATCGGCGTTGCCCCAGACCGCAGCCGGCACCTGGGCAAAGCGGGAGCGGCGGATGTCGCCCGCGCCAAAGGCGTCTTTGCCAAAGTCTACCGGTGCGAGCTTTGCCAGCACATCACGGCTGTGTTCACCAGACACACGATAAACCGCACGGGCGTCGGAGACATTGGCCACCAGCGCATGCACGCCAGACAGCGCCTCTGTCAGCACAGCCACAGTGTCGTTGACCGTTGCATAGTCCACAACCACCAACAGCTCATCCGGCGACATCCAGGCGACCGCGCCTTTGTCCCCGGTGACCACTTTGCGCAGCGCAGGCATGTCGGCTCCGGTGGCAGCTTTCACCGCTGCCGCCATTTCCGCGCTTGCCAGATCACCACGCAGGGTGATCATGCCACGCAGGCCGGTTTCCTCGACTTTTGCAAAGCCCTCAAACGATGCCCCTTGCAGGGCGCTCACAGCCTTAGACATTCTGCTTCTCCCCATCTTTGTCATAGAACACCGGATCGACCACTTTGGCCTGAACGGTGGTGCCGTCCACTTTGTTGAACTCAACCACATCGCCGAGGCGCTTCATACCGCCATGGATCAGACCCATTGCGATGCCGCGATCCAGCGTTGGCGAGTAGTAGGTCGAGGTCACGCGCCCCTGCACATTGCGCTGGTTGTTGGCATTGGTGCCGGTGCCCACGATGTAGGCGCCATCCGGAATGACAGAGCCATCCACGGTTTCAAAGCCCGCCAGCTTCCAGCGATCCTCAGAGGCCATGTGATCCCGCGTCTGCGCACGTTTGCCGAGGAAGTCCTCTTTCTTTTTGGAGATCGCCCACTGCATGTTGAGATCCTGCGGGATCACGGTGCCGTCGGTTTCGTCCCCAATCATGATGAAGCCTTTTTCGGCCCGCATCACGTGCAGCGCTTCGGTGCCGTAAGGCATGATGTTGAACTCTTTACCTGCCTCCAGAAGCGCATCCCAGAAGGCGCGGCCCTGGCTGGCTGGCACGGCGATTTCGTAGGACAGCTCACCAGAGAAGGAAATCCGGTAAGCACGGGCGTCAAATTCGCCAATCTTGCCGTCTTTCCACTCCATGAAGGCCAGACCTTCTTTGGAGACATCCATATCGCCGCCAAGCTTTTCGATCACCTTGCGGGCGTTGGGGCCCACAACCGCGATCTGAGCATATTGCTCGGTGACATTGGCGGTGAAGACCTTCATGTCCCACCATTCGCACTGCAGCCAGTCTTCCATCCAGCCGTGGATACGCTCGGCACCCCCGGTGGTGGTGTGGCAGAGATAGGTGTCCTCGTCGATGCGGGCGACAACGCCGTCATCAATCAGGAAGCCGTTCTCGTTACACATCAGACCATAGCGGCATTTGCCCGGCTTCAGCGTGCTCATCATGTTGGTGTAGAGCATGTCGAGGAATTTGCCCGCATCCGGACCCTTGACGATGATCTTACCCAGCGTGGAGGCATCCAGCAGGCCCACGGAGGCCCGTGTCTGGCGGATCTCGCGGGTCACCGCATCCGCGTGGGTCTCCCCCTTGCGCGGGAAGCAGTATGGGCGGCGCCAGTGGCCCACCGGCTCAAAGAACGCCTCATTGGCTTCATGCCAGTCATGGATCGTGGTGCGGCGGATCGGCTGGAACACCTCGTCACGTGCCTCACCGGCAATCGCGCCCATGGAGATCGGCGTGTAAGGCGGGCGGAAGGTGGTGGTGCCGGTCGCCGGGATCGGCTGGTTCAGCGCATCAGAAAGAACCGCCAAACCGTTGATGTTGCTCAACTTACCCTGATCGGTCGCCATGCCCAGCGTGGTGTAACGCTTGGTGTGCTCCACGCTTTCATAGCCTTCCTGAGCCGCCAGACGCACGTCAGAAACCTTCACGTCGTTCTGGTAATCCAGCCAGGCTTTCATGCGCAGTTTCGGGCCAGCGCCCTGCGGCATCAGCCACACAGCCTGCATTGCAGCCTCTGCAGTGGTTTCCCCTTTGGGAGCTTCTGCCGCGCCGCCGTCAAAACCGGTCGCTGCCGCAGCAGCCACACCGGCCGCATGGGCGTTCTCCAGAATTTCGGCCAAGCCGAGCGGGCCGCTTGCGCTGCCTGCGGTGGCGACAAATGGCTTGCCGTCATGGCTTGTTGGTGCGCGGTCCGCGTCGGGGCGGAAATGCGCTTGGGTCTCATCCCAGATCAGCTTGCCGCCGCAGTGGGACCAGAGGTGCACCACCGGAGACCAGCCGCCAGACATGGCCACCGCGTCACAGGAGATCTCCTCCAGCGCAGCGCCTTCGCCTTCTTGCGTGCAGATGGCAACGCCCACCACGCGCTTGCCGCCTTTGACCTTGGCAATGCCTTTACCGATCTCAACGCGGATGCCGAGCGCTTTGGCCTCATCCATCAGCTTGCCGCCGCCAAGTGAGCGGGCGTCGATCACAGCAGGCACATCCAGACCGGCTTTCTTCAGCGCGATCGCGGTGCGGTAGGCGTCGTCATTGTTGGTGACAACCACGGTGCGGTCGCCGGAGGACACGCCGAAGTTCACCACATAGTCGCGCAGCGCGCTGGCCAGCATCACACCGGGAATGTCGTTGCCTGCAAAAGACAACGGACGCTCAATCGCACCGGTGGCGGTGACAATCTGCTTGGCGCGGATGCGCCACAGGCGGTGACGTGGGCCATCGGTCAGCGGCGCGTGGTCGGTCAGACGCTCATAGCCCAGCACGTAGCCGTGGTCATAAACCCCTGCCCCCATCATGCGGTTGCGCAGGGTGACATTGTCCATGGCCTCAAGCGCGGCCACGGTGGCGTCGATGTAGTCTGCCACATCGCGGCCATCCACAGTGCCGCCATCAACCGCAGCGCGGCCACCCCAATGGGCGGTCTGCTCCATCAGCAGAACCTTGGCACCGCTGTCAGCCGCTGCTTTGGCCGCCTGCAGACCGGCGATACCGCCGCCCACAACAACCACGTCAAAGAAGGCATAGAAATGCTCATAGCGATCGGCGTCGCGGTCCTTTGGCGCTTTGCCAAGACCGGCAGACTGGCGCACAATCGGCTCAAACACATGTTTCCAGGCCGCTGCGGGCGCCATGAAGGTCTTGTAGTAGAAACCAGCCGGCAGGAAGCGCGCGGCGTAGTTGTTCACTACGCCGATGTCCATCTCAAGGCTGGGCCAGTGGTTCTGCGAGGTCGCAGACAGGCCGTCAAACAGCTCGGTGGTGGTGGCGCGCTGGTTTGGCTCAAACTTGCCACCCTGCCCGAGGTTCACCAGAGCGTTGGGCTCTTCGGCACCGGAGGCCACAACCCCACGCGGACGGTGGTATTTGAACGACCGGCCCATCAGCATCTGATCGTTGGCCAGAAGCGCGGAAGCGAGCGTATCACCCGCATAGCCGGTCATCTGCTTGCCGTTGAAGGTGAATTTCACCTGTTTGGAGCGATTGAGAAGGCGCCCACCTGTGGAAAGTCTTGTGCTCATATGTCAGCCCTTTGCATGGGTTGATCCGTCAGATGCCTCCGACGGGAGTATTTCGGCAAGATGAAGATCAGGAGAACTCGCGCCAGCTCCAGCCCGGGTAAGTCGCGGTGATCTTGTCTTTGATGTCTTGTGGCGGCTCCAGCGTCTGCGCGGAATAGGTGCCAAAGACCTGAAGTGTCATGGTGCAGCGGGCCGCAAGGAAGAACTTGCCGCAGCCGTTGGAATGACGCCAGCGCTCAAAATGCACACCCTTCGGGTTTTCGCGCATGAAGAGGTAGCCTTCAAAGTCCTCATCCGCCGAGCCGGGGCCAAAACGCTTCAGATGCGCTTCGCCTTCGGCGTGCAGTTCAGTTTCTTCGGCGTGAACGCCGCAATAGGGGCATTGAAGGGTTAGCATGATGCGAACTCCTTGAAATCAATATTATGTTCGACCAGATAAGTATGGTTAGCCATTGTTGAGCCACCGATATGATCGAGTTTTTGATGCAGTGTTGCGTTGCTTTCTTTCACTGGAAGCCCGTTTCGAATTGGATCAGCAAAACGGTCGAGCAGGAACCTCGAGAAGCTTCGCCAATCCCACCGGATCCCGCCGTCTCTTTGAAGCACCGGAAGGAGCTTCTGAAACGTGAGTTGATCGAGATGAAGCGCTGACATCAGTGCGCCACCCCGGCCGCGACGCTTTCGTCGATGAAGCGGCCTTCGATGAAACGTTCCATACCAAATTCCGCTGAGAGCGGGCCTGGTTCGCCTTTCGCGATCAGCTCAGCCGTGGCCCAGCCGCCGCCCGGAATGGCTTTAAAGCCGCCGGTGCCCCAGCCTGCGTTGATGAAGCAGTTGCCCAGCGGGGTTTTGCCAATCACAGGGGAACGGTCGCCGGTCACATCCACGATACCACCCCACTGGCGCAGCATCTTCAGGCGACTGACCATCGGGAAGGTTTCGCAGAGCGCGCGCACGGTTTCCTCAATGTGGTGGAAGCTGCCGCGTTGGGTGTAGTTGTTGAACCCGTCGGTGCCGCCGCCGATCACCATCTCGCCTTTGTCAGACTGAGACATATAGCCGTGCACGGTGTTGGCCATCACAACCACATCCATGCAGGGTTTGATCGGTTCAGACACCAGCGCCTGCAGCGCAACAGATTCCATCGGCAGACGGAAGCCCGCCATATTGGCCAGCGCACCGGAGTTGCCCGCCACAACAAGGCCAAGCTTGTCACAGTCAATCGGACCTTTGGTGGTGTCCACACCGGTGACCTTGCCGCCCTCTTGGCGCACGCCGGTCACTTCGCATTTCTGGATGATGTCCATACCCATGTCAGAGCAGGCACGGGCATAGCCCCAGGCCACAGCATCGTGACGACCGGTGCCGCCGCGTTCCTGCCAAAGACCGCCCAGAACCGGATAGCGTGGGCCGTCGATGTTGATGATCGGCACCAGCTCTTTCACGCGCTCTGGGCCGATGAACTCGGTCTTCACACCCTGCAGCGCATTGGCATGTGCGGTACGCTGATAGCCGCGCACTTCGTGCTCTGTCTGCGCCAGCATGATCACGCCGCGTGGGGAGAACATCACGTTGTAGTTCAGGTCTTGCGACATGGTCTCATAAAGCGAGCGGGCTTTTTCATAGAGCGCCGCAGAAGGATCCTGCAGATAGTTGGAGCGGATGATCGTGGTGTTACGACCGGTGTTCCCGCCGCCCAGCCAGCCCTTCTCGATGATCGCCACATTGGTGATACCGAAGTTCTTGCCGAGATAGAAAGCGGTGGCCAGTCCGTGCCCACCGGCACCAACGATGATCACATCATATTTCTTCTTGGGTTCCGGCGAGCGCCAAGCCCGTTCCCAGCCAGTGTGGTAGCGGGCGGCTTCGCGGGCGATAGCAAAGGCTGAATATCTTCTCATGATGCGTGATTCCGATATGAGGCAACTTATCTGAGAATATGATCTTTTTGCACCTGCGTCGTCCGAGATTAAAGCGCCCATTTGAGGACTGGTTGCGACATGGGGTGTCAGATGTGTGATTTTCCCTTTTCCAGCCCCCTGTGCGACACTACATGGGAGCCAACTTGATGGAGTACCCATGATTTTCTGGATTGTTGCCGCTGCGCTGACCGGGATCACCGCTGCGATGTTGGCTTTGGCGCTTTTGCGGCGCCGTGAGGACGAAGAGCACCCCGCCGCCTATGACCTGCGCGTTTATCGCGACCAGCTTAAGGAAGTGGACCGTGATCTGGCGCGTGGCGTGATCGGCGCTGAGGATGCCGAGCGGATGCGCACCGAGATTTCGCGTCGCATTCTGACTGCTGACGCGCAGATGCAAAACCATGAAAACGATACAGAAAAGGCCGGCGGCGGCACCAAAGCCATGGCCGCTGTGCTGATGCTGATCGTCGCGGCCAGCAGCTTTGGTCTCTATATGTGGCTTGGCACCCCCGGACACCGGGACATGCCCCTGCAGGTGCGGCTGGAAACTCTGGCCGAGGACATGAAGGCACGCCCCTCGCAGGCGGAAATGGAAGCCGAGCAGACCCCAGTGCCCCTGCCAGCGCCTGACCCTGAGTTTGCCGAGCTTATGACCAAACTGCGCGCAGCAGTGGCCGAAAAACCGGATGATCTGCGCGGTCAGATGCTTCTGGCGCGCAACGAATCCACCTTGGGCAACCACAAAGCCGCTTATGAGGCACAGGCACAGGTGATCGCGCTGAAAGGCGACAATGCGACGGCTGGTGATTATGTGCTGCATGCCAATTTGCTGATCGCAGGCGCGCAGAACTATGTCTCGCCAGAAGCCGAGGCCAGCCTGCGTGCCGCCCTACGGATTGACCCGCTGAACAATCTTGGCCGCTACTATCTGGGTCTGATGATGTGGCAGAACGGCCGCCCCGATGCCGCTTTCCGCCTCTGGGATCAGGTCCTGCGCCAAAGCCCGGCAGACGCCCCTTGGGTGCCCGCCATCCGCAACACCATTTCAGAACTCGCTTGGTATGCCGGTGTGGATTACAAAATGCCCCCTGCCCCGCACGCTGGTCCGGTCGGCCCGTCTGACGAGGATCTTGCCGCCGCCGAAGAGCTGAGCGCGGAGGATCGGCAAGCGATGATCCAGGGAATGGTGGCACAGCTGTCTGACCGTCTGGCGACCGAAGGTGGCACTCCGCAGGAATGGGCCCAGCTGATCAGCTCTTACGGCGTGCTCGGCGAAACCGAGCGCGCGCAAGCGATCTGGAACGAGGCGCAGCAGATTTTTGTGTCCGTCCCGGAGGCGCTGGAGATTGTGCGCGCCGGTGCCGCTCGTGCGGGGTTGCTGCAATGACCACCACCATCTTTGAAACCATCGAAGACCTCGCCCCCAATCTTGCGCCCATGACAGCGCTGATGGGGCTCGATCTGGGCACCAAGACCATCGGTGTGGCGGTGAGCGACGGTCTGCGCACCGTTGCCACACCGATTGAGACCGTGAAGCGCAAGAAATTTGGAGTGGACGCGCAGCGTCTGGTGACCCTCCTCAATGAACGCGCCATAGGCGGGATCATCCTGGGGTTGCCACGCAACATGGACGGCTCCGAAGGCCCCCGCGCCCAGTCCACCCGCGCCTTTGCCCGCAATCTCGCCCCGCTGGTGTCGGTGCCCATCGGCTTCTGGGACGAGCGCTTGTCCACCGTGGCGGCAGAACGGGCGCTCCTTGAGGCGGATACGTCACGTAAACGTCGCGCAGAGGTGATCGACCATGTGGCCGCCTCCTATATCCTGCAAGGGGTCTTGGACCGGCTAAACCATTTGGGGAGCGCGACGTGAGCAAGGACAGCGTTTGGAAACGTAACGAGGTTGAAAGCCCGTGCATACAAGTCTGCGTTGTGCATCCGGAAGCCCGGATCTGCACCGGCTGTCTGCGCACCATCGACGAGATCACCCGCTGGTCGCAAATGTCCCAAGACGAACGCGGCACGATCATGGCAGAGCTGCCCACACGCGCCCCACAACTCAAACAACGCCGCGGCGGACGGGCAGCACGGCTGAAGCGGTAAAAAAGGGGCACGCCCGTCTTCAACGTGCCCTTATTTTTACAACTCCGTTTAACAATGAGTTTTATGAAGCAGGCGCACGCACGCTGTTGATCACGGCCACGTTGGCCGCGCTAAACCCGCGCCCGAACACTTCAGCAACGTCCTGACCGTCATAGGTCACGGTAAACCAACCATCCCCAAGCTCTGTCGACGGAGTAACCGTAACTGCGGCCGAGGTTTCCGAAGTCGGAATATAGACCACAAGTTGGTCTTCGGTTGTCGAGAAGTCAGAAATCTGGGGCAGGTTATCTTCCCGGACCCATTCGCCGGTAATGAAGACATCATTTCCAGAGCCACCTTCAGCAGAATCCCCAGAGCCCAGGGCGAAGATATCGTCGCCGGCCCCCCCTACCAGCGTATCCGCGCCACTATCGTCAACAAACACACCACTGTTGCTGCGATCAAGGTCGACACCCAACAGTTCGTCGTCACCAGCTCCCCCATCCAGACGGTCTGCGCCACCATTGCCG
Organism: Shimia sp. R9_3; assembly: GCF_017743755.1. Classification (NCBI taxonomy): domain Bacteria; kingdom Pseudomonadati; phylum Pseudomonadota; class Alphaproteobacteria; order Rhodobacterales; family Roseobacteraceae; genus Shimia; species Shimia sp. R9_3. The sequence goes on along the minus strand of NZ_JAGHRP010000002.1, from coordinate 818,268 downwards.
ATCAATGCATCATCATCTGCACCACCCAAAAGGGTATCATCACCATCACCGCCATGCAGCGTGTCTTCATCATCGCCACCGCTCAGTTCATCATTGTCGGTGCCACCTTTGAGGCTGTCATTGCCAGTGCCGCCATCCAAAACATCGCTGCCGAAACCGCCAAGCAGGGTGTCATTGCCGTCTTCGCCCACAAGCGTGTCGTTGTCGTCGCCACCAACGATACTGTCATTGCCATTGGAGCCTTCGAGACGATCAGAGCCACTGCCGCCATCCATAGAATCATTGCCCCAGCCAGCTAGGATGGTGTCGTTGCCATTCTCTCCGAGCAGCACGTCATCGCCATTACCGCCAGAAATGCGATCCCCACCAGGGCCGCCCCGGATGTTGTCATTGTCCGCGCTGCCTGAAAGCTCATCGCCGCTGCCTGCGCCGACAATTGTGTCATCACCTGCCCCACCATCTATGCGGTCAGGACCATCTCCACCCAGCAGCTCATCACCTTCGTCGGTGCCTTCCTGCTCCTCAAACGACACGTCATCATCACCGTCGTCAGAGTCAGCCACCATGGCCGCAGCGCCGCCAGCAGCCACAAGGCCCAGCAAAATCAGTAATTCCATCGATTCAGTGCCCCTAAAAATCGTACTCGCATAAAGATGTAGACAAAACCTAAACTCAATTTTTAGGAAAATAAATGCTTAGTTAACGAGCGTTTCCCAGCCGTATCCAATCCACACCCATAGGGCGAACTGTTCGCGAAATCACCCGATAACAACCTCTAAAACCTCAGGTATTCGCAAGCCAGGCCACCGCACCGCCCGGCAGTATCGGGCGAAAATAGGCAATGGCGCGACATTCACGCGAGGGGAGATCCTCCGACTCACTCTCCCATGCCGAGACTCCATGTACAGATAGCCGGTGCATCAGGATAGCCTCGCCGGGCTGGGCGATCACCTTCACCCTGGTGCACGTCTCAAACACCAGTTTACGCGCAGCCTGATAGGGCGTTTGCAAATCCACCGCATGCCACTTGTCTTGCGGATGCGCCGCCAGCGCGTCCAGCAAAGCGGCGCGCATGATCTCGTGACTGCCTTCCCAGATCACCAAAGGGGCTTCGGTGTCCGTATTTTCCGTGAGCGGCAGCCCCAATATCCATGCGTGCGGCTCTGCAATATAGCGCCCGCCATCCTCGCCCTTTTGCAACCCGTCCAGATGGGCTGCGTCCCGCTTGATGCGATAGCGAAACCCCGCCTCACTTTCGCCCATGCGCGGTCTTGGATAGCCCGGATAAGTGATGGACAGCTGCCCCGGATGCAGCGGCAAAACCTCGCCATACAGCGCCAGAATGCTTTCCACCGGCGCGCCGGTCAGGGCTGGCCCTGCACCAATCGCCCCCGCCGTGTCATTTGGCAGCGCATCCACACCAATGAACCAGGTGTTCTCGCAATCCCACCAAAGCGCGTGCTCCGGCGCATCTTTGGCAATCTGACCGGCCTGCCAAGCCGAGGCTGCCCAGTCGCGCACCGCCGCATCATATGGCAGCTTGGCCCAACCGCGCGCCGCAAAATCGGTTACCATCCGAAGGCCTTTCGCAGCATGTTCAGCGCCACCAGCGTCAGGAACACTGCAAAGACGCGCTTGAGCGGTTTGGGGTCCATGGAATGCGCAAGCTTCACCCCAAACGGCGCGGTGATGAGCGTCATGGCAATGATGATGAAAAACGCCACCATATTGACCGCGCCGATGGTCAGCGGCGGGCGGCTGGCCGGATCGATCTCCATAAACAGAAAACCAATCACCGCAGGCACAGCAATGGTGACGCCAAATCCGGCCGCCGTGGCCACAGCGCGATGGATCGGTACGTTAAACAGCGTCATCAGCGGCACGCCAAAGCTGCCCCCGCCAATGCCCATCAGCACAGACAGGAACCCGACCGCCGGGCTCAGCGAAAGCCGCCCTGCCCCTTTGGGCATGGCCTGACCCAGCCGCCAATGCGCTTTGCCCAGCCCCATATAGGCGCCAATCACCAGCGCGAGACCGCCAAAGACAACCTGCAGCGTGACCGAGCGCAGGTTGGCCGCGACCAGCACGCCAATCACGGCCCCAACGGCAATGCTCGGTGCCCAACCGCGCAGGATCTCCCAATCCACGGCACCTTTTTTGTTGTGGCTCGCCACAGAGCGCAGCGATGTCACAATGATGGTCGCCAGAGAGGTCGCCAGACAAATCTGCATCAGCTGCGGCCCGTCATAGCCAAGCGCTGAAAACGCATAGAAGAAAGCCGGCACCAGGACGATGCCACCGCCCACACCCAACAGTCCCGCAAGGACCCCGGCAAGCGCGCCGATGACAAGCAGAAGCACAAGCATTTGCAACAGAAGGGCTGGATCTTGGGACATTTTCGGCTCCGCAGTTTGTTCGCGCGCGAAGGTAAAGCCGAATTTTCAGGCCCCTGCAAGCGGCGCAAAAGCCGCTGGCGGGAATGTCATCTACTTAGTCTGCGAGCGCGTACTCACAAACGCCCCGCTCAGGCGGCGGATTGCGTCACATGGCTGAGGGCTGCCAGAACAGTGTTCGGCCCGGCGGTCTTTGCGGTGGCGTTTTCAGACAGGTAGCGCCGCCATGCGCGCGCGCCGGGACGACCGGCAAACAGGCCCAGCATATGGCGGGTGACCTGATGCAGCTTTCCGCCTTGCGAGAGATGCGCTTCGATATAGGGCAGCATCTGCTGCACCACGGCGATCGGATCACTGTCCGTCCCCGCGCCGTAAATCCGCCGATCCGCAGCGCAGAGCACATCAGACGGGGTATGATAGGCAGAGCGTCCGATCATCACGCCATCCAACCCGTCCGCCAGATGTTTCTCTGCCTGATCAAGGGTTTCAATGCCGCCGTTGATGGAGATATGCAGCTCCGAAAAGGCCTGTTTCATGCGATGCACCAGCGGATAATCCAGCGGAGGAATGTCGCGGTTCTCTTTCGGGCTGAGCCCCTGCAACCAGGCTTTGCGCGCATGCACCGAAATACGGCGCACCCCGGCTTTGGCCATGGTTTCAATGAAATACGGCAGAACCTCTTCGGGGATCTGGTCATCCACCCCGATGCGGCATTTCACCGTCGCCTCTACAGACACCGCATCCTGTATGGCCTTCATGCAATCGGCAACGAGCTCAGGTGTGCGCATCAAAACCGCTCCAAATGTGCCCGATTGCACCCGATCACTTGGACAGCCACAATTCAGGTTAATCTCATCATAGCCCCGCGCCTCGGCCAGCTTGGCCGCTTTGGCCAGCTCCTCAGGGTCCGAGCCACCCAGCTGCAGCGCCACAGGATGCTCTTCCTCGCTGAAGTCCAGCAAATGCACAGCCCCGCCCCGCACCAACGCCGGCGCCGTGACCATCTCGGTATAAAGCAGCGTATGTCTGGACAGCATCCGGTGCAGATACCGACAATGCCTGTCAGTCCAGTCCATCATGGGGGCAACGGACAGGCGCGCGGCGCGCCTCACTTCGGAAAACCCTGATTTTTCTTGGTTTTTCGAATCCGCCATCTTCACCGTTTTCCTCGTTTTGGCCCGATTTAGCCCCGTTTTTGGGTGCAGTGCTACAGAATGTAGCACCGATGGCGCCGTGTAGCACTTTTTCCACCCCAAGTTCCAGCACTCCGGTTCGAGCACTGCCAGGCTGCCATCCTACCCCATCAGTTCCGCCCCATTCGGCTCGATCGCCCCCGATTTAGGTTTCAAACCCAATCAAACCCGCTTCCGAAAAAATCAAACGATCAGATGTCCCGGCCATGGAAAACCCGTGACTGAAAGGAATTCCCATGGGAACTATCACAGAACGCCTTAAGGCCAATGGCAAACCGAGCTACACCGTCCAGATCCGCAAGAAGAAAAACGGAAAGGTCATCCTTAACCTGGTCGAGACATTTGCCTCGGAGCAGGCAGCGAAAAGCTGGCTGAAGCGTCGTGAAGACGCCTTGAAAAAGCCGGGTGGTCTTGAACGCGCCGCAAAGGCAAAGACGCGCAAAAGCGTTGCCGATTGCATAAACGACTATATTGATGCCTCCCCTGAAGGTTTCGGCAAATCCAAATCCCAGATGCTGAGTTATTTTCAGCGATTGGATTTTGGCGCATCTGCCATCGAAGACCTATTGGCACAGGATTTCGTAAAAATCGCAATGGAGCTACTGTCCGGTCTTCAGGCGCGCCCAGTTGATCCGCAAAAAGACACGCCTGCACATTACACTTTCAAACCCCGCAAACCGCAAACGGTCAACGGATATATGGTGACCCTGGGCACGCTGATCCGTTTTGGCGGGCCAATCTGCGGCGTCACCATGCCACGCGCCGAATTCGAAGAGGCCATGCGTACCCTTCAACATCAGAAGATCGTCACGAAATCAGCTCAACGAACCCGTCGTCCCACCCTCCACGAGCTCGACTTGTTGATGAACCACTTCGTCGACGGATACCGGAAAAATCCCCGAATGGTACCGATGCACAAAATCGTGCCGGCAGCGATCTTCGAAACCCATCGCCAAGGAGCCATCGTGTCGCAAACCTGGAAAGACTACGATCGGGAGAATGAAGAAATCACCATCCGCAACATGAAACACCCCAGGCAGACTCAGGGAAATGACATGACGCTCTCGATTCAGGAAGAAGCGCGGGCGATCATCGAATCCATGCCTCGCACTGAGGATAGGATTTTCCCATACAACAGAGATGTCGTCAGTCGGCGGTTCACCGATGCCTGCAAACTGCTCGGGATCGAAGACCTGCATTTTCACGATCTTCGACATGAGGGAATTTCCCGGCTGTTCGAGATGGGACTGACAATCCCACAAGTGGCTCAAATTTCGGGCCATCAATCATGGCAATGCCTGAAACGCTACACGCAGATCAAGCAGCGCGGAGACAAATACGAAGGCTGGAAATGGTGGGACGTTGCAAAGGCGCCTCTGTGAATTCAAGGCAACCACTATTTGGCTGTCGAAAGCCGAGAAAGGCAAAAACATCGCCCTCGATATCCGAAAGACCAACAATTGTGGTCACGCGGGCCTCATGTTGGGGCAATATGGAAGGATGTAACCTCCGCCCCATGCCTCCCGAAGACAGTGCCAGAGTGCCGATGCCGAATAAAACGGGCCGAAAGGCTAAGGGAAATTGGGAATCTCACGTGAAATAATCAGTATTTCCGGGGCTGGCCGCAGAAACCTGATATTCGAGAATCCCCTCATGATGTTCAAACTCAAGAAAGAGTATGCCCCGAGGGTGCATCCCAAGAAGCACCCTCGGGGCAGGTCACACAGCATGAGTGCACAAAATGAGGCGAACGGCCAGCTCAAGGTCGACAGACAATTGATCCTGTCGCGCCTACCTCAGTGCAGGCCGAGAAGAAGGACTGAAGGAGCCAATACAATTGAACGAATGAGTGGGATGGTCGCTGTCCATTCTGAATGTCGGCAAACGCCTTCTCGACTGCCTGCTTACTGAGCGATGAAGTTACGATTATCGCTCGTCGTCGCACATCTGGTGCGTTTCTTCCACGGGCGACCGAAGCACCAAGATCGCCTGCATTGTTTCGAATTATTCTTTCGATTTGAGTCTGTTGTTTCGGCGCATAGTAAGTGGTGCTCCAACCTTGGATTTTAGCCTCCATTCGCTCTGGCGGAAGCATCATATTTCCAAGGTTCTTAATCGCCTAGCTTACAGCTATGTGAAACGATCCAGCACTGAGCTCAAGTGGGCCATGTTTCGCGTGGTAGAAACTCACCTGGACAAAGCCTGCGTCTTCCCTGATACCAATGAAGTCTGCCCATTCATCGCCAAGGTCATCGCAGACCAAGACATCATCCTCCGCAGCGATGTGCTTAACGATAGCCCCGAACGTGGAGGTGTCGTCGAACTCATCTTGGTTCGCCACGAAATTACCTTTCTCGCTGACCACGGTTTGGAGGGACGCTTCCGGAAGTAAGTAAGGTAGAACTCCGATCCCTCCATCCAGCATTGCTTCGTCTTGAAATACTTGGCCCCCAATGTAGGAAAGACGAACATCGTCGAACAGAACTATGAAGCTGTTCTCTTCATCAATAAAAGACTGAAGCGCTTGCTTATCAGGATCTTGTCCCAACGCCACGCTGCGCGATTCAACTTTCACCGAGGCTGAGGCACCAAGTGTCAGCGATCTCAACGCAATTCGGCTCTTATTCAAGCTGATCCTGGCGCACTCATCACCCTGATCCGGAAGTCTTGCTGAACGCATCTTCCCGTCACCTTCGATGATCAGCACAGGTTCAAGGTCGCCGAGGAGCCCGTTGATTTCGTCGTCAGAAAGCGCGAAAGTTTCCCCTTCGGTCCAAACCAGCCGATGTGTGGCTTCATCACCAATGACTGAGGCCGCGAGGCGCGCCGTATCTACCGCAATAGCAGAAGGCTGTGACAACCTCAGTGCGTCAGAAAGCGAGATCGGCCGGGCAAAAGTTTTGATGAAGGGTGAAACATCGACAGGATCCTGTCGTAGCGCGTCGATTGTGGTTACGGCGAAGTCAATCAGATCCTGATGGGCTACTTTGCCTGATCGAACTCCAATCCGACCTGTGCTTGGGGTAGCCGTTCTGTAGGTGCCATCGACGGTGACAGCGTAGGTCTGCGGAGCATATCTACGACTGCCTGCTGGCCCCACGACATTAGCCAAATTCGGAGCTTCCAATGTTTTGTTTCTCATCACGTGTTGTGACACGGACATATTTCGCATCCTCATTTTCTGGAACACTGCATCTTCGTGAGCAATTGCTCCCTCCACGCGGCTCGTTGCTACTGGTGCAAGATGTTTAGTTTTGAATGCGGATGGCAAACTGAGGCGCGAAGTAAACAGCGCCGCATGTTCTTGATATTCCACCATGAGTAAGTAACCGAGGAGCTCCTCTCGCATTCCAGATGCTGAATCGAGAAACACAGGTGGTGCTTCATATTTGAAGCAGATTGCAGACCAACGCGCGTCGCCCATGCGTTCGCGAATGTGTCTAAAAACATTATTTCGGGTGGTGCCATGCTTTTGGCGAAGTTGCTTGAACAATTCGTCGACCACTGCATGGGTGAGGTTCTCTCTTATGGCGAAAAATGCAGCGGTTTTTCCGACAGTAAGATTCTCAATCATTTTCCCTAAATTCTCTATCAAGTTTGCTCGCAAGAACGCGTTACTTCGAGCTAAGTTCGGGGTTATTCAATTTCTACAGCTGAAAAGAACTATAGCGTGGTGAGTTGAAAGTGATCTGACAACGATCAAGCGAATTGCAGGGTTTCGAATGATTGATACAGATCAGGAAGATCTGCGTGGTTCACACGAAACTGGTTGCGTTTCTTTTGGCGGCCATTCTCGACCTTCACTGCCGGATCAAGATAGACACTGCCTTGGCTGACGAGCCGCATGAACCTTAAGAAATCAGTTCCTTGGCCAAGCTGGACCCTGTCGGCATATTGATATTGCCTCGGGCTGCCGGATGACAGTGAAGGAAGGTAGGCCGCTTGAGCATGCTTGCGATTCCAATGGTTTAGCAGGTTCTTGAACTCCCAACCTGCGGCAACGCGATCATCAGAGGCGACCAGCAAGATGCTCCCACCCATGTCGTCAATCTTGCCCTTTTCCGTGTCGTATCCTTCAACGATCATCCGAACCGAAGTGCGCGCGTGCGCTTCGGATCCGTATTTGTAAATGCCGCCGAAGTTCCGGCGCCCCGGTCGGCCTTTAGTGTCGTCGTAACCGAAGTCATTCATAAACAGCGGAAAATTGTCAGAATATACGCCTGAGGTTGGCTCAGGAGTCATCAATGTGACTGGTGATTTCGCCCGAAAATTCACGAAATCCCTGACTGAATACTGCTTGATCTCCCATCCCATAAAGTCAGGCTCCGCGATTCCGTTGGGGATAATCCCCAGTTCAGCTTCGAGAGTATATCCACCACCATTCTGTGCGGAATACGGCCTGATTACCCCATCGGAGTGCAGTCTTTGACCGGAAATCCAGCCTTTTCCATGAACGTTCCGAAGTGCTTCCAGAAGAATCTCACGAGGGTCGCGGCTGGCGGTGGTTACCAGACGGGTGATGTTCGAGAATACACCTTCCGACGGAAACTCACCCAGATCGTCAAGCTCGGCGACTATGTCTGAATCATGGGCGTCTACATAGCCAAAAACACGCCCCTCGGGGGAAACACCGAAGAACATCACCCTTCCTTCATCGCGAGAGACCATGAGGCCCTTCGGTGCGTTCGCAGCTTTCTGCAGAAAGCCCGACATTCTGACTTCGGGGTATTTGGGGTAAAGGATGAGCTGGGCGTTGGGTGCTCGCCATGCTCCCTGGCTGTCTATCCAATAGAACTCGACAGAAGCTTTGTCGCGCCGCCGGACAGATCCTGCTTTCTCAGAAAAATCGGTCTCGATATCACCATGCGGGATGATGTTGAGCGCATCAAAGCCGCCACCCAGGTAAACTTGGTTCTTCGAGTTGTCATTTGGGGCAAGACGTTTCGCATAAAATCGCTCCGCCCCCGCATCTTGCATTGCTGAAATAAGGTTGCTCAGGGAGGTGAACATGAGTCGACGCCTCTGATTTCAAATAATTTTTCGTCAGAGGACAACCATTGGGAGAGAGAGTCAATAACAGTTTCCGAATTGATTTTCTTTGAGCCACGGAGGGCGCATTCCCAGACCGTAGCGACCCTCCAGCCCATCGCCCGAAGCTCCTTTGCTGTTTTGATGTCGCGCGCTCTGTTCGAGAAAATTTTGCTTTCCCAGAAATCCCTTCGAGTGCGCGGTAGCCGGAATAGATCGCAGTTATGACCATGGAAGAAGCACCCCCGCACATCAATCAGAGCGTTATATCGGCGAAGGACAATGTCTGGTGTCCCAGGGAGCGACTTTTCATGAAGGCGAAAGCGAAAGCCGCGGGCATGAAGCCCACGGCGGATCAGAAGTTCTGGCTTGGTATTTTTGCTGCGAATAGCCGACATATTGCGGCTGCGGGTAGCTGGATCGTGAACGTCAGACAGAGACTGCCTCCTTCGGGCGGTTGTCCATCACGTGCGCAAGATGAGGTGCCATGATGCGTGCAACTTCTTTGAACACCGGAACGGCAACGCTGTTCCCAAACTGGCGATAGGCCTGGGTGTCAGACACCGGAATTCTGAAGTCATCAGAATATCCCATGAGGCGAGCGCATTCACGCGGTGTCAGGCGGCGAGGGTTACAACCCTCCCCCTGATCAATCAGGATCTCAGACCCGTCCTTGTGGTAACGAGCGGACAGCGTTCGAGAGACATTTTCGGGTCCAACCAAGCCAAACCCAAAGCCGTTTCCTGCGGCTTTATGTTTGGCAGCGTAGTTCTGCAGGTATTCCCAAAGTTTATCCGTCAGTGTGTATTTTGGGTTCACTGTGGCATCCGGGCCCTCAGTATAAGGAGTTTCGGCTGCCTCCGTTCCATTCTGAGGATGAAGGATCGACCCAAGCTTAATACTGCCCTTCGGCTTCATCTGGAGGTCTTCAAAAGTGAAACCGGTGTCTTCCTTGAAGCCAACGATCACAATCCTCTGGCGATGTTGAGGAACGAAGTGCTGAGCGTCGATCACCTGAGCCTTCACCGAGTATCCAAGTTCCTGCAAAGCGCCCATGATCACTTCAAAGGTTTTTCCCTTGTCATGACTCGTCAGGTTTTTGACATTCTCCAGCATGAAGGCTTCAGGCCGATGATGCTCAAGGATCCTGACAACATCAAAGAACAGTGTTCCCTGTGCTTCATCACGAAATCCATGCTCTCGGCCGAGTGAGTTCTTTTTGGAAACACCGGCTAAGGAGAATGGCTGACAGGGGAAACCGGCACACAGCACATTGTGCGGTGGGATGTCTTCGGCAGCCACTTCACGAATATCGCCGACGATCGGACGGTTGTCGCGGTAGTTGGCCTCATAAGTCTGTTTTGAGAACTTATCCCACTCGCTCGTGAAGACACATTGCCCGCCGATGCTCTCCATAGCCTGGCGCAAACCACCGATTCCGGCGAAAAGATCAATAAATGTGAAGCCTTGGCTCATCCTGGTCGCACCTCTTTTTTATGCACTATATATGGGTATAACGGCCCGGTCCAGGCCAGTATTAGTAACTATCTGTTCAGTTTCCCACAAATTTGTTCATATTTCGTTCTTGTAGCGAGGGTAGCCAAGAAATACGGTCCCAGAGTCCTTCTCTGATCGCGTGAACTACCCATTTCCGTTCATGTCGCAGGATCGTACCCCTCTTTAGTCGCCTTCGTCGCGTGGCGTATTTTACATTGGCCGAAATTCAAAAACCGAAGCCACTTTAATTGCATTTTCGGCATAAAGTTTTGTTTCACCGCCCTTGAACGGCGTCGAGAAAAACCCAAAAAACTCTGCACTTAGCTCTCTTCAGAGTTCAGTGAGACCGGAGCAGAGCTTATGTCGCTCCGGTTCACATGAACTCGATGAGAGCATTCAGAGACATCCGAAGGATGGATCTGAAGAAGGGGCGACAAGATCTTCCTCAAATCTTGGAGCCCATCAGACGGCACATGTGCCGGGCGCAGCACGTCCGCTTTCCACTGGCGACATCGTTTCATTCCGCTTCCCTCATTCCGACGGCCCCGGCGACAAGGACCGCCCCTGTCTGGTCATCCATGTTGATGATGTGACTGGCGAAGCTGTTTTAGCCTACGGAACATCCATCTTTCCTGAAAAACTCATCGAATTCTCCCTGACGGTGAAGAATGCAGCCAATCTGGCGGTGCTCAACCTGATGAAGCCGACGCGTTTCATGTGCAAGCGGCGTGTCCGGGTGCAGCCATCAGACCCGCGGTTTGCACCCAATTCCGAAGGCGACGTAGTCATTGGTCAGTTTCCCGGTGAAGGTATTGGCTGGGAACGGCTGTATGCGAACCTCCAGACCAAAACGCCTGATCAGGAACGTCAGGGAGTTCACCCCCCTAAGGCAAGGTCTCCTCAAAAGAGGCGGGGCCTGCTTGGGCGGCGCAAGCCTCGCGCCGCCTTGATCGCGTGATCGCCCATATCTTCTGGTCCCCAGGCGAAACCCGCGCGGGGACCTCTGGGACTGTTACTGGGGTTTGTTGGCTTCATCATAGATATCGTCGCGCCAGTCTTTTAACAAAGCTTCTACATCCTCACCTTTTGCTGCTGCATTCAGAATGCTCACACCTCATGGTGTGATGTCCGCAGCACTCAAGGTCTCTTCGTGAATTACACCAGTTTCGTCATCTTGGAACTGCAAAACATAGGTGGCGAGGATGCCACCAGCATCACCGAAATCGCCCCAAACGGTATCGTGGTTTTTCAACCGCATCCTTTGCGTATCCGAGAAGCCACTCTGTGACGTTGTATGCGTTCAATATACTTGCTTCGTAAAACGCATATGGCCCATCTGCCTTGCGCTAATGTAGTCCTTTGGCCCGTCAATCAATTTGGGCATGCTTTTTCCTTTCATATCAGTTTTTTAGCGTTGGGCATTTATTCGCCCGAAAAGTAATTGGGATCGCTTCGGGGAATTCGGAAAACTAATTTGAAGTATCCGGTAGTTTTTTGAGGCCCAGAAATTCTCGATCCGAGGAGCGGGTTATCTCGGAGTGTAGCCGCGTTAAAAAACGGGCCTGCTTATCGCTTTCCAAATTGTCCAGCAGTCTAAGAGCGGCCGCACCGTAGATGATTAACCTTCGGGTCTCATTCTTACGCTTCTGTTTGCGTACCTTCGCCTGTAGATCCCGCAAGCGCTGCTGCGCCTGTTCAATTTGAGTTTCGAGGTTTGCCATTTTATCACTCTATTCTGCACTTCATCGAACAGGAAATGGATCCCTGATCTCGTTTCTGCTCCTGCGAATCGAAATTGAATTCATCTGGCCGTCGACAGTGCGGCCCCCGCACACCTCAAAAAGGTGATGCGCGCAGTTACGCAAACTAAAGTTTGCCTGCGCGCCTGGCCGGCGGGGCTGAGGAGCGGATACCGGGATTGGGCCCGATATCCTCATGATGATACACCCAGCAAGTCGACTTGAGGTCGTCGTTCATTCCCGCACTGATGGCAGATCTGCCGTCAAATCTGCCGCCTATACCGCCCGCACGTCCTACCGAGACGAGCGGCTGGGGCAGCGATTTCGAGCAGGTAAACGTGGCGGGCTTCTTTCGCATGAACTCATCAACTGGAGCGACGATGCCGAAGCTCTATGGAACGCAGCAGAGCGTGCGGAGGTCCGGCGCAATGCCCGGGTCATCAGGGAACTGCGCCCCTCTCTGCCGGCCGAGCTACCGCTGGCCGAACAGGTGAGGCTTGTTCGTGGAATCTCTCTATGGCTGCGTGACGAATATGGCGTTGCCGTCCAGGCCGACATCCATGCGCCTCGTTTTTTTGATCGGGGCGTGGAACGGCGTCATAACGCCGGCAAGCTGAGCACGGATTCCGAGGAATACCTGGCAGCGCTTTTCGACCCGATGCAGACCAATCGGAATTTTCATGCACACATCCTGCTCACGACCCGAAAGGTTTGCCCGGAAACCGGCGAGTTCAGCAACAAGACCAGAATTCTGGATGACAAAAAGACCGGCCCCGAAGAGGTCCTTCGCATTCGTCAGGAGTGGCAGAAAAGAACCAATGCGGCGCTGAAACGGATCGGCTCGCCGGTACGGGTCGATCTGCGATCCTACGAAGACATGGCTAAGGCGGGGGATGCCCCAGCCGGCCTCATTCCACAGGATCATCTGGGACCACGTCGGGCCGAAAGGTCGCGCCGTCTGAAAGATGATGGAGGCGACATCAGCACAGCGGCGCAACGCCGGGCTGAAGTTCGCGAGCACAACGATGGGCTCTGGCGTTCCTGGTTGCAGCTGCGTGCCTTACAGCGCGAACAGGACCGAATGAAAGACTCTGCCCGGATTGCGGCGGAACGGGAAGCCGAAAGAAAGGAAAAAGCCGACGCTGAAAAACGCCGGCTTCAGAATGCAAGTACTGCCGCGGAAGCGGAGGAAACCGTCGAAGCCTCCGCACAGTTCGATAGCGTCAGGACGGCTTCGATGTGGGAGATGGCGATTTCTTCGGCACAGGCGGGAGTGATAGAGCCATCTTGCGAGCAGCCGGACGAGTTTTCTTCAGAGGTCGATTTGGAAGTTTACGACCCGCCGCCAGGGCGGCCGCAGCCGGAGCCGGTTCTGACGCCTCGGGTTGTGCGGGTGCGTCGTCGGGGGCATCGACATAGGTGACCACTTTTTCTGCTTCAAGCTTGTCCAGGCAGTCGGTCAAATAAACAATCTCTTCCTCCAGCGCCTGAACTTTCTTCGCATGTTCGGCCTCCAGCATGGCATAGTCGCGTTCACGGAGGGCGAATTGCCGGACATTTTGCTCCGTCATCCGGGCGATCTGTCCACGAACGATGGTCTCCATACTTGCCTCAAGCGCAGTCACCGCCTTGCTGATCTGTTCTTGTGTGTCCTCTGGCAGCTGGGCGGCCTGAGGCTGTTCTTCATCTTTCGTTGCAAGATGATCTTCCCAGACCCTACGAATTCGAGCGTAGTTGCCCTTGCCTTCGAAGGCTTTGTGAATGTCTGTGGCGGTGATCTCCCGGCCGAGTTTTTTCTCCAGGGTTTCACCGGTTTCGATGATCTTATCGTCGGAATTGAGAGGCGTGCGAGGCATGATTTACTCCTGTTGTTGCCGTTTGCAGGAGGGAATTGGGTTCGTTTCAAAAAACGGAAAAACAAACTTTCAAAAATTATTCGTCCAGCCTGGAAAAGTAAGTAATGTCAGTTTGTTTGTGTGTTTGTTAAGTCTGAAAGTTTGTCAATAAGTAAGTCAGATAAGTTTGTCTGAATGTCTCTGACAGACATTCGGGTCCGCTGCTGCGTGTGCCTGGTTTTAGTCTGAAAACCAATTCAAGCCAATTTTTTCCGCGATATCGGCGCGGGACATAATTCCTGGGGATGAAGCATGCAGATCCCAGCGAATTCGCCCCGCTCGACCAGATTTCGGACCTCTCTGCAGAGGAATATTTCTGCCTTTTGCACCCTGAAGGCTCCCGCGGACGCGCGGCGGTTCTGTGCAAACAAGGCGACGACGAAGTGGAGAACTACTCGCTCGAACACGCAGGCATGGTCATGCAGATGCCATTGTTCCTTGATCAAACCAGCTTTCTGACCCTCAACCGTTTCTGGAAGGGGCGACAAGGCAGGCACCTCGCTGCGCTGAACTCGCTCTATGTAGATCTCGACTATTTCGACGCCCCGCCATGGCGTGGGAAATCACCGGACGAGGTGCAGGCGGCATATTCAGCGCATCTGCTGGTTTCAGGAATGCCACAGCCATCCATCTTCATCCACACTGGCCGGGGCCTCGCTGCTATCTGGCTGATCGAGCAAACCCCGGTTTCGGCGCTCCCGCGCTGGCAGGGGGCGATGCGCGCCCTGATCGAGTTCTCCACATCTTTTGGGGCGGATAAGGTCTGCGGGGATGCCACAAGGGTTTTTCGTATCCCCGGCACCATCAATGAAAAATCCAGCAAGGAGGTCCGTATCTCGGGCGGCACCGGAAGACGTTACGGCTTTGATGCCCTGGCAGATCAAATCTTCAGGGCCAGCGGCAGACCGACCCGCGAGGAATTGGAGGAGCGTAAGAAGCAGAAGAAAGGGAAGAAGCGGCCCGGTGGCATATCAGTGCCCAAGGGGCTGCCGCAGGCGAAGCGTTTCAAGTTGATCTTGGATGATCTGGAAGTCTTTAGAAATGCCCATGGCGGCGTGATCCCGACCGGCTTACGGAACAACTGGCTGCATTTCCACGCGACTTGCCTAACGCACATTCCGGGCATCAGGGACATCGAAGGGGAAGTGCTGAAGATGGCCGCCACGGCAACACCTGGGCTGAAGCCGGGGGAAGTCAATGCAATCGCCAGGCAGGCAGTGAAGAAGGCCAGGTCCGTCAGGACATTCTCGGTCTGGAATGACGGACGCTATCACTACAAAGGCGCGACGATCGCAGAGGGCCTCGACATCACGCCGGAAATGGCGCGCAGTCTTGGATTGCAGCAAGTCATCCCGGATTCGGAAAGAAGGCGCCGCAAGGCGGAAGCGGAGCGGCGGCGTCGCTCAGAGAATGGCGCCGTGTCCCGGGAGGAATACCTGGCAAAGCACAACGCCTCGCGTGAAAAGCCCTGGGAAAAACTCGGCATCGGCCGAACCAAGTATTACGAGTTGAAACGCGCCGGAATGCTCCCTGTTCTTGAGGCGGCATGATGCCGGACAGGTCCGTGCCCGCTTCAGGGGCGTAGCCAGTGGCCCTTGGCGCACCAGGGAAAGAAAAGAGCCCCCACCCACCTCCCCATCGGGGCACACCAAGGGCAATCATGACATGCAGCCTACGGCGGACAGCCCCGCGGCAACAGCGTCGGCACAGACATGTCCGGAGAAAAATCCGAGGACTTCCAGGATGGTCGGGCAAACCCTGATGGATCCTGCATTTCCGGTCGCACCCTTTTGGCTGAGGGCGCGACCGGAAACGCAAGCTCCTCAGGGATCGCATAAAAACGGTTCCTCGTTTCGAGAGTGTGGGGACCCGGGCCGGTCATGCGAGGTCAGTCCGGGATCTCTCGAAAACCCGACCGGGTCTTGAAGCCGCGCGCGTCCTGCGTTCGGTAACTGAGGAGAACGCTATGTTCGACCTGACTACCCCAGCCCACGGCGAGTTGCAGGATTTCCTGCAATTCCACTCCGAAGCTCTGCAGAACGCCTCGCTCCTGCTCGGCGGCCCACCTGAATTGAAGGTGACCCTGTCGCTGATCGACGATATCTGCAACGCCCCAGTTCTCACTCGACGTTTGCAACAAGGGCTGGCGCGGCTCCATGAGTTGCTTTCGCTGGAGCATGTGCACGACCTAAACCGACCGGAATCGGCTTATTTCGCAGATATCGACCCTGGCGCTCCGTACGTCGAGGATCTGTGCCTACTGACTGATGCTCTCCAGGATGTCCTGCTCCGGCTCTACGATCAACTGGATATCCATCGCGCCGCCTGAGCGCACCCGCCGATGGGGTCCTCCCCCTTTCGGCGTCTTGAGAGGCCGCATGGGGCGGTCTCACCCACAGGAGGATTCTTCATGGATATTCAAACCGAACGCGAAACGCACGAATTGGTACTGGCGGTGATCACCCAAGGCCGCCTGTTGGCACAGGAGTGGCGAGAAGTCGGTCTGGTGCCTCAGGGTACGAGCAAGCCATTCGTATTGGGTTTGCTTCGCAGTCTCGAAGAACGTCATGGTCTCGAAAAAATGGACGAGGAACGCATTGAGCTCATTGGAGATCAAATCCGCCGTTTCACGAATGGATACCGGGAAGGTCTCGGCGATTGCGCTCTCGAAAGCGATGTCGAGACGGAGCACATTTTCGATGTCAAAGCCATCGACCTGATCAATCTGGCGTGGCGCTGGCGCCAATTCCGCAAAGCGAAACGCGCGCTGGAAGACAAGACCGCCGCGATCCGTGAGACCGAAAGGTTGCTGACGCAAGTTTGAAACAGGTTTTCCCTTTCGCCGGCGGCTCGCAGGAAATGCGGTTTCAAACCCCAACAAAAAATCCTTCTGCAAAAATCGATTTGAGCCATTTCCTTAAAACCGTCGCCAAGGGTGGCGGTTTTCGCAAACCAAGGCAGCTCCTTCGACCGGCTGTCGAAAACGAGGAAATCTAATGAATACGGCAATCATGATGATGGCGATGTACAACGCCCAGGCGATCATCGATTCAGAAACGGTCGCGCGCGATTGGTTCAAACTTTCTGTCGGGAAGTTCCATGAGAAAATCCGGTCAGGTGAAATCCGGATTCCGCTCGTGCTCATGGAAGAAGAAAGCCAGAAATGTGCCAAAGGGGTGCATTTGATGGATTTGGCTGAATATGTCGATACCCGACGAGCGGCGGCCGAAAAAGAACTGAAGCAGATGGGGTGAGGAAACGAAATGACAACCCTGATGCTGCTGTTGGCCCGCCATGATGGGCAAGAAGACATCTCGTTCCGCGAGATGGCCAAGGAGTACTTTGGGCTCGAGCCGGAAGCGCTTGAGCGAAAAATGAAGAACGGGAGGATTCAGTTCGATCTCCCAACCAAGGGTGCCAACGCGATCCGTACTTCCAGGATACCCCTTACCCATTTGGCGAAGTACATTCAGGAAAGACGGGCCGCAGCAATCGGCAGAATGATAGAGTATGGGCAAGAATGAGCTTGTTGTGACAAGGTGCGAGAGCGAGAAGAAAGACTTGCTGTTCATGGGAACGGAACAGGCAAAGCCAAAACAGCCACATAAATGCTACAGACTTGTATCAATTTCCAAGATAGACCATAATTGCTACAAGGACGTAACTTCTGGGTGACTCGACCTGAAAATGATACATACCTGTATCAAGACCTCATGGTTGGAAAAATTGCTACAGAGATGTAACAACCGAGAGCAACGAATATGGAACTGAGCACCGCAGAGCAGAGGCTTGCCAAGGCATTCGGGGACGGCATCCGAAACCGGAGGAAGAAACTTGGATACACGCAGGAAAAACTGGCATCCATGATTGGATCAAATCGCCGGTTTATCAGCGAACTGGAAAGCGGAAAGGGAACAAGCTACCTCGCCCCCTCGCTGGCAGCTGCCGAAGCTCTGGGTCTGAATATCTCGACCCTGTTCGAGCAGGCAGCAAGGCCATCGAATACGAAACTGCCCCCGCTTTGAGGACCGAACATTGAAGATCTACTTTGAACGGCACCCGGTTGGGGAAATCGTGGAAGACGGGAAGGAACCTCCTGTTTTTCAATACGCACAGGAATGGATCGATCAACCCGGGGCCTTCCCGATCTCGACGACCATGCCCATCGGGGAGCACCCTCATGGCTGGGACTTGCTCGGCCCATGGCTGCTCAACCTCCTTCCGGAAGACAACGACGCCATTCGACAGATCGCCCGGATCCTTGATGTCCCGCATACCGATGTTCTCGGGCTGTTGCAGCAGGTAGGCCGGGATACATCAGGGGCCATTTCATTTGCCGAGCGCGGCGCGACGGACCTAAAGGTCATTCCGGTAGAAAGTGAAGGCGCGCTTGAACGGATCATCAACGACCTTCCCAAAAAACCCTTCCTGGCGGGTGACGATGGCGTGTCGATGTCGCTTGCGGGGGTTCAGACCAAGCTGGCAGTACGTGTCCTGGATAACGGCCAGATCGCAATTCCCATAGATGGCGCGGCATCCAGCCACATCCTAAAGCCAGACAGCAAAAACCTTTGGGGCAGTGTCCACAACGAGGCCTTTTGCATGACGCTTGCCAACCGTGTTGGCATCCCTGCCCCCCTCGTGACGACAGGCATCGCAGGAGAGCGCACGTACCTTCTTGTCGAACGATACGATCGTCTGGACCAGGGTGGCGCCCTTCGGCGGCTGCACCAGGAGGACTTCTGTCAGGCTCTTGGCTTACCGCCGTCCGCGAAATACCAGCATTCCCAATTCCGCGACCCCAAGGGAAATTTCGCCCTGATGGCGGATCGGCTGCGACAGGTTGCCGGAGCCGGCGAAGTCCTGAAGCTCTGGGACGCGATGGTCCTCAATGTTCTGTGCTGCAATACGGATGCACATATGAAGAACTACTCGATCCTGATTGCCGGTGACGGGATCGAATTGACCCCGATCTATGATGTCATGTGTGCCGCTGTCTGGGACGGCATCACCAGGAACTTCGCACTGGACATCGGAGGAAAACGAGACGGCGACTACCTCGAAAGACGCCATTGGGAACGCGAAGCGAAGAAATGCGGCCTGAGGCCTGATGGTGCTGTCGAACGCGTTGAAGCACTTTCCCGGGCTGTCCTGGAGCAGGCGGAACCAGCCCGAAAAATGGTCGAGGCCATGCCCGCGGGCGGCCACGCGCTTCTTGGTCAAATCGAAGAAGCTGTCGTCAGGAGAAGCCGGATCATTCTGAATGGTCTGGACCAATAACCGTTTGCTGCGCCAGCCCCGATTGCGGGCAATTCGCACGAGCCAGCGGTGAAAATGACCTGCACTTGCGACTGCTACCGTTGGCCTTGCTCAGAGGAGCGCTGCCCCTGCAGATAGCCTTGAAACAAGCTAAAGAAACTTTTGCTTCGTTTCATCCTTCCCGGAAAATTCAACAGCTCAGCAAAAATGGCTTACTATGTCGGGGCGCTGATCGCTAATCCGTGCTGAAAAATACAACGCGAAACTTCACCCAAAAAATCCCGGTGCTACAATTGGTGCTACAAATTTCAAAAGGGCCCCAGAAACCTAACAAAACAAAGGGTTTTACAAAACGTCGCCCCCATCCATCATGGGGCCAACGGACAGGCGCGCGGCGGAGTGTAGGTCTGGTTTCAAAACACACGCTCCTTGCGGCTTTGTGTCTGGAGGAGCTGCCCCGTCACGCGCATCTGCGCGCAATAGGCAGCCCAATGATGAATCGGGTGACCCTTCATTTAGCACATCCTTCTACGGCTTAAAGAGGCAGGCGCTCGGATCACTACGACCAAGGCTGATCTGAGCACGCTTTCTGACGTCGTCGTGCACGAATCGCCCATGCGAATCACAGTCTGGGACAGCAACCACCCAAGGTAGAAAGGGCAAAATGCCGCCCCCCCAGAGATAGCTGCACCCCTACGTCAACGCAGCCAAATGGCCGATTTAGACAGGCTCTTTACACCCCGTTATCAAATTCCCCCCTATCTGCAGCGCAATTCACCAGCCCCAACCTGACGCCCGCGAAGGATGCACCTCATGACACTGCGCCCCCAGATCCTCCTCCTACCCAGTGACACCATTGCAGACATAATGGAAAGTTCTCGACTGACTCTATCGACTGAGAGCTTGTTTCCGTCCTTTTTGCGATACGTGTTCAAGAGATAGTCGCGAACCTCGCGACCATGTTCCCGTTTGAGGGGGACCAAAGGCATATCCTTAAGCGGACCCAAAACGTGTTCCATTCGGGAGACATGACGTTCAAGCCGTTTGGTTTTGTCAGCATCTCCCCTGAACGCGCTCTTCAGCGTAGATGTTACGGGCATCCAAAAGCGTGATCGCAGGTGCTTCCAAATTCGGAGCCAAGACAGCCTTAACCACAAGGGGGTCTTCGCCTTGCTTGAACAAGCCTTCGGCAACAATGGTGCGCGCTTCGTCACGGTCCAGACCTTGGACCCCATCAAGCAGACCCTCGGCTCTCAAGATGGCATCACGCCAAAGCATCGCGGGACTTCGGTTGTCTTCGCCTTTCATCCGCTTTGTGGTTTCGACAACCAACCGATCAAACTCACGCCAATGGTTTCCCATACAGCGATCATCCTAGCCCCTGACTTCTGGCGAAAGTGGACTTGAAACCACTACCGACCCAAAGCGGCCTGAATGCGAGTTGGTATTCTGCGGCGGTAACGTGGGGTGGTTTTATCTTTACACACCATATCAATGTATTTGAGTTTCGTGTGCAGACCCATTGAAATGTGTCTACGCTGTGTGTCGCATTATCTGTGCGTCAACAAGTCTAAGTCTCTGATTTTTCTGCAAATAGGGCTCTGTCATTGAGCCAGTGGTGCGGGTGGAGGGACTTGAACCCCCACGCCTCGCGGCGCCAGAACCTAAATCTGGTGCGTCTACCAATTTCGCCACACCCGCACGGTCCGCGCGTCTTAGCAAAGCTTGAAACGGGATGCGAGAGGAAAAACGCACTCCCGGCGCAGGTTTTTTCTAAATCGCCTGCGCGATGATTTGCGCCTCGCGCTGATGGGCCACTGGACGCGCTGTTTCGCTGACAAATGCGCCGGTTTTCAGCTCCGGAAACAAAGCAAACAGCTCCCGCCGGCTGGCATTTGGCAGCGCCTTGAGCGACTGCGGCCCGGGATTGAAGCTCTCCGTGGCCAACCCGTCAGAGGTGATGATCTCATGCTGGTCAAATTGCACATGCACATAGGTCACCGCAGGCACGTCATGGGCCACCGTGACTGTGCGGTCATTCACCAGATGCGTGGCCGCTGCCAGAACTTCGCGCTCCCCGCACCAGAGCTCCGCGCGCCAGCCCAACAGCAGCACCCGATGCTGCGGCGACACCAGCATGTCACGATGCGGCATCCCCGGACCAAAGGCATCCCGTCTGATCCGGATCGGGCGAAATTGCGGATGGCTTTTGAGGTCCGCACCGGAGAAAGACACCTGCCCCAGCCAGCGCACCTTCTGAAACCCATTGTCGCGCGTCAGCACCTCATCCCCGACTTCCAGCGCTTCCACCGCCTTTTCGCCGCCCTTCACGACAATTTTTGTGCCGGTGGTGAAACACGGCGGCGCAGCCAGCTCGCTCTCATGCACCGATGCGTTGCCGCCGGGGCCTTCCTTGGCCGAGATAATCTTGAGCGGCACACCGATGGGCGGGAAGCTGTCAACAAAAGCCAAGCCTTCAACTGTGCTGAAGCTGACCTGCGAATTGTTGAAGTTCACCGACAGGATACGGTAGGTTTCCCCGGTGCTGAGGTCTTGCACAACAAATTCGTACTCCGCCTCAAGTCGCAGATTGTCGCCATAGGTGACACCATCGAAACTCTGATTTCCATCAAGCACTTGCGAATTGTCATTGTCGTCAACATTGGCGTCATCGTCGCGGACAAAGATCTCTTCCCACGCGTTGTCATTCAGCGTGATAATCTCCCCCACAAGGTGACTGCCGTCGCCCTGCGTGATCCCGTCCAAAATACTGTTGCCGGAGAGGGAAACATGAGATTCCCCCAACGCCCAAAAGCTGTACCGTGCCATTGTACATGCGCGCCCTGTGTCAGTCTGAGTGGCCCCAGCATGACAAAGAGAGCTTGATAACTACTGAATCGCGCCCCAAAAGCCTCAAACTGCGCAGCAGCACCTCATTTCAACATTGTGCGCAGCACCTGAGGCAGGGTCTCAGGCAAGTCTTCCGCAATCAATCCGGGGCCAAAGACCCGCGCGCATTCCACATGCAGCCATGCGGCCGTTTCCGCCGCATACTGAGGCGCAAATCCCCGCGCCAAAAGCCCTGTGATGAAGCCCGCAAGCACATCCCCGGAACCTGCCGTCGCCAACCAAGGCGCGCTGCGCTCATACACCGCCGCGTGCACGCCACACATTCCATTGGGGGAGGCAATCACCGTATCCGGCCCCTTAAGCAAAACCGTGCACCCTGCCCGCGCCGCCGCCGCGCGCGTGGCATCCACTTTGGAGTAAGCAGGGCCTTTGGTTGGCGGCGCTGCCAGTCGCTCGGCAATATCCGGAAACAGCCGCGCAAATTCGCCTCCATGCGGGGTGAGCACGACACTCTCATGCAACATCTCAAAAAGCTGCTCTGGCTCGTCTGCAAAGGCGCTCAGCGCATCGGCATCCAAAACAGTTGCGCGCTTAGACTTCAGCGCCACAGGCACCAAATCCCGCGCGCGCTCCTGCCCCATTCCGGGGCCAAGACAAAGTGCATTGAGCCTTTCATCCTGCAGGACCTCTGCCAGCGCTTCGCCATCCGCCACCCGCTGCAACATCAGCGCGGTGATCTGACAGGCCACCTCCTGCTGCGCGGCTGGTGGCACCCCAAGCGTCACCAACCCTGCGCCAATCCGCAACGCCCCACGTGCCGCAAGCCGCGCCGCGCCGGTTTTGCCGGAACCACCGGAAAGGATCAGCGCATGACCGTGGGAGAATTTGTGGTGCGGCGCCTGTTTATCCAAATCGACAGGCAGGTTCACCACCTCCCGCACGCGCTGCTCTTCCGGGATCACCTGACCATGCCTTCCAAGCAGACCAATATCCTTCACGACCACAGCCCCGCAAAAAGCCGGTCCGTCTTTCAGAATATGACCCAGCTTTTTGCGATGGAAGGTCACCACAAGGTCTGCCGGAATACATGTGCCCAACACAGCGCCGCTGTCGCTGCACAACCCGGTCGGAATATCGACAGCCACAACCTTGCAGCCAACCTCGGCTTTGGCCCTGCGCAGATTCTGATCAGCGAACATAGAGAAAATTGACCTAAAGGGTCGCGTCAGCCCAGTGCCAAACATGGCATCGACAACAAGATCGCAAGGACCTTCGATGTGCACACTATCATCCATCAGATCATCCACTGGTGGTGACGGATCAATCGCGCGCGTGCGGACCGCCCCCAAATCACACCACCGTTCATAATTCACCCGTGCATCCGGCGGCAGTTTTTCTGCGTTCCCATTAAGAAACACCTCCAGCTCCCAGCCAAGCTGATGCAGGAGCCGCGCCACCACAAAACCGTCCCCGCCATTGTTGCCCGGCCCACAAAGCACAACCGCCCGCTTTCTCATTCCTGAAGTATCCCGGGGGAATGGGGGCTGGCCCCCATCCAAACCGCCCTCTCGGAGCGGCTTGTCCTGCAAAGCGCCAGCATCGCCCAACGCCGGCCATTGCTCAAAAATCGCCTCAACAACGCCCCGCCCGGCCCGCTCCATAAGCTCCAGTCCGGTGACCTCGCCCGACTCAATTGCGGTTTGCTCAATGGCGCGCATTTGGGCAGCCGTCAAAATTTCGCTCATTCTCGATGCATCCTGCGATTCAGTTCCGCTTATTTGCGCGCCTTATTGCCTATTTTTTAATCACACAGCATGTTTCCGATAGGCGCATTCACAATGTGTTACCCTATCCAATTGTGACCCCCAATCGAAAGTGGTCTGTCAACTGACAAGAACGCACCTGAGGAGGAGCCTCCACATGAAGAAGATCGAAGCCATCATCAAGCCGTTCAAGCTTGATGAAGTGAAAGAAGCACTGCAGGATTTTGGCATCCAGGGTCTGAGCGTTGTCGAAGTCAAAGGCTTCGGTCGCCAGAAGGGTCACACAGAGCTCTATCGCGGCGCTGAATATGTCGTTGATTTTCTGCCCAAGGTGAAAATCGAAGTTGTGCTTGAATCCGATCAGGTGGACGGCGCAATCGAGGCCATCGTGGGCGCTGCCAAAACCGACAAGATCGGCGACGGCAAGATCTTTGTCTCCCCAGTGGAGCAAGCCATTCGCATCCGTACCGGCGAGTCCGGTCCGGACGCGCTGTAATCACACTTAAATTCTAAAGCAATCAGAAGGACAAAGGGAATGAGCGCAGACGCAGTTCTCCAGCTGATCAAAGACGAAGATGCGGCCTATGTCGACATCCGTTTCACCGACACACGCGGCAAGCTGCAGCACGTGACCGTGGACGTGGATCTCGTTGACGAAGACTTCCTCGAAGAAGGCTTCATGTTTGACGGCTCCTCCATCGCTGGCTGGAAATCCATCGAAAACTCCGACATGAAACTGATCCCGGACACCACCTCTGCGTATGTCGATCCGTTCTATGCCGAAAAAACCATCTGCATCCACTGCTCCATCGTTGAGCCGGACACCGGCGAAGCTTACGAGCGTGACCCACGCGGCACCGCCGAAAAAGCAGAAGCTTACCTGAAGTCCTCCGGCATCGGCGATGTGGCTTACATGGGCCCGGAAGCGGAATTCTTCCTGTTCGACGACGTTCGCTTTGAGAACAAAATCAACAAAGTATCTTACGAAGTTGATGCGATCGACGGCTCCTGGAACACCGACACCGAATACGAAATGGGCAACATGGGCCACCGCCCTGGCGTCAAAGGCGGCTACTTCCCGGTAAACCCAACCGACGACAGCCACGACCTGCGCTCCGAGATGCTCTCCACCATGAAGCGTCTGGGCATGAAAACTGACAAGCACCACCACGAAGTGGCGTCCTGTCAGCACGAGCTGGGCCTGATCTTTGATAGCCTGACCAAACAGGCAGACGAGCTGCAGAAGTACAAATACGTGATCCACAACGTGGCCGCGTCCTACGGCAAATCCGCCACCTTCATGCCAAAGCCGATCTACGGCGACAACGGCACCGGCATGCACGTGAACATGTCCATCTGGAAAGACGGCAAGCCGCTCTTTGCAGGCGACAAATACGCGGACCTGTCTGACGAAGCTCTGTACTTCATCGGCGGCATCCTGAAGCACGCAAAAACCCTGAACGCCTTCACCAACCCATCGACCAACTCCTACAAGCGTCTGATCCCGGGTTTTGAAGCACCAGTTCTGCGCGCCTACTCCGCACGCAACCGCTCCGGCTGTGTCCGTATCCCATGGACGGAAAGCCCGAAAGCCAAGCGCGTTGAAGCCCGCTTCCCAGATCCATCCGCGAACCCATACCTGTGCTTCGCAGCGCTGCTGATGGCTGGCCTTGACGGCATCAAGAACAAGATCGATCCAGGCGAAGCCATGGACAAAAACCTCTACGATCTGCCTGCTGAAGAACTGGCTGGCATTCCGACCGTATGTGGCTCCCTGCGCGAAGCTCTGGAAGCACTGACTGCAGATCACGACTTCCTGCTGGCAGGCGACGTGTTCACCAAAGACCAGATCGAAGGCTACATCGAGCTGAAGATGGAAGAGGTGGAGCACTACGAGCACACCCCGCACCCAGTCGAATTCGGCATGTACTACAGCTGCTAAGCTTTAGTGGGACAGTGAAAAGAAAGGGCGCCTCTCGGGGCGCCCTTTTTGCATGGCGTACACTTACGCGTAGACAATGTAGCCTTCACAGAGAATAGTTGCCGCGACAGTAAAGCGTTTCACAAAATGACCCGAGACATCAAATCCGAAACAGCCAAAACCAAGGCCCGTCTGCGTGCAGACGAGATCAAAGACTTTCGGTGCAAGAACCTTATTGCCGTGATCGAAAACCCTAACGACGTTCGTAATATCGGCACGGTCATTCGCAACGTAAATGCAATGGGGGTCGAGAAGCTATATATCGTCGACACTTTCAACGCCCTGCCTGAAAACTGGCAAGACATGCGGGAACAAAAAACACTCGCCAAATCTTCGGTCTCGGCCATCAAATGGACTTTTGCGAAACGCTTTTCTAGCACTGAAGAGTGTCTCAGCCATCTGGAAAAGAACGGTTTCACGTCAATTGCAACATCGCCTCACGTCAAAGACAAAAAGAGCCTTTATCTTCACGAAGGAGATTACACCTCCCCCCATAAACTGGCTGTCTGGTTCGGAAACGAAAGCCAAGGAATAAGCGACCTTGCGGTTAGCCGAAGCTCCATGTGCGTGGCCATTCCGATGTTTGGAATGATTGAGAGCCTGAATTTGGGAACGAGTTCGGGGATTGTGCTTTATGAAGTGACAAAACAAAGGCGCGCCTATCAAAGCAAGTACCGAAAGAAGAACAAAGGCGGTGCGCGGGAGATACCCCTGCCGACGGAGTTGCCGCTCAAAGAGGTCTAACGCACGCCTTCCCTGCCCTTATCCACCCGATAATACGCCCACAACAGCCGCGCGGCCACACTGCGCCACGGGGACCAGGCCTCCGCCATCTCCCGCAGCGCCCGCTCCTTGGGGCGCTCCGGCAGATCAAACAGCATCCGCGCACTTTCCTGCAGGGCCAGATCACCGGGCGCAAACACATCTGCGCGGCCCAGCGAAAACATCGCATAGATTTCCGCCGTCCAGATGCCAATGCCGCTCACTTTGGTCAGGGTTTTGAAAACCACCTCATTTGGAGCCTCGCGCAGCGCGTCAAAATCGATGCCCTCTGCCGCCAAAGCCCGCGCATAGCGCATCTTCTGACGGCTCAGCCCGACGGCCTTCAAATCCTCTTCGCTCGCAGCCATCACGGCCTCTGGCGTCACCAGCCCCGCCTCCTGCATCCGCCCCCAGATCGCCGCCGCCGAGGCCACGCTAACCTGTTGGCTGACTATCGCGCTCAACAGCTGATCAAACCCATCCGGCCGCAGCCGCAGGGGCAAATCCCCGGTCAGCGCCAGCGCGCGCTCAAACCGCGCATCCTGCGCCGCAAGCCAGGCCGCCCCTTCCGCCACACAGGCATCCGTTTTGATAATCCGACCCACTGTCATCGCCCGCCTCCCTCTTTTCGTCTTAAGCTTTAAGCGCACACCACGCGCCACTCAACTCCTGAAACCGCTGCCAGCCCGCCTACCCGGCACAGCAACAATCGCAACCCGTTTCCTGCGCAATCACACTTGCAGATAAACACATTCACATATCGTGATGCGTTAATGATGTCGCAACTCTGGACCTGAGCTAGTGAACAAGCTAACGCTTGGCGCATGAGCACTGTAGTAGACGACACCCGCGCCTGCCGTACCGTATTCATTCTGGTTCTGGCACAGGCCTTCCTTGGCGCCCAGATGCCGATGATCTTCACCATTGGCGGCCTTGCGGGGCAATCGCTGGCGTCCAACCTCTGTTTCGCGACCCTGCCGATTTCGCTGATCGTTCTGGGCTCCATGCTCTCGGCCACGCCGATCTCCAACATCATGCAGAAATACGGCCGCCGTGTGGGTTTCCTGCTCGGTGCACTGGGCGGCGCACTCGGTGGCGCCATCGGCGCTTACGGGCTTTATCTCAGCTCCTTTCCGGTCTTCCTGTTGGGATCCTTTATGACCGGTATCTATATGTCTGCGCAGGGTTTTTACCGGTTTGCCGCTGCTGACACCGCTTCTGATGCCTTCCGCCCCAAAGCCATCTCCTATGTCATGGCGGGCGGCCTGCTCTCCGCGATTGTCGGCCCGCAGCTCGTCAAAGTCACCTCCGATGCGATGATCGTGCCGTTCATGGGCACCTACTTCGGCGTGATCGCCCTCAATGTGGTCGGCTCGCTGCTCTTTCTGTTCATCGACATCCCAACACCCGAAGCCCCGACCGAGGACGCACCCAAGGGCCGCAGCCGCTGGGAGCTGATCACCACACCCCGCATCGCCGTGGCCGTGATCTGCGCCATGGTCTCTTATGCGCTGATGAACCTTGTGATGACCTCCACGCCTCTTGCCGTGGTGGGCTGCGGCTTTGAACAGAACGACGCCGCCGATGTGGTCACCGCCCACGTGCTGGCGATGTTTGCGCCGTCTTTCTTTACCGGCCACCTGATCGCGCGCTTCGGTGTCGAAAAAATTCTCGCCCTTGGCCTGCTGATCCTCGCCGGAGCCGGTGCCGTGGCGCTTCAGGGCGTGGAGCTGGAAAACTTCTTCATCGCGCTCATCCTGCTGGGCCTTGGCTGGAACTTCGGCTTTATCGGGGCCACCACCATGCTGGCAGGCGCACATGAGCCAAGCGAGCGCGGCCGCATGCAGGGCATGAACGACTTCATCGTCTTTGGCGGTGTGACCGTGGCCTCACTGGCCTCCGGCGGTCTGATGAACTGCTCCGGCGGCAGCGCCGTTGCCGGTTGGACCAGCGTCAACCTCGCGATGGCGCCTTTCCTTATGCTGGCCGGTGGCGCCTTGATCTGGCTGGTGTTGCGCCCCCAGGAAGAGACCGCCTAAAGCGCCCCTATCTTCATTCTGCCAAAAATACTCAAAATCGACGTTGCGCCATGAGGCGCCGCGTCTGACTTGTCTCACCAGCGCCCTGACAACCCGCGCCACATCAGGCCCGCGCGTTTGCCAAACTCGCTCATGCCAAGCGCCCCTGCGGCCACCCGCTCGGGCTCTCGCACGGCCTGGCGCAACACCGCCTCCGCCTGCCAGGCTGCCAAAAACGCCTGCCCTGCCGCCGCACTCACGCTTTTCCGGCCTGCCCGTGCCCGTTTCAGCCGCGCCAGACCAGCCTCTGCCAGCGCCGCCACGGCCTCTGGGCGTCCATCCACCAGCGGCACGCGTTTGGCCTCTTCCAGCGCCGGGATCGCCTTGAGCCAATTGGCCAGCCCCAGCGCATAACCGACGTCCTGCGCCACCTCCGACGCACAGGTCCCAAGCGCCTGCGCCGCCACCTGCATCAACCCGCCAGAGGTCTGCTCCAGATAGCGCTCAAAATGCGCCGCATCCTCAAACGGATCGCGATAAATGTCCCAGCGCCGCGCTTCGATCAGCTGATCCAGCAGTGCTGCGCTCTCGCCATCGAGCACCAGTGCCAAAGGCGTGACCACCTCATGACGGCGCACCATCCCGCCCGCTTTGATTTCCTCCAAAGCATCGCGCCACCATTGCAGGCGCATCTCCGCAATCATGCTCTCCTGCGTCACCCAGGGTGCGCGCGCCACCTCGACGTTAAACGCATAGATCGGCAAAAGCTTTTCCCGCGCCGCCGGTTTGGCCGCCATGGTCGCGGCAAACCGATCAGGGTCCGCCTTCTGCACCAATGCGGCGCAGGCGGCGATATCCTCTGCCGCATCAGATGCCATCACCGCCGCCCCTCGGCGCTCAACAGCGCCCGCAACCGCATCAGACCGCCACCCGAGTGCCGTCCTGCGCAAGCTTCCAGTTCAACGCATCCAGAAGCGCGCCAAAGCTTGCATCCACGATGTTGGCAGAGACCCCCACCGTGGCCCAGCGCCGCCCTTTGTCATCCTCAAAGTCTATGATCACGCGGGTCACAGCCTCAGTACCACCATTGGTTATGCGCACCTTGAAGTCCACCAGACGCACGTCATCAATGACACCCTGATACGGGCCAAGATCCGCCTTCAGCGCCTGCCACAGCGCGTTCACCGGGCCTTCGTCACTCAGATCATCGGCGTGATCGTTTTTGAAATAGCTGGTGGTCTTGGCCCCATTGGGGAGCTGCACGGTCACCACCGCTTCGCTTTCCACCACTGTCGCCCCGCGCGCATTGCGGCGGCGCTCGGAAATCACGCGGTAGCGCTCCACATCAAAGTAGCTCGCCCCCAGCCCCAGCGCATCGCGCGCCAGAAGCTCAAAGCTCGCCTGCGCCGTGTCATAGCTGTAGCCTTTGGCTTCGGCCTGTTTGATCCGGTTCAGAATGTCGCCCAGCGCCGGATCGCCCTTGGCAACATCCAGCCCCGCGTCGCTCAGCCGTTTGCGCAGATTGCTCTGCCCCGCCTGATTGGACATCGGAATAATGCGCGCATTGCCGACCACAGCCGGATCAATATGCTCATAGGTGCTCGGATCTTTCAGGATCGCGCTGGCATGCAGCCCGGCCTTATGCGCAAAGGCACTGGCCCCCACATAGGCCGACTGCCGCATCGGCACGCGGTTGAGGATGTCATCGAGCATGCGGCTTGTCCGCGTCAGCCCGGTCAATGCCTCCTTGGACACGCCAATCTCATACTGGCTGGCATAAGGCTCTTTGAGCAGAAGTGTCGGGATCAGCGTGGTCAGATTGGCGTTGCCACAGCGCTCGCCCAGCCCGTTCAGCGTGCCCTGGATTTGCCGCGCACCCGCATCCACCGCTGCCAGCGAGTTGGCCACAGCGTGTTCGGTGTCATTATGGGTGTGAATGCCCAGATGATCGCCCGGAATGCCCGCCGCAATCACCGCCTTGGTGATCTCGTAAACCTCACGCGGCAAGGCCCCGCCATTGGTGTCACACAACACCACCCAGCGTGCGCCCGCCTCATAGGCCGCCTTCACCGCCTCAAGCGCATACTCCGGGTTGGCCTTATAGCCATCAAAGAAATGCTCCGCATCAAACAGCGCTTCCCGTCCCCGCGCCACCATATGGGCCATGGATTTGGCGATGTTCTCGGTGTTCTCTTCCAGCGTGATGCCCAGCGCCTTGGTCACATGGAAATCATGGCTCTTGCCCACCAGACAGACCGCCTCGGTGCCTGCGTTCAGCACACCCGCCAGCACATCGTCATTCTCCGCCGACATGCCCGCCCGTTTGGTCATGCCAAAGGCGGTAAAGGTCGCGTCGAGCTTGGGCTTGGTTTCAAAAAACGCGCTGTCCGTGGGGTTCGCACCGGGCCAGCCGCCTTCGATATAATCAATGCCTAGCGTATCCAGCGCCGCTGCAATCTGTGCCTTTTCATCGGTTGAAAACTGCACACCTTGGGTCTGCTGCCCGTCCCGCAGCGTTGTGTCATAGAGATAGAGGCGTTCTTTGGTCATTGCTCGCTCCCGCTGGCCCGTCTTTTTCTTGGTATCAATGATCTCGGCCGGGCCGTTTAAGGCCCGACCGCCTGTGGCCATCTAGATTGCTTCCAGCTTGGCCGCATCAAAACCAGCTGCAGGCAACAATTCAACACCCGCCTTGCTCATGCGCACCTCAACACCGGCCTCAGTCAGCGCTGTCTTGATCCGGTCCACCTCGGCAAAATCCTTGGTCTCCATCGCCTTGGCGCGCGCCTCTGCCAAAAGTGTCTCATAGGCTGACAGATCAACGCCTTCCGCCCATGCGCCCATCCCTGCAGTCAACAGCCCAAGGAACTGCGCCCCCGCCAAGAGTTTGGCCGCATCACCAGCACTGGCAAACTGGTGCAAAGCCGCAATCGCGCCTGCGGTGTTCAGATCATCCGCCACAGGCTGCAGCACCTCGGCGGGAACCTCCGCAGC
Organism: Shimia sp. R9_3; assembly: GCF_017743755.1. Taxonomy (NCBI): domain Bacteria; kingdom Pseudomonadati; phylum Pseudomonadota; class Alphaproteobacteria; order Rhodobacterales; family Roseobacteraceae; genus Shimia; species Shimia sp. R9_3. Next base: position 786,896 of record NZ_JAGHRP010000002.1, on the reverse strand, counting down.
AGGCGCAACATCCGCCGTCAGCGTCCGCCACTTGCGCAACGTCGCCTCGGCCTCCGCCGCCTTCTTGGCAGTCCAATCCATCGGCTTGCCATAATGGGTCGACAGAAACACAAAGCGGATCACCTCCCCAGGCACACCGGGGTTGCCGTCATGCCCATCCAGCAGATCGCGCACGGTGAAGAAGTTGCCAAGGCTCTTGGACATCTTCTTGCCCTCCACCTGCAACATCTCATTATGCAGCCAGTAATTCGCCATCGGCGCGCCCTTGTTGGCACAGCAGCTTTGCGCAATCTCATTCTCATGGTGCGGGAACATCAGATCATTGCCGCCCCCGTGGATGTCAAAAGACGCCCCCAAAATTTCATAAGACATGGCAGAGCACTCAATGTGCCAGCCCGGACGCCCCCGCCCCCACGGGCTCTCCCACCCGGGCAGTTCCGCGCTTGAGGGTTTCCAGAGCACAAAATCCATCGGATCTTCTTTGTAGCTCGCCACCTCGACCCGCGCTCCTGCGATCATATCGTCCACCGAGCGGCCGGAAAGCTTGCCGTAGTCGTCGTATTTGCGCACCCGGAACAGCACATGCCCGTCATGGGCATAGGCAAAGCCATCCGCGATCAGCTTTTCAATCATGGTGATCATCTGGTCGATATACTGCGTGGCGCGCGGCATGTGGTTGGGCTCCATGGCCCCCAGCGCGCCCATATCATCCAGATACCATTGCGTGGTCTCTGCGGTGATCTCACCAATCGCCCGCCCGCTTTCGGCTGCGCGCGCGTTGATCTTGTCATCCACGTCGGTGAAGTTGCGCACATAGGTCACCGCCTCTGGGCCATAGACCTCCCGCAGCAGACGGAAGAGCACATCAAACACCACCACAGGCCGCGCATTGCCAATATGGGCGCGATCATAAACCGTCGGCCCACAGACATACATCCGCACATCATCCGCTTTGATTGGCGTAAAAATCTCTTTCTTACGGCTCAGAGTGTTGTGCAGCGTGATCTCGGTTCGGATCTCAGTCATAAGTGGCTCCTCAGCACACGGGTTTCGCGTGGCGGGCTTACCAACTCTCTCTCATTTTTGAAATAGAAGACCGGCCCGCGTGACGATGTCAGCAGGTAATGCAGCAGCAAATAATGATGGTGCGTGCGGTTTTCATAGGGGCGACCCTAGGCGGCGCACCCTCGACCGTCAAGAGACCTCTGCCCTCAAGTGCGCTCTAATCACTGTTGACCCACTGTCGCCCTCCGCCCAAACTCAGCGCATGAGCCGAGACACCGTCAACACCATCTGCGCGGCCCTTCCGGGCGCTGAGCTGTCTGATCCCTTTGGCGGCGGGCATGATGCGTGGAAAGTGGGTGGCAAAATGTTTGCCTGCATCGGCAGCCAGAACACCGGCGTGTCCGTGAAAACCGACGGCATCGAAACCGCGCAAATGCTGATGGATGCCGGTGTCGGTGTCAAAGCGCCCTATTTTCACCGCAGCTGGATTCACCTACCGCTGGAGTCTGATCCCGAGGAGCTCCGCCACCGCATACTGGTGTCCTATGACATCGTGCGCAGCGGCCTGACCAAGAAACTTCAAGCAAGCCTGCCCGCGCGCACGTCATAGGCGCGAAACAGCCCAGGACGCGCCGCCCCGGGCCATCTCTGTTATAATGCGATATTACAGCACCTTAATGCGCGGAGCGGATGTCTCACTCACTGGCGCGGCACAGGCTCCAAGCCGCGCGCGGGTCCGCCGGCCAAGCGGCATAGGCAGCGAAATACCCAACGGCCGATCCCTCTGCGCCAGCACGGTGAACGCAATCCCCACCGCAGTCACCGCAGCACCGATCCAGCTCAGCATCCCGTAGCGCTCGCCCAGCAACAGCACACCAATCACCAGTCCCACCGCCGCCGCCACATAGCCGATCTGGCTCAACAACACCGGACCACCCAGCTTTTGCAGCCGGAAATAAGCCGGAAAGGTCAGCGCCGCCGCAACCACTTGAAATGTCGCGGCCCAAGGCACTGCAGAAATGCTCCCCAGATCCACGCCATCGCCGCGCAAGATCATCACCGCCATAAGCGCCACAATCGCCACCCCATGGCTCCAGAACGCCAGCGCCATCGGATGTGCCCCCTCGGGCCAATCCAGCGAGCGATACACATTACCCGCCGCCAAAATCAGCGGAATCGCCAGCCCGGCAAGCGACCACCAAAGCGTGCCCTCCACGCCGCCTTGCCCAAAGGCCACCAGCAACGCCCCGATCAGACCAAATCCGATGCCCCAAAGGCCCAGCCGACCCGGCGCCTTCATGCCAAACAGCACAGACAGCGCCAATGTGGCCACTGGAGACAGGGCAAACATCATCCCGACCTGCCCCGCGCCAAGCTTGGGCACCAGACCAAAGATCATCAGATTGATCCCGGCAAAACTCACCAGTCCCGAGACCACCACATAGCGCAGCATGCGCCCCTTGGGCCACGACAGCCGCCCCCGCACACCCAGCACCGGCAACAGGCTGAGGCTCGCGCCCATCGACACCAGCAAGGCCCAGACCATCGGCGACACACCCGCAGCAAAGGAAATCTTGCTCAGTGGAAAGCCAACGCCCAACAGCGCGCCACACCACAACAACAGCCCCACCGGGCCCACTCCGCGTGTATCAGGCATAGCTCACCACCTCATATTCAATCTCATCAGGCCCTTCGAAATAAAACCGCTTTCCCGGCTCGTAATCGGCGTGGCTGGTCGGCACAAATCCAGCCGCCTTCACCCGCGCCTCAATCAGGTCGAGATCGCGCACCACGATCCCCACATGGTTCAGCCCACCCGCCCGGTAATAGCTGCTTTCCGCGTTCTGAATGTCCACAGGCGGCGCATAGAGCGCGAGATAGCTTTCGGCCTCCCCAACATGCACGCTGTAGCCCCCATGAATGGACTCCCCTTCCCAGCGCACAGTCCAGTCAAACACATCACACAGGATCGCCGCGGTCGCCTTCGGGTCACGCACTGTCAGGTTCACATGCTCAAGTTTCATCTCTCTGGTCCTTCCTCAAAATCATCGATGGACACAGGCTAATTCTTCAAGTTAACTTGAGCTCAAGAAGTTTTTTCCATTTAAAAACAATAATCCAATGAAAACACCGCGCCCCATTCGCCTCCGTCCCACCGGTTTGACCATCGGTCAGATCGCCGAGCGCACCGGCCTCGCCCCCTCTGCCATCCGCTTCTATGAGGAACAGGGCATCGTCTTTCCCCACCGCACCGATACCGGCCAGCGCCGTTATGAGCGCGCCGACATCCGGCGCCTCTCCTTTGTGATGATCTCCCAATCGCTGGGCTTTTCGATCTCCGAAATCCGCGACGCCCTCGCAACACTGCCGGAAAACCGCACCCCCACCAAAGCCGACTGGCAGGCCATTTCCGAACAATTCCGCCGCGCGCTGGATGACCGCATCGCCCAGATGACCGCCCTGCGCGACCGGCTCGACGGCTGCATCGGCTGCGGCTGCCTCAGCCTGTCCAATTGCAAACTCTACAACCCCGACGACCGCGCCCGCACCCGCGGCACCGGCCCGCGCTACCTGATGGGCGACACCCCATCAGACCTGTAGAACCGGCTTTTCTCATTCCTAAAATATCCCGGGGTGGCCACATCCCAGATGTGGCAGGGGCAGCGCCCCTTCCAACCCCGACACCCCAGAACTCGGCGTATGCGTCGCTTGCCACTCCAATCCGCCTTATCACTCAGCATCGTGCCGCCACAAATGGCGGAAATGCCCCCCATCACCACATTGAATTTGACTTCCGGCCCTTCCATCAGCCACCACAGGCGCAACAACTATTCGGGGAGCGCGACATGAAACTATCTGAACGTCTGACAGACATCACCGGCGGCGGATCTGACGGCTGGGATGTGTTTTACAAAGCCCGCCGCATGGTAGCTGAGGGCGTAAATGTCACCGAGCTCACCATCGGTGAACATGACATCCGCACCGACCCGATTATCCTCGCTGCCATGGATCAATCCGCACGTGGCGGTCACACCGGCTATGCCATGGTGCCCGGCACCCAGGAGCTGCGCGACACCGTGGCGGCACGTCTGACCGAGCGCACCGGCGTGCCAACCAGCTACAAAAACATCCTGATCACACCGGGCGGTCAGTCTGCGCTCTTTGCCGCGCATACCGCAACCTGTTCCGCTGGTGCGCGTGCGCTCTATATCGATCCCTATTATGCCACCTACCCCGGCACCATCCGCGGCGTCGGTGCGGTGCCTGTGCCAATCCGCACCCACGCGGACAACGCCTTCAAACCCCGCGCCGAGGAGATCGCTGCCGAGGCTGCCAAAGGGGCGGCGTCCCTGCTGATCAACACGCCGAATAACCCCACCGGCACCGTCTACGGCCGCGATACACTGGAAGGCATCGCAGAGGTCTGCATCGCCCATGACCTCTGGCTGATCTCAGACGAGGTCTATGACACACAGGTCTGGGAAGGTGACCATATCAGCCCGCGTGCCCTGCCCGGCATGGCCGCGCGTACGCTGGTGGTCGGTTCCATGTCCAAGAGCCACGCCATGACCGGCAGCCGCATCGGCTGGATCGCCGGCCCGGAAGAGGCCATCACCCATCTGATCAATCTTGCAACCCACACCACCTACGGTGTGCCCGGCTTCATTCAGGACGCCGCCGTCTTTGCTCTGGCACAAGGGGAGCCCTTGGAAGAAGAGGTCTCCGCCCCCTTCAAACGCCGCCGCGAATTGGCCAAAGCCATTCTTAGCGAGCAGAACACAGTGGGTCTGATCCCAGCACAGGGCGCGATGTATATCATGCTCGACGTGCGCGCGACGGGCCTGTCGGGCGAAGAGTTTGCCAACTCCCTGCTCGACACCCACCACATCGCGACCATGCCGGGTGAGAGCTTCGGCCAATCCGCCCACGGCCATATCCGCGTTGCCATGACCGTTGCTGACGACCGCTTTGAAACGGCGCTGCGCACCCTCGTGGCCCATGCTGAAAAGCTGTCAAAGCAGGTCCCCGCATAGGGAACAACCTCCGGTACCGCGCTGAAATCCGGGCTAAAATTCCGGCTAAAATCTTTGTGAAACGCCTGTTCGCGACAAATGTCGCTTTTGGACGGGACGCGACGATTTTGGCCCCACAAACTGCCTTGTATTGGGAGGAGCCAATGCAAGGCGTGCGCAGCAAAATCAAACTGGTGAGCCGCACCATCGGGGCCGAACGCGGCCGCGCGGCACGGGGTCGTCCGTAAGACGTTGTCAGAAAGCATTTTCTCACAACACTTACAGGACAGGCCCACACATGAATGCACCATCTCCCCGCCGGTCCGGCGGTCGCGCCGCCCGTCGCGCTTCTCGCGCAGCTCCGCTGACACAAGACATCCGTCCCATTCGCCCCGGTACGGAAGGCGGCCAGTACAAACCACTCTCTGAGCGCGACATGCAACGCATCCACGAAACCGCGCTGGATGCACTTGAGCAGATCGGTCTCGCAGACGCCCCGCAAAGCGGCATCGACATCATGACCGCCGCAGGCGCAATTCTGGGCGAGGATGGCCGCCTGCGCTTCCCCCGCGCCTTGGTCGAAGATATGCTCGCAAAGGCTTGTAAAGACATCTCTTTGCGCGGCCGCGACCCGCAATATGATCTCCAGCTCTCCGGCAACCGCGTGCATTTTGGCACCGCCGGTGCAGCTGTGCATATGGTTGACATCGACGGCAAAGAATATCGCGATAGCACGCTACAAGATCTCTTTGATGCCGCCCGCATTGCCGATCAGCTGGAAAATATCCACTTCCTGCAACGGCCTATGGTGGCGCGCGATGTTACCAACAACCGCGAGCTAGACTACAACACCATCTACGCCTGCTGCGCGGGCACCAAAAAACATGTGGGCGTGAACTTCACCGAGCCTGATTATGTCGCTGACGGGCTGGAGCTCCTGCATATGATCGCGGGCGGTGAAGACGCTTGGCGCGCACGTCCCTTTGTCAGCAATACCAATTGCTTTGTGGTGCCGCCGATGAAATTCGCCACCGAAAGCTGCGAGGTCATGGAGGCCTGTATTCGCGGCGGTATGCCTGTGTTGCTGCTCTCTGCGGGTATGGCAGGCGCAACCGCCCCGTCCACCATTGCCGGTGCCATTGTTCAGGCAACAGCGGAGTGCCTCGCAGGCATCGTCTATGTGAATGCCATCGCACCCGGCCATCCCGCCATCTTTGGCACATGGCCCTTTGGCCTTGATCTGCGCACCGGGGCGATGACGGTGGGCTCTGGCGAGCAGGCGCTGCTGTCGGCAGGCTGCGCACAGATGCACAAGTTCTATGGCCTCCCAGGCGGCGCAGCGGCCGGTGCCAGCGACAGCAAACTGCCAGACATGCAGGCGGGCTGGGAGCAGATGTGTTCCAACGTCATGGCCGGTCTGTCCGGTCTCAACATGGTGTATGAAGCGGCCGGGATGCATGCCTCTCTGCTGGGCTTCTGCCACGAGAGCCTGATCTTGGGGGATGATCTCATTGGTCAGGCGCTGCGCTGTGTGCGCGGCATCGAAGTGGATGACGAAACCCTTGCGCTTGAGCAAATCCGGGACGTCTGCATCGGTGGCCCCGGCCACTATCTTGGCACTGACGCAACCCTCTCCCGTATGCAAAAAGATCATGTGTATCCAACACTTGGCGATCGCACCTCACCAAAGGAATGGGCGGAAATCGGGAAGCCGGATCTGATCGAGAACGCGAAGAAACGCAAGGAGGACATCCTTGCAACCACTTCTGCCGCGCAGTTTGATCCCATTCTGGATCAGGCGATCCGCGCCCGCTTCAACATCCATCTTCCGCAATAAGAAAAGGCGCCCGACCCAGTCGTGGCGCCTTTACAAAAATTCAGAGCTTACAGGGAACGCAGTGTGCTGCGCGGGGGCAAAGCCCCCACCCGTCAGCCTTTGGCCAGCTGCGCCTCACGTGCTGCACGCAGACGTGCAAAATCATCACCCGCGTGATAGGAGGACCGTGTCAGCGGTGTGGCCGAGACCATCAGGAAGCCCTTGCCATAAGCGGCTTTCTCGTAGCTCGCAAATTCCTCCGGCGTCACAAAGCGGTCCACACCGTGGTGCTTGGGCGTTGGCTGTAGATACTGGCCGATGGTCAGGAAATCGACATCCGCGGCGCGCATATCATCCATCACCTGTTTGACCTCAGGCTCTTTCTCGCCCAGCCCGACCATGATGCCGGATTTGGTGAAGATCGAAGGATCGAGCTCTTTCACCCGCTGCAGCAAACGCAGGGAGTGGAAGTAGCGCGCGCCCGGACGCACCTCGAGATAAAGCCCCGGCACGGTTTCCAGATTGTGGTTGAACACGTCGGGCTTGGCTTCCACGACGGTTTCCAGCGCGCCGGGCTTGGCTTTCAGGAAGTCCGGCGTCAGAATTTCAATGGTGGTCTTGGGCGAGCGATGCCGCACCGCGCGGATGGTCTGGGCAAAATGCTCCGCCCCGCCGTCATCCAGATCATCGCGATCCACCGAGGTGATCACCACGTGGTTCAGCCCCAGCTTCTGCACCGCCATGGCCACCCGGCCCGGCTCAAAAGCATCCAGCCCGTCAGGCTTACCGGTCGCAATGTTGCAGAAGGTACAGCCACGGGTACAGATCTCGCCCATGATCATCATGGTGGCGTGGCCCTGGCTCCAGCATTCCCCGGCATTCGGGCAACCCGCTTCCTCACACACGGTGACAAGCTTGTTCTCCCGCATGATCTTTTTGGTCGCGTTATAGCCTTCGCCGGTTGGCGCCTTCACACGAATCCACTTGGGCTTTTTGGGCTGAGCATTGTCCTTGCGGTGCGCCTTCTCAGGGTGGCGCTGCTCTGGCAGCTTCAGATCACGCAATTCTGGGTCCTCCCGACCGTCTGGGTTTGCAGAATGTAACATACGTCAATCTGGCAGCCACTACCAGCAGTGCATGACAGCTATGCATTTGACGCCGGAATGCACAACTATTTGGTTAATTTCAGAGAACAATAGACTCTTACGCAACTGCAGCATTGCACCCCAATTTGGAATCATTATAGATCACGGAAAATCAAACTTCTGTTAAGGAAAACAACGATGCAAGTTGGCGTAAAAGTCCCCAATGTTGTCTTTAAAACCCGCGTGCGTGACGAAGCCGTAGGTGGCCCAAACCCGTTCCGCTGGCAGGACATGTCCAGCGATGACTACTTCAAAGGCAAGCGCGTCATCCTGTTCTCCCTTCCCGGTGCGTTCACCCCGACCTGCTCCACCTACCAACTGCCTGGTTTTGAAGAGAACTTCGCCAAATTCCAGGAACTCGGCATCGACAACATCTACTGCATGTCCGTTAACGACAGCTTTGTGATGAACAAATGGGCCGAAGCTCAGGGCGTGAAAAACGTCGACGTGATCCCTGACGGTTCCGGCGAATTCACCCGCAAAGTTGGCATGCTGGTGCGCAAAGACAACCTCGGCTTCGGCCTGCGCTCCTGGCGCTACGCTGCCATCATCAACAACGGTGTTGTTGAAGCATGGTTTGAAGAGCCAGGTCTCGAAGACAACCACGGCGAAGACCCGTATGGCGAGAGCGCTCCGGAAAACCTGCTGAAGTATCTGGAAGCTGCCAACGTGGAAACCGCCGCGTAAACGCTTTGCCAGAGGGAAATCTGAGGGTCGGTGCCAGGCGCGCCGACCCTTTTCTTTTGCGGCTCTCTTGCCGCGCCTCTTCCCGGCCAGTTAGCCGATGTAATCGCCCGCGCCGCCTTTGTGGGCCTGATAGAAATCCCTGAGCCGCATCAGGGCGATCCGCAGCACAATCTTGCCGGATCGGGCCGACCAGCCCAACCGCTTCTCCGCAGCCTCCAACCCTTCCAGATAACAACAACAGCGCAGGGCGATATCGCCCAGCCCGACACCCCAATCCCCCAGCGCCTCCACCACACGCTGGCGCGCGATCTCTGATCCGTGCCCCGCATCCCCGTCCGGTTGATAGCTGCCCCCTCTCGGCCCGCTCAAAAACCGCTCCCAATTCTGCCCCGCCCGTGGCCCCATCTGCGCCAGTTCGAAATCCTCCCGAAGCCGCTCCCCAGCGGCCACCAGATCCTCGCTTAGAAACCGCGCCCCGTCTTTGCCGCGCCGCCGCGCCAGCGCGGTCAGCGGGCTTTCCGTGAGGTTGAACCGCACCTGCCGCGCCCGCCCGCCATGGTGAATGCGTCGTGATCCAAACCGCGAAAGACCGCCCTCAAAGGCATTCTGCGCCTCCAGAAACCCCTGCGCCGAGTTTTCTGCTTCGGCCAGCATCTCCCGAAGGGCCGCCCGCCCGGCCGGTGTGATGGCATAGCGCGAAATGCGCCCCACCTGCGTGGCGCAGATCCAGTCTTTCAGCGCCATGGCCTGAGCGATCTGGCGCGTGACAACCGCCGTGCGCGTGCCCCCATCACGCACCACCACAGCGTTCTCCATGTCACTGGCCACCGCCAGCACCGCCCCGGTCTCACACAACCGCCGCAGCACCCGCATCCCCTCGCGCCGCAAGACCGCTTCCTCGGGCAGATCCTGCCCATCTGCATCCGCCGCCAGCAAAGGCGAGGCGATCCCGCTTTTCTGATCGTCACGCAGCCGCGCCAATGCCGCATCCACCAACGGATCTTCCCGCATGGTCTCCAGTTTGCGGATCTGCCGCAGCACGGTGGACGCATGGCAGCCATCCCGCCGTGCCAGCGCCCGAATAGAGACCCCCTGTTCCGTATGCGCCACATAGCGCGCCACACTGTTGGGCACCCAATCCGGAAATTCGGGGATCAATTGATCTTTCGGCATTGTTACTCTCCTTACCAAGTCACTTACGTCACACTGCCTGCCGTTGTTATCCACAGCCTTATCCAACAGTTTTACACAGCCTGAGTACGCCGTGCAGGTCGCACTGGACGACCGTCCCTTGGCTAGGATTGTTTCCAAATCGTGAACGACAACATGCGCGCCCGCACGCTGTTTCCCAACACGCGCAACACCCGAAAAGGGTGTGATCTGCTGCCCGCGTTCACAAAGAAAGGTTGATTCTATGCAGGATGTTTTACGCCGGTTGTCAGAGCTGCGCCGCCCACGTCTTTTGATCCGCGCCGCACGGGCCGGATGCACAGAATACGTGCGAGACCAACATCTTAGACGATCGTTTGGAAGTGGGAAGCATCAGCGTCACAGCGAGGCTCTCACCCGCCTGATCGCGCTGGAAAGCGCCCTGAATGAAGCCAGGAAAACCGGCGCTGCGTCCTATTCCCTGATCGAACATGTCGACCTATTGATCGCCATGATGGGGGAGGCCCAGCTGTTGCAGGCCTCCCGCCAAAATTAACACATCTTAGACAAAAGCGTCCGGCATGGAGGCTTTCTTCTCCGCCACATAGGCGCGCAGCTTGGCTTCGATCTCCGGATCAAGCGCCGGTTGCTGATAGGCCCCCAGCAGCTCTTCCACACGTGCCGAGGCCAGCGCTTGGGTGTCGCGCGACCCTTCATCAGCCCAGGTTTCAAACGGCTTGTAGTCCAGCAACTCAGAGCGCCAGAAAGCGGATTTGAAGTTTGCCTGCGTGTGGGCACAGCCGAGATAGTGACCACCCGGCCCCACTTCGCGCACCGCGTCCATGGCTTGGGCGTTCTCGTCATAGGCCACGCCTTCAGCCATCTTGTGCAGGGTGCCGAGCTGATCTGCGTCCATGACGAACTTCTCAAAGCTCGACACAAGACCACCTTCCAGCCAACCACAGCTGTGCAGCATGAAGTTCACACCACCGGTCAGCGCCGCATTGTGGGTGTGTGCGGTCTCATAAGCCGCCTGCGCGTCAGGCAGTTTGGAGCCACAAAGACCACCACCGGAGCGGAACGGCAGACCCAGACGGCGGGCAAGCTGGCCCGCACCAGAGAGGATCTGGCTGGCTTCAGGTGTACCAAAGGTCGGCGCACCGGAGTTCATGTCGATCGAGGTCACGAAGGCCCCGAAGATCACCGGCGCCCCTTTGCGGATCAGCTGGCTGAACGCGATACCGGCCATCACTTCGGCCAGAACCTGCGTCAGCGTGCCAACCACGCTTACAGGTGCCATCGCGCCGCCCACGATGAACGGCGAAATGATGCAGGCCTGGTTGTTCTTTGCGTAAACTTCCAGCGCGCCCATCATGATGTCGTCAAACGTCATCGGGGAGTTGATGTTGATGAGCGAGGTCATCACGGTGTTTTCCTGCACGAATTCCTTACCAAAGAGGATTTCGCACATTTCAACGCTGTCCTGCGCCCGGCTTGGCTCGGTCACAGAGCCCATGAACGGCTTGTCGCTCAGGGTCATATGCGCCAGCAGCATGTCGAGGTGACGCTTGTTCACCGCCACATCGGTTGGCTCACATACGGTGCCGCCGGAGTGGTGCAGCCACTTGGACATATAGCCCAGCTTCACGAATTTCTCAAAATCCGCCATGGTGGCATAGCGACGGCCGCCTTCTGCGTCACGCACGAAGGGAGGGCCGTAAACCGGCGCGCACACCAGCGTGTTGCCACCGATTTCGACGGATTTCTCTGGGTTGCGTGCGTGTTGGGTGATGCGGGACGGCGCTGTCTTGCACAGCTCGCGCGCCATGCCGCGTGGAATGCGCACGCGCTCGGCGTCGTAATCCACATCCGCGCCTGCTTCTTTCCAGATGTCCAGCGCCGCTTTGTTGTTCACAAAGTTAACGCCCACTTCTTCAAGAAGGATGTCAGCATTGGTTTCAATGATCTGAAGCGCTTCTTCATTCAGCACTTCAAACAGCGGAATATTGCGCTCAATGAACTTTGCGGTTTCGATTTTTACGCCGGTACGCTCTGCGCGCCGTGCGGCTCCGCCGCCCCCACGTCCACGCCGCCGTGTCGCTGCTTCTGCCATGTCTCATCCTCACAGGCTTTTGGTCTGTCTCCATTTTTGTAGCCCGTGCCCGCCCCCGCAAGCGGCTGATTAACGGCCTTTGACGCAAAAATGCGACATGATGCCCCGAATTTGCCCACTCGTTCCACGGTGCAAGCCGAACAACTCAACAGAGCCTGAGCTTTATTGACACAAGCCAACACAAACCGGTGCGTGTCAGTTTTCTCCGCTGACAAGCTGATGGAACCGTATCGATCTGGTTGGTCATGAGGCCAAATCATGATCCGCCAGAAGTCAGAAGCAAGATCTGCAACGCCTGAAGTCATTCACTTAGGCCATTCCCCGGCCCTGGGTGGGGGTGAAGCCCCCTCCCGTGGGGAGGGTCGGGGGCTGGTCGGCTGCGCCTCCTCAAGAATGATTGAAGCGGCACGATTCAGGCTTTTGGGGCGGCGTTCGAGAGCCAACAAGTTTGGACTGAAACCGGTGATGGCTGTGTCCAGTCAACCGGACCTAATTTCCATCACCCGCCTCCCAGGCCACTTTGCTGATCCGCTCATCCAGCATCAGCGGGCGCAGCAATGTGCTGACCTCCGCATTGCTGCGCTCCTCGATGGTCAACAACACATCCAGCACAGCGGTCTCCCCGCCGCTGTCACTGCGCGCCATTTCCGTGACGATCACCCCCATCTGCGTCAGCGCCTTCAGCGCTAAGGCCCGCACATGCTGGTCGTTTTGGGTGGCATATTGGATCTGCACCTCATATTCCTGATTGAGCGGCACCCCGGCGCGGGTCTTACGCTTCAGCCATTTCACCAATGGGCGCAGGCCGAGGTTCACAAAAACCACCAGCCCCGTGGCCAATGCCGCAAAAGCCGGCGCTCCGGCCCCTGCCATCAGCCCCACTGCCGCCGAACACCACAGCGTTGCAGCCGTGTTGAGGCCATGCACCGTGAATCCTTGGCGAAAAATGATGCCCGCCCCCAGAAAGCCGATGCCAGAGACAACCTGCGCCGCCACACGGGTCGGGCTCACCTCATCAGGAAAGAGCGATGAAAACACCACATAGCTCGCCGCCCCCAGCGCCACCAACGCATTGGTGCGCAAACCCGCCATACGCTGGCGCACCTGACGCTCCGATCCGATCAGCGCCCCACAGAACACCGCCAGCGCAAGGTTCAGCGCAGCCACACGCAAGGTGCCATCAAACAGCGCGGCATCAAACAGCCCAGCATCAATCAGCCCAGCATCAATCAGCTCATTCATGTATATACCTTCAATATACGTTTTTCCGAGTTGAAGCACGAGGCACAGACGTAACGCAAGCCAAAAGACGGGCAGACAGATGCAAAAACAAGCAGCCCCTTGCCCTCCGGCTGCGCGACAACGCGCACAGGGACTTGCGCGAAACGCCGCCATAGCCTATGCGGCGCACATGTCCGATATTTCTCATGACCGCCTCCTCATTATTGACTTCGGCAGCCAGGTGACACAGCTGATCGCCCGCCGCCTGCGCGAGCTCAATGTCTATTGCGAAATCCACCCATACCAGAACGTCGATATGGACTTCGTGCGCAGCTTTGCGCCCAAGGCCGTGATCTTCTCCGGTGGCCCAGACAGCGTGACCCGCGAAGGCTCCCCGCGCGCGCCGCAAGAGATCTTTGACTATGGCGTGCCGATCCTGGGCATCTGCTACGGTCAGCAGACCATGATGACGCAGCTGGGCGGCAAAGTGGAAAGCGGCCATGGCACCGCCGAATTTGGCCGCGCCTATGTGACCGCGCAAAACTCCCTCGACATTCTGGATGGCTGGTTTGCCGAGGGCGACGAGCAGGTCTGGATGAGCCACGGCGACCACGTAAGCGAAATCGCTCCGGGCTTTGAGGTCTATGGCACCTCACCCAACGCGCCTTTTGCGATCACAGCGGACACCTCTCGCCATTTCTACGCGGTGCAGTTCCACCCCGAAGTGCACCACACCCCCAATGGCGCGAAACTCTATGAGAACTTCGTGAAAATCGCTGGCTTCTCCGGCGACTGGACCATGGGCGCCTACCGCGAGCAAATGATCGAGGCGATCCGCGCACAGGTTGGCGACAAGAAAGTCATCTGTGGTCTCTCCGGCGGTGTGGACAGCTCCGTTGCTGCGGTGCTCATCCATGAGGCCATCGGTGATCAGCTCACCTGTGTGTTTGTCGACCACGGCCTGCTGCGCAAAGGCGAAGCCGAAGAAGTTGTCACCATGTTCCGTGACAACTACAACATGCAGCTCATCCACGCCGACGAGCAGGAGCTCTTCCTTGGCGAGCTTGACGGTCAGTCCGATCCGGAAACCAAGCGCAAGATCATCGGCAAACTCTTCATCGATGTGTTCCAGAAACACGCCGACACCATCGAAGGCGCAGAATTCCTGGCCCAAGGCACGCTTTACCCTGATGTGATCGAAAGCGTCAGCTTCTCCGGCGGTCCTTCGGTGACCATCAAGAGCCACCACAATGTGGGCGGTCTGCCAGAGAAAATGGGCCTCAAACTGGTGGAGCCGCTGCGCGAGCTCTTCAAGGATGAAGTCCGCGCTCTGGGCCGCGAACTTGGCCTGCCGCAGAGCTTCATTGGCCGCCACCCCTTCCCGGGCCCTGGCCTTGCCATCCGCTGCCCCGGTGAAATCACCCGCGAGAAACTCGACATCCTGCGCGAAGCCGATGCGGTTTATATCGACCAGATCCGCAAGCACGGTCTCTATGACGAGATCTGGCAGGCCTTCGTGGCCATCCTGCCTGTGCGCACCGTTGGCGTGATGGGCGACGGCCGCACCTACGACTACGCCTGTGCCCTTCGCGCGGTGACCTCGGTGGACGGCATGACAGCGGACTACTACCCTTTCACCCACGAGTTCCTCGGCGAAACCGCCACCCGGATCATCAACGAGGTCAAAGGCATCAACCGCTGCACCTACGACATTACCTCTAAGCCTCCGGGCACAATTGAGTGGGAGTGAGGCACGCCGCCTCATGTCTTCAACAGTCTACGCCGCTCCCAACCGGGGCGGCGTTTTCTTTTGCCGACACCAAGTTTCCGCTTCCATGTCCGCCCAAGCTGCGCAACAACTTCGCAGGGAGGAACGGTTATGAAGTTAACACACCGCCTTTAGCAGCCTACGAGCATCGCACAGAACAGCGCCTTCAACGTGTTCCCTGTAACATGGGCGATCATCGGCTTTGTCTTCAGGTCTACCTGCGAGGCGCGTTAAATTTGACTGTTAATAAAGATTTCTAAGACGAATGGACGAAAATATGGAAGAGACTGAAGTCTACAAAGCTTATAGCCGCAGCCCTTTTCTAAGCATGAAGCATACGACCTATTTTGAGCCGTATGAGCAGCTGTTCTCTCAATATAGGGGGCAAAATATAACTTTTGTTGAGATTGGCATTCTCAACGGCGGTTCCCTCTTCATGTGGCGTGACTTTTTTGGGCCCGAAGCGCGCATAATCGGCATTGATCTGAATCCCGCAGCCCAAAAATGGGAAGAGCATGGTTTTGAAATATTCATCGGCTCGCAGAGCGACGAAAACTTCTGGCGTGAAACGCTAGCGGCCATCGGTCCCATTGATGTCCTCCTGGATGATGGCGGTCATACCTATGAGCAACAGATCATCACAACAGAATGTGCATTGGATCACATCAAAGATGGCGGGATGCTTGTCGTTGAAGACACCCACACATCTTACATGCGGGGCTTTGGTCCGAAACGCTATTCGTTCGTCAACTATGTGAAATCCCACATCGACAGGATCAATAGGCGGTTCAAAAAGTTCCATACACCTGAGGCAGACACCCGCGTTTGGAGTGTGCAGGTATTTGAATCGATCGTGGTCTTTCACGTCAACCGTGCAGCCTCTCAACGTCTGTCCCACCACACCAAAAACGGTGGGAAAGGCGAGTCCGCGAAAGACTTCCGCTACTTTGACAACCCCGTCTACGAGAAGCATAAAGACCTAGGAAAACATCTCCGATTTATTGACAGCATTCCCGGGTCAAAGGATCTCAAAAAATCCTTCTGGAAGACTGTCATCAAGATCCAAGGTGCCAAAAACATCCGCAAGTACTTTCGGTAGCTCATCTGCTCTCAGTTTAAACTTGAGGCGTGTGCCTCCCACTCAAACGCCTGAGTCAAGCCGCTCCTATCAAATGCAACGACTGGCCTCGCTACATAGCCTTGATTGAAGGGAAGAGAGGCCTATTCATTGCTTGTTTGGAACTGCGCGATCTGGCTAGTTAACGGCTGAACGGCAGTCCTGCGCAAAGGCAGCGTATTTAGAATGAAAACCGCCCCAATGATCCGCCTCACCGGCCACATTGATGTCCCTTCAGAGCGCCAAGAGGCCGTCGCAGCGGCATTGCCCGCCCACATTGCGCTCACCCGCGCAGAACCGGGCTGCCTGTCTTTTGACGTGACCCAAGATCCCGCCAATGCGGGTCGCTACAATTTCTCGGAACTCTTCGTGGATCAGGCCGCCTTTGACGCCCATCAGGCCCGTGCAAGCGCCTCCGATTGGGCCGCGGTCACAGCTGGAATCCCACGGCATTACCAAATCACCGAGGTGCCCGCGTGAACGACACCCTCAAAGCCGCCATCTGGATGAGCGGTGCCATCCTCTCTTTCACCTCCATGGCCATCGCCGGGCGCGCCGTTTCGCTGGAGCTCGATACCTTCGAGATCATGATGTACCGCAGCTTCATCGGCATCGTTCTTGTGGTCGGCGTTGCAACCATGGCGGGCACCTTGCACGAGGTCACCAGCCGCAATCTCGGTCTACATCTGATCCGCAACATCAGCCATTTCGCCGGGCAAAACCTCTGGTTCTTCGCCATCACTGCTATCCCCCTGGCACAGGTCTTTGCGCTGGAGTTCACCTCCCCCATCTGGGCCATTCTGCTCTCCCCGCTCCTGCTCGGAGAACGCCTTCGGCCCATCGGTCTTTTGGCAGCGCTCATTGGCTTCATCGGCATTCTGATTGTCGCACGCCCGACCCCGCAATCCGTCGACATAGGCCAGATCGCCGCCGCCACCGCCGCCATCGGCTTCGCGCTCTCAGCGATCTTCACCCGCAAGCTCACACGCACGGAAACCATCACCTGCATTCTGTTTTACCTGACGGTCATGCAAGCGGGTCTTGGCTTGCTGTTTGCGTGCTGTGATGGCGACATCGCACTCCCGTCATGGGAGAGCCTTCCCTGGATCATCCTGATCAGCTGTGCCGGGCTGGTGGCCCACTTCTGCCTGACCACCGCGCTTAGCCTCGCCCCTGCCGCCGCAGTCATGCCGATCGATTTCATCCGGCTGCCACTGATAGCTGTTGTAGGAATGACACTATATGGTGAACCACTGGACATATGGGTTCTGGTCGGGGCCACCATAATTTTTGCGGGCAATTACTTAAACATACTGTCGCAGATCCGCAGTACTACTGCGACGAGGTGACGCAAAGTAATGAAGTTTTATCCAATTGGCTAAGTTGACTTGGGCAAAGCTGCGCGAATAGCTTTGCTCAAGTAATAAAATAACTCAGGGACTAAACGGGACATCTATCTTATGAAAAAAATGCTTATGGGAGCCACCGCACTCGCGATGGTTGGAGGAGCATCTTACGCTGGCGGCATCGACCGTTCCGGACAAGGCGTCAACATCCTGTTCGAAGAGGGAGACTACGCACAATTCACCTTCGCCCGGATCAATCCAAACGTAACTGGCACACCTGCGGTTGCTGGCGCATTTGGCAACGCAAATAATGTTGCTCAAAGCTTCAATCAGTTGTCTTTCGGCTACAAGCACGAATTCAACGAAAAATGGTCAGCTGCCATCATTGCAGATCAGCCGTTTGGTGCACATGTGCTTTACGCTGATGGCCCTTTCAGCAACGCGGGCAGTGGTGGAGCGCTCCCCTTTGATGCTCAGGCCGATATCGACAGCCGCGCGTTGACTTTCTTGGCCCAATACAATCTTGGCAACGGGTTTAGCATCCACGGTGGTGCACGCGCGCTCTCAGTGAACGGCATCATCGAGTCAGGCGACGGACGTCTTAACGCAGACAGCGACTACGACTGGGGTGGCGTTCTGGGTGTTGCCTATGAAAAGCCAGAGATCGCGTTGCGGGTCGCACTAACATACGCATCCGCCATCGACGTGGGTTTTGACGGCGACATCGAACAGCTTATCGGCGCAGGCACACTTGCACCGTCCAGAGCAACGGACTTCACCGTGGAATTCCCTGAAAGTGTGAACTTGGATTTCCAAACCGGCATCGCGCCCAAAACCCTGCTGTTCGGTTCTGTTCGCTGGGTCGGCTGGGAAGGTTTCAACCTCACAACTTCCGGCCTTGCCGGTGACATCGAGTGGGTGAACTTCGCGGATGATACCTACACCTATCGTCTGGGTGTCGGCCGTCAGATCAACGACTCTTTGTCCCTAGCGCTTGTCGCTGGCTATGAAAGCTCTGGCACACGCCCGTCCACCACGGCACTGGCACCGACAACCGGTTCCAAGAGCATTGGTATTGCGGCGACATACGACACCAACAAAAACTGGGTTTTCTCTGGTGGTCTTGAGTATGTCATTCCCGGCGATCAGAACGTTCAGGTGCAAAGTGGCGCGGCACCAGACCTGCAGTTTAACGACAACTCGGCCGTGGTTGCAGGCATTCGTATCGGCTACCACTTCTGATACCATCAGTCGGACTTACAAATACAAAGCCCCGCCCTCCGGCGGGGCTTTTCTTTTGCGCAACTTTCGGAGTGCAGTGCATACGTACCCACAGTAAGGTGCGCCCATGACGACCACTGTTCAAAAAACGCTCTCCGCCCGATCTTGGGCCGAACTGTTCCTGCTCGCGGCACTTTGGGGCGGCGTTCTCTTCACCAACCGCATTGCCCTTTATGAGATCGGTCCCATCACACTGGTGGCGCACCGGACCTTGTGGGCCGCGTTGTTTCTCTGGGCGCTTGTCCTGCTGCGCGGAATGCCTGTTCCCAAAAGCATGCGGCTTTGGGGGGCGTTTCTCATCATGGGGCTGCTCAACAATCTGATCCCTTTCAGCCTGTTGAACTTTGCCCAGCTCACCATCGAAAGTGGATTAACGTCAATTTTCAACGCAGCGACAGCCTTTTTTGGAGTATTGCTCGCAGCCTTTTTTCTGCCGGACGAACCTCTCACTCTCCCCAAGGCGCTTGGGGTCTTTATTGGTTTTCTCGGCGTGGCCACGGCTATTGGCCTCACCCACCTTACCAATTTTGATCATCGCTCCATTGCGCAGATTGCCGCCCTTCTGGCCACACTGTCTTATGGATTGGCGAGTATCTGGGGGCGCAAACATCTCGCCGGATACTCCCCTACAGTTGCTGCCGCAGGCATGCTCACCTGCTCCGCGCTGATGTCGTTGCCGCTGGCGCATTTTGTTGAAGGCCCGATCACCCTGTCGCTCTCCGCGCCCACCTGGGCCTCCATCGCATATGGTGCGGCTCTGGGCACCGCTGCGGCCTATTTGCTCTACTACCGCTTGCTTGCCACCGCAGGCAGCGGCAACCTGCTTCTGGTCACACTGCTTGTTCCGCCGTTTGCGATCCTGCTTGGCACCCTGTTTCTGGGAGAAACCCTGCACCCACGCGCATTTGCAGGCTTTGCCCTGCTGACTCTGGGCCTTCTGGTGCTGGATGGCCGCCTCTGGCGCTATGTGCGCAAACAACCCGCAGGTATTTGATGCAAACCTGACTTGCCATTCCCGTGCGCGCTTGGCACGCTCACCTTCAGAAATACCGCGATCAGGGAGGGCAGAATGGCCAAAGGATATTGGATCGGGCGCGTCGATGTGGATGACCCCGAAGGCTACAAGAAGTACATTGAGGCCAATGCCAAACCTTTTGCGGATCACGGCGCGCGTTTCCTGATCCGCGGCGGAAAATTCGAAAACCCCGAAGGCAGCGCGCGCAGCCGCAATGTGGTGATTGAATTCCCCTCCTATGAGGCGGCGCTGGCCTGTTATCACTCAGAAGACTACCAATACGCCAAATCCCTGCGCGACCCGGTCAGCACCGGCGACATTGTCATTGTGGAGGGTTACGACGGATGATCTGGGACCAGCTTCTTCACCGCCTGCGTGGAACACCAGACACCCCGCCTCTTCCCGAACCTGACGAAAAGCTCGCCCTTGGCGCGTTGCTGGTGCGGGTGGCCAAATCAGACAACCACTATGACGTGGAAGAAATCGGTGCGATCGACAAGATCCTTGCCGCGTCTTTTGATCTCAACCCGGTTGAAGCCGCCAAACTGCGCGCCACCTGCGAAAAGCTCGAACACGCCGCCCCCGGCACGCCGGACTTTGCCACCCTGATCCGCGAAACCGTGGATTATCCACATCGTTTGGAAGTGGTGCAAAAGCTCGTTTCAGTGATCGAAGCCGACGGCGAACACGCACCCGAAGAAGACGCCAGCCTGCATGAAATCGAGGCAATGCTCGGCATCAAGCCCGAAGACAGCCCTGTCGGTTGATTTAAAACATTGTTCTGAAACTTCTAAACGCTTGGCCTCCACCAGCGCGCAGGAGGCGAAGCCGACCAGCCCCAGTCCTTCTTTACGGCCCCTCCCCTCAGGAGGGGGCTTCCCCCCCACCCTGGGCCGGGGACTGGCCTATGTGACCGGATACAGCCGTTGCAGATATTTTTGGACAATGACCTAGATTAAATCAAATGATCTTTAAAATTTAGGGCGCCGATCTTCATGTGATCGACGCCCTTTCTGTTGTTTAGCCGCTTATCGCAGCGCCCTTAAAACCTGAAACGCGCGAACGTCACCATCTCGTAGGCGGCGAAGCCGACCAGCCCCCGACCCTCCCCATGGGAGGGGGCTTCACCCCCACCCAGGGTCGCGGGCTGGCCTATGTGGGTGGCTTCAGGCTTGGTCGATATATTGGGCGGTTCCCTAGGCCAAACTTGGCAACCAGAGCACAATCGACGGGAAGGCCACCAACAGCGCGATGGTCACGGCATCTGCGATGAAGAACGGCGTCACACCTTTGAACACATCCTGCACAGACAGATCATCGCGCACCCCGGCCACCACAAAGCAGTTGAGGCCAATCGGCGGGGTGATCAGACAGAACTCCGCCATCTTCACCACCAGAATGCCAAACCAGATCGCACACATCGTACCGCTCATGCCAAAGGTGCTGTCCGCCGCCGCCACGGTCTCACCGCCGTTCAGCGCCATCACCGCAGGGTACACCACCGGCAAAGTCAGCAGCAGCATGCCAATGGCATCCATGAACATGCCGAGCACCGCATAGGCCAGCAGGATACAGATCAGGATCAGCCACGGCGACATCTCAAGACTTGTGATCCAGTCCGAAAACGCGCCGGGCAGATCCGCAAACCCAAGGAAGCGCACATAGATCAGCACCCCCCAGATGATGGTGAAAATCATCACCGTCAGCTTGGCCGTATCCAAAAGCGCAGACTTCAGTTCCGGCCAGCGCATCCCGCGCACCAGCGCCAGCAGGAAGACGATGAACGCCCCCACGGCCCCGCCCTCTGTCGGCGTGCCCCAGGCATCGCCAAACGGGTTGTAGACAAAGAAGATGATGATCACGACCACCGCAACAATCGGCAAAGCCGGCGGCAGCGCGGCAAAACGCTCGCGCCATGTGAAGCCACTCACCGGGGGACCAACGGTTTTGAAGATCATGGCAATGCCCACAATCATCGCACCATAGACAACAGCGGAAAACGCACCGGGGATAAAGCCCGCCAGCAGCAGCTTGCCCACATCCTGCTCCACAATGATGGCATAGATCACGAGGATCGCAGAGGGCGGGATCAGTGAGGCCAAGGTGCCCCCCGCCGCCACAACGCCCGCAGCGAACTGCTTGTTGTAGCCCACCTTCAGCATCTCCGGGATCGCAATCCGCGCAAACACCGCCGCTGTCGCCACCGAGGCACCGGACACCGCCGCAAAGCCTGCGGTCGCAAACACGGTCGACACCGCCAGCCCACCCGGCACCCAGGCGATCCACTTCTTGGCCGCATCAAACAGCGCTGTGGTCAGCTTGGCGTAATAGGCCAGATAGCCAATCAGAATGAAGGTCGGAATGAGGCTCAGCGCCTGTGAGGACACTTTGGAATGCGGCACCGATCCGGCAATGGCAATGGATTTGCCCAACGCCCCGTCCCAGATCTCCCGCCGCTCATTCCAATAGAGCAGTTTTTCCGGCGCATAACCGGACTTGGCCCAGAAAATCCAGACGATCCCGACAAAGCCAGCCAGCGCAGCCGCAAAGGCCACCCGCATCCCCAGCACCACAAGCAGGAGCATCCCGCCCGTGACCCAAAGGCCAATCGTAATGTTATCCATTGTCAGCATCCCCAAGCTGATCGACCTCTGCACGGGCCTGTTCTTCGATCGACTGCACCAGTGGCACCGCCACCGGGCTTGGCAGGTTCAGCACAAAGGCACGCCCATAGCCCCAGACCTGCAGCGCCAGCCGCAGGCACATCACCGAAAACGCCACCGGCACAATCAGCTTGGAGGGCCAGATCGGCAGGCCAATATCAATCGAGCTGTCGCGCGAACACAGCGGCCGCGCGCAATCAAAAGAGCGCTCAAAATGCGCCCAGCTGCCCATGGTCAGGGCAATCATCAACCCAAGGATCAGGATCACAGACAGCAGCTCCGCCCCCCAGAGCGCGCGGCCCTTGAGCTTGCCAATCACCATATCCATTCGGATGTGGCTGCCATCACGCTGCACATAGGCGATCCCCATCACCGCAATCAGCGGCATCAGCGCCTCGATATAATCCACATATCCCGACAGCGGCGACGCAAAGAACTTGCGCCCACCCACCGAATAGGCGGCCAAAAACATCAGGCTGAACACGGCAAGGCCGCTCAGCAATGCAAAAAACTGTTCCAGCTTGAGCAGGTGACGATCCAGTCTGCTGAGCACACTGTTGTCTTCAAGCACGGCAGAGGCACCGGCCATATCCTTCCCCCTTCTACCTGACACACGTCAGATACAAAACGGCCCCGGAACTCACCGAGGCCGCAATTTTAATTATTTTTATCAGTTGGTTGCACGGTGATCTTCGAGAGTTTTCACAACCAGATCATAGAGCTCCTGACCAGGGATGCCCTGCGCTTCCATGTCTTTGATCCAGGCATCGCGGATCGGGTCTGCTGCTTTGGACCGGAACTCCGCGATCACAGCATCGTCGATCTCAACCTTGGCCACGCCCTTCTCTTCCAGAACGCTGTCCCACTTCTCCAGAAGCGTGCCGTAGTTCGCCACATAGTGATCCAGCGATTCCTGAACAGAGCTGTCCAGCGCCGCGCGGTGCTCATCAGACAGATCTTCATAGGCGTCGATGTTCACAACAACCGGGCAGTTCACGGTGCCGGGGTTCAGGTTGGCGGTCCACCAGTCTGCTTGGTTGATGGTGCCGAAAGACAGGTGCGCATGCTGCGCAAAGGCCACCGTGTCCACCACGCCGCTTTCCATCGCCTGATAGGCTTCGGTCGCGGTCACAGAGGTTGGCACGCCGCCCACCGCTTCAAAAGCTTTGCCCAGACCGCCGGTGGCGCGCACGCGCATGCCGTCAAAGTCCGCCAGCGAGTCACGCGGATCGCCGGTGCCCACAAGGTTGTACTGCGGCATGGGCGAGGTCATCAGCAGCTTTGCGTTCCACTGCTCCATCTCTTCCGCTGCGGCCGGGTGGCCGTAAACAGCCGCAGACACCGCCATCTCTTCCTGCAGGTTCGCCACGCCAAGGAACGGCAGCTCCAGAACGGTGATCACACGGTTCTTGTCACGGTGATAACCCGCACAGAACTGCGCCATTTCAAACGCGCCGATGGAGATCCCATCGAGGTTTTCACGGTTCTTGGACAGACCGCCATAGCTGATGTTCATGGTGAACTCGCCGCCGGTCTTTTCGCTCACCAGCTCGGCCAGTTTCTCAACATGCTCGGTGAAAGCGCGGCGTTTGCCCCAGACAGAGACATTCCACTCGGTGGCCATTGCTTCGGTGACAAAGGCCATAGACAGGGCCGCCACGGCGGTCCGGCTCATCAATTTACGCATGATTTCCTCCCGATTGCGTAAGTGCTTATGGCCAAAGCATGCCGCAACGCGCATCAGATTGCCAATGAAGGATTTTGCGCAGGACACGACGTCAGCCCTGCGGATTTCCGCAGGGCAAGAAAATCATCAATTTCTTTTAGGTTTCAGCGCCTTAAGGCGCGCACTCAACACAAGATTGTGCGCATCCGTCGCAGCAAACTTTTTGGCTGTGCGCCTTTGCGCGCAACCCATCAAAGCAGCGCTTCTTTCTTCAGACCCAGCTTCACAATCTTTTCGTTCAGCGTCCGCCGCCCGATTCCCAGCGCCTCCGCAGCGGCGTCCATCCGCCCCTCATGCCCCTTGATGGCCTTGCCGATCAGCTCCCGCTCAAAGGCGGCAACAGCCTCCCGCAGGGTTTCCGGCACATCCTCAAGCCCGCCCGTCTGGGTCAAGGCCGCCGCCATGGTGCCCCCGCCCCGGCGCGCCTGCATCACACGGCGCGCACAGACGTTGCGCAGCTCGCGCACATTGCCCGGCCAGTCATGCGCCATCAGCGTCGCCACATCCTCATGATCCAGCTCCGGCGCAGCAATCTCATGCACCCTCGCATAGTCATCCAGGAAATGCGCCGACAGCAGGGTCACATCGTCCCGCCGCTGGCGCAGCGGTGGAAGTTGCATCACGAAGGTGTTGATCCGAAACAGCAAATCCTGCCGAAGCCGGCCATCCGCGACGGCTTGGTCCACGTCTTCATTGGTGGCTGAGATGATCCGCAGATCCACCGCATCCGGCGTGGCCGCGCCTACGGGGAACACCTGCTGATCTTCGATCACCCGCAACAGCTTTGCCTGAACGGCGGGTGGGCAGGCCCCAATCTCATCCAGAAACAGCGTGCCGCCAGTCGCCGCCTGCAGCCGCCCTTTGCCGCCCTCCGCGGTGCCAAACATCTCCGCTTCAAAACGCTCAGGGCTCAGTGCCGCGCAGTTGATCGCCAGAAACGGCTGCTCGGCGCGCGGCCCCAAATCATGCAGCGCCCGCGCCACCAGTTCCTTGCCGGTCCCCGTCTCGCCCTGGATCAGCACCGCGCCCTCCATGGGCGCAAGGTCCAACACTTCTTCACGCAGATTGGCCACGGCCTGCGTTTGCCCCAAAAGCACCCGATCCAGTCCCGACAACTCATATAGCCGCGCCTTAAGCCGCTGATTGCTGGCCCGCATCCGGCTCTGTTCGGCCGCATGGGTCAGAATGGTCAGCAGACGGCGCGGCTCATAAGGTTTCTCTACGAAGCTGTAGGCACCGGACTGCATCGCCTCCACCGCCATGGGAATATCCCCATGGGCGGAAATCAGAACCAACGGCGGGGACAGTTCGGTATCCAATGCGGCCAACAGCTCCATCCCGGTCATCCCCGGCATACGCACATCTGAAAGGATCACATCCGGCGCCAATGTTGCCAGCCGCTCCAAAGCCTTTTCGCCCCGCGCCACCGCCTCAGCCTGCCAGCCCGCCGCCTCCATCAAGGCCAGCAGCGAATGCCGCATCGCCTTGTCATCATCCACAATCAGCAGGCTGTATGTCGGTCCGTCGTTCATCTGCGCCTCTCCTTCATTGCGCCGCAAGCGGGCCGCTTTCCGTCAACCCCGTGCCTGCCCCGGCAAGCGGCAGCGACACCCGAAACACCGCGCCACCGCTGTGCTCTGAGGTGCCCTCGCTCACGCGGTCTTCGGCTTCCATCCGGCCGCCGTGATCTTTCACGATGGTGGCGGAAATGGCCAGACCAAGCCCCATGCCGCGCCCACTTTCTCTTGTGGTAACAAAAGGTTCCTGCAGATCCTGCAAGTTGGCCGATGCCAGCCCATGCCCCGTATCCGTGACCTCAAACACCGCAAAACCGTCGCTCTGCCACAACCGCACGGTCAGCACCGCCGCCTGCGGTTCCTCTTCCATGGCGTCACAGGCGTTGCGCAGAATATTGGTCATCACCTGCTCAATCCGCAGCCGGTTGCCGCGCACCAAAATCGGCGCCTCCGCCAGATCCCGCGCGACCGTGACTTCCCCCGCCTCCAGATTGGGCACCACAAGGGTCAGCGCCGCCTCCATCGCGGATTGCAGCGCAAACACCTCAAACCCCTCTTTGCCGCTGGTGGCAAAGAACTTGAGCTGGCGTGTGATGCCCTCCATGCGCGCCACTAGCCCGCCCAGATCCGCCCCCAGCGCCGCAGCGCCCTTCGGGTTCAGCTCCGCCGCCGCGAGATGGTTGCGCATGGCGGCAATCGGCTGCCCCAGCTCATGGGTCACAGAGGCGGAAAGCTGCCCCAACGCCGCCAGACGGCTGGCTTGCGACAGCTCCTTTTGCGCCGCCTGAAGCTGGGTCTGCGCGGTTTTGCGTTCTGAAATCTCCACCGCCAGCAGCGCATTGGCCTGACGCAACTGCGCCTCCTCCTGCTCCGCCCGCCTGAGCGCCCGCCCGATCCGCCGCGCACGCTGCACCTGAAACAGGATCAAAGCCGATCCTGCCAGCAAAACCACCACAGCCGTCGCCAGCCAGGCCCGCGCCACCGCCCGGTCATCACTGGCAAAATAATGCAGCTCCCAGCCATCCGGCAGATCCTGCGCCACCAGATGCAGCCGCAGCTCGCCCGCGATATCCGCCTGATTTTCGCCCTTCGGCACCCAGTCCAGAGGATCCAGCGCCTGCCCGGGGAACTGCCGCGCCGCGACGATCTCGGTCTTCTGAGCCGCGCTCAAAGGCGACAGCGCGCGGTAGCGCCACGAGGGATCAGACGCCAGAAGGACAACCCCGTCCCGATTGGCAAGGATCACCTGCTCCCCCGCATTAGCCCAGCTTTCTTCCAGATCGCCAAAGCTCTTCTTAAGCGCGATGACACCAGACACCTGCCCGTCTGAACCCAGCGCCGAAGACCCCTGCACCGGATCGGCAATGAAATACCCGGGCTCCCCCGTGGTGGTGCCAATCGCATAAAACCGCCCCTGCCCGCCGGACAAAGCCTCCTGAAAATAGGGCCGGAACGCATAGCTTTGCCCGACAAAGGAGCGCGGCGTGTTGTGGTTTGAGGCAGAGATCGTGCCACCCGTGGCATCCATCAGATAAATCGCATCCAAGCCCGCCTTGCTGGCAAAATCCGCAAGCCGGGCATTGAGCGCGCCGGTGTCTTCACCTGCCAAAGCGTCCAAAACAAAACTGTCCTGCGCCAGCACATGGGTCAGGTGGCTGTGCCGCTCCAGCTCCGCCACAACCGTGCTGCGGTAAAGCGAAAGCTGCCCTTCAGATTTTTCAAGCTCCTCTGACAAAAACAGCCCCAGCGCCACGCGTTGCACCACAAAGCCGACGCAGAGCGTCGCGATGAGAGACAGGATCAGAGACAGGCGGGCCATGGTATTGGGCTCATGAGGGACAGCTGAAAGACAGTGGCAGGCACGCTAGTGCATGCAGAGAAAACTGCAAACGGGATTTTGGGGCGCAGACCGGTCAGGGGCTTTGCCCCTGCCACCGCAAGCGGTGGCCACCCCAGGATATTTGACGAATGAGAAACAGAACTTGCCGCCCCCGCCGCACGGTCTTACATCTTCGCCTATGTTTGCAGATTTTCTGAAACGCCTGACGGCGCCCGCCCCTGAGCCCCTGTCCGATATGGATGCCCGACTGGCGCTGAGCGCGCTGTTGGTGCGCATTGCCCGCGCAGACGGCAGCTATGATCCGGATGAGGCCGCGCGCATTGAGCGCATCATCGCCGGCCGCTACGGCCTGTCCCCGTTTGAGGCCACCTCGTTGCGCAAAGAAGCCGAGACGCTGGAGTCCGAGGCCCCGGACACGGTGCGCTTCACCCGCGCCATCAAAGACGCCGTGCCACTGGAAGAACGGGTCTCTGTGATTGAGGCCATGTGGCAGGTGGTAATGGTCGATGGCGAGCGCGACAGCCGCGAAGACGCGCTGCTGCGGCTGGCGGCCAGTCTCTTGGGCATCTCAGATGTGGAAAGCGCCCGCGCCCGCCAACGTGTGATCGCACGGGGATGAGTGTTGTCCTGCCGATGTATGACCGCCCGGAAACCGCGGCGGCCCATGATCGGCTGTGCCACCGCTTTGTGCAGGCCTATGGCGATGGGCCATCGCGGCGTAGCACTCCAGATGATCTCTGGGCGCTCTGGCAAAGCCCCGATCTGTTGCTCGCCCAAACCTGCGGCTTTCCCTTTCGCACGCAACTGCTTGGCAAAGTCGCGCTGGTTGGCGCGCCGGACCATGGCCTTCCGGATCTGCCGGCCGGACACTATTATTCGGTGATTGTGGTCCATAAATCCCATCCGGCCGCGCAGGCAGACCAGCCCCTTGCCACGCTTGAGGGCGCAACCATGGCCTATAACGAGCCGCTGTCACAATCGGGCTGGGCCGCGCCCTGGCACCATTTTGACAGCCGCAACCTGCGAATCGGCCCGCGTGTTCAAAGCGGTGCGCACCGCCGCTCCGCACAATTGGTGGCCGAAGGCAGCGCAGATTTTGCCGCTCTGGATGTGGTGAGCTGGATGTTGATGCAACGTCACGATGGCTTTGCCCGTGATCTTGTCGCGATAGAGCGCACCACCCCGACGCCAGCTTTGCCCTATATCTCCGCGATTTACCGCGATCCCGCGCCCATCCGCGCAGCCTTAAGTGCAGCAATAACAGCGCTTTCGCCCACTGAGCGGTCAGAATTGATCCTCAAAGGGCTGGTGGACATGCCTCAAAGCGCTTATGAGGCTGTGCCAAATCCGCCCGAACCCTGACCATTTGGTCATTTGGGGGGATCAAAACGTCAGCCTTGGCGTCTCAACCGCCCTTTTGAAAGTTGCAATTAGGTAAATTTTCATCCCTATTGGGGCACCAAGATCAACCCGATACTGATGGGGACACTGTGAGCGAAGCCACGCCCGTTCTGCAAATCCGCGACCTGCACAAAGCCTACGCCAATCTCGAAGTGATCAAAGGCGTGGATATCACCGCCCATCGCGGCGACGTGGTGTCTTTGATCGGCTCGTCCGGCTCCGGCAAATCCACCATCCTGCGCTGCGCCAACCTTCTGGAGCACAGCCAGCAGGGCGACATCCTGTTCAAAGGCGAACCGGTCAGCTGGAAAGGCAATGGCCACACGCGCCAGCCTGCCGATCCCAAACAGGTGCTGCGCATCCGCACCAACCTGTCGATGGTGTTTCAGCAATTCAATCTCTGGTCCCACATGACCATCCTGCAAAACGTGATGGAAGCGCCTGTCACCGTGCTGGGCCGCGATCGCGACGAGATTGAGGAAGCCGCCCACATGTATCTCAACAAGGTGGGCATTGCGGACAAGCATGATGCCTACCCTGCACAGCTTTCCGGCGGTCAGCAGCAACGTGCCGCCATTGCCCGCGCGCTCGCGATGGAGCCTGAGGCGCTGCTGTTTGACGAGCCCACATCGGCGCTCGATCCCGAGCTTGAGCAGGAAGTGGTGCGCGTGATCAAGGCGCTGGCTGAGGAAGGCCGCACCATGATGATCGTGACGCACGACATGAAGATGGCACGCGATGTCTCTGATCACGTTGTGTTTTTGCACCAAGGCCTGATCGAAGAAGAAGGGGCGCCGGACGAACTTTTCGGCAATCCAAAATCAGAACGGTTGAAACAGTTCCTGTCATCAACCGCCACATAATCTACCAACCATAGGGAGCAACACTATGAACAAACTGATCCTGAGCACCGCCGCACTGGCGTTGACCGCAGGTTTCGCCATGGCGGACACCGTTCGTCTCGGCACCGAGGGCGCCTACCCTCCATACAACTTCATCAATGATTCTGGTGAAGTGGACGGTTTTGAGCGTGAGCTGGGCGACGAGCTCTGCGCACGTGCCGAGCTGACCTGTGAATGGGTCACCAACGATTGGGACAGCATCATCCCTAACCTGCAGTCCGGCAACTACGACGCCATCATCGCGGGCATGTCCATCACCGATGAGCGCGAAGAAACCATGGACTTCACACAGGGCTACACGCGTCCGTCGCCTTCCGCCTACGCCGCTCTCTCTGCGGACGTAGATGTGAAATCCGCTGTTGTTGCGGCCCAAACCGGCACCATTCAGTCCGATCACGTGGCCACCACTGGTGCAACGCTTGTGGAATTCAACACACCTGACGAAACCATCGCCGCTGTGAACGCAGGCGAAGTCGACGCCGTGATGGCCGACAAAGACTTCCTGGCACCTTTCGTGGCTGAAACCGAGCTGACCTTCATCGAAGACGTCTATCTCGGCGGCGGCATCGGCATGGCGTTCCGTGAGTCTGATGACGAGCTGCGCGGCAAGTTTGACGCGGCCATCGCCTCCATGAAGGCAGACGGCACGCTCAACGCGATGCTCGACAAATGGGAAATCGAAGGCAAATTCTAAGCCCTTCGCTGATCCACAAACACGAAGGGGGGCGGCTGCCCCCCTTTTCCAATCCCGCGCCGAGGCTGCTTTGTGCCTGTACTGCGCGAAAACCAAATGAGGCCAGCCATTTTTGCCTATTGCTCAGATCCCTCTGTCCTAGACAGTCTGCCCTGGCTCAGCTGCTATCTCACCACCGGGAAGCACATGGCCTTTTACGCTTCTTTTGGCACCGTGCTTCTGTTGCTGGCCGTGACCGCGCCGACCGCGCTGGCCTTTGGCCTTGGCGGCGCCATGGCTGCTCGCGCGCGCTTCTTCCTGCTGCGCTGGATCGGCAAAGCCTATATCGCCATCGTGCGCGGCGTGCCGGACATCGCCTTCTTCCTCTTCTTCGTGATTGCTCTGGATCAGGGCATCGAATGGCTGCGCCACAAGGTGAAATGCCCGGACTGGTCCGAACCGATCCGCCAAGGAAACGAGTTCCTGGTCTGTGACATCGCCAAAATGCCGCTCAGCACCTCCCCGCAATGGGTGCATGAGATCTACGGCTTCTGGGTCGCGGTCTTCACCTTTGCCATCGTCTTTGGCGCTTTTGCCGCCAATGTGCTCTTTGGCGCCATGAACGCTGTCCCGCGCCCACAGCTGGAAACCGCAGAGGCCTATGGCATGACCCCGCGGCAAACCTTCTGGCGCATCCTGCTGCCGCAAATGTGGATCTACGCCCTGCCCGGCCTCTCCAACCTCTGGATGGTGCTGATCAAAGCCACCCCACTCCTGTTCCTGCTCGGTGTCGAAGACATCGTCTACTGGGCGCGTGATCTGGGCGCGTCCAAGACCGCCCGCTTCACCGACTACCCCCATGGCGACTGGCGCATGTGGTATTTCCTCGCGCTGCTCATCTTCTACCTCTTGTTCACACGGGTCTCTGAAATCGCCCTGGGCCGCCTCACCAAACGCCTCTCCCACGGCCAGGCCACATTGGATGGCGAAGCCCAACGCAAAGCAGGGAGCGCCGCATGAGCTGTATCGAGACCATTCAGGCCTATGCCTTCCGCTCTCTGGGCTATGGCGAGCGCCTGCTGCCGCGCAGTGAATTCACCCTCTGTGAGCATTTCACCCTGATCGGCTCTGGCATGATCTGGAACGTCTACTACGGCGTTCTGGCGGTGCTCACAGGTTTCCTCTTTGCCAACCTTCTGGCGGTGGCCAAGAACTCTGACAGCCGGCTGGCGCGCAAACCGGCGGAGTGGTTCATCTTCCTCTTCCGCGGCAGCCCGCTGTTCATCCAGTTCTTCTTCGCCTACTTCCTGTTCCTATCACTCAAAGGCCTCTCGCCGATCTTCAACCCGCTGTCCTCCGCGGCACTGGGCGCGCTGATCGTGCTGTTCCTGAACACCTCCGCCTACTCGGCAGAGATCTTCTACGGCGCATTGCGCTCGATCCCCAAAGGCGATGTGGAGGCAGCAGACGCCTATGGCTTCACCGGCTGGTATCGCTATCGCCGGATCATGTTCCCAACCATGATGCGTCTGGCATGGCCCGCCTACACCAACGAGGCAATCTTTCTGTTCCATGCCACAACGCTGGTGTTCTTCTCAGGCTTCCCAGCGTGGCGGCAACAGGGCGATGCGCTCTATTACGCGAACTACTTTGCGGATAAGACCTACAACCCCTTCGTGCCCTACCCCATTCTGGCGCTCTATTTCATCCTCCTGACTCTGGTGATCATCTGGGTTTTCGGAATTGTGAACCGCCGCCTGAACCGGCATCTGCCTCAAAATGCGGCACCAAAGCTGCGCATCCGGCCAAATCTCATTCGCTGAGTCGCCCCTGCGCTCTTTGCAAAAATCACGTTGCGCCCGCCCCTTATAAGGCGGGCGTTACTGTATTTTCTCCACCGTCGCGTTACAGCCGCAATACCGACGCGATACCGACATCACGAGAAATCGCTGGACAAGCCGCGCAACGGCAAAGATAATTTGATCAAATTATCCAAGCAGGTACTCCATGGACAGCGCGCTCCCTCCGACACTTCGCATCGCCGCCGTAGATCTGAACGGTCAATTGCGCGGCAAACGCATCCCTTCGGAACATCAGGCAAAGCTCTCCAAGGGCGGCGCGCGCCTGCCGATCTCCGCCCTCAATCTCGACATCTGGGGCTGTGACATCGAGGACAGCCCGCTGGTGTTTGAAAGCGGCGATCAGGACGGCATCCTGACCCCCAGCACACGCGGCGCCGTGCCAATGCCATGGCTCTCCACCGCCTCTTCCCTGACGCTGATGCAGATGCTGCAAGAGGACGGCACGCCGTATCTGGGCGATCCCATGGCGGCGCTGGCCGACGTCCTGGACCGCTACGCCGCCCGCGGCTGGACAGTCATGGCCGCCACCGAAATGGAATTCACGCTGGTGGATGACAGCGGCAAAACCCTGCGCCCGCCACTCAGCCCACGGGACGGGCGTCGCCTCGACGCCAGCGAAATTCTGTCGCTGGATGAACTCGACAGTTTTGATGCGCTGTTCAGCGATCTCTATCAGGCCGCCTCCGATATGGGCATCCCGCTGCAGACCATGACCTGCGAAGGCGGCATCGGCCAGTTTGAAATCACGCTGAACCACCAGCCCGCCATGAAGGCTGCGCAGGATGCCTTGCTGATCAAGCAACTGATCCGCGCAACCGCCAGAAAACATGGGGTTGCCGCCACTTTCATGGCCAAACCGTATGCGGATGATGCAGGCAATGGCATGCATGTCCATTTCTCCGTGGTGGATGAAACAGGTGCCAATGTGTTTGACGATGGCACGGCCGAAGGCTCCAACCTGCTACGCTTTGCTGTTGCTGGCTGCCTTGCCGCCATGCGTGCCTCAACCCTGATCTTCGCGCCCCACGGCCCCTCTTATGACCGCTTTGCGCCGGGTGCCCATGCGCCCACATCGGTCTGCTGGGGCTATGAAAACCGCACCGCCGCGCTGCGCATTCCGGGTGGTCCACCAGCTGCGCGCCGCATCGAACATCGCGTTGCAGGCGGGGATGTGAACCCTTTCCTTATGCTGGCCTCGGTGCTCTCCGCCGCCCTTACCGGGATCGCGGAGCGCATGACGCCGCCAGCTCCAGTTGTCGGCAACGCTTATGCGCAGGAGCAACCGCAGCTGGCCGAAAGCTGGGAGACGGCCATTGACCTCTTTGAACACGATGCCTTCGTCGCCCGCTGCCTGCCTGCCGAGCTGATCCGCAATCTGGTGATGACCAAGCGCCAGGAACTGCGCAAGCTCGCCGACATCCCCGCAGAGCAACACTGGCAAACCTATCTGGAACGTGTATGACAGGCTTGCGCGACGCCCATGGCGGCGCTACGGTAAATTTGATCAAATTTGGTGACCCATGAAAATCGGCATTTTGCTCACCGGACACACTCCCGATGAGCTCGCACCCCACTACGGCAACTACATCGAGATGTTCAAAACCCTGCTCTCCGGACAGGATTTTGAGTTCGCAGGCTACAAGGTGGTCGATGGTGAATTTCCCGCAACGGTTGAAGAGTGCGACGGCTGGCTAATCACCGGATCCAAGCACGGCGTCTATGAGGATCACGATTGGATTCCCCCGCTGGAGGATTTCATCCGCGAGGCGGTGACGCTCAATATCCCGATGGTTGGCGTGTGTTTCGGCCATCAGATCATCGCGCAGGCGCTTGGCGGCAAGGTCGAGAAGTTTGAGGGTGGCTGGGCTGTTGGCCGCCAGACCTATGACTTCGCGGGCACCGAAATTGCCCTCAATGCCTGGCATCAGGATCAGGTGGTCGAGCTTGCGCCCGGCGCTGTGACCATTGCCACCAATGACTTCTGCAAACACGCGGCCATACTCTACGGCGACCGCGCTCTGACGGTTCAGGCACACCCTGAATTTTCAGCCGATTTTGTGGACGGTCTGATCAACACCCGTGGCCGTGGAGTGGTGCCTGATGAGGTGCTCGAAGCCGCCATCGACGAGCTTGATGAGGCCACCGCCAGCCAGACCATTGCCGACCAATTTGCTGACTTCTTCCGCCAAGAGAGACCCCGATGACCGACTGGCTTTCCAAAACACCAGATGCTGCACGTGCCTATCTTGAAGGCCACCGGCTCGACGAAGTCGAATGTATCATCTCTGATCTTCCCGGCATTGCACGCGGCAAGGCGGTTCCCGCCACCAAATTTGCCCGTCAGGATTATTTCCACCTGCCGGATTCCGTGTTTTATCAAACAATCACAGGGGATTGGGGTGAAGCTGCGGGCGAGGAAGGCTTCATTGAGAAAGACATGATCCTGCGCCCGGACTGGAACACGGCCACCGCCGCGCCATGGACCGGCGACTGGACCCTTCAGGTCATTCACGACGCCTACAACACCGACGACACCCCTGTGCCCTTCAGCCCGCGTAACGTATTGAAACGCGTGGTAGATCTCTACCGCGCCAAAGGCTGGGAGCCGGTGGTAGCACCGGAAATGGAGTTCTTTCTGGTCGCGCGGAACACCGATCCCGCGCAAAGCATCAAGCCGATGATGGGCCGCTCCGGCCGCCCCGCCGCCGCCCGTCAGGCTTACTCCATGACAGCGGTTGATGAATTCGGCCCGGTGATTGACGACATCTACGACTTTGCCGAAGCGCAGGGCTTTGAGATTGACGGCATCACCCAAGAAGGCGGCGCGGGCCAGCTCGAAATCAACATGGTGCATGGCGATCCGGTCAAGCTGGCGGATGAGGTGTTTTACTTCAAGCGTCTGATCCGCGAGGCGGCCCTGCGCCATGATTGCTACGCCACCTTTATGGCCAAGCCGATCGCCGATGAACCCGGCAGTGCGATGCACATCCACCACTCTGTGATCGACATTGAGACCGGCCAGAACATCTTTTCCGGCCCTCAGGGCGGCGACACGGATGCGTTTTTTCACTTTATTGCGGGCATGCAGAACCACCTGCCCGCCGCCATCGCCGTGCTTGCGCCTTATGTGAACTCCTATCGCCGCTACGTGCGCGATCACGCGGCGCCGATCAATCTGGAATGGGCCCGTGACAACCGCACCACCGGCATCCGCGTCCCCCTCTCCAGCCCCCAGGCCCGCCGCGTCGAAAACCGCATAGCGGGCATGGACTGCAACCCCTATCTCGGCATCGCCGCCTCCCTCGCTTGCGGCTACCTAGGGTTGATTGAGCAGGAGCGTCCGGACAAGCAATTCAAGGGCGACGCCTATGACGGCGAAGAAGCCATCCCCCGCATCCTCGGCGGCGCCCTCGATCTCTTCGATCAGGCCACCGCCCTCCACGAGGTCCTCGGCCCAGAATTCGCCCGGGTCTACAGCATTGTGAAACGGGCCGAATACGAAGAATTCCTCGCCGTGATCTCCCCATGGGAGCGTGAGCACCTGCTTCTAAACGTTTGATTTTAAAAGCCGCCTTAGGGGCGGCTTTGCCTCCGGCGGGGATATTTAAGGCAAGAGGAAACAGACACACGATGTCGATGAACCTGCTCTACGCCAATGATCGCAAAGGCACATATCCTGAGAGTTGGTACGCCGCCACGGCCACGCCACTCCCCCCATTTGCGCCTTTAAAAGGGGAAACCCGCGCAGATGTCTGCGTGATTGGCGGCGGTTTCACCGGCCTATCAACCGCGCTGCATCTCGCTGAGGCTGGGCGCAAAGTTGTGCTGCTGGAAGCCCACCGCGTCGGCTTCGGGGCATCCGGGCGCAATGGCGGTCAGCTCGGCAGCGGCCAGCGCATGGAGCAAGACGGGCTGGAAAGCCTGATGGGACCCGAGGATGCAGCCAAGCTCTGGGCCTTGGCAGAGGACGCCAAGAGCCTCGTCAAATCCCGCATCCAACAGCATGGCATCGCCTGCCACTATAAACCCGGGGTCGCCCACGCCTGTTTCTCCGCAAAGGAAGTTGAAGAAGAACACCGCTACGCTGCGCATCTGCAGGAACAATACGGCTACACAGAGATTTCACCGCTGGATCGCGACGCTATGCAAGCGCTGTGCCCGTCTCCCAAATATGTCGGTGGCTCACTGGATTTGGGCGCAGGACACCTGCATCCTCTGGCTTATGCGCTTGGCCTCGCGCGCGCTGCGGCGGCGGCAGGCGCAGTGATCCATGAAACCAGCGAAGTCACAAAGATCGAACGCGGCACAAAGATCGCCGTCCATACCTCAGATGGAAAAATCATGGCAGATCAATTGGTTCTGGCGTGTAATGGATATCTCGGGGATCTCGAGCCCAAAGTTGCAAGCCGCGTCATGCCGATCAACAATTTCATCGCGGCCACGGAACCGCTGGGCGCTGATGCGGCGCGGGTGCTGGCCCAAGACGTCGCAGTGGCCGACAGCAAATTTGTGATCAACTACTTTCGGCTCAGCCACGACAAGCGGCTGCTCTTTGGAGGCGGCGAAAGCTATGGCTACCGTTTCCCGGCCGATATCACCACCACTGTGCGCAAACCGATGACGGAAATCTTCCCCCATCTCAAAGACATGCGCATTGACTACGCCTGGGGCGGCACTTTGGCGATCACCATGAAGCGCATGCCTTACCTGCGCCGTCTTGCGCCCAATATTCTTACCGCGTCCGGCTATAGCGGGCATGGCGTCGGCACCGCCACCCACGCTGGCCAGCTGATCGCTCTGGCGCTGGCGGGGCAAAGTGACGGGTTTGACACCATGGCCCGCGTACCGGCCTTGCCCTTCCCGGGCGGCCAGCGCCTGCGCAGCCCGCTGCTTGCACTTGCGATGACCTGGTACGCCCTGCGCGACCGCCTCGGCATCTGATCCCTCTTCACCCTGAGACAACATGTCATGAAATCATCACATCCCTCGGGGTGATTTCGCTGGCTTGGCGCGACGCATTGTTTTATATTTTTGAAAACCCAACTTAAGAAAGTTGAAAACTATGACATTGCCTCCCAATGTATATGCCGCCGAGCCAATCCCGGAATCCGCACGCGAGGAAATCGAACGCCTTCTTCAAACCGGCGACCTCTTCCGCTACACGGCTGCCGAAAACGCCCCTGTTTCTTTGCTGGAAGCGGAATTCGCCGAGCTGCTGGGCAGCAAATATGCACTGGCGGTCTCTTCCTGTTCCGCCGCACTTTTCCTGTCTCTGAAGGCGCTTGATCTGCCCCGCGACGCCCGTGTGCTCCTGCCCGGCTTCACCTTTGCGGCTGTGCCTTCTTCGGTTGTGCACGCAGATTGCATCCCCGTATTGTGTGAAGTGGGCGACAACTATCGCATTGATCTGGCTGACTTTGAGGCAAAACTCGACGACAGCATCTCTGCCGTCATCATCAGCCACATGCGCGGTCACACCTCTGATATGGACGCGATCATGGCGCTTTGTGAGGCGCGCAACATCCCGGTGATCGAAGATGCGGCCCACAGCCTTGGCACCACATGGCATGGCCGCAATATCGGCACCCTTGGCCGCGTCGGCTGTTTTTCCTTCCAGTCCTATAAGCTTGTGAACTCTGGCGAAGGCGGGATCATGGTCTCTGACGACGCGGATCTGATCGCCCGCGCTGTGATCATGTCCGGCGCCTATGAACACAACTGGAAGAAGCACAAAGCGCGCGAGGGCGACAATACCGGCGAACTGGCCGAGGCCTTTGGCCGCTGGCAGAACCAACTGCCGCTCTATAACCTGCGCCTGTCCAATCTGGCCGCCGCAATCATTCGCCCGCAGCTGGGCGAAGTGGCCCGGCGCGTGCGCGATGGCCGCGCAAACCACGATTATGTGGCCGGTCTTTTGAACGCCTCTCCCTGGCTGCAAGTGCCTGAAAAGCTGGCCCCAGAGGAGCGCGCACCGGATTCAATCCAGTTCAACCTCGAAGGCATGAACAACGAAGAGATCCTCGCCTTCCAAGAGGCCGCCAATGCCCGCGGCGTGAAGGTACAGGTTTTTGGCCAGTCTACCGACAACGCCCGCGCGTATTGGAACTGGCAATTCATGCCCGAGATGCCCGAGCTGCCAAAGACACGTACGATGCTGATGTCAGCCTGTGACGTCCGCCTACCAGCGCGCCTGAAGAAAGAAGAGCTCGACGTGATTGCAGAGGCGCTCACCTGTGCTGCGCAGGATGTGATGGGCAAGCTGCGCGCCTATGGCACGTAATCAGGTCTATTGATGCCAATAACGAAGAGCGGGCCGCAACTTCCGCTCTTTTCTTTTGGCCAAAGCCTTGCTTCCATTGGTACGTGCGGCAACCGCACCTATATCCCTCCCAATGCCTCAGGCCGGATTGCTCCAATGACAGCTTTTTCACTCCTTGATTTGTCCCCCATCCCGGAAGGGGCCTCTGTTGCGGAAGCCTTGCAGCACACAATCAGCCTTGCCCAACACGCGGAAACCTGGGGCTACGGGCGGTTCTGGCTGGCCGAGCACCACAATTCCGGTGGGATTGCCTCCTCTGCCACTGCGGTATTGATCGGCCAAGTGCTCGCCGCAACCTCGGCCATCCGCGTTGGGTCAGGCGGCATCATGATGCCCAACCACAGCCCGCTTCAGGTGGCGGAGCAATTTGGCACATTGGCGACGCTTTATCCGAACCGTGTTGACCTCGGTCTGGGCCGTGCCCCGGGCACCGACCCCAACACCGCCGCCGCATTGCGCCGTGGCCTGAACGGGCCAGATCAATTCCCGCAGGATGTGATCGAACTGATGGGGTTCCTCGGCGAGGCCACGCCGGATCAACCGGTGAAAGCCGTGCCCGGGACAGGCACCCATGTGCCGG
The DNA here is from genome assembly GCF_017743755.1 of Shimia sp. R9_3. Classification (NCBI taxonomy): domain Bacteria; kingdom Pseudomonadati; phylum Pseudomonadota; class Alphaproteobacteria; order Rhodobacterales; family Roseobacteraceae; genus Shimia; species Shimia sp. R9_3. The sequence goes on along the minus strand of NZ_JAGHRP010000002.1, from coordinate 747,737 downwards.
TGTGGATTTTGGGCTCCAGCCTGTTTGGTGCGCAGCTCGCCGCGCAGCTTGGCCTGCCCTACGCCTTCGCCTCCCACTTTGCCCCTGACGCCCTGGAAGAGGCCGCTGCGATCTATCGCCACCGATTCACGCCCGGGATCACACAAGAGCCGCGTTTTATGATGGCTGTGAATGTCTTTGCAGCCGATACCGACGCCGAGGCGATCCGGTTGCGCACCTCAATGCAGCAAGGGTTCCTGAACCTGCGCCGCGGCAGACCCGGCCCGCTGCCCGCGCCTGTGGACAGCTTTGATCAGGTCGCCAACCGTGTGGAAGCGCATATGGTCAACCACGCTTTGCGTGTCACGGCTGTGGGGACACATGACACGGTTCGCCAACAGATTTCGGAGTTGATCGCCCGTCATAAACCGGACGAGGTGATCATCACCAATATGATCCACGACCCTGATGCCCGCCTGAAATCATTCAAAATAGCCGCGGAGGTCATGCAAGAGCTGACGCCCCTCGCGGCCTGATCACTTCAGCACAAAAGGCTGGCGCATCCACGTGCGCAAGGCTGCCGTGACCGCAGCCGGATTCTCAAGAACCGGCAGATGCCCGGCGTCAGGGATCACCTCAAGCTTGGCATAGGGGATCAGCTCGGCCATAAAATTGTGACGCTTTACCGGCGTCAGCGCATCATGCTCGCCACACAGCACCAATGCGGGGCATTTGCATTTGCGCAAAACGCTCTGCTGGTCGCGGCGACGTTGCAATGCGCGCGCCTGTCGCACAAACACCTCCGGCCCAAGCGCCATGCCCATGTCACGCACTTGATTGAGGATCTCCGCGCGCGCGACGCTTGGAGCAAGATATTCCGGCCGCATAAAATCGCTGAGCACCTCATCAAGGCGCCCTGCCCGCGCGCCCACAATCCAAGGCTCATATGCCGCCGCGCTGGTTGGAGATTCCGCCAGTGGATTGGTGTCCATCAAGGCGATACGGGTCACCCGCTCCGGCGCTTTGCGCAGGATGTCCATCGCGACAATCCCGCCCATGCTCAGCCCGGCCAGGGCGAACTTTGGCGGCAGAATCGGAAGCAAGGCAGAGGCTATCTCGCTGATCCGCTCCCCTTGGGTAACCGGCGCAACCATCACCGCGTGATCTTTGGACAAATCCGTTACCTGATGCGCAAACAGCCGCGCATCACACATCATCCCCGGCAACAGCACAATCGGCTCTTGCATAACTGCCCCCTGTTCTTCTTTTTGTTGTGCGCAACTGTGCCATAGCGCCCGCTTAGGTCAAGCGATCAATAGCCGCCCCAGCGGAAAGCACCCTCTTTGGAGAGCTCAGAGAACGGATTGTGGGCCACCTCCCAGACATGTCCGTCCAGATCGGCAAAATAGCCAATGAATCCACCCCAAAAGATTTCTCCTGCCGGTCTCAAAATGCGCCCGCCGGCCTCTTCGGCCGCCGCAAGCAGAGGGGCAACCTCTTCCGCTGTGCGCACATTATGCGCCAACGTTATGCCGGAAAAGCCGCCGATCGCTTCCTCAGGGATGCCTAAATCTTCGGCCAACCCGGCTCTTGAATAAAGGCCAAGCGTTTGCCCCAGCAGATTGAAGGCCACCACGCCTTCATTCCCCGGCTCCCGCTCCCATCCAAGCGCCTCATAGAAGGCCGCCGATGCCGCAATGTCCTTCACGGCAAGTGTGATTAGACTTACCCGCGGTTCCATTTGTACCTTGGTCATAGCTGCACCCTATAAACTTTTGATAAAATTCACGAAACCTTCCACAGCCTTCTGCGTCTCTCCAGGCGACATGATATCTCCGGCAATCACATGCGCGCCTGGATCTGCATCTGGCCCCAGATTCTGGATTGCGACAGTTGCTACACCGCCCCAGCGGGCGGCGACCTCCTTTGTCTTGCTCGCGTCCACCACTTTGTCATCCTCTGAAAACCAAAACAGCGCTGGCAGAGCACTCTTGGAATGGTCCATAGCAAAGACGTCTTTCACCAAGGCGGCCATTTGCAACACAGCAGTTGTTGGGTAACGCGTTGTCCAATAAGTGCCATGCGCGTCATTACTGGGTTCAAAAGAGCGCTCTGCCCCCGCCACCAGCGACACCCAATAGCGCGCCGCGGGCCAGGTAAGTAGTGCTGCCGCAGGGTTGTTGATGCCGAAATTCGGTGACACAAAGATCAGCCCTTTGACATCCGCCATATTAGCACTCTGTTCGGCCATGCCTGCAACCAATGTGCTGCCGGTTGAGGTGGAGATGACCACAACCTCGTCACCAACACGCCGCGCCACCTCCAGCGCTTCAGAAAGGTCATCGGCCCAGCCTTGCACAGTTGCCTCATTCAGCGCGGCACCGTCACGGCCATGCCCTTGCAAGCGTGTGTAAACCAGATTGGCGTTGAGGGCTGCAGCAACGAGATCCGGCACTGGACGAATTTCTTCTGAGGTCGCTGAAAATCCATGTACGTATAGTATCGACAGAGGCGAGCGTTGGCCCGCTTCCCTGTGCCAAACCACACGTTTCGCCACGCCGGGCGTGAGATCATCAAACGCAGCTTCGCGGGAAGCAAAATGGGCATCCACATCTGCGCCAATGTCGCTGGCAGAGGCACTCGGCGTTAGAGAAACCTTCTCATAGGGGCCAAAAACATACAGCGCCGCACCAAGCAGGATCACCCCGAGTAGCACACGCCCCAAAATCCTCCCAAAGGCGCGCATCAGTTCTGCACTGGTGCCGCAAGCACCTCTTCCACTTTGGTTTCGATCAACCTCAGACACTCATCATCCGAAAAGCGGTGATCTTTGCCCTTTACCATCAGCAGCTGGATGTCCTCCCCCTCAGCGTGGTCCAGCAATCGATAGGCCACTTCCGAGCTCACCGCCGTATCCTCTGTGCCCTGCAAGAAGCGCACCGGGAATGGCAGCGACAGCGGGTCGCGCAGCACAAGCCGGGTCCGCCCGTCTTCGATCATGCGTTTGGTGATGATGTAGGGCTCCATATAATCAGAGGGCAGCGCCACTTGTCCTTCGCGGTCTAGCTCTGCTTTCTGCTCGTCAGAAAAGCCTGCCCAATAGCTATCTTCGGTAAAATCCGGCGCTGCAGCGATGGTCACCAGACCGTGAATACGTTCCGGAATGGACTTGGCCGCCAACAGCGCTTGCCACCCGCCCATGGAGGAGCCAACAATAACAAGCGGCCCTTCGGTCAGCGCATCCAGCGTGGCCAAAGTATCCTCATGCCAATCGCCGATACAGCCCTCTTCAAAGGTGCCGCTGCTCTCCCCATGCCCAGAATAGTCAAACCGCAGAAAGCTTTGTCCACGCGCTTTGGCCCAAGCCTCCAGATGCACCGCCTTGGTGCCTTCCATATCCGACTTCAGGCCACCAAGAAAAACGACGGTCGGCCCCGCCCCATCAGTTTTGTGATAGGCAATGCGGCGGCCTTGCGGGCTGTCAAAGAACTGGGTGGCGCTCATGGGGATCCTCTTAAGATTTTTTCAAATTTTATCGGTGCAAGTCGCAACTGTTAACCCCGCTTGACTTGGGGGGCAGCACGGTTCATTTAAGCGACGAACCATATACCCGCAACCGGGCGTTCCGTGGGCGCCAAACTGACGAGGAGCTAGACGCCAATGGCTGATATTTCCCTTACATTTCCTGATGGTAACGCGCGTTCTTTCGCAGCAGGGGTGACCCCTGCCGAAGTCGCAAGCTCCATCTCCACCTCGCTTGGCAAAAAAGCGGTCTCTGCCACTGTGGATGGCAAACACTGGGATCTGCAATGGCCGATTGAGGCCGATGCCAGCATCGCAATCAACACCATCAAAGACAGCGATGCCGAAGCGCTCGAACTGATCCGCCACGACTGCGCACACGTCATGGCGCGCGCGGTTCAAGAAATCTGGCCCGATGTAAAAGTCACTATCGGACCGGTGATCGAGCACGGCTGGTACTATGACTTTGACCGTGAAGAGCCCTTCACACCCGAAGATCTCGGCCTCATCGAGAAGAAGATGAAAGAGATCATCAACAAGCGTGAACCCGTGACCACAGAGGTCTGGGAACGCGAGCGTGCGATCAAACATTATCAGGCCAACAACGAGCCTTATAAAGTTGAGCTTATCGAAGCCATCCCCGGTGATGAGCCGCTGCGTATGTACTGGCACGGCCACTGGCAGGATCTCTGCCGCGGCCCGCACCTGCAGCATACAGGCCAGATCCCCGCAGATGCGTTCAAACTGATGAGCGTGGCCGGTGCCTATTGGCGCGGCGATTCTGATCGCGCGATGTTGCAGCGTATCTACGGCGTGGCCTTCAAAAACAAAGAAGACCTCAAAGCCCACCTGCACATGCTGGAAGAGGCCGAAAAACGCGACCACCGCCGTTTGGGCCGCGAGATGAACCTGTTCCATATGCAGGAAGAGGCGCCCGGTCAGATCTTCTGGCACCCAAATGGCTGGACCGTTTACACCGAGCTGCAAGACTACATGCGCCGCAAGCAAAAACGCGGTGGCTATGTCGAGGTGAACACCCCGCAAGTGGTGGACCGTAAGCTCTGGGAAGCCTCCGGTCACTGGGACAAGTATCAGGAAAACATGTTCATCGTCGAAGTGGACGAAGATCACGCCCGCGAAAAGGCCGTGAACGCGCTGAAGCCGATGAACTGCCCCTGCCACGTGCAGATCTTTAATCAGGGCCTGAAATCCTACCGCGATCTGCCTCTGCGGATTGCTGAATTCGGCTCCTGCGCTCGCTATGAGCCTTCCGGTGCTCTGCACGGGATCATGCGTGTGCGCGGCTTTACGCAGGACGATGGCCACATTTTCTGTGCTGAGGATGAGATCACTTCGGAAACCAAGAAGTTCATCGACTTCCTGTCAGAGGTCTATTCCGATCTCGGCTTTGACAACTGGACCATCAAACTCTCCACCCGCCCGGAAAAGCGTATCGGCTCTGACGAAAGCTGGGACTACGCCGAAAAGGCGCTTGGCGATGCCTGCAACGCAGCTGGCCACGAGTTTGAGATCCTGGAAGGCGAAGGCGCATTTTATGGCCCGAAGCTGGAATTCACCCTGACCGATGCCATCGGCCGGAACTGGCAGTGCGGCACCCTTCAGGTGGACCCCAACCTGCCGGAGCGTCTTGATGCGACCTACATTGGTGCGGACGGTGAGAAGCATCGCCCCATCATGCTGCACCGCGCAACTCTGGGCTCCTTTGAGCGCTTCATCGGCATTCTGATCGAAGAGCACGCTGGCAAACTGCCGTTCTGGCTTGCGCCGAGACAGGTGGTTGTGGCGGCGATTGTATCTGATGCGGATGACTATTGCTTGGAAGTTGTCGAGGCGCTCAAGGCCGCTGGCGTGCGGGCAGAAGCTGACCTGCGCAACGAAAAGATCAACTACAAAGTTCGCGAGCACTCCGTCGGCAAGGTTCCGGTGATCTTGGCCATCGGGAAAAAAGAAGTTGAAGAGCGCACCGTATCCACCCGTCGCCTGGGTGAGAAACAGAGCAAGGTGCAAAGCTTGGATGAAATCGTGGCGCAGCTGTCGGTCGAGGCAACCCCGCCCGACATGCAGTGATCGCTCCACACCACAAATTCTAAAATGCGGCGCTCAGAGCGCCGCATTTTTCTTTCTTGATGTGGGCTGAGGCGACAAAAGCTGAAACATTTGCAAGCCATTGCACTATTTTGGGGGTCGTAAGGCTTTGCCTGCCACCGAAAATTGTAACAATTGCCAGTGATTTTCGGCGAGACCTCGCAACTGCTGGTCGGCGAAACCCTTCGCAAGCGCCAAAATCCCCGCAGTTTGCCCGGAAAGTCCCCCAGCATTCACAAGAGATTCACCAACAGTTGCAGATCTTTGCCAGCTTCCCGACCACAGTGTTACATGAGATAACATCGCCGTGGCACACAGTCGTGTGATTGGCAAGTGACCTGCGCGGCGACCTATGTTGTAGTCATGCTAAGGCGCAAACGCCGCGTCTGGCCGAATTTAACTGTATCAAGAGGGAAGAGATACAATGTCCACAACCGTAAAAACTCTCGCCGTTGCCGGCGCCGTCGCAGCAGCCCTGACCGCGCACGCAACCACCGCATCCGCCGCAGGCAAAGAGAAATGCTACGGTGTGTCTCTGGCAGGCGCCAATGACTGCGCCGCCGGTCCTGGCACCACCTGCGCAGGCACCTCCACCGTTGATTACCAGGGCAACGCCTGGAAACTGGTTGACGCAGGCACCTGCGTAGACATGGAACTGCCAGCACTGGCAGACGGCACCCCACGTGTCGGCTCCCTGGAAGCGCTGGATCGCGACCTGCCGAAGAGCTAAGGCCTTCTTGCGAAGCCCCGCCCCACATGGGGCTTCGCATTTCCCCTGCCATATTGGCGCAAGGGACCAAGAACTGTCATACTACGCTTAACGGGCAGCACTCAGCAGCCCAGCGTGGTATAAAGGATCAAGCACGATGGCGCATCATGCCAGGCATTCTTATTTGAAAATTTCCGCGCCAGCCGCCAGTGAAATTACCCGGTGAAATTCTACAGAGCCCCAAAGCCACCACTCCAAAAGAACCTGCCCCCAACACCTGCCACAAGAACAAGGTGACGCGATGTTTGACGCACAACAAACGCCCCGCAAATTGCCCAACCGTCCCGGCGTTGGATACAAGCCGCAGCACTACGCCGATCTGATCCAAGATCCCGGCACCGTGGGTTGGCTCGAAATTCACGCTGAGAACTATATGGGAGATGGCGGCCGCCCCATCGCGCAACTCCGCCAGTTGTCTGAGCGTTTTCCGATTTCCGTCCACGGCGTTGGTCTGTCAATCGGTGGCGAAGGCGCACTTGATGCCGATCACCTCGCGCGCCTCAAACACCTTGTTGACTGGCTCAACCCGACTGTTTTTTCCGAACACTTGGCGTGGAGCACCCATGACGGCGCGTTTCTGAACGATCTGTTGCCCCTGCCCTATACCGACGCCACGCTCCAGCGCGTGTGCGACCACATAAACCAGCTGCAAGACACCATTGATCGCCAGATGATGCTGGAGAATCCGTCCAGCTATTTGGCTTTTGATGAAAGCACATGGTCGGAGCCTGATTTTCTGCGGGAAGTCGCCAAACGCACCGGGTGCGGTTTGCTGCTGGATGTGAACAACGTTTTTGTGTCCGCAACCAACCTGGACTACGATCCGCGCGCCTACATTGCGGATTATCCGCTGGACATGGTCGGTGAAATTCACCTCGGCGGCCATGACGAAGACGAAGATGATCACGGCAAGCCACTGCTGATCGACAGCCACGGCGCGCCGATTGTTGATCCTGTCTGGGCGCTGCTTGACCACACCCTTTCCTTGTCCGGCCCCAAACCGATCCTGATCGAGTGGGACACGGATGTGCCGGAATGGCCGATCCTGCACGACGAAGCGCTGCGCGCAGATGCAGCCCTTGCCAAGCTTACCACCGGTGTTGCGGCATGAACGTCTCCCAGAACGAATTTCGCGGCGCGATCTTTGATGGCGGACGCGCGCGGCCTGAAGGCCTGTCCGATGCCAAAGGTCAGCCTGCCGGGCGGCGGTTTGACGTCTATCGCAACAATGTGGCCGTCTCTCTGACAGAAGCGCTTGCCACCGGTTTTCCGACCATCGCCAAACTCATTGGCAGTGAGAACTTCAATGCGATTGCAGGCGTGTTTCTGCGCCAATCGCCACCGTCCTCGCCGATGATGATGCATTATGGCGAAGACTTTCCGGATTTTCTGGCGGGCTTTGAGCCTCTGGCACATCTCGGCTACCTCGCAGATGTCGCACGCCTTGAGATGGCGATGCGCCGCTCCTACCACGCAGCGGACGCAGAAGCGGTGAACCCCGAAGCCCTAGCGGCCCTCCCGCCTGAGCGCCTCACCGAACTGGTAATGACCTTCGCCCCCTCGGTTAAACTCCTGCGCTCTCCCTGGCCGATCCACGCCATTTGGGCATTCAATATGCAAGATGGCCCAAAGCCTGAAGCCGGAGGCCAGGATGTTATCATCCTGCGCCCTGAATATGATCCGGTCCCCCACGCTTTGGCACCCGGAGCCTATGAATTTATCACCGCGCTCACCGCGGGCGGCACACTGGGCGCCGCGGCTGCTGTCGCAACCGACGAAGTGGCTGAATTTGACCTGAGCGCCACGCTCGGCCTACTCCTAACGGGCAACGCCCTGATTTCTATTGATTTACCATCCTAATCCGAGGATCGCATGACACGTATACTGGACCAATACACCGACCTTCTTGACCGGCTTGACCGTCTGGATTGGCTCGTTCCCACGCTGGCCCGCCTGAGCTTTCTGGCAGTGCTGTTCTTCTATTTCTGGAACTCGGCAATGCTGAAGATCGACGGTTCGATCTTCTCCCCGTCTTCCGGTGCATTCGGGCAGATTTTCCCAAAAGCAGCCGAAGCCGTGCTCTGGGACGTCACTCAAATGAACTTCTTACAGCGCATTGTGATCCTTGCTGGCACGATTGCTGAGTTTGTTCTGCCTCTGCTTATCGTTTTTGGTCTGCTGACCCGCCTCGCCGCAGCTGGCATGATCGGCTTCATCATTGTTCAAACGCTGGTGGACGTGACGGGCCACGGTGTTGCCCTTGGCGGTCTGTTTGACAGCGCTCAGGGTCTGATCGACCAGCGTGTAATGTGGATCCTGCTCTTTGTGGTGCTGGTCTTCAAAGGCGCTGGTCCAATCTCGATTGACGCCCTGTTCCGCAAGCCCTCCAGAGACTGATCCGGGCGGTCGCCAACCTACAGAAATACAAATGCCCGCGAGACAATCGCGGGCTTTTTTCTTTGACCTTTTCCGGCACTCTGGCAGAAACTCAATCTTCTACGACTGAAAAGGCTAAGGCACCGAGAGCAATTGAGCTCGATATTCGCGCCCTCAGCTAAGTTCGGCCTGCACGTCTTTCCCCCAACCGAGGTAATACCGCCCGCCGCGCTCTATAAGCGGACGTTTCATCAGGGTGGGATGCGCTTTCAAAAGCGCAATCGGATCTTCTGAGCGTTCGTCTTCGCTCAAATTTCTCCAGGTGGTCGATCTCTTATTCACCAGATCATCTTTAAATTGTGTGTGTGCTATTTCTAACACCACATCAGGAACCCCATCCTGACGAACATCGACAAAGGCAACATCCCCCAATGTTTTCATTGCCTTACGACAGGTATCGCAATTTTTCAAACCGTAGACAGTTGTCATGTCACCCTCTTTGCATGGCCATAATGACCGTATAATCCAGTTCATTTCGGGTTTCACGTTGGTTTTGCTTGATTTTTGTCATCACCATGCAATCCTCAGGCAGGCGCATTTGTTTCAATCTTCCGTAATCGTGCACTCGGATTTTGGGATTTCTGTTGCTCCGGCATTTTGCCGTAATTGACTAAAAGTGAATAAAGAGGAGAACGGTATGCCACGCGGTACCGTAAAGTGGTTCAACACCACCAAAGGCTTCGGGTTCATCGAACCTGAAGAAGGCGGCAAAGATGTCTTTGTCCATATTTCCGTTGTCGAACGGTCCGGACTTAAAGGTCTGTCCGACAACCAGAAAGTTGAATTTGAAATGACGCAAGGACGGGACGGCCGCGACATGGCGGGCGAACTCAAACTGCTTTAATGGATTGGGGCGCCATTAGCGCCCCATCCGCCCTGCGCTCCCCGCGCAAAGCCCCTCCTCAGAAAACTGCTATGAACAGCCCTTCGCACCAGGTGGACAGCTTGATGCTCTGTAGCCCCTGTGGCCCGTGCTCGCATTTACAAAACGCTCGGTGGTGTTGGGCGTACCACAACAAATCACGCCACCCAATGTAACTGGCTGAAGCCCACTTGGGCAGTAATTTGTATGGGTCGGATAGGGATGGATCAGCACTCCTTCAGGCTGATTGACCGGCCCAATGACCGGAGCATTACTGCTCCAGCTCTGTGCCGAAAGCGGCGCGGCAAACATCAATGCAACTCCAGTGGCAAGCGAAAGGCTTTTCATAAACACAGGCTCCAATTGTTGTTAGAAACATAGATAGCTTTGGCTAAGCTACTGCACGCATTTGAAAACTGTCAAATTCGCTGACGCGCGCTACTGTGTTTTTGAATGCCAGTCACTCACCCTGCAGCAGTTTCAGAAACGCGCAAATACTCACGCACGGTACAGCTTGGTGTGGCGCCCTCAAGCGGTCTGCTTGTGATGAGCTGCCACTTCGCAGGATCAAACTCCGGAAAGAAGGTGTCTGCGTCGTCAATCTCGGTGTCGACATCCGTGATCAACAGGCGATGGGCGGCAATGAGCATTTCCTTGTAAATGCCCGCGCCGCCTATGCCGTAGATCCGATCGTAGCCTTGCGCTGCGGCATATTCGACAGCAGCATCAATCGAGGGCACCACAATGTCCGCCGCATCCGGCTGTGAAGACACCACAATATTCAGCCGATTTGACAGCGGCTTTACCGGCAGACTGTCCCAGGTGTTGCGTCCCATAATCAGGGCGCCTCCGGTGGTCTCGCGCTGAAACAGTTTAAAGTCCTGTGGAATGCGCCATGGTATGTCCCCATCCCGCCCAATCGCACCGTTTTGGGCCCGTGCAACAACAAGTGTGATCATAGTTTACACCGCCACTGGTGCGGAAATAGCCGCGTCCGGCTCATATCCAACAATTTCAAAATCCTCGAAGGTAAAGTCAAAGATCGACTTCACATCCCGCTTAATCACCAATTTCGGCAGCGCCTTTGGTGTGCGTGTCAGCTGCAGATTTACCTGCTCAATGTGATTGGAATAGATGTGGGCATCGCCAATGGAATGCACAAAATCCCCAACCTCATAACCGGTCACATGCGCCAGCATATGCTGCAGCAGCGCGTAGGAGGCGATGTTGAACGGCACGCCCAGGAACATGTCGGCAGAGCGCTGATAAAGTTGCAGGTGCAATTTGCCATTCAGCACCCGCACCTGCCACATGGTGTGGCACGGCGGCAGCGCCATATCGGGCACATCCTGCGGGTTCCAGGCAGAGACTATCAAACGGCGGCTGTCAGGCGAGGTTTTGATCATCTCAACCAGCGTTTCAATCTGATCTACGCCGCCAAAATCGCGCCACTGCTTGCCGTAAACCGGTCCAAGATCCCCGTTTTCATCGGCCCATTCGTCCCAGATGGTGACCCGATTGTCTTGCAAGTACTTGATGTTGGTGTCGCCTGCGAGAAACCACAGCAATTCATGAATGATCCCGCGCAGGTAAAGCTTCTTGGTGGTCACCAAAGGAAAGCCATCTGCGAGGCCATAGCGCATCTGCATCCCGAAATAAGAACGCGTGCCCGTGCCTGTCCGGTCGCCCGTGTCTTCGCCAAACTCCAAAATGGTCTTCAATGCATCATGATATTGTTGCACGGCCTGCCTCGTTTCTCCTCAGAGTCACCCCACTTCAAATGCCGTCTGCGCAGGCATCCGCTTGGAGCAACGACTCAAAATTGTCGCGTCCTCTTAACTATATCTTGTGGGTCTCAAGCTGGAAACCGCGAGGATTGATCCATCCACAGGCAAATTCAGCGCACCACTTCCCGCATCCGTGATTGCCACCCGACTGCAAACAGGCTGGCCAATCCAGACGGTTGCGTGTTCAATATCTCCAAACCCCATTCAAAGGAATCCCATATGCATGTGAAATACCTGCACACCATGGTGCGTGTCTCTGATCTGGAGGCTTCCATGGCTTTTTATGCGCTCTTTGGTCTGAAGCAGATCAAGCGCTACGACAGCGAACAGGGCCGCTTCACCTTGGTCTATCTTGCCGCGGACGGCGACCATGACGCCCCATTGGAGCTCACCTACAACTGGGATGGTGATGACGGCCTGCCCTCTGACAGCCGCCACTTCGGCCATCTCGCCTATGAGGTCGGCAATATCTACGAAATGTGCCAGCATCTGGCAGACAATGGCGTGGTGATCAACCGTCCGCCGCGCGACGGGCGCATGGCTTTTGTTCGCTCACCGGACAACATCTCTATTGAGTTGCTGCAACAGGGCGAAGCGCTCGCACCGGCTGAACCATGGGCCAGCATGGAAAGCACCGGTCATTGGTAAGAGCGGCGGCGCATATCGCCGCAATCGGGGTGGCTCTTGCGGCCACTCCCACCCTCGCTTCGGACTGCCGCATGGCGCTTTTGCTGGCACTGGATGTGAGCTCTTCCGTGGACAGCGATGAAGACGCGCTTCAGCGTCTCGGCCTCGCCGCCGCTCTGACCGCGCCTGAAATTCAGGCAGGCTTCCTTAGCGATGCACGCCCGGTGGCCCTTGCGGTTTATGAATGGAGTGGCCGTCACAAGCAGAAAACCCTGCTGGACTGGACCCTGATCGAAACCCGCCAGATCCTCAACGAAAGCGCCGCCAAACTTGGACTTTCCAAACGTGGCACTTCGGAATTTCCTACAGCCCTTGGCCATGCGGTCGGCCATGCCGCCACGCTCTTCCGCCAGGCACCCGCGTGCGATGTTCAAGTGTTGGACGTGAGCGGAGATGGGGAAAACAACGATGGTTTCACACCCAAACAGGCCTATGCGGCCTTTCCGCTGGACGGCGTGATCGTAAACGCACTGGCGATTGAGACATTTGGCGTCAAAGCGGCCGATTTTGCGGCCCGTCCCGGAGATATGACAGATTACTATCGCCGTGAGCTGATCAAGGGGCCTGATGCCTTTGTGGAAACGGCCAAGGGTTTTGAAGGTTTTGAAAACGCTATGCGCCGTAAGCTGTCGCGCGAGCTGTCTGTTACTGTGATCGGTCAAGCCGGGCCCCGCCCAACTAAAAAATCAAACTAACAGTTATTTTTCAAATGGTTGCAACTCAGTCTTTATGCAAATTTGGCGCACAAATGCAAACGCACGCCGCGCCCCATTCTGGGGCAGGCGCGCAAAAAGCTACGGAGTCCCCGTTCTGGGGCTGCCGGCTATGTCAGTAGATGTAGCGGATTTGATCCGTCCAATAGCGTTCCACACGGCGCAGCGCGTGGGTGATCTGTTCGATGCCATCATCGCCCAGCACACCTTTGGACTGCAGACCTTCTGCATGGCGCGCAAACAGCGCAGAAATCACATCGCGAATTTCACGGCCCTTTTCGGTCAGGCGGACACGCACCGAACGGCGGTCAATCTCACAACGCTGGTGATGCATATAGCCTGCATCAACGAGTTTCTTCAGGTTGTAACTCACGTTTGAGCCCTGATAGTATCCGCGGCTTTTGAGTTCGCCGGCTGTCACCTCATTGTCGCCAATGTTGAACAGCAGCAACGCCTGCACAGCGTTGATCTCAATCACGCCCACACGCTCAAATTCGTCCTTGATCACATCCAGCAACAGCCGGTGCAACCGCTCTACAAGCGCCAGCGAGTCCAGATAGTCGGCCATAAAGCTCTGTTCTGTCCCGCTGGGCATCGATGAATGAAAGCTCATTCTTAGTCTCCGTCAGCTTATCTAGCAGCCAGAGTGACGGAAAAAGCCCAACAAGAGGTTAAACCGTCCAAAAGACATGACAAATTCGCGTCAATTTGCACCGCTGATGGTGGTCGCAATGCGAGAAATAAGAGCTTTGAAAGGTTCAGGCGTTGGTTTTTGCCCGGTAACCCATTGATATAAATCCTGGTCATTCTCACAGAGCAGAGCATCATAAAGATCCAGCGCAGCGGTATCCATCTGCGCCAGATTATCATCTGCAAACCGCTCAAGGATGATGTCCATCTCTTTGATGCCCCGCCGCATGGAGCGCATTTTCATGCGCTTGAGACGATTCTCATATGTTTCCTCGCCGGAATTTGCGGCCTCTTTGGGGGCGTCAGACATCATCACACCTTTTGCTCAAATCTTTTTGCGCAGCGTTTTCTCAAGCCGTGCCAGACGATCCAGATCATTTTTCATGCGTGCGCGGATATCGCGGATCTCTTTCAGAATGGCAAGCAGATCTGCTTCCACGCTCTCGCCCTCCTCGCTCATGTCAACGCCGTCGCCCTCCCCGGTCAGCAACCAACCGACCGAAACATTCAGCAATCCGGCCATCATCGACAGGCGATTGGCGCGTGGCTCCCCAAGATCGTCTTCCCAAGCCGCGATGGTCGACTTCTTGACGCCAAGGCGTTTGGCAAACTCGCCGCGCTTCAGGCCTCCAGCCTCTCTGGCGGCTGCCAGGCGATCGCCGAAGGTGGCAACCTCCTCACCATACCAGTCGTCTTCAGGCATCACTTCCAGTTGATCTTGTGGCATAGTTTACTCCTTAGCGCTTCGACCTTGAATGGCCTTGGTGGGCACCCTAAGACATGGGACCAGAGATTACAAAAAGAGGCCAAGCCATGTCTTTCCTGTCTGAGACCCTATCGCGTGTCAAACCGTCCCCGACCATCGCTATGACAGCAAAGACCGCAGAATTGAAGGCCGCCGGACGTGACGTTATTGGCCTGAGCGCGGGTGAACCGGACTTTGACACCCCGCAAAACATCAAGGATGCCGCTGTTGAGGCCATCGCGGCAGGAAAAACCAAATACACCGCCCCTGATGGGATCCCGGAACTGAAGCAGGCGGTCTGCGCCAAAATGCTGCGTGATCACGGGCTGAAATACACACCCGCGCAGGTCTCTGTCGGCACCGGCGGCAAACAGACGCTCTATAATGCGTTGATGGCAACGCTGAACCCCGGCGATGAAGTGATCATCCCTGCACCCTACTGGGTGAGCTATCCCGATATGGTGCTGCTCGCGGGCGGCACACCTGTGGTGGCTGAAACATCGCTGCAAACCAATTTCAAACTGACAGCAGATCAGCTGGAAGCCGCGATCACGCCAAAGACCAAATGGTTCATCTTCAACTCGCCCTCCAACCCGACCGGCGCGGGCTACTCGCGGGACGAGCTTAAGGAACTCACCGATGTGCTGATGCGCCATCCCCACGTCTGGGTGATGAGCGACGACATGTATGAGCACCTTGCTTATGACGGGTTTGAATTCTGCACACCGGCGCAGGTCGAGCCAGGGCTTTATGAGCGCACCCTGACCTGCAACGGCGTGTCCAAAGCCTATGCCATGACCGGCTGGCGCATCGGCTATGCGGCAGGACCCGTGGAGCTTATTGCCGCAATGCGCAAAATCCAAAGCCAGAGCACATCGAACCCCTGCTCCGTCAGCCAATGGGCCGCTTTGGAAGCGCTGAACGGCACTCAGGACTTTCTTGCTCCCAACAACGAGGCCTTCAAACGTCGCCGCGATCTGGTGATCTCCATGCTGAGCGAAATCGAAGGTGTTTCCTGCCCCACGCCAGAGGGCGCCTTCTATGTCTATCCGTCGATTGCCGGGCTGATTGGCAAGACCACGCCCAAAGGCACCGTGATAGAAAACGACGAAGCCTTCGCCAACGCCCTGCTTGAAGAGGCAGACGTTGCCGTTGTGTTTGGGGCTGCCTTCGGGCTTTCGCCAAACTTCCGCGTCAGCTACGCTACCTCTGACGAGGCACTGACCAAAGCCTGCCAGCGCATTCAGGCGTTCTGTGCTTCTCTGACATAAAAACCGGACAACCGGGGGCATCCGGAGGGAACAGATGAGCGGCGATCTTCCAGACTATTATTTTCGCGTGCGCGAAAATGGCGCGGCGGTGTTTCGTGTGGACACGGAAAACCGCCACCGCCGGATCGAGATGGATCAGATCGCCGTTCTCAACATCCGGAATGGTGAGGTCAAACCCCACGGGGAACGCACGCTTTCCAAAGAAGACAAAGCCGCGATTGAGGTTTGGATGGAAGAGCGTCGTGCCTTGCTTGCAGAGCGCGACATCGACGACATCCTGCGCACGGTGGATCATTTGAACCTGACCACCCAATGGGCGCAATCCAAGGCTACGCCTGAGCAGCTAGAAGAGATCACCGACACGCTTTTGCTGACCATGCATGATCTACGCTCGGTGCTGGTGCGCAAAAAAGCCGACCGCTTGCTCAAGGGAAAGTAGCACTACGGCACTCTTCTCTATGAGCCCCCGGTTACTTCAAAGGTTCGGTTATTTGGGGCGCTGCCCCTGCCACATCTGCGATGTGGCTACCCCGGGATATTTTTCGAATGAGAAGACTGCCCCTGCGGGCTTCAGGCCTGGGCAAACTTTTCCCGTAGACGACTGAGATCAGTCCGCCAGAAACGATACATCAGCAACACCGCAGCAGCCGTCAGCCCCAGAACCAAACCCAGCCAAACACCCACGCCGCCCAGCTCAGCTTTAAAGCCCAGCACATAAGCGCAGGTGACGCCCAGCAACCAGTAGCTGATCGCGGCGATCACCATGGGGCCGCGCGTGTCCTGTACACCGCGCAGCAGCCCCAGCGCCATGACTTGCGCGCCATCCACGACCTGAAAGAGCGCGGCCACATAGAGCAGGCTCACGCCTGTCGCGAGGATCGCCACGCGCTGAGGCTCTTCTGGGTCAATGAACATCCCCAGAAGCTGCTGTGGGAACGCTAGAAAGACGGCGACCGTAATAAGGGAGACCGCAAGCGACATGACAATCGCCACCAGTGACCCTCGCGCCATATGATCCGCGTCTTTGCGGCCCATCGCATTGCCAACGCGTACGGTGGCGGCGTTTGACAGCCCCAGATGCAACATGAAGGCCAGGCTCGCGAGCTGCAACGCAATGCCGTGAGCCGCAAGCGCCACGGTGCCAAGCCAGCCCATCATGACAGAAGAGGCGGAAAACAGCCCGACCTCTGCGAGGTTGGTGAGGCCAATCGGCAGCCCCAGTTTAAAGACCTGCGCAAACACATCCCAATCCGGGCGCCAGATGCGGGCAAACAGCTCATGTTGCGGCAGAGCACGCACCGCATAGAGGATCACGCCAAGCAGCGAGACAAACTGCACAATGATTGAGGCAATCGCCGCCCCGCGCACGCCAAGCTCCGGCAGTCCCCAATTGCCAAAAATCAGGCCATAGTTGACAAGCGCATTCACCGGCACCGCAACAACCGTAACCCAGAACACCACGCGCGTGTGCTCCAATGCGGCCAGATACGACTTAAGCACCATCACCAGCAGCGCGGGCATCAGCCCAAATCCGGCGATGCGCAAATAGGCCTGCGCCAAATCGGCCACTTCCGGCCCCTGCTGCAATCCCAGCAGCAACGCTCCGGACAGGAAAAAGAGCGGCAGAACCACCAGCCCGTAGGTGACTGACAGCCAAAGCCCCATGCGCGTGATGCGACGCAGCGCAGCTTCATTGCCTTCAGCGTCGGCCTCAGCCACCAGCGGCATCACCGCAATGGCAAAGCCTGACCCGAGGATAAAAATCACGAAGAAAAACGTGTGTCCAAGCACAACCGATGCCAGCGCCTCTACCGAGTACCAGCCCAACATGATTGTGTCGGTCAGACCGATGGCAAATTGCGCCACATGGCCGCCAATCAGCGGCAAGCCCAAGCGCGCAAGGGCCCGGATGTGATCCCGCGTGGCCATGGAAGATTTTATAGAAGTTCTGGTTGTCTCGCTCATCTCTCAGCCATATGCCCGTTGTTTGTGCAGAGCAAGCCGCCAGTTGCAGTTGATCGCTTCTCGCGGCTCTGACACCATCAATACATGTGATCCGCATTGGAGCAGCAAATGTCCACAGCAGCGTTAGACGGTCTCATTCCAGACACCCGACAGTTCCTTGGTGAGCTGGCCGAAAACAACACTCGCGACTGGTTCCTTGCCCACAAGGAGACCTATGACAAAGCGCTCAAAGCGCCCGCGCTTGAATTGCTGGATAAGGTCGCCGCCCATTTGCAAAAACAGACGGGCCAAGTGCCGACCACAAAGTTGTTTCGCCCCAATCGCGATGTCCGCTTCTCCAAGGACAAGACGCCTTATCACCTGCACCTGCACATGTCCTGGTCCACGGCGCCAACCAGCTGGTTCTTTGGCATCGGACAGGACCACATCACCGCCGGTGCTGGCATCATGGGATTTGACAAAGAAAGGCTAACCCGCTGGCGTGCAGCTGTGGACGGCCCCAGAGGAGTAGAGATCGCCGCAGAGGTGGATCGCCTGCTTGGATGGGGGGCGCGTCTGGATGAGCCTGCGCTCAAGCGCGTACCTGCACCTTATGGCAAAGATCACCCACAGGAAGCCCTGTTGCGTCGCAAAGGCCTGGCCATGTGGTTTGAGGTGACGGAGGAAGAAGCGTCAAAAGGCGACCTCGTTTCCGAGATCGCCTCCGCATTTCACACATTTGATCCACTCAACCGGATCCTGTCTGAGATCTGAACCTCAGCGGTCCTTACGACTGTCCGGATGCAACGCAGTACCTAGAATATGATCTGAGTTGTGGATCACATGGCTTGCGGTGTTCGCAATCAGCGGGTCAGCGGGTTGCGCAATCTTCGGATCCTTGCCCGGATAGTCCAGCGTGCTCAGGAAGTGACGCATACAGTTCAGACGCGCCCGCTTCTTGTCGTTGGATTTGATCACGGTCCAAGGCGCATCAGCCGTGTCGGTGTAGAAGAACATCGCCTCTTTGGCTTCTGTATAGTCTTCCCATTTGTTCAGCGATGCTTTGTCAATCGGGCTGAGCTTCCACTGTTTGAGCGGATCGGTTTCGCGGCTTTCAAAGCGGCGCTTCTGTTCATCTTGGGTGACTGAGAACCAATATTTATAGAGCCGAATGCCTGACCGCACCAGCATACGCTCCAGATCAGGGGTCTGGCGCATAAATTCAAGATATTCTCCGGGTTCACAGAACCCCATCACCCGCTCAACACCCGCGCGATTGTACCAGCTGCGGTCATAGAGCACGATTTCACCGGCAGTCGGCAGGTGCTCGATATAGCGCTGAAAATACCATTGGCCGCGTTCTTGATCAGTGGGCTTATTCAGCGCCACCACACGTGCAGTCCGCGGGTTGAGGTGCTCGGTAAACCGCTTGATGGTCCCGCCCTTACCGGCCGCATCGCGCCCCTCAAAAAGCATCACAAACTTCTGGCCGGTCTCCTGCGCCCAGAGCTGAACTTTCAGCAGCTCGGACTGCAGCTTAGCCTTTTGCGTCTCATAAGCACGACGCGACATTTTTTTCGGATAAGGATACTCGCCACGTTCAAAGGCGCGGCGCATCTCATCCACGGACTCCTTATTGGCAACGGCAGGTGCCGCTGGAGCCGCAGCTTCCTCGACAACTTGCACGGCCTCGGATTCGCTCTCTACCTTTGGAGCCTCTGCAATTTCAGAAGGTTCCGCAGCGACGTCCAGCACCAGTTCCTCTTCAACAACACGCTGTTCAAGTTGTTTTTCCATAAGCTAATCCCTGTCCTGATAAATTCGACAGACATATAGCAAAGGTTGCAATTTCGCGCTTTGACTCACGTCAATTTCCAGAGAAATAGTCAGTGAACTTATTGCACTGATCTCTGCGCCTTAACCATGTCGACAACTGGGAGGACTAGCCTCTATCGGAGGAGTGCGCCGATCGCCCCCTCACTGGAAGATTGAAGCTCTCAGATATCGGCCTATCAAATCCATATAAAATCCACCACAAAACAACGCGAAGAAGGAAGCGAAAGCCATTGAAAAGGCGAGACAAGTGTCGCAGCCAGTAGCTTTCCATTAAGATTCGCGCCCCTAGGCTCTCCTCACACTTAAGAGGACCCTAAGATCATGAAACTTTTTGCCGCCGCTTTGGCCACAACATCCCTCACACTTACCGCGCCCGTCTTTGCTGACACACTCACCATCATGGCAGCCGATCTGCCACCGATGGTCTACGCTGACGGCACAGGCCGCGAAGCAGAGATCGTGACCGCTGTGATGGGCCACTGCGGTCACGAAGTGGCTTTTGAGGTGCAGCCGTTCACACGCCACTGGGCCTCATTTGAGGCGGGCAAGGGGGACGCTGTGATGACCGTACCCGTGGGGATGCCAATGGAAGGCACCCAAGGCGCAGCCTATATTGCCTATCAGAACGGCGTGTCCTTCCTGGCCGGTTCTGGCAGCGACTATGGCGCGCTCAGCGATCTTGCAGGTCTCAGCGTTGCCGCGTTCCAAGGCGCGTCCAACATCCTGCCCGGACTCGCAGAGGCTTCTGGCACCTTCGCCTCTTATCGGGAAATGACCGATCAGGAAACTCAATCCAAACTGCTCTTCGGCGGGCGCGTGGATGGCATTCTGGGCGATGGTATGCTGTTTGCGGCCTATACTGCCTCTCTGCGGGACGCAGGCTCCAGCGCGGGCATTGACGCGTCCCAACCGCTTGAGTTCCGCGCCATTTTTGAGCCGTCCAATTATGCGATGAATTTCCGCGATCCCGCCCTGGCCGCCGATTTTGATCGCTGCTTTGCAGAGCTTGAGGCGGACGGAACCATCACTGCCATCAACGCCAAATGGGTCGACAAATACCGAGACACATTGGGCAACAACTACCTGTCTATGTAGCCTGTTGTTGGTGCGGCGAGCGCCCTGCCCATGCAAAAGGCGCTCCCAACCTGCTGCGCACTTTAATCACAGAACCGGCCCTGCACCTCGTAGCGGGCGAAGGGGATTTTGTCCGGACGTTCCGGCCTGTCAAAGGTCTGTGGGCGGCCAATCACCCGATCTTCCGGATCGCGCGTCCCACGCAAGCTGTTAGGATCCACCGCACGCCGGTCACATGTCGCCAACAGGCGGATCGTGATCGCCTCCTGATCCTGCAAGTCAATCAGGTAGCCTTCCCGACGGGTTGCCGTGCTGTTGAAAATCAGCGGTGGGTCCAACCGGAACTCTCGTGTTTCAGACCCGAACAGCTCCGGCTCGCCCTGCCAATCTTGCCCAGAGGCAAACACCAGCTCATAAAACCCGGGCGGCACCAAGACGCGGAAGAACTCTCCGCCGCGTATATAGGCAGCCAGCGCCATCTCCCCGGTTTCATAGGCCCGCAGACGCAGCACATAATCCGCCTCCGCTGTTGTCTTGACCTGCAATGGGATTGTGGCCGGCAGACCCGTCTTGTTCCAAAGCAGACCCTGCGGCCTTTCCTGCGCCGCAGCCCCTGTCGCAACCAGAATGAAAAACAAGATGCTACGCCACATTACCGGCTCTCCCTCAGATGTCTCAAAGATAGGCATCCGCGTGGGCGCGAGCCATAGAATTTTCCGTGACCATAGAGAGAGCAACTCTGATGGCGTATCTGCGCGTTCTTCCTCTTCCCCCTGCCGCGCGCTCCTGCCATAATGCTTACCAAGCAACATGAACAAGAGCAGCCCGCGAATGCCCAACGACCTTCTGGCCGAAGCCCAGCCGACCGATTATGACGCCTCCTCGATTGAAGTCCTTGAGGGGCTTGAACCTGTCCGCAAGCGTCCGGGCATGTATATCGGTGGCACGGATGAGCGCGCGCTGCACCACATGGTCGCCGAGATCCTCGACAACTCCATGGACGAAGCGGTGGCAGGCCACGCCAACCGCATCGAAGTGGAGCTGCATGAGGATTATTCCCTGACCGTACGCGACAACGGGCGCGGCATCCCTGTAGATCCCCACCCCAAGTTTCCGGACAAATCCGCACTTGAGGTGATCCTCTGCACCTTGCACGCGGGCGGCAAATTCTCGGGCAAAGCCTATCAGACCTCGGGCGGTCTGCACGGCGTGGGTGCCTCGGTTGTGAACGCGCTCTCGGATCTGATGGTTGTGCAGGTTGCGCGCAACAAGGAGCTCTATGAGCAACGCTTCTCCCGCGGCATTCCGCAGGGCAAGGTCGAGAAAGTCGGCGCAGCCCCCAACCGCCGTGGCACCACGGTGACCTTCCACGCCGATGAACAGATCTTTGGCTCACACCGCTTCAAACCGGCGCGCCTCTTCAAATCCATCCGCTCCAAAGCCTACCTCTTCTCAGGTGTCGAAATCCGCTGGAAAACCGCAATTGATGACGGCGAAACCCCAACGGAAGCCACTTTCCACTTCCCCGGCGGCCTGTCTGACTACCTCAAAGAAACCATGAACGGCGCCACCACCTACGCCGAACAGCCCTTTGCGGGCACCGTGGATTTTCAGGAGCGCTTCAACACGCCGGGCAAAGTCGAATGGGCCATCAACTGGACCCCGTCCCGCGACGGCTTCATCCAGTCTTACTGTAACACCGTCCCCACGCCTGAAGGCGGCACGCATGTGTCTGGCTTCTGGGCTGCCGTGCTCAAAGGCATCAAGGCTTACGGCGAGCTGGTGAACAACAAAAAGGCCGCCCAGATCACCCGTGACGATCTGATCACCGGCGGCTGCGCTCTGGTCTCCTGCTTCATCCGCGAGCCGGAATTTGTCGGCCAGACCAAAGACCGCCTCGCCACCGTTGAGGCCCAGCGTCTGGT
Organism: Shimia sp. R9_3; assembly: GCF_017743755.1. Lineage (NCBI taxonomy): Bacteria > Pseudomonadati > Pseudomonadota > Alphaproteobacteria > Rhodobacterales > Roseobacteraceae > Shimia > Shimia sp. R9_3. The sequence goes on along the minus strand of NZ_JAGHRP010000002.1, from coordinate 725,391 downwards.
GGAAAACGCCGTGCGCGACCACTTTGACAACTGGCTGGCGGCAGACACCAAATCCGCCGGTGCAATCCTCGATTTCCTCGTGCTGCGCGCCGAAGAGCGTCTGCGCCGCCGTCAGGAAAAAGAAACCGCCCGCAAAACCGCCACCAAAAAGCTCCGCCTGCCGGGCAAGCTGGTGGATTGCTCCGCCACCAACCGTGAGGGCACCGAGCTCTTTATCGTGGAAGGGGACTCCGCGGGCGGCTCTGCCAAAATGGCGCGCGACCGCAAAAAACAGGCCCTACTGCCCCTGCGTGGTAAGATCCTCAACGTGCTTGGCGCGGCCAGCTCCAAGATCGGCACCAACCAGGAAATCAACGACCTGACCCAAGCACTTGGCGTCGGGCTTGGCACCAAATTCAACGTTGACGATCTGCGCTATGACAAAATCATCATCATGACCGACGCGGATGTGGACGGCGCCCACATCGCCGCGCTGCTGATGACATTCTTCTACACCCAGATGCGCCCGATGATCGACGCAGGCCACCTCTACATGGCCTGCCCCCCGCTCTTTCGCCTCACCCAGGGCGCCAAACGCGTCTATTGTGTGGACGAAGCGGAAAAAGACGAGTGGCTCGCCAAAGGCCTTGGTGGCAAAGGCAAAATCGACGTCAGCCGCTTTAAGGGTCTTGGGGAAATGGACGCCAAAGACCTCAAAGAGACCACGATGGACCCGAATTCCCGCAAACTGATCCGCGTGACGATTGACGAGGATGAACCCGGCGAAACCGACGCGCTGGTGGGCGATCTGATGGGCAAGAAGCCCGAGAAACGCTTCCAGTACATTCAAGAGAATGCGCGGTTTGTTGAGGAATTGGATGTTTGAGAAAGACTATAAGAGTTTAACAATATCAAAAGCATCAGCGCTCTCGGGATCGCCGATGCTCACAATAGTCCAAGAAAATGATATTTCACAGATTTTTACTCTGATCGGGTACCCAGCCGCCATCACTGTTTGGTAAGTATTTGTTAGGTAGTTAAGTTGGAAAACCTGTTCTCGCGATAAGTAGGTTTGCGAAGTTGCTAAAACTAGGAATTTTGTAATTTTCGCCCACGCACCAACGAGCCCTTCTTGAATATCGGCTCGAACGCTATCAGGAAGTTCCGCCCAGCGGCCGTGCGCTCTGTCAGAAATTCCGATATCATACGGCGCGTCGATATTGGCGACTACAGCGCCTTGGTACGAAGCACCTAAAGATGTTTCGGCCTCAATTTCGATAGCTGTTTGCTTCTTGTGTTCCTTCATCCCCAGCCGCTCGGTAACCAAAAGTTGAGTGTTTGTTAACCTATCGTCACGGTAGGCGCCAAAAGATACATCGGTCAATGCTTTTTCTTTACATTCTACGCGAAAAGTACTGAAATGTTCTTGCTGAGGCCGTGAAGGATTGATACATCCCGGCCCCAAACAGGGAGGAAAACAATGAAAATCACAAGAAGTGACACCACGCCACAATGTAAACCCATTCATAAGTACTTATTTATTTCATGATTTCTTATACCGACACGATCAAGGAGCGGAAACATGGCTAACGCACAACGAGTTAGCAGCGAAAACTCAAAGTTTAGGTTCACTGTGGATGTGTCTCGAAGACTCGCCGATGAAATCGAGAACATTGCGAAAGACACTGGCCGCAGTAAAGCAGAAGTCTTTCGTTTGGCTATTGAGCTTTTGTCAACTGCCAGAGAAGCACGCAGAGAAGGAATGCACGTCGGAGCCTGGGAAGACACCGACGACCATCGACGCGAACGCGAATTCGTGAACTTCGGCTGAGATTAGTGCCATGAGTGAACCCACCAAGAGACCCGTCGTTTCAGAACAGGTTGATATTGAGAACGAAGCGGGGAAACTTGGTGAGTCAGACAACAGTTCGCTACAAGAGCTAAATGCGGAAAGCGAAATCAGACATCATTGGTGGAAGGAACGGGCTATCGTCCTTCTTTCCATCTTTGTAATTGTCGCAATTTTGCTTGCCGGGCTTTTCACGCTGGGGCTTTCTGACGACGAAACTTCACGTGACTGGTCACGCCAAAGCTTGACTGCGTTAATGGGTTTTGCAGCAGGTGCTCTGTTCACCAAGACCAACGGTGACAAAAAACGCTGAATGAATCTTCAGCGCTGTTCGGCACAGGTCAAGAGCTTGTCACCTAACGCCTTTCACACCCATGCGCCTGATCCCCCTCTTCGCTCTCCTGCTCCCGACTTCGGCCCTCGCACAGGCCCGTGCGGACAGTGAACGCTATCAAAACAACCACTTGTCCCAACCCGCGGCACCCAAATCACAGACCTCAAACCTCCATCAATGGCCGCAGAATGAACCCCGCACCGAGATTTTCTGTGACCAATACGCCCGCGCCGCCACCGGCATGCACGGCACCGAGCAAGGCAGCCGCACCGGCACCAATCTTGGCCAGGGTCTCGGCCACATCGGAACGCGCGACCGCAAACAGGCCGAGGCTTTTGGCATGATCGGCGCAACTCTTGGGGCGTCTGAAGGCCGCGCGCAGGATCAGGAATTTTACAGCTACCACTTTCAGGAATGCCGCGCGGGCGGGCGCCTTGTCCCCACCCCGAAATAAGCCAATCAGCTATTGAAGCACCCCTGACCCACCTGTGAACCCTGTTTCAACGGGAACCCGCTATGCTCGCCCCATGGCTGACTTCATTCACATCTATCAACTGCCTCTAATCCTGCTTTTCTTTATGATCGGCAGTGTCGGCGCGCTGCTACTATTCAAATTCGCGCACCGCTCAAAGGCATGGGAATTGGCCGATGTGATCTGGGTGGCGCTTGGCGGCTTGGGGGCTGTGGTTGCCATCGCCGTTGGCATTTATCAGGAGGACAGCACGGCGCTGAACCGTCAGGTCACCGTCGCCTACACCGCGTCGCGCGCCTTTGACACGGATGCCGCGCGCTTCCGCCTACGCTATTGCAACGATGTGTCCGCAGACGAGCTGCAAAAGCTCTGCGAGAAAGTTGAATATCTTTCTGCCAGTTCCGCCAGCAACACTGCACTCCCGCTCTTTGTCTCCGTGACTGAGCGCCGCGCGCCGCTCGAAGGCTTCACCCTGCTGTTCAAAAACCGCGACGACATGGACACTATGGAGCAGGCCGCCGCCCAACTGGAAGAGGCGGAGTTTCTCGCCTTTGACACCCGCGATGTGCCCACGGTTATGGCGCTCAAAGACATCGCCCCGACCCGTCCGGAGATCGCCGCTGACTACCGTGTTCTGGCGCTGACCTATGACGCGCTGATCGAAGATGTCAGCGCCCTGCGCGAGGCCTGGGAGGTGCTGCAATCAGGCCGCGCCCTTCTGATCCTGCAATTTGTCGCCATCTGTCTGGTGGCCTTTGCCGCACCCTTCCGGCTGGGCCGCACCATCGACGGGCTGATCTGACTGTGACGTGATCGATTTGCGCCTTGTCCGATCTGCGGCCTTTGCTACTCTTCTTTCATGCGCCGCCTGCTTTGCCTCCTCTCCCTGACGCTGATTTCCTGCACCCGTCCCCTCACGGAGACCGAGACCGCCTTTGCGCGCGATGTGCATGGCGACGGGCTGAACACCAGCCGCGTGCGTATCACCCGCGATGTGCCTCTGGGTGTGGCCACCTTTGAATACAAAAAGCGCCCGCGCCTTGCCTGTCGGGAACGCATCAACCCCGAACCCAAGGAAGAGGTCATCACCGCCTCCCCCGCCGGCGTCGTGCTCTTCAACCGCCTCTTCACCACCGAGGACTGGTCTGTCCCCAACTACCTGCCGGACTACCCGGAGAAAGTGCACATGAGCGCCGCGCTGTTCTTTGCTCACGAAATGACCCACGTCTGGCAATGGCAAAACCGCGACGTCACCGGATATTCACCCCGCCGCGCCGCGAGTGAGCACAAACGCGGCGTAGATCCCTATCAGTTTGAAACCGCCTCGGCCGAGACCTTCCTGGATTACGGCTATGAACAGCAGGCCTCAGTGGTCGAAGAGTACCTTTGCTGCGCGATCCTAGATCCGGACGCCCCCCGCACCGCGCGCCTTCGCTCCCTTCTGGACGATCACTTCCCTGTCGATGATCTGCCCCGTCTGGAGTCCGTGATCCTGCCTTGGGAAGGGGCGGAACTAGAAGGCATTTGCCGCTAAACCAGTCGGTATTTGCACTTACGGTCCACAGCCGTGATACCACCGCGTTACAGCCGCAATACCGACGCGATACATATGTGGACCTGCCCACAAAGAAGGAGGCCAAGGCCCCCTTCTGTGTTCCTGCGCCTATTTGTATCCGAAGGCGCTGTCCGGGATCAGTTGTCGCTTGCCGCCCGGCGGTGTCCACTCGCTCTCAAAGCAGGCCGTGCCTTCTTTCTGGAAATACAGCACCTTAATGTCATACCAGCCTGCCTTAGGCACATTCACCTGCGGCCGCCCTGCGCTGGCACAGGCGGTGATGCCGTCAATCTTGCCCACGGTCTGCCCGCTGATCCAGATCTGCGCGCCATCATTTGTATAGAATTCAACACCATAGACCCCAGCAGACGGAAATTTGATGTAGCCGGTCACCTCTGCGCCAACCAACTCTGCACGGCCTGACGTCATCACCGGCGCGCCCTTGCCCTTGTCTGGAAAGTTCAAACCCGGCAGCGGCGTTCCCGGCTCACCAAAGCGCTCAATCCGGCGCTGCGCCGGATGCAGGTTGCGCACACTCCGGTCATTAACCGCATAGACAACTGCAAGCCCGGTCTTGAGACCTTTGGGTTGTGGATCTGCAGGTGTCAACTCAATCACCTGCGCAGAAAGCGCGTTAGAAAACATAACAGAAACTGCCGCCAACGCACTGAAAATAAAAGACTTCACTGTGCAACCTCCCTGGTGTCGCATTCTTCTATCGCAGCCTAGAATCTTTGACACCCGCGGGGCAAGTCACAGTTCAGCGACAGAATACGGAACCTGCCGCGCGTCAGGCGATGGCACTCAGCTCCGCCGCACGCAGGAAGTCGTTCCAATGCGAAAACCGCACATCATGCGCGATTTCCTCGACCGGAGATTTGCGGTAGCCTTCCGTAAACAAGCCAAATCTCACCCCCGCATTCTCTGCGGTTCCAGCATCCACTTCGCTGTCGCCCACATAGAGAACTTCAGCGGCGGAGAAGTTGCCCATCGCCTCATACAGCGGCTGAGGATCAGGCTTGCGCACTGGCAAAGTATCCCCACCGATAACGACATCAAAAAAGCCTTCAAGACCAACCCCGGCCAACACATGCCGCGCGGGCTCATCCGGTTTGTTGGTACATACGGCGAGAAACACTCCATTTTCCTTGAGCAACCGCAGTACGTCCAAAACACCGTCATACACGACGGTCTTGTCGGAATTTGATGCATTGTAGATTGCCAACACCCGCGCGTGCACGCGATCAAACTCTTCTAGCGGCATGCCGCGTGCGGCCATCACGCGCTCAACAAGCTTGGGCAAACCATTGCCCACAAAAGAAATTGTCGTCGCGAGATCAAGAGGTTCAATGCCTTCTTCGCTGAGCATCAAGTTGACTGAGGCCTGAATATCCGGCGCGCTGTCCACCAGTGTGCCGTCCAAATCGAATACCACTGCCTTGATCATCTTTATTGCTCCCCAAAACTTTCGGCGCACAGAAACAATCTTGGAGAACAAAGGCAAGCGCATGGGGTGCTCTAACTACGTGCCTTGATGACAACAGCGAACCAGTCCCTAACTCGTAGCCAGAGGGCTTTCAATCTGCCCTGAAAGGATCTGGCGAGCGGTTTCTGCAATCCGTCGCCGCGACATGCTGGTGCATTCTGGTTTTCTTCACTAACATGAAGAACTCCGACCTATTTCAAGAAAATCCTGAAGATACATGTCCTACATCGACAACATCCGAACCTTTGTACGTGTCTATGAACTGGGCAGCATGTCCGCCGCGGCCCGTGATCAGAGGATATCTGCGGCCGTGGCATCCTCGCGAATTTCCCAATTGGAAGAATATCTTAGCGTGCGTCTCTTTCACCGCACAACGCGGCAGCTTAACCCCACGGAGCAGGGCAACACTTTCTATGATGGCGCATGTAAGGTTCTGGAGGCGATAGAAGACGCCGAAGCCGCAGTGAACTCCATTACGCAAAGCCCACGTGGTTTGCTTCACATCGCCGCCCCGTTGGGGGTTGGCCGACGACTGATTGCGCCCTTGGTGCCAGCATTCAAAAATGAATATCCGCTTGTCGACCTGAGGCTGCGCCTGTCCGACCGGAAGCTGGACCTCACCGCAGAGGGCTTGGATGTCGCCTTTTTCTTAGGTGTGCCAGAAGACAGCACTCTGCGCATCAGAAAGATTGCGGATTGCCCGCGTGTCCTTTGTGCATCCCCGAGCTACCTCGCGCAGCGTGGCACACCTGAGACGCCTGAGGCCCTTACGGATGGAACCCATGATTGCCTCAACCTTCGCTACCCCGGTGCGCCCGAATTCCAATGGCCTCTGGAAACGTCGAACGGAACACAGCGTTTTGCAGTGAAAGGGCCGTTTGAGTCAGACGATGGAGATGTCCTGACAGACTGGGCGCTTGAGGGCTTTGGCATCACCCTCAAGCCGGTGTTTGAGATCGCAGAACATCTCAACTCAGGCGCTCTGGTGCCCGTCCTGCAAGATACGCCTCCGATACCGATCCAGATGGCGCTGCTTTACACACACCGTCGTCACCAAGACCCCAAAACACGGCTTTTGATCGAGTTCATGACCCCACGCGTGCAAGCTGCGCTCTCCGGAAACCTTTCGGTTTCCGAAGGTTAACTGCCGCGATAGGTGGAATACCCAAATGGGGACAGCAATAGCGGCACATGGTAGTGCGCCTCAGCATCCGCCATGCCAAAGCGGATCGGAACCTCATCCAAGAAGAGCGGATCATCTCCCGCTTGACCAGTTTCGCGCAGGTAGTCACCGCAATGGAAGATCAGCTCGTAAGTACCTGTTTTGAAATCGCCTTCTGGCAAGATTGGCGCATCTGTGCGACCGTCATCATTGGTGACAGTCTCGGCAATTTTGCGGTGTGAATTGCCGCTGACGCGATACAGCGAAATACGAATACCTTTTGCCGGAACGCCCCGCGCCGTGTCCAGAATATGGGTTGTCAGATAGCCAGCCATAAAATTCCCTCACATTTCTTGTGCATCGTCTATCGCCGATGATGCTCTGCCAAGCAAAGCCAGAGTGCCAACAACACTTTCATGAATAAAGAGAAAGTCTTGGGCATTTGCACGGGTTAGAACATAATGACAAAAATGTGAGGGAGCCGACAACGTGACTCGTTACGTCCGGAACATGCGGGGCTATGGCCAAAACCCACCCCGCGCCGCTTGGCCGAATGATGCCAAAATCGCCGTACAATTTGTGCTGAACTATGAAGAAGGCGGCGAAAACTGCGTTCTGCACGGGGACGCCGCCTCGGAGGCATTCCTGTCAGACATCCCAGGTGCCGCGCAATGGCCCGGGCAACGCCACTGGAACATGGAGTCGATCTACGAATATGGCGCACGGGCCGGCTTCTGGCGGCTCCATCGCCTTTTCACCGGCGCGAACATCCCCGTCACGATTTATGGCGTCGCCACCGCACTTGCCCGCAGCCCCGAACAGGTTGCCGCCATGAAAAGCGCAGGCTGGGAGATCGCCAGCCACGGCCTCAAGTGGGTCGAGCACAAAGATATGGCGGCGGATGAAGAGCGCGCCGCAATTGCGGAAGCGATCCGCCTGCACACCGAGGTGGTCGGCGAACGCCCGCGCGGCTGGTACACAGGCCGGTGCTCTGAGAACACGGTGCAGCTCGTCGCTGAGGAAGGTGGCTTTGACTATATCTCAGACACTTACGACGACGACCTGCCCTATTGGCTGGAACTGGAGGAGCGTGATCAGTTGATCATTCCCTACACGCTTGAGGCCAATGACATGCGCTTTGCCACGGCACCGGGCTGGGTGACTGGGCAGGACTTCTACACCTACCTCAAAGATGCCTTTGATACGCTCTACGCCGAGGGGACCGACGGCGCACCCAAGATACTCTCCATCGGGCTGCATTGCCGCCTGGTCGGGCGACCGGGCAAACTCGCGGCGCTCAAGCAGTTTGTGGAATACATCCAGAGCTTTGAAGGGGTTTGGACACCGCGGCGGGTCGACATCGCCGAGCATTGGCAGGCGCATCACCCGCATCAGCGGATCGAGCGTCCAAGCATGATGGACAAGGCCCGCTTTGTGGAAAGCTATGGCGGCATCTTTGAGCACTCCCCCTGGGTTGCCGAGCAAGCGCACGATTTGGAACTTGGTCCGGCGCACGATTGCGCTGCCGGGGTGCACAATGTGCTTTGCCGCGCTTTCCGGCGCGCGCCAAAAGAAGCCCGCCTAAAAGTTCTTCAGGCGCACCCTGATCTGGCTGGCAAACTCGCGGCGGCGGGCCGTTTGACCGCTGAAAGCACCTCAGAGCAGGCCGGCGCAGGTTTGGACATGCTGACCGACGACGAGCGCACCCGTTTCACGCAACTCAACACGGAGTACGTTGCGAAACACGGCTTTCCCTTCATCATCGCAGTGCGCGATCACGACAAACCCTCCATCATGGCCGCCTTTGAGCGGCGGATCGGCAACGACAGCACAACCGAATTTGCAGAAGCCTGCCGACAGGTAGAGCGGATTGCCGAGTTCCGCCTGCAGGACTTGCTGCCTTGACCGATATCAACGCACTCCCATTGACCGCAGAAGCCTTCGCGCCATTTGGTGATGTCATCACGCTGCGGGACGCTCCTGACAAGATCATCAATCAAGGCATGTGCGGTCGGCATCACGACTTGGCGCAAATGGATTTTGGACCAATGGGGCGTGCGGGCATCTCGCTGTTTAATGCCACGCCGCGCACGCTGCCTTATACATTAGACATGGTCGAGCGGCACCCAGACGGCTCACAGGCTTTCATTCCGATGACGGAACATGCGTTTTTGGTGATTGTTGCCAAAGATTTAGGCGGCACCCCCGATGTGCCCCAAGCTTTCCTCACGGTGCCCGGCCAGGGCATCAACTTTCATCGCAACATATGGCACGGGGTGCTGACACCTCTGAGCGCACCCGGTCTGTTCGCCGTGGTAGATCGCATCGGAGACACCGCCAACTTAGAAGAGTTTTGGTTCAACACCCCGTACCGCGTGGTGGCCGACCAAATCCCCCGGTCAGGCCTCACCTGACCCTCTTGCCTCAAGCCGCTCAATATCAGAAGTGGCAGGGCGTAACGACCGACAGGAGAAGCAAAATGGCTGATAGCACAGCTACCAACACGCAGACATTGGGGCAGTATGCCGACCCCAATGTCACGCCACCTTTAGGCCAGGCAATTCCGCTTGGCTTTCAGCACGTCTTGGCGATGTTCGCCTCCAACGTGACCCCTTCGATCATCGTCGCCGGAGCGGCTGGTCTGGCCTTTGGCGGGCCGGAACAGGTCTATCTCATTCAGATGGCGATGCTTTTTGCAGGCATCGCCACGCTCTTTCAGACTGTTGGGATTGGTCCCATTGGCGCGCGCCTGCCCATCATGCAAGGCACCAGTTTTGCCTTTGTGGGCGTTCTGGCGGGTGTCGCCGCGACCCAAGGTCTGAGCGTTGCGCTCACCGCCTGTATCATTGGCGGCGTTATCCACTTTGCGCTTGGATCCGTGATCGGCAAACTACGCTGGCTCTTCCCGCCGCTGGTGACGGGCCTGGTGATCCTTGCAATCGGTCTTTACCTGATTCCAGTGGCCATCAAATATGCAGCAGGCGGCGCGGCAAGCTTTCAAATGGAAGCCGAAAGCTTCGGCTCTCTGAAGCACTGGTCGGTGGCCCTCACCGTCGTGATCGTCGCTTTGGTGCTTAAGTTCTACACCAAAGGCGTCCTGTCCAATGCAGCCATCCTGGTGGGCCTGCTGGCGGGCTACGTTCTGGCTTTTGCGCTCGGTATGGTAAACTTCGCAGCCGTCGGTAAAGCCTCATGGGTGACAGGCATCACGCCTCTGCCTTATGGGTTTGAATTCAGTCTTGGCGCGGTCATAGCGATCACCTTGGTTTCCATCGTGTCCGCCATTGAAACTGTTGGCGACGCCTCGGCGACCGCGAAAGCGGGCGCCGGCCGTGACGCAACGGATGCAGAGATCCAGGGCGCGACCTACGCAGATGGCCTCGGCACAGCCGTGGCAGGCGTGTTTGGCGGTCTGCCCAACACATCCTTCAGCCAAAACGTTGGCATTGTCGGCATGACAGGTGTGATGAGCCGCCATGTGGTCACCATTGGTGGCATCGTCCTGATCGTCTGCGGCTTGCTGCCCAAGATCGGCGCGGTCATCGCTTCTATGCCGCTTCCAGTGCTGGGTGGCGGTGTGATCGTGATGTTTGGCATGGTGGCTTCGGCCGGCCTGAATGTGCTGACCGAGGTGAACATGAACCGCCGCAATATGGTAATCATTGCGGTCTCGCTTGCGGCAGGTCTCGGGCTCAACCTTGTGCCAACCGCCGTGCAATATCTGCCGGGCGTTGTGAAAACGCTGATGACATCCGCAGTGGCCCCCACTGCTCTTTGCGCCATTGTGCTCAACCTTGTGCTGCCGCAAGAAGACAACTAACCATCTGCAAATCCGATCTAAAAGGGGCGTTCGCGCCCCTTTTTCTTTGTCAGCTCATCCGTCTTTAACGCTTCCGCCATAACCCGTATCAGACATGATCTGAGCGCATGGGAGCCATGCAACTGCCCCACTAGCTTGATTGTTTAATGTTAAACTATAGTGTCTGAAACGCGGATTTCAGTGGAGGAGACGCCGCATGGCGAACGAGATTTCTGACATCGACCCAATCGAGTCCCAAGAATGGCAAGATGCAATCGAAGACGTGATTGCGCGGGACGGCCCAGACAGAGCCCATTACCTGCTGGACAAAGCGGTTCAACAGGCCCGTGCGGCCGGTGCGACACTACCCTTCTCGGCAACCACCCCATACCAGAACACCATCCCGGCGGATGATCAGGAAGATTTCCCTGGCGATCTCGATATGGAATGGCGCATCCGCACCATCAACCGCTGGAACGCCATGGCGACCGTGGTGCGCCGCAACAAAGAGAGCAGCGAATATGGCGGCCATATCGCCTCCTTCGCCTCCTCCGCGGTGATGTATGATATAGGGTTAAACCATTTTTGGCGCAGCAAATCTGCAATCCATGGCGGCGACCTTGTGTTCTTCCAAGGCCACGTGATCCCGGGCATCTATGCACGCTCGTTCATGGAAGGTCGCCTGACCGAGGAGCAGCTTGAGAACTTCCGCTCTGAGGTGAATGGCAAAGGTCTGTCCTCTTATCCACACCCTTGGCTGATGCCTGACTATTGGCAGTTCCCAACCGTATCTATGGGCCTTGGTCCGCTGATGGCGATCTACCAAGCGCGGTTCATGAAATACATGCACAACCGCGGCCTCATCGACATGGCAGACCGCAAGGTCTGGTGCTTCCTTGGCGATGGCGAAATGGACGAACCGGAAAGCCGTGGTGCCATCGACCTCGCCGTGCGCGAAGGTCTCGACAACCTGATCTTCGTTGTAAACTGCAACCTGCAACGGCTTGATGGCCCAGTGCGCGGCAACCACAAGATCGTGCAGGAACTCGAAGGTGACTTCCGCGGCGCGGGCTGGAATGTCATCAAGCTTCTGTGGGGCAAAGGCTGGGACGAACTGCTGGAGAAAGACACCTCCGGCAAGCTGCGCCAGTTGATGGATGAAACCGTTGATGGCGACTACCAGACCTTCAAGTCCAAAGATGGCGCCTACATTCGCGAGCATTTCTTCGGCAAATATCCGGAAACTGCGGAACTGGTCAAAGACTGGACAGACGAGCAAATCTGGGCACTGCGCCGCGGCGGCCACGATCCGCAGAAAGTCTACACCGCGTTCAAACGCGCAACCGACACCAAGGGCATGCCAACCTGCCTGCTGATCAAGACCGTCAAAGGCTACGGTATGGGCAGCGCTGGTGAAGGTCAGAACACCACGCACCAGCAAAAGAAAATGGCCGAAGATCAACTGCGCGCCTTCCGGGATCGCTTTGAGATCCCAGTGAGCGACGAAGATCTGCCCAAAGCGCCGTTTGTGAAGCTCAACAACGCGCAGAAAGCCTATCTGGCGGATCGCCGCAAAGCGCTTGGCGGGGAATTCCCCAAGCGTGAGAGCCAATCGCCCAAGATGGAAATCCCCGCGCTCGACAAATTTGCCGCGCAGCTGAAAGGCACCGGCGAGCGGGAAATCTCCACCACTATGGCTTTTGTCCGCATCCTGACCACGCTGCTGCGTGACAAGCAGATCGGCAAAAACGTGGTGCCAATCGTGCCGGACGAAAGCCGTACTTTCGGGATGGAAGGCCTGTTCCGCTCGGTGGGGATCTATAACCCTGAAGGGCAGAACTACACGCCGGAAGACGCAGATCAGATGATGTACTACAAGGAATCGACCTCTGGTCAGGTTCTGCAGGAAGGCATCAACGAAGCGGGCGCCATGGCCGATTGGATCGCGGCAGCAACCTCCTATTCAAACCATGGCGTGCCGATGATCCCCTTCTTCATCTACTACTCCATGTTTGGCTTCCAACGGATCGGCGATCTGGCTTGGGCGGCAGGCGACAGCCGGGCACGCGGCTTTATGCTGGGTGGCACCGCAGGACGCACCACGCTGAACGGCGAAGGTCTGCAGCATGAGGACGGCCACAGCCATATCCTCGCGGGCACCATTCCAAACTGCGTCAGCTATGACCCGACCTTCCAGCACGAGGTTGCTGTGATCGTGCAGCATGGCCTCAAGAGAATGTATGAAAATCAGGAAGATGTGTTCTTCTACCTGACCCTGATGAACGAAAACTACGCCCATCCAGATATGCCTATGGGTGTGGAGGATGAGATCATCAAAGGCCTTTACCGCTTCCAGGAAGTCAAAAAGCCAACCAAGAAGCACGTCACGCTGATGGGTTCTGGCACCATTCTTGTGCAGGCTATGAAGGCCGCAGACATGCTCAAGGAAGACTTTGGTGTGACCGCAGAGATCTGGTCTGCCACGAGCTTCAACGAGCTGGCACGGGATTGTCAGGATGTGGCCCGCCACAATCGCCTGAACCCGCTGGCGGAACCAAAAGTGTCCTTTGTTGCGGAGCAACTTGCCAAAGCAAAAGGTCCGGTGATCGCCGCGACGGACTACATGAAGAACTACGCAGAGCAGATCCGCACATGTGTGCCGGGCCGCTATACGGTTCTGGGTACAGACGGCTTTGGCCGCTCAGACAGCCGTGTGAACCTGCGCCGCTTCTTTGAGGTGGATGCCAACCACATCGCCGCTGCCGCAATGGTGGATCTCTACCGCGAAGGCGCTGTGACCAAGAAAGACCTTGAGGCCGCATTGGCCAAATATGACATCGACGGCGCCAAGCCGAACCCGCGCCTGGTGTGATCGGGAAGAGAGGAGATTTTAAACATGGCAATTGAAGTCAAAGTTCCCGACATCGGTGATTTCACTGAAGTTCCAGTGGTTTCCGTCTTGGTCAGCGCAGGCGATGTGATCGCGGCAGAAGATCCCCTGATCGAAATCGAAAGCGACAAGGCCACCATGGAAGTGCCCTCCCCGGCTGCGGGCAAGGTGCTTGAGATCAAAGTGGCCGAAGGGGACAATGTCTCTGAAGGTTCGCTGGTTCTGCTTCTGGAAGCAGAAGAGGCCGCAGACGCAGCACCGGCACCCAAAGCTGAGGTCGCCCCGGCGGCGGCACCTGCTGCGGCACCTGCGCCAGCGGCACCTGCTCCGGCAGCTGTGACAGACGCTGGGTTTGGCAAAGCACATGCGTCCCCATCGGTGCGCGCCTTTGCGCGTCAGCTGGATGTGGATCTGGCCAAAGTCAACGGCACAGGCCGCAAAGGACGCATCCTGCGCGAAGACGTCACCGCCTTCCTGAAGTCCACTACGACAGCGGCAGCGCCTGCTGGTGCGGTACAGGGCGGCATGGGCATCCCACCGATCCCCGCGGTGGACTTCTCCAAATTCGGTCCAACCGAAAATGTGGATATGCCCCGGATCAAGAAGATCTCCGGCCCGGCCCTGCACCGCAGCTGGCTCAACATTCCGCATGTCACCCACAACGAAGAAGCCGACATCTCTGAGCTGGACGGCTACCGCCGTGAGCTGGATGCACAGGCTAAGCAAGACGGCTACCGCGTCACGCTTTTGTCCTTTGTTATCAAGGCCTCTGTCTCCGCGCTGAAGCAGCATTGGGAAGTCAATTCCTCGCTGCATCCGGATGGTGACAAGCTGATCAAGAAGGATTTCTACAACATCGGCTTTGCGGCAGACACGCCCAATGGTCTGGTGGTTCCGGTGATCAAAGATGCGGATCGCAAAGGCATCATCGAAATCTCCAAAGACCTGATGGAGCTTTCCGCCAAAGCGCGCGAAGGCAAGCTGAAGGGCGACGACATGTCCGGCGCGACCTTCACCATCTCCAGCCTCGGCGGCATTGGCGGCACGTCTTTCACCCCGATTGTGAACGCGCCTGAAGTTGCGATCCTCGGCCTGACCCGCTCCAAAATGGCGCCGGCCTGGAACGGTGAAGAGTTTGAGCCACGCCTGATGCAGCCGCTGTCTCTGAGCTATGACCACCGTGCGATTGACGGTGCTCTGGCGGCGCGTTTCTGCGCCACGCTGAAGCACCTGATGGGCGACGTGCGTCGCCTGATGCTCTAAGGGAGGACTTCACTATGGACGTCAAAGTACCTGATATTGGTGACTTTTCCGAAGTTCCTGTGGTTTCCGTTCTGGTTTCTGTTGGCGACACTGTCGCCGCAGAGGATCCGCTGATCGAGCTGGAAAGCGACAAGGCCACCATGGAAGTGCCTTCCCCCGCCGCTGGCGTGGTGAAAGAGATCAAAGTGGCCGAAGGCGACAATGTCTCTGAGGGCAGCCTGATCGTTGTCCTGGACGCTGAAGGCGCAGAAGAAGCGCCCAAGGCGGCAGTTCAGGCAGCGCCTGCTGCACCACAAACCGTGGCCGCAACTGGCACCGCGACCGGTGCCGGTGATGTGCATGCCGAAGTGGTTGTTTTGGGCTCTGGTCCCGGCGGTTACACAGCGGCTTTCCGCGCAGCAGACCTTGGCAAGAAAGTAGTACTGATTGAAAAAGACAGCTCGCTTGGTGGTGTCTGTCTCAACGTGGGCTGTATCCCGTCCAAGGCGCTTCTGCACTCGGCGAAAGTCATCACCGAAGCAGAGGAAATGGGCGATCACGGCATCAGCTTTGCCAAGCCTGAGGTCGATCTCGACAAGCTGCGCGGCTGGAAAGAAAGCGTTGTCAATCAATTGACTGGCGGCCTTTCTGGATTGGCCAAGGCGCGTAAGGTGCAGGTCGTGAACGGCTTTGGCACCTTCACCGGCCCCAATATGATCGAAGTGGACAACGACGGCGCAAAATCCACTGTCAGCTTTGATCAATGTGTGATCGCAGCAGGCTCAGAGCCGGTCACCCTGCCCTTCATCCCGCATGACGATCCCCGCGTGATCGACAGCACCGGCGCGCTGGAGCTGGAAGACGTGCCAGAGCGCCTTCTGGTGCTGGGTGGCGGGATCATCGGCCTGGAAATGGCTACGGTGTACGATGCGCTTGGCTCCAAAGTCACAATTGTCGAGTTCATGGATCAGATCATTCCCGGGGCTGACAAGGATGTGGTCAAACCGCTGCACAAGCGGATTGAGGGGCGCTATGAGGCGATCCTAACCAAGACCAAAGTCACTGCGGTTAATGCAACGGACGCTGGTCTTGAGGTCACCATGGAAGGCCCTAAGGGCGAAGTGGTTGATACTTTTGACAAAGTTCTTGTTGCGGTGGGCCGCCGTCCGAATGGTGCAAAAATCAATGCCGCTGCGGCTGGCGTGACAGTGGATGAGCGCGGCTTTATCGCGGTCGACAGCCAGCAACGCACTGGTGTGCCTCACATTTTTGCCATTGGCGATGTGGTTGGCCAGCCGATGCTCGCCCACAAGGCTGTGCATGAAGGCAAAGTCGCTGCAGAGGTGGCCGCAGGGCACAAACGCCACTTTGATGCGCGGGTGATCCCGTCTGTGGCCTACACCGATCCTGAGGTTGCCTGGGTGGGCGTCACAGAGACCCAAGCGAAGGCCGAAGGGCTGAAGGTTGGCAAGGGTGTGTTCCCATGGGCCGCGTCTGGTCGCTCGCTCAGCCTGGGCCGCTCTGAAGGGCTTACCAAGTTGATTTTCGACGAAGAATCCGAGCGCGTGATTGGCGCGGGGATCGTTGGGCCCAACGCTGGTGACCTGATCGCCGAGGTGGCGCTGGCCATCGAAATGGGCGCGGATGCGGTTGATCTGGGCCACACGATTCACCCCCACCCAACCCTGAGTGAGACGGTGAATTTCGCGGCGGAAATGTTTGAAGGCACGATCACCGATCTGATGCCGCCCCGCAAAAAGAAATAAGAAAACATCTGTTTTCTGCCAAAGCGCGCCTTCCTTGAGGGCGCGCTTTTTCTTTTGGGAAAGGTTAATCCGACTCACTGCGCCCAAAAGGCGGTTCGGTATTGCGTCGGTATCCCTACGGTATTGCGTCGGTGTTGGTATGCGGAATGCACGTATGGCGAGAGTTTAACGGAGCGCGCGTCGCCTCCGCCTCAAAAACCTCGCTGCGCAACGCGCGGCCGCCTTGCCCCTTACAGCGGCCAGAAGACCGGGATCAACAGCGAGGCCAACAGCCCGATCGACAGGTTCAAGGGAATGCCCACGCGCATGAAATCGGTGAACTTGTAGCCGCCCGGGCCGAACACCAGCATGTTGGTCTGATAGCCGATTGGCGTGGCGAAGCTTGCCGAGGCCGCGATCATCACCGCCACCACCAGCGGGCGCGGATCAACGCCAATGGCCTGCGCCAGACCCACCGCGATGGGGGTGACCACCACCGCCACAGCGTTGTTGGAGACAAGCTCGGTCAGCACAGAGGTCAGCAAGTAGATCGCCCAGACCAGCAGGAAGGGCGGCAGGTTCTCAAGCGCCGGAGCAAGGCTGGTGACAATCAGCGAGACCGCCCCTGAGGAGGACAAGGCCGCCCCAATCGCCAGCATGGCAAAGATAAGGGACAGGAGCCGGCCATCCACAAAGGAAAAGGCCTCATCCGCATCAATGCAGCGGGTCAGCAGAACAACAGCCACCGCAAGCAGCGACAGCAGCAGGATCGGGGCCAGACCAAAGCCTGCCAGCACCACCACGCCCGCCATGGCGCCCAAGGCAATCGGCGCGTGGCCCCGGCGGTATTCCCGCTCAGAGGGCTGGGACACATCCACCATATCCATGTCTGCCGACAGGCGTTGAATGTCTTCCGGCGCGCCTTCCAGCAGGAGCGTGTCGCCCACCCGCACCACAAGCTGATCAAGCTGTTGGCCGATGTTCTGGTTCCGGCGATGCACCGCCAGCGGATAGACACCATAGCGGCGACGCAGGCGCAGGGAGCCAAGGCGACGGCCCACCATGCGGCAGCCCGGTGTGATCAGCGCCTCAACCGTGGTGGTTTCCACCGCGCCCACCTGATCCAGTCGTTTCAGAGATTTGTTACGTTGCAGGCTCAGAAGCTCGGTCATCTTGGTGCGCAGCACCACGCGGTCGCCAACCTGCAGGGTCACCTCTTTGAGGTTGCGGCGCAGGGAGGTGTCCCCGCGGATCACGTCGATCAGACGCACGCCGTCGCGCTTGAAAAGCTGCACCCCGGTGACCTCCCGGCCCACAAGGTTGCTTTCCGGCGGGATCACCGCTTCGGTGAAGAATTTCATCTGGCTGCGGTTGGACAGCAGGTCTGCCATGCTTGCGCGCTCCGGCAGCAGGCGGCGGCCGATGACATAGAGGTAGAGCATCCCCCAGGCCACAATGATCAGGCCCAACGGTGTAACCTCAAAAATCGAGAACGGCTCCAGCCCCTGATCGCGGGCCACGCCGTCCACCAACAGGTTGGTGGAGGTACCAATCAGGGTCAATGTCCCGCCCATGATCGCGGCATAACTGAGCGGGATCAGCAGCTTAGAGGCCGAAGTTCCCAATGTGCGCGCAAGCTGGGTGAAGACCGGGATCATCACCACCACCACCGGTGTGTTGGACACAAAGGCCGAGGCGACGATCACAAACCCCAAGAGCATCACAATCGCCAGCGCGGGGTTTCTTTTGGCTTGCCCGTCCGCGAGCTGTGTGAAGGTCGAAAGGGCCCCGGTGCGCACCAAAGCGCCCATGACAATGAACATTGCGGCAATTGTCCATGGCGCAGGGTTTGAGAGCACACCCAAGGCGGCCTCGTAGGGCAGCACGCCGAGGAACAGCAGAACCGCCACGCCACCAATGGCAACCACCTCTGTAGGGTAGACTTCCTTGAGGAACAGCACAAACATGCTGGCCACCGTCAGCAGAGCCAAGACCGCCTGTGTGGTTTGAGAAAACGCAAAAAGATCCATAGTGCTCAGCCCTTATCAGCGGGCAAGTTTTATCATGGCGCCGATGCCGGGCAAGCGGTTTTCGTTTCCAATCAGCAGGAATAGAGCGCTTTGCCCAGTCTGACAGCAACGTCATGGCGTTCCACGCTTCATAGCGCTCTTCATTCTGCCCAAAATACTCTGGGGGGATCGCGGCCTGGCGGCGATGGGGGCAAAGCCCCCTCCTCTGCAGATCAGGAAGACTGTCGCGGACGCACGAGGGTCATGCCGGTCAGGATCAGCGCGAGCGCCGCCCAGACCCAGAGCGAGTAGCGCTCTGACAGCAGGAGCATCGCCCAGAGCACGCCTGTGCCGGTCACCACATAAGAGACCTGCGCCGCAAAGACCGCGCCTGCGCGGGACACCAACCAGACATAGGCGGTGTAGACACAGACGTGAATGATTGACGACAGCACCAGCGCAAACTCCGGCGCGGTCCACTCGGTGCGCGGATCAATGAATTGGCCAGAGGCAAGCGCCAGCGGCAGGGCCAATATGGCGCCCACCACGCTTGCCCCATAAAGCACATGGCCAGCGCCCAGCCCCTGCATGCCCCATTTGGCCACCACATTGCCTTCCAGCGCGTAACAGACAGGGGCAATCACCGCGATGGGCAACCAGAGCGCCATGGCGGGATCCGGCAACGCGGCGGGCTCTGACAGGATCACCACGCCCGCAAGCCCTGCCAGCAATCCAATCAGGCGCGGCCAGTTGAACCTGTCCACCCCAAAGAGAAGCGCCATGGGAAAGGCGACAATCGGCACCAGCGCAATCACAATGGACATGACACCGGAGGGCAGTTCCGCCGCCGCCCGATAGGAAAAGCTGTTGGGGATCAATGTGCCAAGCGCGGCGATCAGCAGGAAGAACCACAGTTTGTCACGTGGCAGGGCGACGGATTTGCCGGTGAGCAGCCGCAACACAAACAGAAACACTGCGCCGATCAGCATTTGCCAGAAGATCAGCCCAAGCGGTTGATACCCCTCAGACACCGCGATTTTGGCCAGCGGCTGTGTGAGCCCCCAACCGGTGCCAATGGCCAGCAGGATTGCGCTAAACTGCAGGGGCGACATGGGCTGTTAAAGGCGTCAGCTTGGGCCGGACTGGCTGAGCCTGCCGCCCTGACGCACCATCTCGATGCGGGTGGCGGCGCCGGTGCGGTCGTCGGTTTCCACATAAACCCCTGAGAGCGTCGCCTCCCCCAGCGCGGGTGTGAACCGCGCCTTGGGCATGCCGGTGACAAAGCGGCGCATGGGCTCTTCTTTCTCCATGCCAATGACGGAGTTGTAATCACCGCACATGCCCGCATCCGCCTGAAAGGCCGTGCCTTTGGGCAGGATCTGGGTGTCTGCCGTTGGCACATGGGTGTGGGTGCCCACCACAAGGCTCACGCGGCCATCGCAGTAATGCCCCATGCCCATCTTCTCGGAAGTGGCCTCACAATGCATATCGACGATGGCGGCCTGCACCATGCCGCCGCGCGGATGGGCGCGAAGCACTTGATCCACGGCGGAAAACGGATCGGAATAAGGCTGCTTCATAAAGACCTGCCCCAGCGCCTGGGTGACCAGCACCTTACGCCCGCCGCGCGCTTCAAACACGCGGAAGCCTTTGCCCGGCACATCGCCACGAGCGTAATTGAGCGGGCGGATGATGCGCGGCTCTGACTGGATGAACTGCAGCATGTCTTTCTGATCAAAGGCGTGATCGCCAAGCGTGAGACAATCGGCCCCGGCATCGAGCAGCGCCTTGGCGTGGGCGCCAGACAGCCCCATGCCGTTGGAAGCGTTTTCGCCGTTCACCACGACAAAATCGAGCCGCCAGTCTTCCCGCAGCTTGGGAAGGCGTTCCACCACAGCCGCGCGCCCGGCGCGGCCCATCACATCACCTAGAAAGAGCATTTTCATGGGGGATGGTCCTATCCCTGATCGCGGCTCACCTCAAGGGAGGAACCACCACCGGCGCGCATTCCTGCGCATCCTGTGGCGCCGCACACCAATCAGCGCACCAATCAGCGCCCCTCCACATAGGCGACCAGAAACTCCGGCGCGGGGAATTGGGTGAAGAGGATGTAGAGAAACACAAGCCCAGCAAGCAGGCGGCCAACCCTGTGATAACGCAGGGTGGCATAGAGGAACCGGAGCTTGCTGCGCAGGCTTTGGGGGCCGACCTCTGCCGGTTGCTGCGTATTTTTCGGCAGGGCGTTGCGGTCACCGCGCACCGCCGCGCTGAGCTGTTGTTCGCTCAGCATTTGTGTGGTCACCACGCTGCGGGGCTTGGGCGCGTCGGGCAACCGTCTGCGCAACTCTATGTAGCCGTTGGGAAACTGCGGGTTGTCTGCATTGTGGCGCACCTCGATCACATCAGCCCCCGGCGCGTCAGTGCTGAAGGTTTCCATATCTCCCAAAATGCGCCCCAGCGCGCGGCAATAGGTCAGGAACTCCAGAATATGCTGATGGTTTTGAAACAGCTGCTGCGGTTCAGTGGCGTCCGGGGCAAAGATCACCTCTTTTCCCAGAAAATACTGTGACCCGAGGGCGCGCAGGCCGACCTTCTGTGTGCCGTCAGGCCCTGCCCCAGCCCCAAAGGGAAAGGGCGCGACATAGAGCACGGGATTAAAGCCGACGGAGGCCAGTTTCACAAATGTGGCCCCGTCCAGCAGCTGGTGGGACTGACACCAATGCACCGCAGAGGGCATCATTTCGCCAATCAGGGCCGTGGCAACGGTCTGGGCAATGAGCAACCGGCGCTCAAAGCTGTCGGTGTTGGCAATATCCCCCAACATAGGACCGAGACTGGCAATGAAGTCACTGTCCGCGCCGCTGTTGGCCATTGCAGCGGCAAAGCCGGGCACAGAGCCCGGAGCGACCTCAATCAGGATGGCCCGCTTATGCTGTTTGACCGCCTGAAACAGATCAGGGCGCAGCGCCGCTGTTAGCGCGTTGGACAACACCGAGGAGAACCCATCCTGCGGCAGTGGCTTGTCAAACCGCTCCAGTGTGACGTTCACCTGATCCGTGGCCAGCCCCAGATGATGAGGCGAGTTATAGCCTTTCAAGCTGGTCCAGGGGCCATAGTCCTTCAGCGCGTCCTGCAGGCGCGGAATGAGGCGCTCAAGCGCTTTGAACTGGCGCTTGAACTGTCGTGTATTGTCAAACACAAGGACAACCTGAAGGGCCTGCGCCAGATCTTTGATCATAGTTCAAAACTCGCTATGCGTGTATGAAGCTTAATCACAACCAATTATGGCTGAATTTGGCGCGAACTGCGGAAAGACTGCGCAAGCCACATTTTGCCAGCGACAACAGCGCCGGAGCGCGCAGGCCACATCCAATCTTGCCCTATGCGCCTGACGCGGTATCTTGGGGCAAGTCATTCCAACCACAGGTGAATTATGAAACCCATCCTAGCCCTGACTGCCGCCGCTGGTGCCCTCGCCCTTGCGGGCTGCACCGAGCCTTACCCCAATGATCCCACCAATCTGGCCAATCCGGCGGCGACGCTCTGTGTGGACAAGGGCAACCAGTATGAGATCCGCCAAGATGCGGAGGGCAATGCCGTGGGCTATTGCATCCTGCCAAGCGGTCAGGCGGTGGATGGCTGGGAATACTTCCGCACGCAGGCGACCTGATTTAAACGGGCAACCTGATCCTTACGATCACATCGCCCAGCGCGTGCGATGTGGCACGACGGGCGGTGCCTGATCAGCGAGAAAACTCGATCACTCGGCTTTGGGTGATCACCATATCCAGTGGCTGATCGGTGGCTTCCAGCGGCAGGGCCTCGGCCATTTGCTCTTCAAAGGCAAAGCCGATTGCCAATGTGGCGCGGCGGCTGCGCAGCAGCTCCAGCGTGCGGTCATAAAAGCCGCCTCCATAGCCCAGACGCCCGCCCTTGAGATCAAAGCCCACCAGCGGGACGATCACGATTTCCGGCTCAAAATAATCATCCACCTCTGGCACCTTGGCCCCAAACGGTCCATCGCGCAGCGGCGCATCAGGTTCCCAGCGGGAAAATTTGAGCGGCATGGCTTCGCCCTGAATGACAGGCACCCCGACCGGGCCATGGGCCGCGGCCTCTGCCATGGCGGCCAGCGGCGAAATCTCTGTGCGGATCGGCATATAGCCCGCCAGCGGCACGCCACGATGGCCTGCGAGCACTTCAGAGAGATGCCCGGCCTGACCGGGGCCTGCCATGGCAAAGGCCTCCTTGCGGCGGGCAAATGCGGCTTTGCGGGCGGCGGCTTTCTGATCGTTCAATGTCATTTCAGGGGTCATGGTCAGTCACTCACAAAAGGACCTGGGCGGCGAGCCCGAGGAAAAGGAAGAAGCCGACAACATCTGTCACCGTGGTGACAAAGGGGCCGGAGGCCAGAGCCGGGTCGATGTTCATACGGTCGAGCGCCATGGGGATCAGGATGCCGCCCAGCGCGGCGGCAATCTGGGTAAGCAGCATGGCCACGCCAATCACCACCGCCAGCATCGGCACGCCAAACCACGCGCCTGCCACCAGCGCCATGATGAAGCCAAAGAGCGCCCCATTAAGCGCACCCACAGAGAGCTCCCGCCAGATCACCCGCATGGCGTTTTGCGCTGTGAGGTCTTTGGTGGCGAGCGCGCGCACGGTCACCGTCATGGTTTGGGTGCCGGCATTGCCGCCCATGGAGGCGACAATCGGCATCAAGACCGCAAGGGCCACCATCTGATCCACCGTATCGGCAAAGAGGTTGATGACGCCTGAGGCCAGAATGGCGGTGAGCAGGTTCACAAACAGCCATGTGGCACGGCCCTTGGCGGCGTTGAAAATCGTGTCTGAGAGGCTCGATTCATCGCTCACACCGGCGAGGCGCAGGATGTCTTCCTCGTGTTCCTCATCCAGAACCACCATGGCGTCATCAATGGTGATCACCCCGACCAGACGTTCGTCCTCATCCACCACAGGGGCGGAGATCAGGTGATACTGGTTGAAGGCATAGGCGACGTCTTCTTCGTCCTGTGTGATCGGGATGACCTGAAAGACCTCTTCCACCAAGGTCGCCATCAGCACATCGCGGCGCGAAGACATGAGCTTGCCGAGCGTGACATTGCCCACAGGCTTCATGCGCGGGTCCACAAGGATCACATGGTAAAACTGCTCGGGCAGCTCTTCGGCGTTGCGCAGGAAGTCGATGGTCTCCCCCACACTCCAGTGCTCCGGGGCAAACACGGTCTCGCGCTGCATCAGACGGCCGGCGGTGTTCTCCGGATAGCTGAGCGCCTGTTCCACCGCGACACGGTCGGCATCCTCAAGCTGATCAAGAATGGCTTCCTGCTGCGGCTCATCGAGATCCTCGACCAGATCCACGATGTCATCGCTTTCCAGCTCGCGCACCGCTTCGGCCAGCACATCCGGGCGCAGGACGTTCATCACCTCTTCGCGCAGACCTTCATCCAGTTCGGAGAGGATCTCCCCGTCAAACTCCGCCCCGTAAAGCTGCACAAGGCGGCGGCGGTCAAAGGCGTTGATCTGTTCCAGAAGGTCGGCGATGTCCGCCGCGTGCAGCGGCTCCATCAGATCGAGCAGCGTGGCCCGGTCGCCCGCCTCAATGGCGTAGAGCACACCGGCCACCAGTTTCGGGCTTAGGGTGTAGTCGTCCTGCTCTTCGGTCTCAGCAGCAATCTCAGCGGTCTGATCGATGGCTTGGGTCATGGCACCTGCTCTCTCGTTCTGCCGCTTGAGCGCCGCGAATTTCATCGGTGGCTGCGGGGCGTTTGCTCTGATCCGTCCAGCCCTCTGGCGATGCGCGGACGAGGCTTGGACTTGGCCCGGACCATAGTTTAAAGCAGGGAGAGAACTCAATGGGATGCGACGGTTTTGACGCCAAAAAAGGCCCCCTCTAAGAACGGCCTGCGCCCCGTGATCAAATGATGCCCGATACTGCGGAGTTTGCCGTGATGCCCCCTCCTGTTTTGCTGCTTGGTCAGACCCTGTCTTTTGCCGCCAGCCCGTTTGAAACGCCAATTGAGAGCGCGGTGCGGCACCTGACCCATGGGGGCGTTTTGATCAGGGATGGCAAGATCGCCGCGGTTGGGGATGGCGCAGAGCTGAGAGCCGCCCATCCCGAGGCGCAGGTGGTGGACTATCGCGATCAGCTGATCTGTGCAGGCTTTGTCGATGCCCATGTGCATTACCCGCAGACCGGCATCATCGCGAGCTGGGGCAAGCGGCTGATTGATTGGCTCAACAGCTACACTTTCCCTGAAGAGATGCGGTTCAAGGATCGCGCCTATGCGGATGAAATCGCCAAGACTTATCTTGATCTGACCGCCCGTCATGGGGTCACCACAATGGCAAGCTATGGCACCATCCATCCGGAGTCGGTGGAGGCGTTTTTCAGCGAGGCCCAGCGCCGGGGCCAGCGGGTTGTGGCGGGCAAGACCTGTATGGATCGCAATGCGCCTGAGGGGCTGCGCGACACACCGCAGAGCGCTTATGACGACAGCAAGGCGCTCATTGAGAGGTGGCACGGTGTGGAGCGGATCAGCTATGCGATCACGCCACGGTTTTCGCCAACCTCAACCCCTGAACAGCTCGAAGCCCTTGGCGCGCTCTGGGCCGCGCATCCTGATTGCCTGATGCAGACCCACCTGAGCGAGCAGACCGATGAGATCGCCTGGGTGCGGGAGCTGTTCCCTGAGGCGCGGGATTACCTTGATACCTATGAGCAGTTTGGCTTGCTGGGCGCGCGCGGGCTTTATGGGCATGCGATCCATCTGGAGCCGCGTGAGAAAGACCGGCTGCGCGAGGTTGGCGCGGGTTTGATCCATTGCCCCACTTCCAACACGTTTATTGGCTCCGGGCTGTTTGACCTCAAAGGGCTGATGGCCCAAGGGCAGAAGATCGGGCTGGCCTCTGACACCGGCGGCGGGTCGAGCTTTTCCATGCTGCGCACCATGGCGACGGCCTATGAGGTGGCACAGCTGCGCCACCACCCGCTGCATGCGGCCGAGCTGATGTGGCTCGCCACCCAAGGCTCCGCGCAGACCCTGCATATGGCAGATCAGATCGGAAATTTGGCGGCGGGGATGGAGGCGGACCTTGTGGTGCTGAACCTCGCCAGCACACCGGAGATTGCCCAACGCAGCGCGCGGGCAGAGGACCTCTGGGAAGCGCTCTTCCCGACGATCATGATGGGAGATGACCGCGCGATTGCGGCAACCTGGATTGGCGGAAGGCTCACCTAGGCTGAGCCTTCATTCTGCCAAAATACTCTCGCCGAAGGCCTCCAACAGAGGCCACGCTGCGCTGTCCCCTGCGGCTTGTGGGATCAAAACGCCTTAAATGTCAGCGTCGTGAGCGTGCGCTCGATGTTGGGAATGTCGAGCATGTGGCTGTTGATGAACTTGCCCACGTCTTCGCCTTCCGGAATATAGAGCTTCATCAGGAGGTCGTAGTCACCACTGGTGGAATGCAGCTCTGAGTGGATTTCCTTCAGCGCAATCTCTTCGGCGACGCGGTAGGTGGTGCCGGGTTTGCAGCGGATCTGAATAAAGACGCAGGTGGTCATGAAGGCCCTCATTTGATTTGGCCTCAAACTGGCACAAATGCCACCTGCCTCACAATCTGAAAATCCGCCCCCTTGGCCTGCCCCCTGCCCGCCCCTATAAGGACGCGGCAATACAGAGAGCGAAGGACGTCTCCCATGCGCAAGGCAAGCGTGACCCGCGCCACCGCGGAAACCAAAATCACCGTGGACATCAATCTGGATGGCAGCGGCACCTATGACAACAAAACCGGTGTGGGCTTTTTTGACCACATGCTGGACCAGCTGTCGCGCCACAGCCTGATTGATATGACGATCCGCGCCGAGGGTGACTATCACATTGATGACCACCATACCGTTGAGGATGTGGGCATCACGCTGGGTCAGGCGCTGACGCAGGCGCTTGGCGACAAGAAAGGCATCCGCCGCTATGCCACCTGTCACCTGCCGATGGATGATGCGCAGGTTCGGGCCGCGCTGGATCTCTCCGCGCGCCCCTATCTGATCTGGAACCTTGAGATGCCGACCCAGAAGATCGGCACCTTTGACACTGAGCTCGTGCGCGAGTTTTTCCAGGGGTTTGCGACCCATGGGGGCATCACCCTGCATGTGGATCAGATCCACGGGTTCAACAGCCACCATATCGCCGAAGCCGCTTTCAAAGCGGTGGCGCGTGCGCTGCGCGAAGCGGTTGAGGTGGACCAGCGTAAGGCGGATGCCATTCCCTCCACCAAAGGTGCGCTCTGAGAGCGCACCCTACGTTTGAGACCAGTCAAGACTTTCAGAGGATCCGCTTATGCTGACAGCGATCATCGACTATGAATCCGGCAATCTGCACTCCGCCGAGAAAGCCTTTCAGCGCATGGCGACGGAGGTGGATGGCGGTGAGGTTGTGGTGACCTCTGACGCCGAGGTGGTGGCCAAGGCGGATCGTCTGGTGCTGCCCGGTGACGGGGCTTTCCCGGCCTGCGCCGCAGAGTTGCGCGGCCACAAGGGCATCTATGACGCCATGGTGGAAGCGGTCGAAACCAAGGGCCGTCCGTTTCTGGGCATCTGTGTGGGCATGCAGCTGATGGCCAGCCGCGGCCATGAATATGAGCTGACCGAGGGGCTGGGCTGGATTGAAGGCGATGTGAAACACATCACACCCAGCGACAGCGCCCTGAAGGTGCCGCATATGGGCTGGAACAACCTGGTGATTGACCACCCCCATGCGCTTTTGGAGGGCATCAAGAATGGCGATCACACCTATTTTGTGCATTCCTATCAGTTCCATGTGACTAAGGCAGAAGAACGTCTGGCGCATGTGGACTACGGGGGCGACGTGACCGCGATCATTGGCCGGGACACAATAGTGGGCATGCAGTTCCACCCCGAAAAGAGCCAGGACATCGGTCTGCGGATGATTGGCAACTTCCTGAAGTGGGCGCCTTAAGCTGCGCTTTGGATAGGGGCGCTGCCCCTGCCACCGCAAGCGGTGGCGACCCCGGGATATTTTGAGAATGAGAAGCCTTGGGGCCGCAGGGGCCTCAGGCGGCGCGCAAGGAAGATGGGGCTGCGCCATGGGCTTTGCGAAAGGCGCGGGTGAAGCTTTCCGGGCTGGCGTAGGCGTAGCGGCGCGCCACGGCATCGACACGATCGCCGCGTAAAATGTCCTGATGGGCCAGAATCAAACGCCAGCGGCGCAAATAGCCCATCGGCGTTTCCCCGACTGTGGCGGCAAAGAGCTCTGAGAAGCGCGACAGGGAAAGCCCGGCCTGCGCGGCGAGATCCGCGTTGCTCCAGAGGTGGCTGGGCTGATCATGCATCGCCACAATGGCGCGGGACAGGCGCGGGTCGGCCAGCCCGGCAAGCAACCCGGCCTCGGTGCTGCCTCTGGTAATCTGATCGCGCAGCAGCCGCACCATCAGGGCCTCACCGAGCCGATTGACCACCGATTGTGCGCCGCAGCGGTTGCCTGCGGTTTCCTCGGCCATCAGCCGCACCAGCGCGCGGCTGTCCCCTTCATCGCGCAGATCATAGCGCAGCGTTTCCGGCAAAGACGCCATCAGCGGATTTGAGCGCCCCATCCAATCCACCTCTGCAGCAAAGATCGCGGCCGTGTCCGCGACCTGTCCCTTGCGGCCCCGCGGCCAGAACACCACGTCGAGCGGCGCCCCGTCGTCATCGCCAAAGACCAGCAGATTGGCGCGCGCAAGCGGGGCGCTGCGCACCGTTAGGTGAAATTTATCCATTAATGTGGTTAAACGGTCCAAGGGCACCTCGGATTTTCAGCATGATTATTCGGATTTAATGTGCCCAGAATACTGCAATAACACAAGCATGCCGTTTTTTTAACCATTACCAGGAGTTCCTCATGCTCATTCCCCGCCAGAAGACCCCCGACCTGACATTGCCGCTTGTGGGCGGCGGCACATTTGATCTGGCCAGTGAAGGCTCAGAGCGTGGCACTGTGGTGTGTTTTTACCGCGGGCTGCATTGCCCAATTTGCGCCAACTATCTGAAAGAGCTGGAAAAGCTGGTTGATGCTTTTGCCGAGCGTGGTGTGACCTGTGTGGCGGTCAGCAGCGATGGTGAAGAGCGCGCGGCGGAGATGGTCCAGAAAATTGACGCCAAGGGGTTGCGGTTTGCATATGATCTGCCGCTGACCAAGGCCAAGGAATGGGGCCTCTACATCTCCACCTCGCGTGGCAAGACGTCGATCGGGATTGAAGAACCGGCCCTGTTTTCCGAGCCCGGGCTGTTTATGGTGAGCCCTGAGCAGGCGCTTTATTACGGCTCGGTGCAGACCATGCCATTTGTGCGCCCGCATTTTTCGGAACTGGTCGGGGCGTTGGATTTTGCGATTGCCAACAACTATCCGGCGCGTGGCGAATACACCGGCGCGCTGTAAAACGGTCGCGTCCTCAAGCCTGAACCGCAAATGAAAAAGGCGCAGATTGCTCTGCGCCTTTCGCCCACTGGTTCAGCCAAGATCAGTTGATACGCGTCCAGTCTTGGCCGCGGCAGATAATGGCCACACAGCCTTTGACTGTGAGTGTATTGCCTTTGAGTGTCATTTTGGACTTGTAAGTCTTGTCCGCATCCGGCGCCCAGATTTTGCCTCCAGAATAGGCCCCACCACCATCTGCGCTCATGTCCCAGAGCATCTTTTTGCCCTGATGTTCATAGTTGGCAATGGCTTGGCCGCTGGCGTCAAAGGCCTTGTCAATATTTCCGCAAACAGCATTGCCGCAGGGTGCAATTTTCACGTGCAGGTAGCCGCCAGTGTCACCGGGTTGGGTTTTCCAAGTGCCTGCGACAGGCTCTGCAAAGGCTGCTGTTGCGGCTGAAATCGCCATGGCCGCTGCC
Source organism: Shimia sp. R9_3 (assembly GCF_017743755.1). Classification (NCBI taxonomy): domain Bacteria; kingdom Pseudomonadati; phylum Pseudomonadota; class Alphaproteobacteria; order Rhodobacterales; family Roseobacteraceae; genus Shimia; species Shimia sp. R9_3. Next base: position 695,957 of record NZ_JAGHRP010000002.1, on the reverse strand, counting down.
AAAAAAGTCTTTTTCATAGTTTCCTCCCATGCATGTTGGGCAAAGACTGCGCGAGCGGGCGATTCCGATCAACACTGACTTTGGGTCACGCGGCGGTATTGACCAAGCCCAGCCGCGTTGCAATTTGAGCAAGACCGTGCCACACGCTTGGCCAACAATCACTCAGACAAAACAGGGCCCGCTTATGATCCTCTACCCGGCCATCGACCTCAAAGACGGCAATGCCGTGCGCCTGCTGCATGGCGACATGGACAAAGAGACCGTGTTCAACGAAAACCCCGCCGCGCAGGCGATGGAGTTTGTCAACGCGGGCTGTGAATGGCTGCATCTGGTGGATCTGAACGGCGCCTTTGCCGGGGAGCCGGTGAATGCCGCGCCGGTGGAAGAGATCCTGAAGCAGACCAATGTGCCGGCTCAGCTGGGCGGCGGCATCCGCGATATGGCCACCATCGCGCGCTGGATCGACAAAGGCCTGAGCCGCGTGATCCTGGGCACCGTGGCGGTTGAGAACCCCGATCTGGTGCGCGAAGCGGCCAAGGAGTTCCCTGGCAAAGTGGCTGTGGGCATTGATGCGCGCAACGGCAAAGTGGCGACCAAAGGCTGGGCGGAAGAGACCGACGTGATGGTCACCGATCTGGCCAAATCCTTTGAAGACGCAGGTGTGGCGGCGATCATCTACACCGACATCATGCGCGATGGCGCAATGAAAGGCCCCAATGTGGAGGCCACCGCAGCGCTTGCGCAGGCTGTTTCGATCCCTGTGATTGCCTCTGGTGGTGTGAGCTCACTGGAAGACCTGCAGGCGCTTAAGGACTGTGGTGCCGCGCTGAACGGGGCGATTTCGGGCCGGGCGCTCTATGACGGGGCGATTGATCTGGCTGAGGCGCTGAAAGTCCTGAAGGCATGAGCCTGCGCCGCCGGATCTTTTATGGGGGGCTGGGCCTGATATTGGTCCTCTCCCTGATCCCGGCGGCATATGTGTATTGGGCCCAAAGCACGGCGGAAAAACACGGCTGTGACTTTGGGCTGGCGCTCCAGCAGAACGGCTGCTGGGTGGATGGCGTCAATATCGCCAGCCAGCTTAACGCGGCCTACTCCAAGGCGGGGCTTGTTGTGCTGACGCTGCCGATCGGATTTGTGGCCATGCTGGCCCTGATCCTGATGATTGCCGCCGACCTGAGACGCCGCGCAGCCCCCAAGGCGTGACGATTGGTCCTCTGGCTTCGAAGCTCCCGCACTCCCAGATTTTGAGGTGAGGCGACGAAAAGGAGCTGCAAAATGTTGGGCGTATTCACCAAAGTCAGCGCAGCGCAGCTGCCAGCGGACAGTCTGCTGCAGAGTCGCGTGGCAGAGGACGATTTTCTGGATTGTTACCGCGCAAAATGCGCCCTGCCCGCACGTGTGGCGGCGGATGAAGTCACGCGTTTTCCAGACTGGGCGCAGATGTTGGTGGCGCTGCGCAATAAGCTGGTGGCACCGCTGGGCCTCAAAGGCCCATCAGATGTCGAGGACGCCCATGCGAGTGTAGATCATGTTGGCATTTTCCCGATTGAGGCGCAGACAGATCAGGAGGTGATCGCCGGGTTCAACGATCACCATCTGGATTTCCGTGTGTCGATCTACAGCACGGGAGAGCATGTCTATCTGTCAACATGGGTGCATCGGCACAACCTGACAGGCCGCCTGTATCTGGCAACGATCATGCCTTTTCACGTGCTGATCATACGAGATGCGCTTCGTCGGGTCGCGGGCTGACGCCCGCAGCCCCCAAAGGCGTTACTCGCCCGCCGCTGCGGCGGTCAGTTTGGCCAGAGCGCCGCGCATTGTGGCGATAAAGGCGGCATCCTCGGCAATATCCAGACCCGCGAACATCTGCGCCGGGTCCTCATAGGTCAGATGGACCTGCCCTTGTGCGTCCTCATAGGCCAGCACTTTGAGCGGCAGGAACAGCCCGGCCTTGATGTCTGCCTGCATGGCGGGGGTGCCAATCTTCGGATTGCCGAAAATCAGCAGCTCCGCATCAGAAAGCTCTGCGCCCACTTTGGCAGCCCCGCCTGCGTGGTCCACACGCGCAAAGACTTTGGCACCGGCGTTTTCCACGGCAGCGGCCAGCGCATCAACAGTCTGTGCGACAGATTTGTTGGACGGGACAGACAAAAGCTCCGCTTGGGCCGGAAGGGTGGAAGACAAGGCAATGGCTCCTGCAATGAGAATATTTTTCATGGTGATCTGCTCCAAAAATGAGATCGTGGGATCAGTCACGACATCATAGCGCGATTTGCCAATCACGTTTTCTCGATAAGCGGAAAAACCGCGCTCTTGGCGTCCCGCGGATAAGCGGGTATGAGGGCGCAAAGAGGTGCCCAATGCTAAAAACCCGCATCATTCCCTGTCTGGATGTCGCTGATGGCCGCGTGGTCAAAGGTGTGAACTTTGTTGGCCTGCGCGATGCGGGGGATCCGGTGGAGGCCGCGCGCGCCTATGATGCCGCTGGCGCGGATGAAATCTGCTTTCTGGACATCCACGCCACCCATGACAACCGGGGCGTGATGATCGACATGGTGCAGCGCTGTGCCGAGCAATGCTTTGTGCCGCTGACCGTGGGTGGCGGCGTGCGCACCGTGGCCGATGTGCGGCGGCTGTTGCTGGCGGGGGCGGATAAGGTGAGCTTCAACTCCGCTGCTGTCGCCAACCCGGATGTGATCGCTGAAGCCTCAGCGCAGTTTGGCAGCCAGTGCATTGTGTGTGCAATTGATGCCAAGACCATTGGCCATGATGAGAACGGCGTGCCGAACAAATGGGGTATCTTCACCCATGGCGGTCGCAAAGCCGCGCTGGATCAGGACGGCAACCCAATTGACGCGGTGGAATTTGCCAAGCTGGTGGTGGCCAAAGGCGCAGGGGAAATCCTGCTGACCTCGATGGATCGTGATGGCACCAAGGCGGGCTTCAACCTGCCGCTGACCAAAGCCATCAGCGATGCGGTCAACGTGCCGGTGATTGCGTCGGGCGGCGTGGGCAATCTGGACCATCTGGTGGAAGGCGTGACCAAAGGCGGCGCAAGCGCGGTGCTGGCCGCATCGATTTTCCACTTTGGCGAATACACCGTGCAGGAAGCCAAGCAATATATGCATGACGCCGGTATCCCGATGAGGCTGACATGAGTGTTCTGAACGATCTTGCGGCCACCATTGCCGAACGCGCCAAAGCGGACCCGGACAGCAGCTGGACGGCCAAGCTTTTGGCCAAAGGGCCGGAGAAATGCGCCGAGAAGTTTGGCGAAGAAGCCATTGAGGCGGTGATCGAAGCCGTTAAGGGCGACCGCGAGAAGCTGACCTATGAGGCGGCGGATGTGCTGTTTCACCTGCTGGTGATGCTGGAGGCGCGGGATGTGGCGTTGGAGGATGTGCTGGCGGAGCTGGCGCGGCGGCAAGGCATGAGCGGCATTGCCGAAAAAGCGGCGCGCACCAAAGCGTGATACGGGCCGCAATTGCCAAGTCCGGAGGGTTCCTATAGGTGGCCAACTGGTATTTGAGGCAGGCGGTATGACACGTTTGGGATTGGTGATTTGGGGGCTTATTGCGGCCCTGTTTCTGACAGCATGTGGCGTGCCCCAAGAGGCGCTGAAGCCAAATCCCGCAGGGCTGGCACGGGAAATCCTCTCGCTTAATGCTGATGTGGACCTCGATGAGGCCAACCGCGTGGCACGCATCGCCTATGAATACCCGCTGGAGCTGCGCGTGGCCTATAACGTCACCGACGGCCCTCTGATTCACAACACCAAAGTCAATCAAGGGCTTAGGCCGCGTGGCCTATGCTGGCACTGGGCCGATGACCTTGAGGCGCGCCTACGTCAGGAAGACCTGCAAAGTCTGACGCTGCACCGCGCCATCGCCAATCATGATAATATTCGCATCGAACACAGCACGGTCATTGTGAGTGCAAAGGGCGACAGCATGCGCGAGGGCATCGTGCTCGACCCCTGGCGGTATGGCGGATACCTATATTGGGCGTCGGTTCTGGAAGATGAGCGTTACGTCTGGGAAGAACGCAACAAAGTCTTTGCCGCCAAGGGCCTCAGATAGATAATTCACGCATTTTGGAACAGAGTTCCACTATATGTATTCAGCAGGCTTTAACGCTTGCTGGGTTACAGCGGCAGTGATCACGAGTACGATTGAGCATGACCAAACCACTCAAGGCGATTTCAAGCGCATTCCTTGCCTACTTTTGGCCGGAGATGGCGGTCGACGACAATTTCGACCACGCCCGGACACGCCTGGTCTGTGTCTTTTCCCTGATTGTGGGGACAATCGGCCTGCTGCACAGCATTCCGGTCTACTATATCTCTGACACGCTGCCCGATCATGGGGTCCTGATTTCCAACCTGTTTTGCCTGACCTATTTCACCGTGCCCGCGATCTGGCACCGGACCCATAACCTGCGCTTGGCTGCCTTTGTGCTGGTGGCGATTTTCTGGGTCCACATGGAATACCTGCTGATCGCGGATCGCTCTGACATCTGGCGGCGGGAGCTGTTTCTGATCGGGCCGCCCATTATCCTGCTCATCCTTGTGGGACGTTTCAGCGCGCGCATTGCAACGGCACTGATGGTGGCAAATTTTCTGGTGCTGTCGATTGTGTTTGATGCCTTCCCTGTAGAAGGCACATTGGCGATGACCGCAGCGCTTTGCACATTGATGGCAGGGTTGTCGATGTATTTTACCGAGGTGAACAAAAAAGAGGTCCACCTCAAAGAGCTGCGCGATGAGGCGCAGCTGGCGGATGCGCAGAAATCTGAGTTTCTGGCCAAGATGAGCCATGAAATCCGCACCCCTCTCAATGGGTTAAGTGGCGTTCTTCAGCTGCTCGACGAAACGGATTTGACCCCGGAACAGAAAGAGCTGGTGCAGATAGGGCGCAGCTCAGGGCGGAACCTGATGGGGCTGATCAACGGTGTGCTGGATTATTCCAAGATTGCTGCGGATGGCATCACCATTGAGCAGATCCCCTTTGCGCGCGATGCGCTGTTGACCACGGCGGTTCAGTCTCAGCAGGCGGCGGCCACGGCGGCGGGCCTTGAGCTCAAAGTCTATCAGGACCCGCGCCTGCCAAGCTGCCTGCGCGGGGATCCGGTGCGGCTCAATCAGGTGATCACCAATCTGCTGAGCAATGCGATCAAATTCTCCAAGGAGGGCGACATTCGCTGCGAGATGATCCGGGATGGGGATTTTGTCAGGGTCTCGGTTACAGACCGGGGCATTGGCCTCACCGAAGAGGCGCAAACCCGGGTGTTCAACAAGTTTGAGCAAGCCAGCACCGCCACCAGCCGCGAGTTTGGCGGCACGGGGTTGGGCCTTGCGATCTGTAAAGAGCTGGTGGAGCTGCTGGGCGGCCGGATTGGCGTGAACAGCACGCCATTGCTGGGCAGCACCTTCTGGTTCACCTTCCCGCTGATCGAAGCAGAGACACAGGAAAGCGAGCCTGCGCTCCCCGTGGGTGACGTAGTTGAGCCCTCAGCCACTGATTTTGCCGGCACCCATGTGCTGGTGGTGGAAGACAACAAGACCAACCAGCTGATCGTGCGCCGATTTCTGGAGAGCATGCAGATCACCATGGATGTGGTCGATGATGGCCGCCCTGCTCTGCAGCTCTGCGCGACGCGGCGCTACGATCTGATCCTGATGGACATCCAGCTTCTGGATATGGACGGTGTGGAAGTGGCAGCGATCCTGCGCAGCGGCCCCGGTCCCAACCAGCGCACGCCAATTGTGGCGCTGTCAGCCAACATCCTGCCCGAACAGACCAACGCCTATCTGAAGGCGGGTATGAATGCCTGTCTGGGCAAACCATATCGCAAAGATGAGCTGGTGAAAGTCATGGCCCGTCTGCTGGACCGCAGCAATACGGACGTCAGCGCGGCTTGATCACAGCCCCCGTTTCAACGGCTAAAGTTTGGACGAAATCACACCAGTGGCAAAGCCGCCCATGCGCAGCTCGCCAAAGAGGCGCTGATATTCGATCTTGGGGCAACGGTTTTGAATGACATCAATCCCCTGTGCCTCTGCCTTGGCTGCGGCTTCGGCATGTTCCACACCGATCTGCATCCAGATCGTTTTGAGCGTCGGCAACTGGGCAAGCGCCTGATCGACAATCGGCGGCACCGCTTCTGAGCGGCGGAAGATATCCACCATGTCCACTGGCGCTGAAATTTCGGACAAATCAGCCACCACTGTTTCGCCAAAGAGCGTTTTGCCCGCATGGCCCGGATTGACCGGAATGACCCGATAGCCCTTCAGCGACAGATACCGCGCCACATAGTAGCTGGGCCGCACCGTATTCATGGAGACGCCGACAACGGCGATCACCTTGCTGCGTTTGAGAATCTTGCGGAGAAAATCGTCTGTGTCGCTCATGGAGGCAGGCTAGTGCACCTGTGTGAGACTTGAAACGCTTATTCGCAACGCCGCGCTTAAAGCGGGTTAACTCAAATGGGCGCGGACGAGTTCAGGCGTCAGACAAAAAAACGCCCAAGGGGGGACCTTGGGCGCAGGTTCGGAACGAGGGACAGTGAAGCGAAACACAGCGGCTCCGATGGCTGTGTTTCCTGTTACTCTACATAAGATCGCAGAACTGGATGTGAAGAGATGATCAGATTCATGTGAAGATAGCGTTACCAAAACCTTTACAATTGCACCTATGGCGCGGCGGAACTGAGCGGATTTGTTGGGCCATAACAGCGGCCTATCTTCAGGTGCAGAAGCTGGCGCGGCGATACCGTAGCTCAATCAAAGATGTCTTCAATCACATCAAACGCCTCTTTCAAAAACCAACCCACCGTGGATTTCTTTTTGCGCTTTGGGCGTTTCTTATTCTTTGGCGGCTTGCTGGCCGATTTTGCGTTGTAGGCAGCATAGTCGGGCGATTTGGCTTTAAGCCGCTTCTCGCCCTTGTCTTTGCTTCTGGGCGCTGCCTCCTGCACTGCGCTCACGCGCAGGTGTTTGAGATCATGCAGAGGCGCGCCGCAATTGGAACAGGCGAGCTCGTGGCGGGCATCGCCGCGCAGCACAAGGGCCGCGCGGGTGCCGCAATAACAGCAAGTGGCGATTTTGGATGCGTGTGCGATGAGCCCCTCCTCCGCGTTCTGGCGTTTCTGCCTCTACCTAAGCACTGCGCCGCGCCCTTGGGAGCCTCCGGCGGGGATATTTTTGGCAAGAGGAAGAGGCATCGCGCCGCGCTCAACTTTGTGCGCTTTGCGGCTGTGAGGCATAAAGCGCGACAGCCGCAGCGTTGGAGACATTGAGCGAGCCAAACGCCCCGGCAAAATTGATTTTCACCAGTTGGTCCACGGTCTCTTTGGTTTTCTGCCGCAGGCCCGGGCCTTCTGCACCCAAGACCAGCGCGATGGGCATGTCGCGTTTGCTCTCAAGCGCATGTTCAATGGTGTGCTCCGCCTCGCCGTCCATGCCCAGCACCAGATAGCCCATGTTCTGCAGGGCCGTGATGGTGTCCGCCAGATTGCGCTCGCGCAGATACGGCTGGCGTTCCAGTGCCCCGCTGGCGGTTTTTGCCAGTGCGCCGGTTTCCGGTGCGGAGTGGTGACGGGTGCCAATCACGGCCAGCGCGCCAAACACTTCGGCAGAGCGCAGAATCGCACCCACATTATGGGGGTCGGTCACCCGGTCGAGCAGAATCAGCCGCTGCGGACGGTCATCAGAGGCGATCGCCACATCAGCAAGGCGACCCCAGTTGAGCGGTTTCACCTCAAGCGCGGCGCCCTGATGCACTGATTGCGGATCAATCGGGGCTTTGAATTTACGCGGATCGACCACTTCGGGCGTGATGCCGGAAGCGGCGATGACCTCGGCCAGTTTATCCGCCGCATTTTTGGTCACGATCAGGCGCAATTTTTCCCGCGCGGGATTCGCCAGTGCGTCCCGCACCGCGTGCAAACCGAACAACCAGACGGTTTCTGACGCCTCTTTGCGCTTGGCCTGTTCTTTTTCCACGACCCACTTGGGTTTTTTCATCGCTCTGCACCTTCAAAATAAGAGGGTTTCACCAATGGGCAAAAGAAGCGCCTCACGCAACCACTTTTCTGGTTGACGCCCCCCGCGCATCACAGTAATCACCCCCTCACACCAACGAGGCCAGCGCGCCTCAGGAGAGTGGGCGACAGGCCGCAAGGTGTGGCAGGGGACTGTAACTCCCTCGCGGAGACGCACGCTTGGTTCGATTCCAAGGTCGCCCACCACTTTCCATCTTATCAGTGACTTAGCATATGCTTTGACCCAGTGCGCCGCACAGGTGAGACACATATGCGTCCTGCAAGTTACCTCAGCACGTCCCGTCACGGCGTCTTTTACCTCCGCCTTCCAATCCCCCGTTCCGCCCATCCGGAGCGTCGTAGGACCGATCTCAAGGTCTCTTTGGCGACCCGCGAACCAAGAGTGGCCGCGACGCTTTCCCGCCTCCTCACGGTCTCTGGACAATCCGCTCTGGCTGCGGCATCCGCTCGCGGCATGCGCTATGATGAAATCCGACACCACGTCCAAGAATATCTGAAAGTCGCCCTCTCAAACTTCAGGGAAGGCATTGGTCAAGATGGGCCAATGGAGGGGCTGCACCTTACCGCGCTGCAGAATAGCCAGTGGGCTTCAGAGATGCCGTTTGAGGAGTGGTGTGACACCATCGGTGCCGAAGGGGCTGAGCGCGCTCTGAGGTCGCTCTGTGAAGCCCGGGACCTTGAACCCGATCTTACTGAGAAGACACGAACACTCATGTTGAAGGAGTTGCACAAGATGTGGCGCGCCTTCACTTCTCAGGCTGTGGCCCACAATCAGTCTTTTGACGACCTACAGACCGAAGCCCTGCCCTCAACCAATGTGGCGGCTGCGCCTACTCCTACAGCCTCGACACCAGCGACAATCCCGGCTGAACCTTTCTGGGACGTGGTGGATCGCTACATGCGGGAGAAAGATCGCTCACAAGAATGGGCTGCAAAGACGCGCTCCGAAAAAATCGAAGCCCTCAACCTGCTGGCTGAGCTCACCGACAGCAAGCCTCTGGCAAGTCTGACCAAGGCTGACGCACGTGACATCAAAGACATCCTGCAAAGGATGCCCAAGAACCGCAGCAAGAACCCTCAGACACGCGGTAAGCCCGTCAGGGACATCTTGGACCTGAAAGGTATTGAGACGCCCACGGCGCGTACGGTGAACGTCTACATCGGCCATTACCAATCCCTTCTCGGCTGGGCGAAACTGAATGGCTACGTTGAGGATAATGTGTTTGATGGCTTACGCTTGAAGCTGAAGAGCGCGACCTCAGAGCCCGCGAGAAAAGCCTTCAGCGATGATCAACTGAGCCGCCTGCACCATCATCTTACCATCAACCCAGACGGGCTTGTGAAAAAGCCAGAACATAAGTGGGTGACGTTGGTGGCGATGTACACAGGTGCGCGGCTCAACGAAGTTGCTCAACTGGACGTGTCCGATGTCAAAGACCTAGGCGGGATAGCCTGTATCGACATCACAACTGAAGGTAGCCCCAACAAGCGCCTCAAGAACGCATCGTCCAAACGTGTCATACCTATCCATGCCGATCTGATAGCTTTGGGTTTCTTGGAGTTCGTTGAGCAACTCCGTGCCCGAGGTACAGTGCGTCTTTTTCCAGCACTCTCCTATTGCCCAAAGAATGGCTATGGGCGCAACGTTGGGAGATGGTTCGGCGATAGCTTCCTGCCGCGTCTTGGGATCGACGATGAAGCTTTAGTGTTCCACAGCCTTCGGCACACCATGAATACCCAGCTTGCCCGCAAGAATGTTCCCGAGCAGCTTCAGAAAGCCATTCTTGGTCACAAGCAGAACGGCATGACGTATGACACTTATTTCACCGCTGGGTTTCTGCCCGATCAGTTATATCCGGAGGTCAATAAGTTCCGAGTTGTACCGGATTAGTATAATCCACTCTATTAATCCGGTTATGAGCTAACTGTATGATACCACAGCAACCCAAGGAGCACTGTCCAACATAAACGCCTCAGGTATTCTTTAGCCCTAATGGCTAGAAGTATTCCCTGTATATTCAAACACATGAAATTCATTATTATATATTAATATCAATATTTTAAGCAGTAAAGCTCACTTGCTGGATTTTCAAATAGGTATCTTCATGCGATAGCATTTTTTAGACCTAAGTATTTATACTAGCTGAGACAGATACCGGGCGCAGAGGATTGATCATATGGGGATTGGCCACCCCGGACTGCAGCCATTGACGCGCCCCGGAGCGCCGCTCAGAGGCTCTGTCGGCAAGCCTGAGGCCAAGGCAGTCTCTGAGGCTCTGAACATGCTCTCAGGCGCTTCTATGGTGCCCTAGCTTCCCCCTGCGAAATGGGCTTCCGGGTTTCCCCCAAAAAGCCCAAGTGCCAGCCCCGCAGCCGGAATACCTCCCCAAGCGTCAAGGCGACGCATCACCCGCACATTCCCCTAAAGGTTGACAGAGTTGACGGCTAGAGCGTTGAATACCTGCATTTCTTCCAAGTGGAATTTGTCATGCCCAATACTGATCTCCCCGAAAATGTCGTACAAGGCGACCAAGCTCGGCTCTTTCCTGTTCTCGCAACCACGTCGAAAGAAGGGCGCACCACGGCCATAGTGCTTTCCTGCCTGAGTTTGGTGCGGGAGTTTGGCGCGACGCTGCTTGGCGGAGTTGGACAAAAGCTGGGCACAAGGGCCAAGGTCAGCACTTACACAGAAGTCGTTTTTAAGAGCCAGACAGGCAAGTCGGGTGATAGACCAGACGGCCTCATCGTTGTCAAAGTCGGCTCGCGAGAGTGGAAGGCTTTGGTAGAAGCCAAGGTTGGAAACTCAGATCTCGATGCTGATCAGATAGAACGCTATCGGACTTTGGCAAAAGAGAATGGCATCGACTGCGTCATCACCATATCAAACCAATTCGCAACCTCTCCTGATGCTCACCCCATTGAGGACGTGCGGAAGAGCCGCTCTAAGATACCTGTCTACCATTGGTCTTGGATGCATGTCCTCACCACTGCCGATCTGCTGTTGAATACAGAAGGCATCGATGACGACGACCAGACATTCTTGCTGCATGAGCTTCACCGCTTCCTGAGCCATGAGAGTGCAGGCGTCAAAGGGTTCGATAAGATGCCGAAGGCTTGGACAGAGCTCAACAGGCTTGTCTCCAGCGGTGGGGTCATTCCCGCACGGTCACCCGAAGCCAAAGAAGTGATCTATGCTTGGCACCAAGAGACGCGAGACCTGACCTTAATATTGAGCCGCATGACGGAGACCATCGTGCTAGAAAAGCTTCCTCGGAAGCACCAGAGCGATCCAGCACTGAGGCAGAAGGATGAGCTCACCGATCTTAAAGATAACTGCCGCTTATCCGTTTCACTCAACGTGCCTGACGCAGCTGCGAATGTGGATGTCACAGCCGACCTTATGCGTCGCACTGTAGAGGTGGGAATGAGCCTGCGCGCCCCGGATGACAAGAAGACCACAAAAGCCCGCGTGAACTGGCTACTACGTCAGATAAAGACAGAGGACACGACAGACCTACATGTGAGATTGTTGTGGCCCGGAGCTAGCGAGCCAACGCAACACCTCGTCTCAGACCTGCGTGAGAATGTGGAACTGTGCAACGAGGGCAAGGAGCATCTCGTTGCTCATGGCTTTCATGTGTTCCACAGCAAGAGGCTCGGTGGACGCTTCACACAGCAGGGCAACTTTATCGCTGACCTTGAAGCCATCGTGCCTGATTTCTACGGCACTGTGGGTTCAGAACTCAAAGCATGGCAACGCCCAGCGCCGCGCATCAAACACTCGGATGACCTACAAGAAACCGGAAGCGCCGGAGAGGCGGCAGAGTGATGCTCTGACCGTGTTCCAACCCCAGACACCCCAGCGGCCTCTGAGCATCTCTGAAGGCGCTCACAGCGGCTCTTGGGGCACTTCCAATCGGTCCAAAGTGCGTTTGATCTGCGACGCCTGCCATCGACCGCCCCGAGCGGTTACAACGCCTGCTGTGTTGAGGTGTTCTGCTATCTCTCTCAATGACTTACCAGCATCGCGCAAAGGTATGATCAGTCCTGCGACCTTCTCTGCCCGGGCTCTTGCGTTGGCCTTGACGGCATCGTTGCGCTTCATGGTCTTGTCTCTCAAACCACCTAGCTTTGTACCGCGTGCTTTTGCCTCCGACAGTGCCGCCTTGGTACGTTCTGAGATGAAGGCGCGCTCTTGCTCTGCCAATGCCGCATAGATGTGAAGCTGAAAGTTGTCGGCGTTGGGCATCTGAGCAACTCGGAAGGTGACCTTCTTGTCTTCCATAAGTGCGGCGATGACAGACACTTTGCGTGACAACCGATCCAACTTACTGACGAGGAGGATGGCTCCGGTCTGTCGCGCCAACGCCAATGCCGCCTCTAGCTCAGGCCTAGTGTTGTCAGCACCGCTGAGGACATCGGTGAAGGTGCCCACCACGTCATAGGGTGCTGGACTGAACCGCTCCAAGTACAGGTCGATGTCGCGCTCTTGGGCATCCAAGCCTAAGCCACTGCGCCCCTGTTCCTTGGTGCTCACCCGCTTGTAGATGATGTATTGCTGCATGACCGCTGGCCCCTACTCTGCCTTTGGAGGTCAAGGTACGCACCGATGTTGCAATCGTCAACGTTGGTTGTGCATGATACACTCAGCAATCTTCATGCAACCGAGTGAAGGGGTATGGGGGCCGTTCGACTGTCGCCTCACATAGATGGGGGCATGAAAAAATTTGTCAAAAAATCTAAATCGACAACTTGCTACCAGTCGACAAAGTCAAGGATGCTATCCAAGTGAACGACCTCGACATCGTTCTTGAGTTTGTCTCGCCAGTAGGCCAACCTGTCATTGTCGGGCTGTGACCCGCTCCACTCCACCACACGCACATGTTTGTTTGCGCACCTACTTGCTAGCTGATTGTTGAGATGAGTGTCATAGCCAGAGTAACCAAAGAGCACGACCTCACTGCTCTCCTTCAAAGCCTTACCCAAGAAGCGCCAATACTCTGACAATAAACTTGATGCAGAAATGATAGCGGTCTTATGCCTTACATGAGTGAGAACTAAGTGGGTGCTGTCAACCTGCTCACCAATGAGTTGGTGCCTCCGAAACTTTTTGATACGTCCGTTTGGCGCATCATAGAATAGAGGTGACCCATGCAGGTGTAGATACCAACCAAGCCTGTCGGGGTTTTTCCTCATCATGTTGTTTTTGGAGAACCCGGTCCGTGTCATACCGTCTATTAGGTCACCGTTGTACCCGCGCAGAACATGCGAACCGAGAAACGCTTCGTATAGCAGAGGATCGTAGTTAAGTGTCGCCACGTGCGATTTCGTTTCATGGATGAAATCAGTGAGGGGCTCAACAAACTCATATGGCAATTCCTCTCCGGTATCGTGAAAGCAGCATGCAACCTGATGCACGAACTTTCGGATCGAAGACGGAAACTCTCTACCGTGCTCTGACAGCCAGTGCGCCTCGTCCTCTAGCTCAATACCATCTAGGAAATCGCAAGAAGCCAACACACGCTGCAGGACATACAAGTCTTCCTCGCTGCTGGGTCGCTCATACTCTGTATCTTCGGGAAGACAGGCGCGGATCATTCCTTTCTGAGCATCAGAAAGGATGTCATCCTCCCACACATAAGCAAGCGCATTGTCGAGAGAAAACAACTCAGGCGACAGGCCCATACCCAGCCCATTGCCGAAGATCAACGTCTTACGGGTCATTAGCTTACGTCCGCTATCAAATTTGCAATGGTGCTGGCGTCGCTTCGCAGAATAGCCCGTGTAGTATTGGATACAGACTTCTCCCCGGTTCTGCTTCCATTGGTGAGGTTAGCAATTGCGAAAGTGCTGTTGGCAAGTGCGGTGCTTCGGTAGCACTCGCGCAGCAATAAACAGCCGACAGCGGCGTACTTTCTTTGGAGCTGTGGAGTTCTTGCAGCCCAAATCGAATGCACCCAGCTGGTGTCCTTCTCAACTGTTAGGAAGAGCGGATCGCAGGCAATCGAAATATTGTGTCCGGGAATGTCGTATGTGCGCGGCCTCTTAATGGCTTCGATCTTGCGTTTGCTGGCATATCTCTCAGAAAATCCTTGGTACGCGGCTGTGTTGTACTCGCGCTCAACTGCATTAGTGGGTGATTGCAATATATCGTCGACTACATCGCTACTCTCACCTGCAAGATGAGCCCGGATGGCTCGCGTTAAGCTCTGATAGAAGTTATAGCTCGCTCCACCGTTTATCTTCTTGTCAATGGCGGCAATCTTCTGGTCGGTGTCCAACTGACAAAGGCGAATGAAAGAAGATAGCGTGAACACTTGATTTGTAGCCATTGGTCCTCCGACAAACCGCTTTTGCGGCTCTGTGATCGAATGCTTAGTCATATCAAGGAAACTCTACCTTCGAGCGACAGAAGGTCAACGACATTCAATCTTAGGCCACCGCACTCGCCTACGCTGTGACGCCTTGCCTAAACGCCCTAAGTGAGACACAAAGGTGAGACACAACCGCTAACCCGCTCTGGATTGTTGAGCAATTGCGGTCACTTAGAGGAGTGGTGGACTTTCCAAGGTCGCCCACCACTTTCCATCTTATCAGTGACTTAGCGCGCATTGTGAATGTGGATGCTCAGGTTTTATCCAAACAGCTTGGACCCGTGTTCTTAGCGTTGAGAGCTTTTGGCTACGCCACCTCCCGCGGTTTTGTGCCTGCGACCCAGAATTCGTTTTTGCGGGCGGTGACCTTGGCTGCGAGGAAATCTACGAACAGGCGCACGCGAGCCGTGTTGCGCAAATCGCGGTGCAGAAGCAGCCAGAGGTTGCGGTATGGCAGCGGTGTCTGAAAAGGGGCGCGGATCAGACCAGGGTGTCGGTCTCCGATGCTGCAAGACAGATAAGCCATGCCCATCCCCGCCGCAGCAAGAGTTGTCAGAGGCACAAGTTCAGAGACACGGTGTTTGAGCTGCGCCTTGGGATAGCAGCTTTGCTGCACCCATTTTGCGGTGACCTCTCCTTCGGGCTCGTGCCAGCCGATGAGATGCAGCCCCTCCCCCTGATTGTCGCGCACCCGCGTCGCATAATCGGGGCTGCAATAGGCGGCTTGGGACATCTGCACGAGCTTGCGACCGACCACATCATCGGTGACCGTATCTGCGACGCGCAGTGAGACATCCGCTTCACGGCGCGTGAGATCGGCCACATCGTTGGAAAAGGTCATATTCAGCGAAATATCGGGATAGAGCGCGGCGAAGGCGCTCAGATCATCGGCGATTGACGTCATGGCCAGCCCATGCGGCAGGGTCAGATAGATGGTGCCTGAAGGCTGCGCATCGCGCCCGACAATCGCACGGGCGGCGGCGGTCATTTCTTCTTCGACCCGTTCTGCATAGGGCAGCAGATCTTCGCCCAGCTGCGTGAGGGCCAATCCCTGTTTGGAACGGTCAAACAGCCGGCTGCCCAGACGTTCCTCCATCACTGTGAGGCGTCGGGCGAGAGTTGTGTGATTGGCCTGCATGCTGTCGGCCCCGCCCCGAATGGTGCCGGTGCGCGCCACTGCCAAGAAGACCTTCAGATCGTCCCAATTCAAAGCATCCCCGTCCACTGCGCCCCCTTCTGTGGCTCAAAAATGAACCACCTTGTCCAAGTTTACCCGGATACACGTCGATTTTCAAACACCCTAATGTCCTGAGCATAGCGGGAGAGATCCCGAGACTTGGAAACGGAGGAAATGCGCTGTGAAACCCATTCAATCTGTCCTGATCACGGGCGCCAATGCCGGGCTGGGCCGAGAGGCTGCCCGCCAGTTGGCGATGCGAAACGGGGTGGAAAAAATCTACCTTGCCTGCCGAAATCAGGCGAAAGCGGAGGCAGCCCGAAACGCGCTTGAAAGCGAGACCGGGCGCAAGGTTTTTGAGGTCGTACTGATGGATGTCACCGCACCCGAGACGGTGCGCACAGCGGTGGCCGCACTGACCACGCCGATTGACGCGGTGGTGCTCAATGCCGGTGGCACCGGAGGGCAAAAGCCCAATGCGCTGACCAACGAGGGTGTCACCACCATCTTTGCCACCAATGTGCTTGGCCATATCGTGCTGGTGAATGAATTGCTGTCGCGCCAGCTCATCACCTCAACCGTGCTCTATGCTAGCTCTGAGGCGGCGCGGGGCATTCCGAAAATGAGGATGCAACGCCCGGATCTGGCAAGCGGATCGCTGGAAGAATTTGAATCCATTGCCAATGGCAACAAATTCGGGCCGGAGGGCGATCCGATGCAGACGTATGGCTATGTCAAACTCGCAGCGACGCTCTGGATGGGGGCCATGGCGCGCAAACATCCGCATGTTCGCTTTATCAGCATGAGCCCAGGCGGCACGGCGGGGACTGCAGGGTTTGACGATCTGCCGTTCCTCAAACGGGTCATCTTCAAACATGTCGGGGGCGTGCTAATGCCGCTGTTTGGCATGATGCACAGCGTTGAAACCGGCGCGAAACGCTATGTCGAGGGCCTGTTCAACCCTAAGTTTGAGACCGGGCATTTCTATGCCAGCAAGGCGGGCTATCCCACCGGAGCTTTGGTCGATCAGGTCAGCATCGACGCCACCTTTGCAGACACCACCACTCAGGACAACGCGAGCGACGCGATGATGCGGTTTGCGTGACACTCTATCCCAGAAAGGAGCCCAAAAATGGACCTCGCACTGAATATTCTTGTCATCGTTGCCACCGTCGCGCTTACGGCACTTGGCCTGATGTCCATGTTTGCCCCACGGCGCATGGTTGCAAATTTCGCGATTGAGCCGGTTGGCACACCCGGCCTCAGCACGATCCGATCCGTGATTGGCGGGCTGTTTCTGGCCTCGGTCGCGCTTTTGGTGATCGGGCTGACCACAGGGCAGACCCTTGGCTATGTTGCGGTTTCCATTGTGATGGCGGCGGTCACGGCCGGGCGGATCATTGGCATACTCGCGGATGGTTTTGACAAGGCTGTGGTGCCGCCGCTTGTGGTGGAACTGGCGATCATTGCGATTTTAATGACGGCCTACACCTCAACCGGTATGTGACGGGCGACCAAGCCGCAAAGCTCCAACCACAAACCCACTCAGCCTGATGCGAGACGCAGGCTGAGTGAATTTTTTGGAAATCTGAACAGGGTCGACCACTCTGGTCGCATTGGACAAACGGAGACATTTGCCGGGCCGTTCAAGCCTCGCGATCTGCCGCCTCGCCCGCTTCGCCCTTGATCGTGCGCGCCATGAGCCATTGATAGAAGGCGGGAGACACGCGGTTGAGCATATGGGCGAGTTTGGACACGCGGCCCACTGCCACAAAATCCCTGCCTTGGCGAAACCCGCGCAGGATTTCGGTGGCGGCCTGTTCCGGTGTCATGGCGTCCACCGCGTCAGCCGCACTGCCCGGTGGTGAGATGCCGAGCGCATCGATACGGCCCTCAGGATTGGTTGCGACAAAGGACGGGGCGGCGACACAGACCCGCACGCCAAAAGCTCTCTCCTCCGCCCTGAGAGAGCCGAAAAAACCGGCCATGGCGTGTTTGGAGGCCGCATAGGCCGCGCGTTGGTAAAGCGGGGCAAATCCTGCCACTGAGGTGAGCACGAGATGGGCGCCCTGACTTAGACGCAGGGCTTTCTGAAACGCCTGCGCCAAAGCGACGGCGGCGAAATAGTTGACCTCAAAGAGATGCCGGTGCGCGAGGTCTGAGAGTTTGGCCACCGGTCCAATCGTGGTGACGCCCGCCGCATAGACCACCAGATCAATACGTTCAAAGCAGGCTAGAATTTTCTCACAACAGGCGGCCAGCTGCGCGGGATCGGTGAGATCACATTTCATCGGCAATTGCGTGTCTGAGATTTGCAGCCCGCTGACCTCACGATCAAGCAACACCACCTGCCAGCCTTGCTCTTGCAGCTGCTTTGACAGGGCGGAGCCAAGCCCGCCGCCGCCGCCGGAGATCACAGCGGTTTTGCGCCCTCCTCCCCGTGGCTCGCTCATGAGCGCTGGTTCCGATGCCAGAACTCAAATACCTCACGGCTGGATTTCTCCGGTGTGTAGCCAAAATCTCGTTTCAAAGCGGTGTTGGAGAGCACGGGGCGATATTGCAGGAAGCTGACCTGTTCCGGGCCATATTGGGACAGACCAAGCGGGCGCGCCACGGCGAGCGCGGTGCGCAACAGCCAGGCGGGCAGCCGCAACACGGGTTTGCCCATCACATCGGAGAGATCATCGACGCTGAGCGCGCCGTCGCCTGCGACGTTATAGATGCCTGCGGGCCCATCCGTGGCCGCGCGTAGCAGAATGCGGGCGAGATCGCGGTTCCAGACAAAGACAAAGGGGCTGTCACTGCCCTGCACCGCCAGAAGGCGCGGTTTGTGGAAGAGATCGGTGATCTGATTGTCGGTGCGACGCCCGAGCACCGTGCCGACCCGCAGCACAACCTGTTCGAGGAAGGGCGCGTTGTGGCGCACCTCGGCCAGAAACTCCTCGACCAGACGTTTGTGATGGGCGTAGGCGAATTCCGCATTGCCCCGGATATCATCACTTTCGCGCAGCGGCACAGGGTTGTCGGCGTGATAGCCGTAAGCGGCGCCTGAGGAGGTGATCACCAAGCGTTTGGTGCCAGCCGCAAGGGCTGCGGTGACAACAGAGCGGGTCCCGACCACATCCACCGCATAGGCCATATCCCGCGTACTGTCTTTGGGGGGCGTCACAACGGAGGCCAGATGCACGATCACATCGGGCTGATAGCGGGCAATCACCCGCAGCGGGGCATCGGTGGTGACATCCATGGGATGAAACCGCGCATTGGCAGGTAGCTCTTCGGGGGCCTGTACATCACAGGCGATGACCTCATGGCTGGTTCTGGCGAGCTCCGCCAGAAGGGCTGAGCCGACCATGCCAGCGGCCCCGGTTATCAGGATACGGGTCATCGAGCAGCCTCTGTCCGGTTCATGATCATGGCCAGACCGAGGCCGGTAATCGCATGCCAAATCCCCCAAAACGCAGCCACCACGGCCATGCCGCCAAGCCCGCCGAAAAAGCCAAAAATAAGGATCAGACCGAGGCCTGAGTTCTGAATACCGGTTTCGATGGTGACCGCGCGCCGGTCATAGGCAGAAAGCCCCATCACGCTGGCGATGCTGAAGCCGGTGGTCAGCGCCAAAGCATTATGCAGAAGCACCAGCGCCGCCACAGCGGTCGCAAATTGCAAAAAGTAGTCCCAATTGGAAATCAGCGCCAAGACGATGAAGGCGATGAAAATGGCCATGGCCACATTCTGCAGCGGGCGGCGCAGGCGCGCTGTCAGCTCGGGGCGCGCGCTGTTGAGCGACACGCCAAGCACCAGAGGCAGGATCAGCATCAGCCCCACCGTGATCGCGACCGACACCGGATCAATCTGCGTGGCCTGCAAGATCGCGCGCGTTGGCGCATAAAGCGCGCCCCAGAACGCGATGTTGAGCGGCGTCATCAGGATGGCGCCGACGGTGGCAAATGCGGTCATGGACACGGAAAGGGCCGCGTTTCCGCCCGCGCGATGGGTGATGTAGTTGGAGATATTGCCGCCCGGACATGCCGCCACCAGCATCAGGCCCAAGGCGATGGAGGGCCGCGGTTGGGTGAGCAAGACCAGCACAAAGGTCACGGCAGGCAGCAGCAGAAATTGCGACACCAATCCCGTGACCAAGGCGCGCGGTGCCTGGACCAGCCGGCGGAAATCGGCAGGTGTCAGGTCGATGGCAATGGCAAACATCACCACCGCCAGAACCGCATTAAGCACGGTCAATGAGGTTGCGCTGAAGTTCAGCACAACCGCATCCAGACTGGCCTCAGTCATTTGGGTTGCTCCGCCTCTAGCGCTTTGATCCAGCGCGTCACAGCGCCACGGTATGTGGCCTTGTCAACGTAGTAGGCCATGCGCGGCAGTTCGAGGTAAGACATTCCACCGGTTGCGCGCGTGAAGCCGGACCGCTTCTCACGCTGGAGTTTTTTCGCCGCGGCACTGCCGCTTCTCAGCCCGCGTAGGTATCTCGCGACCATTTCCGCCTGCTCGTGCCGCCCCTGCCAGCCAAGCCCTGTGGCCTCCACCATGCCCAGCACAAAGAGGTCATCGCGCTCAGGATGCATGGCGTTCAGATAGAGATGTGGTGCATCTTTTTGCCAGTTGAGCAGTTTTTGGTCGATGAACGGATAGTCGAGTTTGTAGCCGGTTGCAGCAAGGATCATATCATAGTCGGCCTGCGCGCCGTCCGTGAAAGTCACCGTTTTCCCGGAAATATCGGCGATATCCGCACGGATGGTCAAATCGCCGTGGCCCGCGTGATAGAGCACCAGCGAATTCACCACCGGATGGCTTTCGTAAAGTTTGTAGTCGGGCTTGGGAAAACCATACTTTTGGGGGTTGCCGACAAACCATTTGAGGATCAGCCCATCGACCCGACGTTTGAGCCACATCGGCAGCTTGACCGCGCCGCCCATGGTGTCAGCCGGTTTGCCAAAGACGTATTTGGGCACGAAATAATAGCCGCGCCGCATCGACAGATCACAGCTTTGCGCGTGATGCACCGCATCCACCGCGATGTCGCACCCTGAGTTGCCTGCCCCAACCACCAGCACACGTTTGCCGGCAAATTGCTCCGGATGGCGATAGGCGGCGGCATGCAGCAGCTCACCGTCAAACTGGCCCGGCAATTTGGGCATATTAGGGGTACTGAGCGTGCCATTTGCGATCAAAACGCCCGCATAGACGGCGCTATGCGTTTGCCCTCCCTGTCGCCAAATGACACGCCAGCCCGCGCCGTTGTCCCCTTCCGGCGCTAGCTCTGTGACCTCCGCCCCAAACCGAAAATGGGGGCGCAGATCAAAATGCTCTGCGAAGTCGCGAAAATAGCGGGCCATCTCGCGGTGAGACGGGTACTCCGCCACCTCCGCATCCATGGGAAAATCCGCGAACTCCGTCATGGTCTTTGAGGAGACCAGATGCGCGCTTTCATACATGGTCGAGCGCGGCCCCTCGATGTCCCACAGCCCACCCACATCAGAGTGCAGCTCAAAGCCATCAAAAGCGATGTCCTGCGCGCGCAGCACCTTAGCCATGGCCAAACCCATCGGCCCCGCCCCGACGAGGGCGAATTTTTCGCGCGTTTCTGACATTCCGGTCTCCTTGAGAACGTTATTTAAGTTGAACGGTCGTTAAATATAAGGCAAGCTGTTTTTATGAGCCGTGATTTCCTGCAAGAAAAACAAAGACAAAGGGCCCCTTCCAAGAAGGCTTTGGAGACCCGAACACGGATCTTTGACGCAGCGGAAAGGGTGTTCTCGCGCCACGGCTACGATGCGGCATCGATTCGCGATATCGCCGCTGAGGCGGGGGTTCAGGGCGCGCTGGTGAACCACCATGGCGGCAGCAAGGAAGAGCTGTTCTGGCGAGTGGTGGCGCGCCGTGCCGACATCCTGAACGCCGCGCGGACCGAAGCGCTTGCGGCCTGCAAATCCCAAGGCGGGTTCACACTCAACGCCGCGCTCACATGCTATTTTGAGCCCTATCTGTCCCGGGCAGACTGCGGCGATGCACAGTGGCTGGCCTATGCGCGGCTGGTGGCTATTGTTTCCTCTGACACGCGCTGGCAAGAGCTGGCGTCGGTGTGTTTTGACCCCACCGCCATGCAGTTTGTGGAAGAAATCGCAGCGCTCTACCCACCTCAGGCCCGGGCCGCGGTGGCCACCGGATTTGTCTATTCCGTTGCCGGAATGCTGGCGCTTTTGACCGCGCAATGGCGGATGGAAGCGCTTGGCGACAGCCGCAAAGATGCCCAAAGCCGCCTGAGTGAGCTGGTGACCTTCTGCGCGGCGGGCATAGAGGCCAGTGCGGCGCAGGCACGGTGACCGGAAAGACCGCGTTTGCAAAAAAATCGAATGCGCGCTTTTGCAACTCTGCCTGCAGGCATATAGTTGCAAAAACAATCGCGCAGAGCAGCAGAGCAGATGGCAAAAAAGCCTTTGAAATCACAGAGCTTCAACATCGTTGTTGTGGGGCAAAACGGGCGCTTGCAATATGAGGCGGCGCTGTTTGCGGCCTCGCTGCGCGCCAAATCCCCCAATTTTGCAGGCCGCCTGTTTGTGGCTGAGCCGCAGCCCGGGCCGCGTTGGGAAAAAGACGTGCGCATCGGCAACCCGCAGGTGCGCGAGCTGCTGGAAGAGCTGGAGGCAGAAATCCTGCCGTTTGAAAGCCGCGCCTTTGGCGAGGACTATCCTTATGGCAACAAAATCGAGCTGCTGAGTGCGCTGCCTGAAGGGGAACCCTTTGTCTTCTTTGACAGTGACACGCTGATCCTTGATGACATCGCCAAAGTGCCGTTTGATTTTGAGCGCCCTTCCGCAAGCCTGCGGGTGGAGGGCACATGGCCGGAGCCGCCGCTCTATGGGCCGGGCTACAACGGGATCTGGAAAGCGCTTTATGACCGCTTCGGGCTCGACTTTGAAAGCTCCCTCGATCTGAGCCAGCCAGACGAGTACTGGCGGCGCTATCTCTATTTCAACGCCGGGTTCTTCTACTACAAATGCCCCAAGATGTTTGGCGAGCGGTTTCTAAAATATGCCACCAGCATTCAAAACGACCCGCCGGACGCGCTGGCCTCCCAAACATTGCGGCCCTGGCTTGATCAGATTGCGCTGCCGCTGGTGATCCACGGGCTTGGCGGCGGGCGGGATGCTCTGCCTGAGGGGCTACTTGATGGGTCGGTGAGCTGTCACTACCGGCTGATGCCACTGCTTTATGCACGGGAGGCCGATCATGTGGTCGCAGCGCTGGAAGAGATTGCCGCCCCCAACCGGATCAAGAAGGTGCTGAAACAATATGAGCCCTTCAAGCGGATGATCTATCAAAAGCGCGGACATAAAGCGCGGGCGCTGTTTGATCTCGAACACCTGCCGCGACGTGAACAAGCTATACGTAACACACTGAAAAAGAACGGATATTGGCTGCGCTGAGACAGGCGTAGACAAGGGTTACCCGTTACAATTCACGCGAGTGATCGCCAATTTCGGAAACATCCCCTTCGCAGGAAAGCGGGCGGCTGCGGCCTTGCATGGCGGTTTTCTGTCCGGCCTTGAGCGGCCTTCATCACGAAGTTGCGACTTGTTCGGTTGCACGACAGCGCGGCGCCCCCTAACACTTGTCGCCAAGAAAGTTAGGGAGAGACAACATGAGCGACGGACCCACCTACGGTTTTGACACATTGCAAATTCATGCGGGCGCGCGGCCGGATCCGGCGACCGGCGCACGCCAGACACCGATTTATCAGTCCACCGCCTATGTGTTTCGCGATGCGGAACACGCGGCGGCACTCTTCAACCTGCAGGAAGTGGGCTACATCTACTCGCGCCTGACCAACCCAACCGTGGCGGTTCTGCAAGAACGCATTGCCACGCTTGAGGGCGGTGTCGGGGCGGTCTGCTGTTCTTCGGGTCACGCGGCCCAGATCATGGCGCTGTTCCCGCTGATGCAGCCGGGCTGCAATGTGGTGGCTTCCAACCGGCTTTATGGCGGCACGGTCACGCAGTTCAGCCAGACCATCAAACGCTTTGGCTGGTCCGCGAAATTTGTCGACACCGATGATCTGGACGCGGTAAAAGCCGCCGTGGATGAGAACACCCGCGCGGTGTTCTGTGAATCTGTGGCCAACCCTGGCGGCTATATCAGCGACATCGAAGCGCTCGCGGCAATCGCGGATGAGGCAGGTGTGCCGCTGATCGTCGACAACACCTCGGCCACGCCGTACCTGTGTAACCCGATCAGCCTTGGCGCCACATTGGTTGTGCATTCCACCACCAAATATCTGACCGGCAATGGCACCGTCACCGGTGGCTGTATTGTGGACAGCGGCAAGTTTGATTGGTCCGCCAGCGACAAATTCCCCTCCATGAGCCAGCCGGAGCCGGCTTATCACGGACTGAAGTTCCATGAGACTTTTGGCCCGCTGGCCTTTACGTTCCACGGCATTGCGGTGGGGCTGCGCGATCTGGGCATGACCATGAACCCGCAGGCGGCGCATTACACGCTGATGGGCATTGAAACCCTCAGCCTGCGCATGGAGCGCCATGTGCAAAACGCCAAGGAAATCGCGGGCTGGCTCGAGACCCATGAACTGGTGGATTATGTGACCTACGCGGGGCTTGAGAGCTCGCCTTACCACGATCGTGTGGAGCGGATTTGCCCGAAAGGCGCTGGTGGCCTGTTCACCGTGGCGCTCAAGGGCGGCTATGCGGCTTGTGTGAAATTTGTGGAGAACCTTGAGATTTTCTCGCATGTGGCCAACCTCGGCGATGCGCGCAGCCTTGTGATCCACTCGGCTTCCACCACCCACCGTCAGCTGACGCCGGAGCAGCAGGAAGCGGCGGGTGCCGGGCCAAATGTGGTGCGGATTTCCATTGGCATCGAGGCGGCGGCAGACCTGATCGCCGATCTCGACCAGGCGCTGAGAAAGGCGCATGGCTAAGCCCGCGCGCCCGATCTGACAACAGCTTTTCAAAACGCCCCGCGCAAACCCGCCGGGGCGTTTTTTCTATGGCGATGGAACTTTGGCTCAAAAGGCAGGCATCAAGGGGCGGATCACACCAAGTGTTTGCTTCCCCTTCGGCGATAACTTGCTATAAATTCGGCAATTCCGCAGGAACACGGGCATCCTGCACATCACCATGTTAGGGCTGTTCCATGACTCCGGATCTTGCGCTCACCCTGTCTTATCAAGGCATTAGCCTCCTCACCCGCGTTCAAGGCGGCTGGCATCTTCTGGGGGAGGTGTCGCTGGAGTCTGACGATCTCACGGCAAAACTGGCCGAGCTGCGCGAGATGGCGACCGCTTTGGGCGGCGTGGGATTTCAGACAATGCTGGTACTGCCCAATGACCAGATCAAATATCTGGACCTGCCTGCCGGTGAGATGAGCGAGAGCCGCCGCCGGATGCAGACCGAGGAGGTGCTGGAAGGTGCCACGCCTTATCGTGCCGATCAGCTGATGTTTGATGTGTCGCTGCATGGGGAGACGCCGCAAGTGGCGGCTGTGGCGCGCGAGACCCTGGCCGAGGCGGAGGCCTTTGCCACGGAGCATGAATTCAATCCGGTGTGTTTCACGGCGATCCCGCCTGCGGAGAGCTTTGCCGGAGCACCGGATTTTGGCCTGACCGACGCGGCACAGCGCGCGGGCTTGCAGGTAGCGGCTGATCGCAGCGCGATTGAGGTGGTCGGGTCTGGCCCCCTGCCTATCGCCGAGGCGCCAGTGCCTGAGAGCGCTGCCCCTGAGAGCCTCCCGGAAGATATCGAGGTAGAAGCTGAACCAGAGCTGCCTGAAGTCGCACCCGCGGTGCCCGTTGCTGAAGCGTCAGCCGAGGTGGATGTAGAGGCACCTGCGGAGGTTGAGGTCTCTGCGCCTGACGATGTGGCCTCAGATCAGAAAACTGACGACAGCGCTTCGCCTTCAGAGACCACGCCTGAGGTTCCTGCAGGTTTTGCCTCTGTTCGCGCGCATCGGGATGCGCCGGACGCCGCGCCCAAACGCGCCTTGGGTGGTGCCACCCGCGATGTGACCGGCACCAATGCTCCCAGCATCCCCGTGCCACGTGACAGCGATGCAACCGCCATCCGGTTTGATCCGGCCAAAGCGGTCGCCGGGCTGACTGCAGAACGCGGTGAGGAGGATGCCCCTGATCTGATGCGCGATGCAGACAGCGGTGGCGACACCAGCACCTTCGCAAGCGCGCGCTACAAGACCAAAGTGGCCGGCCCAGCGCCAAAGACGCCGCGCAATGATCCCAAGCCGCGCCGCAACAAGAAACAGGCCACCAAACCGGCAACTGCAGACCAACAGAACCTCACGATGTTTGGCGCGCGAAAAGGCGAAGTGGGCGGCAAGCCACGCCATCTTGGGCTGATCCTGACCACGCTGCTGCTTGTCTTTATGGGGCTTGTGGCGCTCTGGGCCTCGCTGTTTCTGGAAAACGGCATTGCCGGGCTGATCGGTCGCGAACAGGCCGTTGAGGTTGCGACAGCGCCGTCTTCGGAAAGCGGTGAGACTGAAGAGACGCCGGTTTTGGCCGAAGACGCGACTGACGCTGATGCGCTGCCTGCGGCGGAAGAAGTGATTGCGATCACGGTGCCGGACGGGCTGACACCTGATGGGACAAATGGCACGCAAACCGCATTGCTGGAGCCCCTGCCCCCTGAAGACCTTGCGCCCGAAGAGCTGGCAGAGAGCGTTGAGGACGGCGGCGAAGCGGCCACCATCGTCGCGCAGGCCCCGGCGCTGACACCTGAAGAAGCTGAAGCGCGTTATGCGGTGACCGGCATTTGGCAACTGGCACCGGAGCCTCTGGCCGAACTGACCGAAGACAGCAGCGACACAATCTATGTGGCCTCCATTGACCGCCTGACATTTGGCTTGGACGCGGTGGCCCTGCCGGGTGTGGACGCCCTGACCACAGATGAGGTGCTGCCGACACAGGTCAATCCGCTGGCGGCCAGCGTGGCCTTTGATGTGGACGCGCGCGGTCTGGTGCTGGCCACTCGTGAAGGCGCGCTGAATGCGGAAGGTGTGATGGTCTATGCCGGACGGCCTCCGGTGGTGCCTGCGGCCTATCCCAAACGGATCATTGTGGCAGATGCCCTACGCCTGCAAAGCGATGCGCGGCTGGCGAGCGTCAGGCCGAAACTGCGGCCAAGTGATCTGCTGGAGCAGAACGAGCGCGCCACCTTCGGCGGCCTGTCGCGCGCAGAACTCGCCAGCATTCGCCCCCAGTTGCGCCCGGAAAGCGCGCAAGACGCGGGTGTCGCGGACCGTGCCCCGACGCAATACGCGGTGACGGCCTCCCTGCGACCACGCCAGAAACCTGCCAACATTGCCCAACTGGCCGCCCGCGCCGCGCAGAATGAGGCGGAAACAGCGACGCCGGTTGCTGCCGCACCGCCAGCCGCCACTGTGGTGCCGACCATTCCGTCGACCGCTTCCGTCGCCCGTCAGGCCACCATCAACAACGCAATCAACCTGAGAAAAACCAGCCTGATCGGGGTCTATGGCACCTCGTCAAACCGCCGCGCCTTGGTGCGTTTGCCAAGCGGGCGCTACAAGAAGGTGCAGGTGGGGGACCGGATCGACGGCGGCAAAGTGGCAGCGATTGGCGAAGATGAGCTGCGCTATGTCAAAAGTGGCCGCAACCTCGTGTTGAAGATGCCGAAAGACGGCTGAGCCCTTCTGACAGCGCGGCGCGGAAGCGCAAAAGGAAAAAGCGCCGCCCGCATCTCTGCGGAACGGCGCTCCCCTCCCTCCCGGACTTCGCCGGATCTCGTGGCGGCGGCTGTTATTCAGCTGCCTGAATTTCCCCGTTGTTGATCTGCTCCTGTTCGATGGATTCAAACAGCGCTTTGAAGTTGCCCTCGCCAAAGCCATCGTCGCCCTTGCGCTGGATGAACTCAAAGAAGATCGGGCCGATCACGGTTTTGGAGAAGATCTGCAGCAGGATCTTGGTCTCGCCACCGTTCACCACACCTTCGCCATCAATCAGGATGCCGTGTTTCTTCATGCGGTCGAGCGGCTCTTCGTGGTCCGCCACGCGGGTTTTTGACAGCTCATAGTAAGCATCGTTCGGCCCCGGCATGAACTTAATGCCTTTTTCGGCAATCGCATCGGTGGAGGCGTAGATGTCGTCACTGCCCACCGCGATGTGCTGAATGCCTTCGCCGTTATATTTCTTCAGATAGCTTACGATCTGGCCGGTTTCGCCGCGGTCCTCATTGATCGGGATGCGGATCTTTCCGCAAGGCGATGTGAGCGCGCGGGAGAACAGGCCGGTGAATTTGCCTTCGATGTCAAAGAAGCGGATTTCGCGGAAGTTGAAGAGATCGCCGTAGAATTTGAACCACTTGTCCATGTTGCCTTTGAAGACGTTGTGTGTCAGGTGATCGAGGTAGAAGAAACCATCGCCCTCAGGCTTGGAGGTCACCAGCCAGTCGAATTCTTCGTTGAACGGCGAGGTGTCATAATACTGGTCGGTGAAATAGATCAGCGAGCCGCCGATGCCCTTGATCGCAGGCCAGTTCAGGGTCTTGTCGTCCGCGTCATAAGGCTCTGCGCCTTTGGAAACCGCATGTTCATAGGCCTGCTGCGCATCGACAACACGCCAGCCCATAGACGGCGCACAAGGGCCGTGCTCCTCGACAAAGCGCGCAGCAAAGCTGCCGGGCTCCATGTTGAGGATGTAGGTCACATCCCCCTGTTGCCACAGCTCAATCGCTTTGGTCTTGTGGTTGGCCACATGGGTGTAGCCCATTTTGGCAAAGAGCGTGCGCAGCTCCTGCGGCTCCGGATGGGCGAATTCGACAAATTCAAATCCGTCGGTGCCTGCCGGGTTGTAATCGGAAATCTCTGCGCGCGGTGCATCGTGGGGGAATGGGCCCATGGTGCGTCTCCTCCTTTGGTAAGCCAAATGGCATTTGCCTGTTCACATTCAAAAATAAGGCGCAATTGCCGCGCAAACACCGCAAAGTGACGTGCAAAATTTACATTCAGCGCGTAAAATCCTCTTAGACACCAAAATCCATGCAAGAATTCCGCATATGCTTGATGACACAGACATGCGCCTGCTCACCGCGTTGCAGCGCAACGCCCATCTCACCGCGCAGGAGCTGGGCGATATCCTGAACCTGTCGCCAAGCCAGGCCGGGCGGCGACGCCAGCGGCTGGAGGCGGAAGGCTATATTGAGGGCTATATCGCACGGCTGAGTGCCGGCCATCTTGGGCTGTCGGTGCAGGCCTTTGTGCAGGTGCAGCTCGGCACCCATGGGCCGGAGCAATCGCAGAGTTTTGCCACGCTGATCAGCACCCGCCCCGAAATTGTCAGCGCTTGGACATTGACCGGCGATGCGGATTATCTTTTGCGCGCCTATTGCGAAGACCTGACAGCGCTTAACCGTTTGATACATGAAGTGTTGCTACCGCATCCCGCAGTGAGCCGTGTGCAAAGCCAGATCGTGATGGATCAGCTCAAACGCGACGCCCCGTTGCCAACGTAAACCAAGCAGAAAGGCCCGGACGACCAGAATGGAAGAAGCCCTCTATACAGCCACTATTTTTCTGATGACCACGGTGATTGCCGTGCCGATTTCCGCACGTCTGGGGCTGGGATCGGTGCTCGGCTATCTCGCCGCGGGCATTCTCATTGGCCCGATCTTCGGGCTGGTGGGCACCCATGAGGCGGATGAGCTGTTGCACTATGCAGAGTTCGGCGTGGTCATGATGCTGTTTATCATCGGGCTTGAGCTGGACCCGCGCGCACTTTGGGCGATGCGCGACAAGCTTGTGGGCTTGGGCGGCTTGCAGGTGGGGCTTACCGGGCTGGCCGTGTTTGCCCTTGCCGTGGCGCTGGACCGGCCCATTAATGTGGCGATTGCCTGCGGCATGATCTTTGCCCTCTCCTCCACGGCGATTGTGCTGCAAACGCTTACGGAAAAGGGCCTGATGCAGACAGGCGGCGGGCGGTCGACCTTTGCGGTGCTTTTGACGCAGGACATTGCGGTGATCCCGATGCTCATCATCCTACCGCTGCTGGCAGGTGCCGCGGTGCCGCAGGTGATGGCAGATGGCTCCATTTCGGTGGGCGCGCATGGCCATGAAGACGCCGCGCATGGGCTGTCTCTTGTGGACGGCCTGCCCGGCTGGGGCATCGCGCTGGTGACGCTGGGTGTGGTGGCGGCCATTGTCATTGGCGGGCGCTACCTGACGCGGCCTGTGTTCCGCTTTATCCATGCCGCGCATCTGCCAGAGATGTACACAGCGCTCGCCCTGCTGATTGTGGTCGGAATTGCCTTCCTCATGCATCTGGTCGGGCTGTCCCCCGCGCTTGGCACCTTTCTCGCTGGTGTGCTGCTTGCAAACTCCGAGTTCCGGCACGAGCTTGAGAGCGATATTGCCCCCTTCAAGGGCCTGCTGCTCGGGCTGTTTTTCATCACGGTCGGGGCGCAGATTGATCTGGATGTGTTCATTGCCGCGCCCGGTGACATCCTCGGGCTGACGCTTGCGGTGATGGCGCTGAAAGCCATGGTGCTCTATGGCATCGGCCGCGCCTTTGGCCTGCGTCACCGTGCGCTTTGGCTGTTTACGCTCGGGCTCGCGCAGGCAGGGGAATTTGGCTTTGTGCTGATCACCACCGCCATGGGGCAAAACGTGCTGCCGCCAGCGCTGGCAGAACGCCTGTTGCTGATTGTGGCGCTGAGCATGCTGATCACGCCGCTGCTGTTCATCCTTTATGATCAGATCTCCAAACGGTTTGGCGACAAGGAAGAAGAGCGGCAGGAGCCTGACACAATTGACCGCACCGGGCCGGTGATCATCGCAGGCATTGGCCGGTTTGGTCAGATCGTGAACCGCCTTGTCCGCGCCTCGGGCTTTGAGACGGTTGTGCTGGATCACAACATTCAGACCATCGAAACCATGCGCCATTTTGGGGTCAAAGGGTTCTTTGGTGACCCGACCCGCCCTGAGATGCTGCATGCAGCCGGGTTGAAGGAGGCAAGTGTGCTGGTGGTGGCGCTGGATGATCCGGCAGCAGCCATCAAGCTCACGCATTACGCGCGGCGCGAACGCCCTGATCTGCACATCATCGCGCGCGCCAACAACCGCGGCACGGTCTATCAGCTCTATAATGCCGGGGCGAATGACATTGTGCGGGAGATGTTTGACAGCTCGCTGCGCGCAGGCCGCTATGTGCTGGAAAACATTGGCCTCAGCGAATATGAGGCCGCCCGCGCGGAACAGGCGTTTTACAAACACGACCGCTATGCGGTGCAGGAGCTTGCGCAGGTCTGGCGCGAAGGTGTGCCAAGCGCGCAGAACGCCGAATATATCAAGCGTGCCAAAGAGTTGGAAAGCGAACTTGAGGCGGTTCTCCTCGCGCAGCTTCAGGAGAAGCCAAGCGAGGAAGCCTGATCAGGGGGCGCGGGATCAGCCGTCTGCCACACCCGCTTCTGCAAAGGTGGCCATGCCAGAGTGGCAGGCCACTGCCGCTTTCAAAATATTGATGGCCACAGCCGCGCCGGAGCCTTCGCCCAGACGCATGTTGAGGCTTAGGATCGGCTCTTTGCCGAGCTGCGCAAGCACCGCGCCATGGGCCGCTTCGGCGCTGACGTGGCCTGAGATCACGTGATCCAATGCGCCGTCTTGGGCGTCCGCCAGCGTGGCCGCAGCCGCAGAGGCAATAAAGCCATCCAGGATCACCGGAATGCGCAGGCTGCGTGCACGCGCAATCGCGCCGACCATGCCTGCCAATTCGCGCCCGCCCAGACAGCGCAGCGCCTCAAGACCTTTGGGCGTGCCATTGGCGGCCACGCCTTCGCGCACCACACGGGCTTTGTTGGCCAGACCTGCGTCATCCACACCGGTGCCACGGCCCACCCAATCTTCCGCAGCGCCACCAAAGAGCGCATGGGAAATCGCCGCGCCGCTGGTGGTGTTACCAATGCCCATTTCACCCACAACCAGCAGATCGGTGCCCTCTTTGACCGCAGACCAACCTGCCTGCAGCGCGGCGACCACTTCAGCTTCGCTCATGGCCGGGCCTTGGGTGAAGTCTGCCGTAGGCGTGTCCAGATCCAGCGCGATCACATCCAGATCGGCACCGGCGGCGCGGCTCAATTGGTTGATGGCAGCGCCGCCATGCTGAAAGTTCAGCACCATCTGTTCGGTGACTTCCGCGGGGAACGCAGATACACCTTGCGCTGTCACACCGTGGTTGCCCGCAAAGATGATCACCTGCGGTGCCTCGATGGAGGGGCGTGGATTGCCGCGCCAGCCCGCATACCAGATCGCCATATCCTCAAGGCGTCCGAGCGCGCCGGGAGGCTTGGTCAGCTGACCGTTGCGGGCCTCAGCTTCGCCCATGGCTTGCTGATCCACGCCGGGGGCCTGCGCCAAAAGCGATTGAAACGCGGCGAGAGTGGAAAATTCTGCGGACATCGGCGGGGCTCCTGTTGAATTCTTATCGTCAGCACTGTTTAGCTCATTGCCAGCCCCCGGCAATACAGGAAAAGACGCAGACATGCCTGCTACCGACACGTCACCCTTTCGCCCCCGCGATATCAACACCGCGATTGCACTTCTGACGCGATTGCCGGTGCGCGCCGATTTCAGCCGGGGTGCCCGCGCCGCATGGGCCTACGGGCTGGCTGGCGCTGTGCTTGCGCTTCTGGCTGCCCTGCCCACCGCCGCCGCGCTGCTGATTGGCCTGCCCCCTGTGCTGGCGGCGATCATCTGGCTCACCGCAATGATCGTGATGAGCGGCGCGATGCATGAAGACGGTTTGGCGGACACGGCAGATGGATTCTGGGGCGGTTGGGATCCGGCACGTCGGCTGGAGATCATGAAGGACAGCCGCATCGGCGCCTACGGCGTGATTGCGCTCTGCCTGTCGATTGCCGCGCGCTGGGGCGCGGTGACGCTGTTGCTGGAGGCGGATGTCTGGCTCTTCGGGCTGTTGGCGATTGCCATGCTCTCGCGCAGCACCATGGTGCTGGTGATGACCGCCCTGCCCCATGCGCGCTCAAACGGGCTGAGCCATTCTCAGGGCCGCGCGCCGCGCGGTGGTGCGATCACCGGATTTGCGCTGGCCGCAGTGGTGGCCTTTGGCTGCGCCGGTATTCCCGGCGTGGTGATGGGAGGCGTGGCCTTTGTGATGGCGGCGCTCTGTTCCGCCACCGCCAAGGTCAAGATCGGCGGGCAGACCGGCGATGTTCTGGGCGCGACACAGCAGGTCACCGAGATTGCGCTGCTGTTCACGCTGGTGGCTGCCGCGCAGTTTGATTGGCCGGTCTGACCGACCCAGCCAGAGAGAGATGGCAGGCCTTATGCGGGGCTGCCTATGCCCCGCGCGTCTTGATGTGCACGATGCTGCCGCAGTGTTTGCAGTGGATGGCATCCGGGTCATGACGCATCAGACCACAGGTCTGGCAGGTGAAATTGACCTTCTCGGGCTGAAAAATCGCCTGCGCGAGCCGCACGAACAGGGTCACCCCCACCACCATCACAAAGACGGAGAACAGCTTGCCCAGCGGCGTGCCCAGCGTGATGTCGCCGTAGCCCGTGGTTGAGAGCGTGGCCACGGTGAAATAGAGCGCGTCGACATAGGGCGTGTCGGTCACGGTTTCATCAATGAAGAACGCCCGTGTGGTCGCCGCCGCCAGCATCACAAAGACAAAGAGGTTGATGCCCGCCGCCATGGCGTCTTCGTGTTTGCGAAACCAGCCGCTGCCCCGGCGCAGGTCATAGAGCAGGTGGTAAGACTGGATCAGGCGCAGGCCGCGCAGCACCCAGAGGAAGGCGAGATTTCCGGCCACAAAGAGATCGAGAAACAGGCTGGCGATCACCACGATGTCGGCCAGCGTGTAGATGCGTGTGAGCAGAAACCAGCGGTCTTCTGACACCCAGAGCCGTGCCAGAAGCTCCAGCAGAATCGCAGCCCCCGCCACCCGACTGAGCACCGTCAGCGCAAAGCCATACTCAAAGTTCACGGTCAGGAAAAAGAACAGCACCGTAAGCGCGTCAAAGATGACCAGCCCGTAGCGAAACCGCACCGCCCCCGGCGTGTGCGCGGTATAAAGCCCGGTCAGAAACTTTTTCAGATCGCGCATCTCTGTCTCCTGGACTGGTGGAACCTAAGGTCAGGTATCATAGGCAAGACCCTGTATAAAAATAAAAAAGACCGCACCAGAGTGCAGTCTTTTTCTGAAAAGATATGGGGCGCCGGCCTTATGCGGCGCGCGACACCAATACGTCGTCGACCTGCTTGGCTGCGGCGACTTCGTCACCACCGGCCACAGCGGCCACTTCGCGGGTCAGACGCTCCAGCGCGGCTTCGTAAAGCTGACGCTCGGAATAGCTCTGCTCGCGTTGATCATCGGTGCGGTGCAGGTCTCGCACCACTTCGGCAATTGCGATCAGATCTCCGGAGTTGATCTTCTGTTCGTATTCCTGCGCGCGGCGTGACCACATGGCGCGTTTGACCTTGGCTTTACCCTTCAGGGTCTTCATCGCCTGATCAATCACGTCAGGGGAGCTCAGACCGCGCATGCCAAAATGGGTGGCTTTGTTGGTCGGAACCCGCAGGGTCATCTTGTCTTTCTCAAACGAGATCACGAAAAGCTCCAGCTGCATGCCTGCAACTTCCTGCTCTTCGATGGAAATGATCTGCCCAACACCATGTGCGGGATAAACAACATAGTCGTTCGGGCTGAACTCGTTCTTCTTGGCTTTGCTCATGCAGTGCTTCCTTTGTGGGCCCCCAGTCCTGCCAGACAAAAAATTTCGCTCGGGAAAGGCGCTTTCCCGAAACGGAATGTCCTCTGGTAGAAAAAGCCACCCTCAGCAAATGCGGGGATGGCTCTCAGGCAGTTATGTCCTCTGTGAAGGATATATAACACAAAAAACGGTCCCTTTAAAGCGCAGCCCGCTTAAAAAGGTGTTTTGCGTAGCGTCTTCAGAGCGTTACGCTCTTTTTAGGCCGGAGCGGCGATCCCGATATGCACAGGGCAGAGCGAATCGCCTCGATACCGATAGCTTAACCGCCTTCGCCCGGTGCTTCGGAGAAATATTTCTCCAATTTGCCGGTCTCGCCGTCTTTTTCTTCGTGACCGGGCAGCGGATCTTTCTTGGTGATAATCACTGGCCAGATTTCAGAATACTTGCGGTTGAACTCAACCCATTTTTCCATATCCGGCTCCGTGTCCGGACGGATGGCGTCCGCCGGGCATTCCGGTTCGCACACACCACAGTCGATGCATTCGTCCGGGTGGATCACCAGCGTGTTCTCACCTTCGTAAAAACAATCTACCGGGCATACCTCTACGCAGTCCGTATATTTGCATGCGATGCAATTGTCGGTCACAACATAGGTCATTTTGGGTTAGCTCACTTATCGTCAGATCACGTGCCTGACTAAATCAGCACGACTTAATCTTCAAGGCGGGAAGATATCATAAGATCGAGATTGCGGCGATCCTTCTTGGTGGGACGCCCTTTTCCGTCTGAACCCGGTGCCTTTGGAACAGGTTTCTCTTCCGGGGTCAGATCTTCGTATAATGTTTGCGCCTCAAGTGCCGGGCCACGCCGCTCCCCAAGCGCTGCCACCTTCACCACACGCACACGCCGCGCCTGTGGGAAGGTCAACACGTCACCAATGCTCACCGCATGGCTCGCTTTGGCAACTTTTTGGCCGTTCACCCGCAGATGCCCGCCGGTGACAAGTTTGGCCGACAGGCTGCGTGTCTTAAAGAACCGTGCCTGCCAGAGCCATTTGTCGACCCGCAGTTTTGAGGACGGCCCGCTCAAGCGTCAGTCCTTGGACTTCAGCCCCATAAGCGCTGCGGCAAAGGGGTTGTCCGGATCAATCGCCTTCTCCTTTTTGGGAGGACGGGATTGGAACTGTTTGGGGCCATTGTCGCGACGCGGGCCTTTGCCTTTTGGCTTGCCACC
Source organism: Shimia sp. R9_3 (assembly GCF_017743755.1). NCBI lineage: Bacteria > Pseudomonadati > Pseudomonadota > Alphaproteobacteria > Rhodobacterales > Roseobacteraceae > Shimia > Shimia sp. R9_3. The sequence continues at coordinate 660,374 of NZ_JAGHRP010000002.1, read as the reverse complement.
TTTGCCGCGCGGTTTGTCACCGCCCTGCGTGTCATTGCGGCGCTTGTTACCGCCTTGAGCGTTGCCACCGCGACGCTGACCACCACGGTTGCCACCCTGACGACCGGCCCAGGTGAAGGTGTAAAACACCTCCACCTCAGGCGCTTGTGCTTCCGCATCAGCGGCAGTCTCAGCGTCTTGCGCAGGCGCCTCTGCAGCCGCAGCTTCCGCTTCCGGCGCGTCCGCAACAGCCACCTCAGCGGTGGCCTCAACGGCTGCCTCTTCGGCAGGCGCTTCCACAGGTGCCTCAGCAGCGGCTTCCTCTGCAGGTGCTTCGCTGGTGTCGGCTTCGGCTGCAGGCGCAGCTTCTGGCGCGGCTTTCACCTTTTCACGCTCACCTTTTTCCGCAGCATAGCCCAGACCCTGCATCAGGTCGGCAAACTGCTCAAGCGTCATGCCGGTGATTGACAGCATGTCAGCCTTGGCTTCAAAGCCGCCACGGCTGTCTTCCGCGCGCAGCATATCCGCCAGACGCTCCAGCATGTCGATACGGATCGCGCGTTCACCAGCGGCACGGTAGCCCGCCATGGCGTGATAGCCACGCGGCAGGCTGGTGCCCGATGGCACGGTCACAAGACCCGGAGGCGGTGCTTCGGGGAATTCCTGCAGGCCTTGCGACAAGGACCACAGCACCAAACGCAGACGGGTTGGCGCGGGCTTCAACAGAAGCGGCATGAAGATGGTGAACTGACCAAAGCGGATGCCGTGCTTGCGCAGCGCGCCACGGGCGTCCTGATCCAGCTCTTTGACTTCGGTGGCCACGTCACCGCGCGGGATGATGCCCAGCGCTTCGACCATGCGGAACGCAAAGCCACGGGCCAGACCGGTCAGCTCTTCGTCACGGCTGAGGTTCAGCAGCGGCTCAAACAGCGCGGCGATCTTGCGATCGATGAAGTGCTGCAGGCGGCGCTCAACCTTCTGAGCAACCTCGGTACCGGCCTCGTCATCCACAAACACGGAAATACCGGGCTTGAGCGGATCGTCACCGGCCACCAACTTACCGACAGCTTGCTCGCCCCACATGAGGCCACCCTGCTCGGTGAAGTCTATTTCCGTATCCGGCGCGTTATAGAAGCGGTCCGCGCGCAGATGGAACTGCGGCGCGAGGGCTTGCAAGCTCGCCTGTTTCAGCGTCTTGGCTTCCTGCCCGCTGGCTTCTTTGTCCGCGATGAAACGGAACCCTTCAAGACGACCGACGAATTCTCCTTCGACGGTCACCTCACCCTTGTCATTCACTTCGGCCAAAAGGGCCTCCTTCTGCTTGAGCCGGCGCAAAAGCACTGACGTGCGCCGATCCACAAATCTCTGCGTCAAACGCTCGTGTAAAGCATCCGACAGGCGATCTTCTACCGCGCGCGTTTCGCCACGCCAATGATTTTCATCACTCACCCAGTTATTGCGCTGTGCGACATAAGTCCACGTCCGTATAAACGCCAATCGTTTTGACAGTGCGTCAATGTCGCCATCGGTGCGATCAAGCCGTTTGACCTGTCGCGCCATCCAGTCATCCGGCACCCGTCCGCTCTCATGCAGGAAACCGAAGATTCGCTCGATCATCTGAGCGTGTTCGGCGTGGCTGATGCCGCGGAAATCCGGAATGCGGCAGACGTCCCACAACAGGCGTACGGATTTGCCGTCGCTGGCGCGGGCCTGAATTTCGGCCTCGGCCGCCACGGTTTTGAGCGCGCGGAGATCATCGGCCTCCCGCGCTTTCATCAAAAGCGGATCATCTGGCGCTTCTTCGAGCGAGCGGATCAGCGCGTCCACCTTGCCAAACTCCAGCCGCGCGTTGCGCCAGTTGAGTTTCTGCACCGGGGTGAAGCGGTGATCCATGATCGCCTCAGCCACGCCTTCGTCCAGAGGTGGCGCTTCGCCGGTCACCCCAAAGGTGCCGTGGCTCATGCCCCGCCCTGCCCGTCCGGCAATCTGCGCCAGCTCGTTTGGCGCCAAAGGCCGCATCCGGCGGCCGTCAAATTTGGTGGTGGAGGCAAAGGCCACATGGTCGATATCAAGATTGAGCCCCATGCCGATGGCATCGGTCGCCACCAGATAGTCCACATCGCCGTTCTGATAGAGCGCCACCTGCGCGTTGCGCGTGCGCGGGCTGAGCGCGCCCATCACCACAGCCGCCCCGCCTTTCTGACGGCGGATCAGCTCGGCAATGGCATAGACGCTATCCACGGAAAACCCAACAATCGCAGAGCGCGGCTGCATCCGGCTGATCTTGCGGCTGCCGGAATAGCTGAGTGTGGACATACGCTCACGGCGCATGAACTGCGCCTCAGGCACCAGCTCCGCAATGGTGCTGCGCATGGTGTCACTGCCCAGAAACAGGGTTTCCTGCGTGCCGCGCATCCTGAGCAGCCGGTCGGTAAACACATGCCCGCGTTCCGGATCGGCGCAGAGCTGGATTTCGTCTATCGCCACAAAATCTGCGCCAAGCCCTTCCGGCATCGCCTCAACCGTGGCCACCCAATATTGGGCGCGCGGCGGCACGATGCGCTCTTCGCCGGTGACCAGAGCCACCACAGAGGGGCCGCGCGCGGCCACGATCCGGTCATAGACCTCCCGTGCCAGCAGGCGCAGGGGCAAGCCGATCACGCCTGTGCGATAGCCCAACATGCGCTCGATCGCATAATGCGTCTTGCCCGTGTTGGTGGGACCCAACACTGCGGTGATCCGCCGATCTGCGGCCATATCTTTGCCTAGCTCTTGGTCGTGGTCGTCTGATCTTGCTTAGAGCGATTTGCCGCGCACCTGCGGCTCGAGTCGCTCTAAGGCCTCTGTTAGGCCTGCCTGATGGGGATGTATAGCCTTGACCTGCAGATAGGCTTCATAGGCGTCTTCCGGCTTGCCCATCTGATCCAGCATCACCGCCAGCCCCATGATCGCGTCAAAATGCTGCGGGTTCAGGGCCAGAACATGCTCCAGATCGCTGATGGCAGGCCCGTAAAGATCCAGCGCATAGAAGGTGCGCGCGCGCTCGGCCCAGCCCTGGGCGAATTCCGGCGCATGATCTGTCAGGGCTGTCGCATGGGCCAGAGCCGCCTGCAGATCCTCCACCTCGATGGCTTTGCGGGTGCGGCGCAGCAGATAGTCGGCACTGGCAGAACCCGAGGCGTCCCAGATGTGGCGGATCTGTCCCGCCAGACGGTCTGCCTCGCCGGGATCGGCATCCGCCAGGGCAGCCAGCAGAGCGCCCACATCCTGCGTGTCCGCCGCCTGTTCGGCAGCGCTTTCAGCCGCGTCCTGCGCCTGTGCCGGTCCGGCGGCAATCACGGGTTGCAAAATCCCCATTGCGATAGGAATTGCCGCGACGATAAGTTTGAGACGACTCGGTAAGTTGACCATAACGTAAATTATTGTAGCCCTTGCACATGTGATTCCCAAGATGTGCACAACAAAGTGAAGGATCAAGCAGATGAGCGATATCGTAACTGCCGCAGTGACCGCCCTGACCGAAAAACTCGGTGGTGAGAGCTTTGACGGCTCCGCCAAATTTGCCATCGAAGGCGAAGGCGCCATCATCATCGACGCAGACGGCGTGCGCGCAGGCGACGAAGACGCTGATGTGACCATGACCGCGGATGTGGAAACATTCCAGGCCATCCTGGAAGGTGAGTTGAACCCAACCGCCGCTTTCATGTCCGGCAAGCTGGCGATTGACGGCGACATGGGTGCCGCCATGAAGTTGGGCGGCGTTCTGTCCTGATGAGTTTGCAGCGCGCCCCATTTTATCATGACGTAGCCGACGGCCCTGAGGCAGATGCCTATTGGGCCAAGGCAGAAGACGGGGTGCGCCTGCGCTTTGCCCATTGGCAGCGCGAAGCGGCCGCTGGCCCGACCAAAGGCACGGTGCTGCTGTTTCCGGGCCGCACCGAATATGTGGAAAAATATGGCCGCGCGGCCGCCGATTTTGGCGCGCGCGGTTATGAAATGATCGCCATTGACTGGCGCGGTCAGGGTCTGGCCGATCGCCTGATCAAAAATCCGATCGCCGGATACGTTGGCCACTTTGATGATTTTCAGCGCGATGTCGCCGCCGTGATGGCAGCTGTCGAGGCGCTGGAACTTCCCAAACCCTACCATCTGGTCGGCCACTCCATGGGTGGCTGCATCGGGTTGCGCGCGATCTATGACGGCTTGCCGGTGAAGTCCGCGGTCTTCTCCGGGCCGATGTGGGGCATCCACCTCTCCCCCACAATGCGCCCAACCGCCTGGGTCACCAGCGCGCTCTCCAAAGTCTTTGGCTTTGACCAGATGATTTCACCGGGCACCAGCGACACAACCTATGTGTTGGACCAAGATTTTGACGGAAACGCCCTGACCAAAGACGCGGGCATGTACGCCTACATGCAGCGCCAGATGACGGATCATCCTGATCTCTCCCTGGCCGGCCCCAGCCTGCGCTGGGTCTATGAGGCGCTGATGGAATGCCGCAAGCTTGAGAAAAAAGCCTCTCCTGACACGCCCTGCCTCACCTTCCTTGGGGCGGATGAGCAGATCGTGGACACCAGCGCCATTCATGACCGCATGCGCCGCTGGCCCAACGGCACGCTGGATATCGTGCCTGCCGGAGAACACGAGGTGTTGATGGAAGTGCCGGAAAGCCGCAATCGCATTTTTGACGACTGCGCCGCCTTCTTTGCCGAACACAGCTAAACGCCAGCCAGCCTTTTCTCATTCGCAAAATATCCCGGGGTGAATGGCGCAGCTCGCTGTGACAGAGGAGCTGGCCCCTCTCTCTGCGCAGACGTCGTAAACGCGCGTCCATCGCTGCTGCCCCTTGAACCTCCCCCGCCGCTCTGCCTATCTGAGCGACAACAGTTATTCACAACACAGGGTGCTTTCATGCTGAACCTTCCGTTTCCCGTTCGCGATGCCAATGCGTCTTCTGGCACGCAAGAATTCGGCGATCTGCCCGAATGGGATCTGAGCGATCTTTACGCGGGGGACGACGCGCCGGAGCTGATCGCGGATCTGGAGTGGCTTGAGGGCGAATGTGCCGCCTTTGCCGCCGATTATGAGGGCAAGCTTGCCGGGCTTTCTGCGGCGGACCTGCTCACCTGTGTGCAGCGCAACGAGAAGATCTCTCAGATTTCCGGCCGCATCATGTCTTACGCCGGTCTGCGCTACTACCAGCTGACCACCGATGCAGAACGCGCGCAGTTCATGGCGAATATGCAGGAGAAGCTGACCAATTTCTCCACGCCGCTGGTGTTCTTCACGCTGGAACTCAACCGCATCGAAGATGACACACTGGCCGCAGCCTTTGCAGAAAACGAAGAGCTGGCGCGCTATGAGCCGGTCTTCCGCCGCATTCGCGCAATGAAGCCGCACCAGCTGTCTGACGAGCTGGAGAAGTTCCTGCACGATCTCGGCGTGGTCGGCGACGCCTGGGAGCGCCTGTTTGACGAAACAATTGCGGGGCTGACCTTTGACGTGCTTGGCGAAGAGTACAACATCGAAGGCACGCTGAACTTCCTGACCGATCCGGATCGTGAAAAGCGGGAAGCCGCTGCCCATGAGCTGGCGCGGGTTTTCAACGACAACATCAAGATCTTCTCCCGCGTGCACAACACTGCCGCCAAGGAAAAAGAAGTGCTCGACCGTTGGCGCAATATGCCAAGCGCGCAGACCGGCCGTCACCTCTCCAATGATGTGGAACCTGAGGTGGTAGAAGCGCTGCGCGATGCGGTTGTGGCCGCCTACCCCAAGCTCAGCCACCGCTACTATGAGCTGAAGCGCAAATGGCTGGGGCTGGACCGCATGCAGGTCTGGGACCGCAACGCGCCGCTGCCGATGGAAGATCCCTCCACTGTGGATTGGGCCACCGCGCAGAAAACCGTGATGGATGCCTATAACGCCTTTGATCCGCGCATGGGCGAGATTGCAGAGCCGTTCTTCACCAAAGGCTGGATTGATGCGGGCGTGAAGCCGGGCAAAGCGCCGGGTGCATTTGCGCATCCCACCGTGACCAGTGTCCACCCATACGTGATGCTGAACTACCTCGGCAAACCGCGCGACGTGATGACACTCGCGCATGAGCTGGGCCATGGCGTGCATCAGGTGCTGGCGGCGGAACAGGGCGAGATGCTCTCCTCCACCCCGCTGACACTCGCGGAAACCGCCTCTGTCTTTGGCGAAATGCTGACCTTCCGCGCGATGCTGGACAAGGCCGAAACCCAAGAGCAGCGCAAGATCCTGCTGGCGGGCAAGGTTGAGGACATGATCAACACGGTTGTGCGCCAGATTGCCTTCTATGACTTTGAATGCAAACTGCACGCCGCGCGCCGTGAAAGCGAGCTGACACCGGAAGACATCAATGCGATCTGGATGTCGGTGCAGGCAGAAAGTCTCGGGGAAGCTTTTGACTTCATGGAAGGCTATGAGACCTTCTGGGCCTATATCCCGCACTTCGTGCATTCGCCCTTCTATGTCTACGCCTACGCCTTTGGTGACGGCCTCGTAAACGCCCTCTATGCGGTTTACGCCGAAGGGGACGAAGGCTTTGAGGACAAGTATTTCGACATGCTCAAGGCAGGTGGCTCCAAACACCACAAAGAGCTGCTGGCACCTTTCGGTCTGGATGCCTCTGATCCCAAGTTCTGGGACAAGGGCCTATCGATGATTTCGTCCATGATCGACGAGCTGGAAGCGATGGAGTGAGAAGCGGTCCGGTCCCCGACCGGCAAACCGTCCAGTGGACGGTTTGAGCTTCGAACGGGCTGAGCCCCAAATTGACCCGGGGCTTGCCCCGGCATTCGCTCCAGTGGAGCGAATGTGTTGCGAACGGGCGGAGCCCCAAAACCAACCGAAGCAGAGCCCTAAAGCGCGCTGAGAAACCGGAGCCCCTGCTCCGGTTTTTTTCGTTTCAGACCGCCGCCAAAATTGTGCTGACAATCAGGTCTTTCATGCTGTTCATCAGATGTTTGACCCGCGCCCGCGCGATGCCTTTGGCGGATATTGCCAAGAGCTCCGCGTTGTCGGCTTTCATCTTCATCAGGAACTTCAGCTCAAATTCCGAGAGCTTGCCTTCCGCAAAGAGCTTTGCATAGCGGCGGATGTCTTCCTCGGACTCTTTCACAAAGGCTTTCAAATCCCGCTCTGCCTCATTGGCAAAGGTCTTGGCCGCATTTTTGACCAGGTCCGCCAATCCGTCCTGGATCGCGTCTAATATCGCGTCTGTGTCCATGATCTCTCTCCTTGCCTGCGGGCGTTACTGTTCGATGTCAGCACAAGCGGTGGCTTGGCCTTTGTTCGCTTCCAAACAGATCAGGCGATCAAAGCTGAAGGTGATGTTCTTTTTGAACTCATTGATGAATGCACTGTCTGCACTCACGCCGCCGGGGAACTCTGTGCGCCAAGCGGTGAGAAAACCGCCCACCAGATTGCCATCGGGATCGCGCAATTTATCCCAGATATCAGCGGCTTCTTCGTTGTTCTCAATGCCGTTGGCAAACTCATAAGCCACGTCCATATCCAGCAACAACGCCTCAGCGGCTGCCCGATTGGCGCTGTAGCTGCCGTTGGCTTTGCTCACCAATTTGAGCGTTTTGGCCTTGGCCTCGGTGGCGTAGGTGTAGGCTTGCAGCGAATAATCAGCGTAGTTGGTGCAAGCGGCGAGAAGTAGGGCAAGCGCAAAGAGCGCGGCCTTTTTGGGGAAATACAACAGAAACATACCCAAAATCCCATAAACAAATAAGGGACATGGTACACTGCCGCGCGCGTTTCACCAAATCTGCATCAGCAAAGCGGTGCCGAGCCGCAATCAGTCGCGTGCCTCAGAACACCCCAAGCGCCAGTCCGGCAGAAAGCGCGGCGCCAAGGTCACCGCAGGGGGCCAGCTCCGTTTCAGAGAGGGATTTCTCAGCCAGGATCGCCTCCGGCGTCTGCGCATTGGTGCAGACAATCAGCGCGGGCTGCACCTCCTTGAGCCGCCAGCCCGTGGCGATGCGCGCCAGTTGCCGCGCGGCACCTGCGCCGTCTGATCCGGCACAAATCATCTGCGCATAAGGCCGCCCCTCGATCTTCCCCAGAACAGGGTAGTAGCACCGATCAAAGAACTCTTTCATTGCGCCCGAGAGCGTTGCGAGGTTTTCCGGCGCGCAGAAGAGATAGCCCGTTGCAGCCAACAGGTCTTCCGGCTGGGCGTCTTCTGCACGCAGCAAGCGCACCGCGCCTTCGGCTCTTGCGGCGGCAAAGGCAGCTTCGGCCATCAGACGACTGCCGCCGGTGCGGGAGTGATAGACAATCAGCAAGCTCATCAGAGGGGTCTCACTTCAACTGGCTGTCTTTGGAGCCGCGCCGGTTGATGCCGCCACGGGCCTGATAGGCGCTGTCGCGCTCCTGCTGACATTCAATGCAGAGCTTTACGCCGGGTCGCGCAAGGCGGCGTGCTTCGGGGATTTCCTCTTCGCATTCCGCGCAGAACCTGAGGCTCTCACCCACCGGCTGACGCTGCGCCTGAAGGCGGGCCAGCTCATCGTTGATGCTGGCCTCGATCTGTTCGCTCACCGCGCCATCTTTTGCCCAACCACCAGCCATGTGATCCTCCTTTGCCCTCCCCCCAATCTAAGCACACCACTGGCAAGGAGCAACGCCCCGCCCCGACGTAAAGCTTTGAGAATGCCCTCTTTCCGGCCTAGGCTCTGCACAAGGACTAGGGTGCATCGGGGGAGAACATATGCGCACATTCGGCAAATGGTTGGGCAGGCTGCTTTTGACTTTTGCTGTGGCGGTGGCTGCGTTTCTGATCGTGGCACCGGGGCATGTGGAAAGATCCCGCAACGCGATCACCAGCGAGGGCGGTTTTCCGGTCAGCGATGTTGCCCGCAGATTGCACGGTGACCTTGCCATTGGTGACTGGCATGCTGACACGCTGCTCTGGAAACGCGATGTTCTGGACCGCGCGGATCGCGGCCATGTGGACCTGCCCCGTCTGATTGAGGGCAATGTGGCGCTGCAGGTGTTCACCGCCGTGACCAAATCTCCGGCCGGGCAGAACTATGAGGAAAACTCCGCAGATGCGCGCGACAACATCACCCTGTTGGCAGTTGGGCAGCTCTGGCCTGCGCGCACTTGGGATTCGATCTTTGAGCGCGCGGTCTATCAGGCGGAGCGCCTGCAAAAGGCCGAGGCAGCATCTGGTGGGCAATTGCGCATCCTGCGCAGCAGCGCCGACATCGACGCGCTGCTTGCGGACCGCGACGCAGGGCAAACCGTTGTTGGCGGTATGCTGGGCATCGAAGGGGCGCACCCTCTGGAGGGCGACATCGCAAACCTGCAAAAACTGCAGGACGAAGGCTACCGAGTAATTGGCCTGCAGCACTTCTTTGACAACGCGCTGGGTGGCTCCCTGCACGGGATTGGCAACAAAGGGCTGACCGATTTTGGCCGCGAGGTGGTCAATGCCATCTCAGAGCGCAATCTGGTGCTTGATCTGGCCCACTCCAGCCCGAAAGTGGCGGAAGAGGTCATTGCGCTGACCGACATTCCGCTGATCGTCAGCCACACCGGTATTTACGGAAATTGCCCCGTGAAACGGAACTACGAAGACGCGCTGATGCAGGCGATCGTGGCCAATGGCGCAGCGGATGGCGGCGGCGTTGTGGGGATCGGCTACTGGGCAGATGTGACCTGCGATGACAGCCCTGCCGGAGTGGCCAAAACCGTGAAAGCGGCGGTGGACCTGCTTGGAGAAGACCACGTGTCGCTGGGTTCAGATTATGACGGCTCGGTCGCCACAGCCTTTGACACATCCCAGCTTGTCGCGCTGACCCACGCGCTGATTGAGGCAGGTCTGAGCGAGGCACAAATCCGCAAGGTTATGGGGGAGAATATGCTGCGCGTGCTCAAGGCGCGGTTGGGCTGACAGACGTTTTAGCGCAACAAAAAGGGCGGCCTTTCGGGGCCGCCCTTTGGTATTCTATCGCGCTATCGCGTGGCCTCAGCCGTCAAAATCGACTTCTTCAACCAGCTTGAGCGCCTCGGCGCGGTGGCCGGCGAGGGTCATCAGGTTCACGTCGTCAGCGGTGAACTCACCCCAGCTCTGCACCAGAGGATCGGCTTCCATGCCCGGCGCGATTGGGTATTCGAAGTTGGCCGAGGCATAGACTTCCTGCGCCTTGGAGCCGGTCAGGAATTCCATCATCTTGATGGCGTTTTCCTTGTTGGGCGCAGCTTTGGTCAGCGCGATGCCGGAGATGTTCACATGGGTGCCGCCGTCCTCAAAGGTCGGGAACACGATGTTCACACTGTCGGCCCAGGCCTGCTGCTCAGTGTCTTTGAGCATTTTGCCCATGTAGTAGGTGTTGCCCACAGCGAGGTCACATTCACCGGCCCAGATCGCCTTGACCTGTGCGCGGTCGTTGCCTTGCGGCTTGCGCGCGAGGTTGTTTTTCACGCCTTCCAGCCAGGTTTTGGCTTCGGCTTCGCCGTGATGCTCGATCACAGCGGAGGTCAGAGCGACGTTATAGGCATGGGTGCCGGAACGGGTGCAGATGCGGCCTTCCCATTTCGGGTCTGCGAGATCCTCATAGGTGGTGACTTCGCCCTCTGCGACGCGGTCTTTGGAAGCGTAGACAATCCGTGCGCGGGTGGTCAGGCCAAACCAGTGGCCTTCTGGATCGCGGTAAGCTTCCGGCACATTGGCGACGATCACGTCGCTGATCACAGGCTGGGTCACACCGGCCTCAACCACCGCGTTCAGGCGGGAGATATCAACGGTCAGCACCAGATCGGCAGGGGAGCGATCCCCCTCTGCCTGCAGACGCTCCACCATGCCTTTTTTGAGGTAGGCCACATTCACCTTGATGCCGGTTTCTTCGGTAAAGGCATCGGTCAGCGGCTTGATCAGCTCTGGCTGACGGTAGGAGTAGACGTTGACTTCATCAGCCATCGCCGGCGCAGCCACGGCCGCTGCGGCAAAAGCAAAAATGGAGGTGGAAAGCGCTTTGGTCATGTCATCCCTCACGGTGTCATGGTTTCGATGGGCTGCGTTAAATTTGAGTTTTTCAGTCAGGTCAATACCTGAACAAATTATTCAGGTTTGATATTTGCGTGAACGGCGGCCTCTCAGCGCCAACGCCTGCGCCCATGTCCGGCGCAGGTTTCAGGGGCAAGTCGCCCGCTCAGACGCGGGTTTTACCCCTGCCCCTTGGCCGCCTTCTCTTCGGCTTTGACCGCATCCCAGAGCGCATCCATCTCGGCCAGATCGCTCTGCTCCGGACGTTTGCCTTGGGCCGCGAGCTTGGCCTCAACCCCTTCAAAACGCCGCACAAATTTGGCGTTTGTGGCCCGCAGGGCGGCTTCGGGATCAATCTTGAGATGCCGTGCGAGATTGGCCATCACAAAGAGAAGGTCGCCAAACTCCTCCTCGATCTCATCTTGGGTCAACCGGTCGCGTGCCTCAGCAAGCTCACCGGCCTCTTCGACAATCTTATCAACCACTTGCCCGATGTCCGGCCAATCAAATCCCACCCGTGCGGCACGCTTTTGCAGCTTCACGGCGCGCAGTAAGGCTGGCAGGCCCAGAGCCACACCATCCAGCGTGCCCTCTTGCGCTTTACCGGCACGCTCCGCCGCCTTCACCGTCTCCCAATCGCGTGTCTGTTGCTCGGCGGATTTGTCGCGGCTTTCATCGCCAAAGACATGCGGATGCCGCGCGACCATCTTGTCAGACATGGTGTCTGCCACCTGATCAAAGGTGAAAAGCCCCTTCTCAGCCGCCATCTGAGCGTGAAACACCGATTGAAACAGCAGATCGCCAAGCTCGCCTTTCAGCTCATCCCAGGCCTCACGCTCAATCGCATCGGCCACCTCATAGGCCTCCTCAATGGTGTAAGGCGCAATGGTGGCGAAATCCTGCTCGATATCCCAGGGGCAGCCATGGTCCGGATCCCGCAAACGGCGCATAATCTCCAAAAGGCGCGGCATGCCGCCATTGGGATCAAGGATAAGGTGGTCTTCGGCCATTGCGCTACGCTCCAGTCTTTGGTTTGGAGGCATCTGAGCGAATTGATGGAGGGGAGTCCAGACATGCCAATCGTGAATCGCATCGCAGATTACGCGGAAGAGATGAAAACATGGCGGCGTCACCTGCACGCCCACCCGGAGTTGGAATTTGACTGCGTGGAAACGGCGGCCTTTGTGGTAGAGCGCCTGAAAGAGTTCGGCGTGGATGAAATCCATGAAGGCATCGCCAAAACCGGCGTGGTCGCGATCATCAATGGTGAGGGCGATGGCGAGACCATTGGTCTGCGCGCAGATATGGACGCCTTGCCCATGGATGAAATCACCGGTGCGGACCACGCCAGCACGGTCGCAGGCAAAATGCACGCCTGCGGTCATGACGGGCACACCACCATGCTGCTCGGGGCGGCCAAATACCTTGCCGAGACCCGCAATTTCTCCGGCCGTGTGGCGTTGATCTTCCAACCGGCCGAAGAAGAAGGCGGCGGCGGCAACATCATGGTGCAGGAAGGTGTGATGGAGCGCTTTGATGTCAAAGAGGTCTATGCGCTGCACAATGTGCCGGGCCAGCCTCTGGGCAGCTTTCACACCACGCCGGGGCCGATCATGGCGGCGGTTGATACCTTCACGATCCACATTCAGGGCAAAGGCGGCCATGGAGCCTACCCCCAGGACACGGTTGATCCGGTGGTGGCTGCAGTGGCCATGGTCAATGCGATCCAGACCATTGTCAGCCGCAACCATGACACCCGCCAGCAGGCGGTTGTGTCGGTGACGCAGATCCATGCGGGCAGCGCCAACAATGTGATCCCCGATGGCGGTTTCATCAATGGCACCATCCGCACCTTTGACAAGGATGTGCAGGCGATGATCCACCGCCGCCTTGAGGAGATTTCCAAAGGCACCGCAGCCGCTTACGGGCTGGACGCGACGCTGGAGCTGGATGTGGATTACCCCGCCACCATCAACCACCCAAAGCAGACCCATTTTGCCACCGATGTCGCCCGCGAGATCGCTGGTGAGGCCAATGTGGACGCCGAGCAATGGATGGAGATGGGCGCGGAAGATTTCTCCTACATGCTGGAAGCGCGCCCCGGGGCTTATCTCTTCCTTGGTGCGGGCGAAGGCGCCGGGCTGCACCACCCTGCCTTTGATTTCAACGACGAGATCAGCCCGATTGGCGCGTCTTTCTTTGCCAAGCTCGTGGAAACGGCACAGCCGCGCTGATCCACCCCAGATTTTTGGGCAGCAGCCTCACAACAAGCCCTTCCGCAATCGGGAGGGCTTGACCTTTTTGTGTCTACAGACGAAATTTGATCAAATTTTCAAATGAGGACTCCCCATGGCGCTCGAAGATGCCAAAACCCAGGTCGACAATGCCTTCACGCGCAAAGCGCCGCACGGTTTGAGCTTTGAAAACACCTTTGGGGGGGCCACTTCCTTTCTGCGCCGCCGCTACAGCAAAGATCTGACAGGCGTCGACATCGCCGTGACGGGCGTGCCGTTTGACATGGCGGTGACCAACCGCCCGGGCACCCGCCTTGGCCCACGCGCCATCCGCGAAGCCAGCGCCATTCAGGCCTTCGATCCGCCTTACGGCTGGGGCTATGACCCGATGACCGAACTCAGCATCGTGGATTATGGCGATCTGGCTTTTGACTATGCGCGGGTGATGGAGTTTCCGGACGCGCTGACCAGTCATATCCGCAGCATTCTGGAGGCCGACACCGCCAGCATTGCGCTGGGCGGGGATCACTACATCACCTACCCGATCCTGAAGGCTTATGCCGAGAAGTTCGGCCCCATGAGCCTTTTGCAATTTGACGCCCACACAGACACTTGGGCCGATGATGAGCCGAACCGGATCGACCATGGCACCATGCTTTACAAAGCGGTGAAAGACGGGCTTGTGGATCCCTCGCGCTCGGTTCAGGTGGGGATCCGCACCGAGAACCCGGACACGCTTGGCTTCAACATCATTGATGCGCGCGAAGTGCATGTGAATGGCCCTGTGGCAGTGGCGGAGAAGATCAAAGGCATTCTGGGCGACCACCCGACCTATCTGACCTTTGACATCGACGGGCTTGATCCCGCCTTTGCGCCCGGCACCGGCACTCCGGTCTGGGGTGGTCTGTCCAGCGGTCAGGCCAGCATCATCCTGCGCGATATTGCCGGCATCAATATGGTGGGCGGCGATGTGGTTGAGGTGTCTCCGCCGTTTGACACCACCGGCGCAACCGCCGTTGCTGGGGCCCATGTGGCGCTCGAACTGATCTGTCTGTGGGGGTGGACGCGGCGGAAAGCTTGACGCGCCCCGCATCTGCTTTGATCCTGATCCACAACAGAGGCGGCAGCGTATCATGAAGGACGCGGGCGAAGACCTTGCCCGCAAACAAAAAACCACCTCTCACAGGAGACCGACGATGAGCTATATCTGGGTATTTTTTGCGGTGGTGGCGCTTCTGGCGGTCTATGTGCGTGTGGCACCGAGTGATCCGGCAAAATGGCATGTGGCTGCGCAATTTGATCAAAACAGCGACGGCGAGAACAGCGCCCGCCGGATTGTCGACACCGGCCCTGACGGTCTCACCCGATTGAACGAAATAGCGCTGAGCACGCCGCGCACTACGGTGCTCGCTGGTGCGCTTGAGGACGGCATGATCACCTATGTGACCCGCTCCAAACTGCTGTCTTATCCGGATTACACCACCGCCCAGCAGGTCGGTGACACGCTCAAGATCAACGCGCGCTCACGATTTGGGAAAAAGGACTTCGGTGTGAATGCCAAACGCATCGAGGCTTGGATCGCGGCTCTGGGGCAACGGGGATAGGTTGGAGCTGAGGCACCCGGGCGAAATTTCGCGCCACATCGGCACGTTCAGCGACATCTGACACTGTGCCATGAACATGCGCCCATCGACCTGCAAACAGATGGTTTCGCCAAGCTCGATCCGCTGCCCCTGTTTGTCGGTGCAATAGCAATCTACCGGCACACCGTTGATCATCCCATCCGCCATGGCGGGGGGCGCAAAGAGCATCATCACCACAAACAACCGTCTCATAAGGCCATGCTACACCAAAAGGCAGCCCTTGACCAAACCCCGAGATTGTCCCACTTAGCGACATGGTTCCGATAGAGCGATTACATCAGATCACCCAGCGTTTTGAGTTCCTTGAGGCGCAGATGGCCGAAGGCGGCGGCGACATTGCTGCGCTGGCCAAGGAATATGCCGATCTCAAGCCCGTGGTGGAGCAGATCGCAGCGTATCAGCGCCTGCTTTCCGACATTGAGGAAGCCGAAGAGATGCTCGGCGATCCCGATATGAAGGCGCTTGCCGAAGAAGAGCTGCCGGAGCTGCGCGCGGCTGTGCCAGAGGCCGAACACGCCCTGCAGCTCGCGCTTTTGCCCAAAGACGCGGCAGACGCCCGCCCGGCCATTCTGGAAATCCGTCCCGGCACCGGCGGCGATGAGGCCGCGCTTTTTGCAGGTGACCTGCTGCGCATGTATCAGCGCTATGCCGAAGCACGCGGCTGGAAGCTGGAAATCCTTGAGGAAAACGCCACTGAGCTTGGCGGCATCAAGGAAGTGGTTGCCCATATCAAAGGCGAAAACGTTTTTGCCCGGATGAAGTTTGAATCCGGCGTACACCGCGTGCAGCGTGTGCCCACCACTGAAAGCGGCGGGCGCATCCATACCTCGGCGGCCACTGTCGCTGTGCTGCCGGAAGCGGAAGACGTGGACATTCAGATCGACGCCAGTGATATCCGCATCGACACCATGCGCGCCTCAGGCTCCGGCGGTCAGCACGTGAACACCACCGACTCGGCTGTGCGGATCACACACCTGCCCACCGGCATCATCGTGACCAGCTCGGAAAAATCCCAGCACCGCAATCGCGAGATTGCCATGCAGGTTCTCAAAACCCGCCTGTTTGATCTGGAGCGCCAGCGTATTGCCGATGAGCGTGCCGCGGATCGGGCTGGCCAGGTGGGCTCAGGCGACCGCTCAGAGCGCATCCGCACCTACAACTTCCCCCAAGGCCGCATGACCGACCACCGCATCAACCTCACGCTTTATAAGCTGGATCAGGTGATGCAGGGCGATCTGGACGAAACCATCGACGCACTCACCGCAGACGCACAGGCGGCAGCACTGGCGGAGATGGAAGGGTGAGCCTGACCATCGCTGACCTGATCAAACAAGCGCAGAATTCTCTCACCGCTGGCGCAATTGACAGCGCTGCGCGTGATGCAAGGTTTCTGGTGGCGAAAGCGGTCGACATGCCTGCTGACCGGCTCACGCTTGAAGCGCGCAGCGAAGCAACGCTGACGCAGCAAACCGCCTTGCTTGGCCTTGTCGCCCGCCGCCTGTCGCGCGAGCCTTTGTCGCATATTCTGGGCAAACGGGCCTTCTTCAATCACAGCTTTGCGGTCACGGCCGCGACGCTTGACCCGCGCCCGGAAACCGAGGCCTTGGTGCTTGAGGCGTTAAAGCGCCCCTTCCAATCCGTGCTCGATCTCGGCACAGGCACCGGTGCCATTGCAATTTCCCTGTTGGCAGAGCGGCCCGACGCGCGCGGCACCGCCACAGATGTCTCTGCCGATGCCCTCGCGGTCGCCCGCCAGAACGCTGATGAGATCGGCGTGGCAGATCGGCTGACGCTGACAGAAAGCAATTGGTTTGCCGCCGTTGACGGCAGCTTTGACCTCATCGTGTCCAACCCGCCTTATATCGCATTGGTTGAAATGGACGCCCTCGCACCAGAGCTGTCTTATGAGCCGCGCATCGCGTTGACGGATGAAGCGGACGGGCTCACCGCCTACCGCGCCATCACCAAAGGCGCGCCAGACCATCTTGCGCCCGCGGGTTGGCTGATGGTGGAAATCGGCTGGCAGCAGGGGCCGGATGTGACCGCGCTTTTTGAGGAGGCCGGTTTGCAAAACGTCGCTGTGCTGCCGGATCTGGATGGGCGTGACCGCGTGGTGATCGGGCAAAAACGCCCAACATAACGAGATATTTTTGCAATTGAGCGCATTCTAGACAGAAAACCTCTTGTGTGAGAACCAAATGCGCCATATCAAGTTCGTGTCCTTTTGCTGGATCCCCTATTTTCAGGGCCGTCCCGATCGGACACCAAGCCACAAATTGTCGCCCCCGGAAGACAGAGCGCACGAGGCGTGAAACGGGATGAGCGACCGCCATGGACCAAGGCTGGATTGCTGAAAACATGAGATCTTCGAAGTCACGTTCGCGGAATAAGTCAAACCGCAACCGTCCCTCCGGCAATATCGTCAACCGTGTGTTTGACAGTTCCGGCCCGGAAGGAAAAGTACGCGGCACCCCACAACAGGTGATCGACAAATACAACCAGCTGGCCCGCGACAGCCAGCTTTCCAATGACCGTGTTGCGACGGAGAACTTCCAGCAGCACGCAGAGCATTACCAGCGCATGCTGAACGAAGCGCAGCGCGAGCAAGAGGCGCGCCGCGAAGAGCAGGAACGCCAGAACCGGGAGCGTCAGGCAGAGCGGGATCGCGAGCGCCGCGAGCGTATGGAGCGCCAGGAGCGTGAGGCCAACGGTGGCGAGGGCAAGGCCCAGCCGCAGGCGGATGAAGCGATGCCAACGGTGGACCCGTCTGAAGCCGAACAACCTGATCTGATCGTGGATGTGGCCGAAGAAAGCGCGCTGGTGGAAACCCCGGAAACACAGCCGGAAGCGCCAAAGCCTGCGCCCAAGAAAGCGCCACGCAAGCGCGCGCCGCGCAAGAAGGCCCCTGCCCCAGCGGCAGAGGACGCCCCGGCAGAGGCTCCTGCGCCAGAAGCGGAAAGCAACGACGCGGCCGAATAAGCCAACTCTGTTAAAGACATCAAAAAAGCCCTCGGTGGAGATCCTCCCCCGAGGGCTTTTCATTTGAAAGGTGCACCGCGCTTAAGCGGTGGCGAGCACCTGATCCACCATGGCCTGCGTGCCGCGCGCCTGTTCCAGCGGCCAGAGATAAGCCTCACCTGTCCGCAGCGCATGCCCAAAGGCCTCCACCTGCAGCACATAGTGGTTCACTCCGGGGAACCGCTCCACGCGGCGGCTTTGATCGGGCCGTGACAGAACCAGCTCCGCCTGATCAAACACGGCGGCATTGAAAGGACATGTCAGGCTCATCACCCCGGCGTCGCCATGAAAATGCACTTCCTGACGCGGGGCCATACGGATGGCGGTGTAGCCCTGATAGGTGAAGCTGGGGAAGGTGAAGCTCATATCGGCAAAGAGGTCGATGCCGTTTTCCATCTGTACCCGCGTGTGATCGAGCGAGACCGGCTCCTCTCCGGTGACAAAACGCGCGCCGCCCAGCACGTAGCAGCCGATGTCGCGCAAGCCGCCGCCGCCAATATCAGCCTGATTGCGGATGTTGGCAGGGTCGTCATTGAAATAGGAAAACACCGCGTTCACGTGGCGCAAAGTGCCTATGGCCCCTTCCTCCAGCAGTGTCTTGGCCCGCTGCCATTGCGGATGATGCACAATCATGAAGGCCTCCGCCGCCAGAACACCGGCCTTGTCCCGCGCCGCGATCAAACGGTCGATCTCTGCCACATCCATGCCGATGGGTTTTTCGCAGAGCACCGCCTTACCGGCCTCAAGCGTTTTGATCGCCCATTCCACATGCAAATGGTTGGGCAGCGGGATGTAGACCGCATCGATTTCCGGATCGGCGAGCAGTGCCTCATAGCTTGTGTGGTGACGCAGCCCCGGCGCGAAAGCCTCGAAAGCGGCCACCTTCTCCGCGCTGGAGCTCGCCACCGCCGCCAGCTGTGCGCCTTTGGCGGCATGGATCGCCGGCCCCATGTGATTGAGGGCAAAATTTGCCGCCCCGAGAATACCCCATCGAATGGTTTTGTCAGTCATGTTAGCGCTCCCTCCCTCTGAACGTGCAGAGCCTAGTCTCCGCGTTCCCTAGAGGCAACCGCCCGCGTCATCTGTGAGATCGCAGATCCATGAGCCAAAGGAGGCCGCAATGAAAAACGCCGATCCTGAAAGGACCGGCGCTCTTATCTATGTGGTTTGTTTGCGCTTAGTTCGCTGCGAGCATCCCGCGGCTGGAGGCCAGCTCGCGCATGCGCTTTTGCAGTTTTTCAAAGGCGCGCACTTCGATTTGGCGGATGCGTTCGCGGCTCACGTCATATTGCCCGCTCAGATCCTCAAGCGTCACCGCTTTGTCCGCCAGTCGGCGCTGGGTGAGAATGTCCTTCTCGCGGTCATTCAGCACATCCATCGCTTCAACCAGCAGCTCACGGCGGGCAGCGAGCTCGTCCCTGGCCTCATAATCCGCCGCCTGATCCGCGGTTTCATCTTCCAGCCAGTCCTGCCACTCCATGGTGCCTTCGCCCTCGGAGCCGACCTGTGCGTTCAGGGAGGCATCCCCGCCCGACAGGCGCCGGTTCATGGAGATCACCTCTTCTTCGGTCACCCCGAGATCATTGGCGATGCGCTCCACGTTTTCAGGACGAAGATCGCCTTCTTCCAGCGCGCCGATACGGGCCTTGGCCTTGCGCAGGTTGAAGAACAGCTTCTTCTGCGCGCTGGTGGTGCCAAGTTTCACCATGGACCAGCTGCGCAGCACATATTCCTGAATGCTCGCGCGGATCCACCACATGGCATAGGTCGCCAGACGGAAGCCTTTTTCCGGATCAAACTTCTTGACCGCCTGCATCAGGCCCACATTGGCCTCGGAGATCACCTCCGCCTGCGGCAGGCCGTAGCCGCGATAGCCCATGGCGATCTTGGCCGCCAGACGCAGGTGCGAGGTCACCATTTTATGGGCCGCTGTCGCGTCCTGTTCCTCAACCCAGCGCTTGGCCAGCATGTATTCTTCTTCCGGCTCAAGGAGCGGGAATTTGCGAATTTCCTGCAAGTAGCGGTTCAGACCGCCCTCTGGTGTCGGTGCGGGCAGGTTTGCATAATTTGCCATAAGTCTTGCCTCCCAATCGTATGTTTATCTGCTTAACATTGATCTAGGTCGCCAAATGCGTGTTTCAATAGGCAGATGTGAATTTCTGACTCTCAGAGTAGGGTTTACTACGCGACCACACCAGCTTTAGACCAGTGTTTCACATGCATTTGCGCTTTGTTTCACACGCATGGCTAGACCATCAGCCCCCTGCCAGGGCTACAAACTTAGCCGCAACCTCCTGCGCAAAGCTGGTTTTTCGCGCTGACAGCCCCACCACACGTGTCAAAGCCACGTCAACGCGCAGGGGGCGGACTTCGACCCCGCCATGGGCCGCCTGATGCGCCATTGGCACCAGCGCAACGCCCAGCCCTGCGGCCACCAGATCCAACACCTGAAGGTCATTTAAGGCCCGCGCATGCGCCTCTGACACCGCCATCGGCGCCACCCGCATCAGATCGGCATTCGGACAATAGGGGCGCAGAATTTGCGGCTCATTGGCAATATCCTCCAAACACAGGCTTTCCGCCGCAGCGAGCACATGCCCTTTGGGCAAGGCCACACCAAACTTATCCTCGCTCAGTTTGGAAAAACTGTGGCCTTTGGGCTGACAGCCTTCGGTCACCAAGGCCACATCCGCCTCTTCCACATTGTCGCAAAAGGCCAGCACCACCTGCGGCATGGCCTGTCTGAGCTGATGAAACAGCGGCATATAGGGCGCCATCAGCACATCCGGTTGGGCATAAACCCTCAGAACCTGCCGGGGTTTTGGCTTCAGACGATCAGGCAAGCCTGCCAAGGTGGCGACAGAGGCGGATGCCTCCTGATAAAGGCGCTGCCCCAGATCGGTTGGCGACAACCCGCGACGCTCCCGCAAGAACACCGCCCCCTCCAATGTGGTCTCAAGTTTCTGAATGGCAGCGGACACGGTGGGCTGGCTGACACCATTGACCCGCGCCGCCGCGCTGAACGAGCCGGTTTCATAGGCGCTGACAAAATATGTGAGTGCGGTCAGCTCTACCATAGCCAATTCCTATATCAAATCTATATAACACCTGAATTCCTTATACTTGAAAATCCTGCCATCCAAAACCTGTAATCATTTTGGGAGCACAGGAATGACCACCGCGATTGAGACGTTGTTACAGAAGTTTGCTGAGGCGGATGCCAGCATGATCACGCTTTTGGCCGAAGACATCGATTTTCGGATTGACCACTATAAAGACGAGGCTGATGTGAGCTGGCAGGCGGGCAAAGGGTTGGCCGCATTGGGAGAGATACTGCAGCGCCTTGCTATGGAGGTGTTCCCCAAAGGCACGAAGGCGCTGCGTATTGAAACCACAGCACTGGATCAGGAAGGCTGGCATCTGACCCGGTTTGAACAGGAATTTTTCTACGGGCTTGGCGGCTGTCCCTGCCGCAGCAGCACCTACATCCTCTCGCATGAGTCGGACGGCAAGGTCGATTTCTTTCGTGAAACCGTCACCGAAATCATAGATTTGTCACAGGCGACACACTGAGGCACAGCGGACTCGCCGATGGTGACAACATGATCTGAGCCAACCGTATCTGGCTCAGATCCTTGGGCTTTCACAGGCCAACCTGTGGACTTACGCCTCTTCAGACCCCGCCGAGATCCTCAATCAACTGCGCCATATCTTCTGGCAGGGGCGCTTCAAACCGCAGAGTTTCCCCTGTGACCGGATGCTCAAAGCCCAGAACAGCGGCGTGCAGCGCCTGACGGTCAAAACTTCGCGCGGCGCCTGCGCCTTTGACGCCGATTGCCTTTTCAGGCAGCTTGCGACGGCCGCCATAGACCGGATCCCCGATCAGCCCGTGGCCGGCATGGGCCATATGCACGCGGATCTGGTGGGTGCGGCCGGTCTCAAGCCAGCATTCCACCAGACAGGCCACCGCCGGATTGCCAAAAGGCTGTACGATCCGCACCCGCGTGACCGCATGGCGCCCGCCTTCAAACAGCACCGCCTGACGCTGTCGATCTGTCTTGTGACGCGCCAGATGGGTGGTGATTTTCATGATGTTGCCGGATTCAAAATTCACGCCGCGCACACCACGCAGGCGTGGGTCATTGGCATCCGGCACCCCATAGCACACCGCGCGGTAGTAACGTTCCACCGTGTGAGCCTCAAACTGCGCCGCCAGCCCCTGATGGGCCGCGTCTGTCTTGGCCACCACCAGGAGGCCACTGGTTTCCTTGTCAATGCGGTGCACAATGCCGGGGCGCTTCATACCGCCCACACCGGAAAGCGTGTCGCCGCAATGATGCAGCAGCGCGTTCACCAAGGTGCCATTGGGCGTGCCCGGTGCTGGATGCACCACCATGCCCGCCGGTTTGTTGATCACAATGAGATCATCATCTTCCCAGATCACCTCAAGCGGAATGTCCTCTGGGCCGATGTGGCTGTCCTCGGCCACTGGCACGGTGATTATGACCGCATCGCCCTCTGCCACCTTGTGCTTCGGGTCGGTCACCGTCACTCCGTTGAGCGCCACGCCGCCCTCAGAGATGAGTTTGGCAAGCCGCGTGCGGCTCAGGCTGGCTTCCACTGGCACATCACGCGAAAGCGCCTTATCAAGACGCTTGGGCGGGTCTTCCGCGATCACAAATTCTACAAGGGTTTCCGCCATGGAAGAGTCTCCGGAACCAATTGAGCCAACCAACCTGCGCTTTCTGCGCCTTCTGGTCACGGGCCTGACTGTGGTGATGATGGTGGGGCTTGTAACGGTGGTTGCGCTGATTGTCATGCGCTTCCGTGACGATGGGCCGATCCTGCCGGAAAACCTCACGCTGGACGGCGGTGCAGAGGCGCAGGCGGTCACCATGGGGGACGGCTGGGTGGCCATTGTGACCACCGACAACCGCATTTTGATTCACGACCGCATCACCGGTGCACTGCGCCAGGAAATCGCGCTGACGGCAGGGGGTTTTGGGAACAATCCTAAAGAACAGTGACCTTTGCGGCTTCAAATCGACGAAACGCACCCCCAGCCAGATCGAACCAAAGAGTCCAATTTCAGAGAGCCAAAAGCTCACCTTTTACGCTGATCGTTGTTCCCCCGTTTTTCTTCGGCACTACGATCAAAGGTCACCCACTCATAGAAAAGAAAAAATGGTATACCGCAAAAAATTAAGAAGTCGGCGGCAGCGCTGTAACTGGACGCCGCAAACTTCTCTGGAAAGTAGATTTTGTAAATCAAGATCATACCAATCATCAAAACAATAAACAAAAACTCTCGCCAAATTTCGACAATGAAACGCTTAATCAATTCAGATCCTTTCACATACGGATATGCTGGAGGTGCGCTAGCCTCAGGGCTTCAATACGAATAGCGTTTTGGTGGTCTTCCGCGCAAGCAACGAGATGACCTTGTTAGTTTGGTATGCGCCCAAAAACAAAAAAGCTCTCAGCCGTAACAGCTGAGAGCTTTTTGATGGTACCGCCTCCCCGGCTCGAACGGGGGACCTCTGGATCCACAATCCAGCGCTCTAACCTACTGAGCTAAGGCGGCACTGTGAGGGGCGGTTTACAGATACCATTCAGGGGATGCAAGCACCTAAAACACGATTTCCCAGGTTTGTTCGACAAGATCGCATCCAAAGCTGTGCACCGGTCGGTCCGCCACACAGCGCCAGCCGTTTTTGGCATATAAAGCGCAGGCTGCCTCATGGCTTTTGTGGGTCCAGAGCGTCATGCCCTCATAGCCGACGCCTCGCGCAAACCCCATGCAGGTATCCAAAAGCCGTTGCCCCAAGCCAAAGCCGCGCGCCTCCGGCAGCACCAGAAACAGGCGCAGCTTGGCGAATCCCTCCCGGTCCGCGCGCACGCAGAAAATACATCCCAGCCGGTGCCCGTCGTGCTCAGCAATCCAACCTGATTCTTTGCCGATCTCATGGTAGACAAGAAATCCGCGGGCGATGTCTGCCACGAGGGGACCAAAGCTGTCGTCAAACCCTTCTTCGCGCGCATAGAGCGTGGCGTGGCTTTCCACCAGCCAGTCCAGATCCTGCGCCGCAAACTTCCGGAAGGTGATTCCGTCATCCACTGCCCTGCCCCCTTTAACCTCTCCACAGCCGACCTCTCCACCACGCGCCTCTCCACCGCACACCAAACCGCCAGATCCGCGCACAGCTTGCCTTTGGCGCAAGTTCACGCTACCGCAATCGGCACAACATGGAACCCCCAAGACCGACCACAAGACTGACCCCAAGGAGATCGCCATGGGCATCAACACCGAAAGCAACATCGAAGCCAACATGCAAATCGGCCCGACCGATCAGGGTTTTGTGCGCATCTATATCGAAGCCGGTGGCTTGGAGATCCCGATGGATTTTGACCCCGAGGAAGCCGAAGAAATCGCCGAAGAGATTCGCGCAGCCGCAGCCACGGCGCGTCAGGTCAAGTGAGGCTGGTTAGGGGCGCTGCCCCTGCCACATCTGCGATGTGGCTACCCCGGGATATTTGAAGAATGAGAAGCCTGGGCGGCTTCAGGCGCGCACAGCTCAGGATCTCTCTACGGTCTTTGAGTTCAAAGGCTTTGATCTCAAACCGTAAATCCCATTGCGGTAACCGCGCTCTGCCCGCGCGATCAGGCCCCCTCTTCCGCCTCCTCCGGCAGGGCCGTGAGCTTGGGATCGCGATAGCGCTGCAGGCGCCGCGCCGCATCCATGGCAAATTTCTGGATCATCTTTTTACGCCGCGCCGGAGCCAGTTTTTCTTCGGGCCCCATGCGAATGATCTCCGCATCATAGGCATCCGCAAAGATCAGCCCCGTGCCCTCCGGCAAAAGTTCGGTGGGGAAATCCGTGTCTACCGCCCAGAAATAGCGGTCGCCCCACTCAAGATAGCCCTGCCATTTCTTGTCGGTCTGAAAATCTTCGCGGCTGGATTTGCACTCAATCACCCAAAGCTCCCCTTTGGGCCCCAAGGCCATCACATCCACGCGCAGACCGCGGACGGGCACAAATTCTTCAACAGAAACAAAGCCATGACTGCGCAGATGGCGGCTGACACCACGCGCGAGGCGTTGTCCGGGTTGCAAATTCTCTTCCATACCCACAGCGTGAACATATAGAGAACAAAATTTCAAGCTCTGATTTGAAGGAACACAGGCGGGCCACCCCTTGTCTTTGCTGGGGTGCGGGCATAGATAGGTCAGCGGCGGGTGCTGCCCTTCTCGTGATACGGTTGCATTCCGGTGGCCTTAAGCAATTCCGAGGGAGCTGGCTCTGTCCTGGTCCTGGCCTGGTTACCTGGCGCCCACCTGTATATACAGGTCCTCGGGAATGAGATAACCCCACGGCTGCGTTTGCGGGCCCGCCACTTTAAGCCTCTGAGATCAGTTTTCAGAGCTTTCAAAATCCGGATTGTAGTTTTTTGCATACTGCGTGATGATCTCGACCAGTTCGTCGATGGAGGGTTCCAAATCCCCTTGGATGTAGATGGTCTTCAATCCCATTTTCGCAGAAAGCCTGCTAAGGCGGCGGCCAAAAAGATGAGCCTTAAAATTGGCCATGGCTTCCTTCTTCACAGTCACGGCCACAACACGGTTGAATCGCCCCAGTGTGGACTGATCAACCCCAGTTACCTCACTCCAAGGGATAACCGTTTTACTCATCCGATGGTCGCACAGTCCTCTTGGAGAAAGTACAAGGGGATCTCGCCTGCCAAGTAGGGCAAAAATGGTGTACCCTATCGCTGCCCCTCCAAACAAAATCAAACCTAGCCATGCTTCAAGGCTCGCAGTTTCCCAACCTTGGTCGCTCAAAATCCAGACGCTCCCTGAAGCGAAAACAGCGGACACAAGTATTGCTGATGTGATTTTCTTCAGGTCGCGCCTGATCTTCAACTCCACAGTCGGATCAATCTGTGCGCAACGAATCCCAATCACGGGTGCGTTTTCATAGACTTTCACTGTGGTGCCTTTTCCAGCTTTGGCGCTTTTTGAGATTTATACACGGACACATCGGTAGCGCCAGCAACGATTATCAGAGCTATCAACAGCCCTTGACTCAACACCAAAAGGTATCATATTTTTGAATACCAAAAGGTATCACGTAAGAGACTCCCATGCCCGATCACCTGCAACCTGTCTTCCGCGCTTTGGGTGACCCCACCCGTCGCGATATTCTGCGCATGTTGGGGGACACCCCGATGACCATCGCCGAGGTGTCCGATCATTTTGACATGACCCGCGCTGCGGTGAAGAAGCACCTTGTTGTGCTTTCAGACGGCGGGTTGATCACAGTGACCCCGCGCGGGCGCGAAAAAGTGAATGCACTCAATCCCTTGGCGCTCAAACCTGCTCTGGATTGGCTGGGGTGGTTTGACCAATTCTGGGACGCGCGCCTGACCGCACTCAAGACCGCCATCGAAACCGACATCCAAAAGGAGACTGACAATGACGCTGGACAGCACAATGGCTGAACTTTCCCAAGACACGACCATTCGCAAATCCGTCTTCCTCGCGGTGCCCAAAGACCGCGTTTGGGCCTTTCTCACCAAATCGGAGCTGCTGGGCAAATGGTTCCACCCTTCCGATGCGGATCTCACGGTTGGAGAAGACTACACGCTGCGTTCCCAGAAAGACGGCGACCGCATGTGCTGGGGCAAAGTGGTTGAAGCCAAACCTCATGACTACATGAAATGGGATTTCACCGTGGGGCCTATGGATGGCCAGATGAGCACCGTGGAATGGGAGCTGAAGGACGCCCCCGGTGGCACGCGTCTTACGCTCACCCACTCTGGTTTGCCCAAGGATGTGGACGGCTTTGGCCTCGTTTTGGCGCTCGACAAAGGTTGGCACGGCTTCCTGCTCAACCTGCACGACATGCAGTGAGCCCAACAAAAAAACGCCCTTGGAGGGGCGCTTCGATGCGGTTTACTGTGGCCTGAGATCAGCGGCGGATCTGGCGCTGCTGAGGTGTGCGGCGATCCACTTTGACCGGTACCGGCTCTGCCAGCATCATCGGCATCATCTGGCGCTTGCCACCACCGGGTTGATCGTCGTCTTTCAGTCGCATGATGGCGATACCGAACTGCACGCCGGCGAACACGATGCCGTTCAGCACCCACATCACCACCAGCGCAATCGCGCCTTCAGAGCTGCTGCTCACCAGATGCCAGAGATTGGCCACGTTGAAATACATCAACATCCCGACAAACACGGCGGACAAGGCAAACCCAATCGCGACCTGACGAATGTAAAGAGAGATAAGCTTTGGCATGGCAGTGCCTCCTTTCGCTCATTAAACGACAGCCTGTCAGAAACGGCAAGCCAATCCGGCGCGACATATTTGTCCGACGACACGTCACACAGCATACGCCACCGCGCGCGTCGCGGATCACCTTGGCGCGCGAAGGTTAACAGCCGATTAATGAGTTGGAGAAAGCAAGGAGGCGCTTAGAACGCCTCCGGTTTGGCCTCACGCGCCATGTGATCCAGCACCGCATTCACAAAGCGGGATTCCTTGCCGTCCGGGAAGAAGGCCGCGGCAATGCCGACATATTCGGTGATCACCACCTTGGGTGGGGTCTCACTTTGCAGGATCTCCGCACCCGCCGCACGGAACAGCGCGCGCAGGGTTGGGTCGATCCGATCGATCGGCCATTTTGCCACCAGCGCGCGGTCGGTCATTTGGTCAATCGGCGCCTGATAGTTCACCGCATCCTCAAGGGTTTTGCGGAACAGCTCCGCATCGCCCTCGATCATGTCAGTGCCATCATCCACCTCGGCGCCAAACCGGTGGTCCAGAAACTCCACCCGCACCTGATCTACGGTCTGGTGTGAGCTTTCCATCTGAAACAGCGCCTGCACCGCATAGAGCCGGGAGGCGGATTTCATCTTACGTTTCTGGTTACCTGAAAGGGTCATGCCGTTGGATTGTCCTTGAGTTGACCAGCGATCTTGAGTTCTTCGGTGTCGGGCAAAAAGCCGACTCCCTTGCGCTGAGCGCCCCACTTACGGCTCAACGCCACAAGATGCAAGGCCGCAGCGGCAGCACCGCCACCTTTGTTCTGATCTTTCGGATCGGCCCGCACTTCGGCCTGCTTGCGGTTCTCCACCGTCAGGATGCCGTTGCCGATGCACAGCCCCTGCAGTCCCAGAAGCTGGATCGCGCGGCTGCTGTCGTTGCAGACAGTTTCGTAATGGGTGGTCTCGCCCCGGATCACACAGCCCAGCGCCACATAGCCATCAAAGTTGCTCATGCGCTCGGCAATGCCAATCGCCGTTGGGATCTCCAGCGCGCCGGGCACTTCGACCACCTCATAGGTGCCGCCTGCGGCCTCAATCTCCGCCACAGCGCCCGCCAGCATATTGTCGGCGATGTCTTTGTAGTAAGGTGACATCACGATGGCGAGCTTGACCGGCTTGTCGAACTCTGCGCGCGGCATGATGTAGTGTTTTTCTGCGCCTGCCATGGTCTTATCCTTCCGAGAGAATGGGGCGTGTGCCCACGATGGACAGCCCATAGGCGTCCAGTCCGAGGTATTTGGTTTCCGGGCTATCGGTCAGCAGGATCAGCTCTTTACAACCGAGGTTGGAGAGGATCTGCGCGCCAAGTCCTGTGCGTTTCACAATGCGCGGGCCTTCGTCTTCATCGGCGTAAAGGCTGTGGCGCACTTCGCGGAACAGGCAGACCACACCGCGGCCTTCCTCGGCAATCTTGCGCATGGCGGTGGGTAGCTCGTTGACCGATTTGGGCCCAAGACCCAGCACATCTCCCGCCTCATGCAGCGCATGGGTGCGCGACAGAACCGGCTCAGGTGTTGTGATATCGCCCTTGATCATCACCACATGCTCGATGCCGTGGATCTGATCGGTAAAGATGCGCATCTCCCAATCGCCGCCATACTCCGAGGTCACGGTCTCGCGCGAGGTTTCCACCACCTCATTGTCGACACGTGAACGATAGGCAATCAGGTCGCTGATCGTGCCGATCTTCAGATCGTGCTTTTTGGCAAATTCCACCAGTTCCGGCAGGCGGGACATGGTGCCGTCTTCGTTCATGATCTCACAGATCACCGCGCTGGGGTGACAACCTGCGAGGCGCGAAATATCCACCGAGGCTTCGGTGTGACCGGCGCGCACCAGCACACCACCACGCTTGGCCCGCAGCGGGAAGACATGCCCAGGTGTGGCAATCGCCGCCATGGTGTTCTGCTCATTGATCGCGGTGGCAATGGTCAACGCACGGTCTGCGGCAGAAATCCCGGTGCTCACACCTTCACGCGCCTCGATGGATACGGTGAAAGCGGTCTCGTGACGGGAGGAGTTGTTCACCGCCATCATCGGCAGGCCCAGAGTGTCAATCCGCTCAGCGGTCATGGGCAGGCAGATCAGCCCGCGCCCATGGGTGGCCATGAAGTTGACCGCCGCCGCGTCGGCAAACTCCGCCGGGATGATCAGATCCCCTTCGTTTTCACGATCCTCATGGTCCACAAGGATATACATCTTGCCATTGCGCGCCTCTGCAATGATCTCCTCAATCGGGCTGATCGCATCACGCAGGCTTTGCTCAACGGGGCCGGGCTGTTCAAAAGACATCTGTCATCTCCGCACTGTTGCCGCTCAGATAGACCATGCGTGCTCTGAATGAAAGTGCAGGAACGGCCACCCCGGGTGCAAAATCGCCCTCCTTTGTACCCAGACCTTGCCACAGAAAGCCTCCCAACAGCTTCTCATTCTTCAAATATCCCGGGGGTGTGCTTGCGCTTTGCGCAAGTGAGGGGGCTGGCCCCCTGCCCCGGTTTGCGCATAGGCTCCCCCTTAAGAAGAGGACAGACCATGCGCACAAACCGATTGATCACCGCTGTTGAAGCCCATGCCGAAGGCGAACCCGGGCGCGTCATCACCGGCGGCGTGCCGCATTTTTCCGGCGACACCGTGTTTGAGCGCATGACCTATATGCAGGCCCATCACGACGATATCCGCCTCAAGATGCTGCGCGAGCCGCGCGGCAACCCGGGCCTTTGCTGCAATGTGATTGTGCCACCCTGCCATCCGGAGGCCGACATGGGCTTCATCATCATGGAGCAGCAGGAATACCCGCCGATGTCCGGCTCCAACACGATCTGCGTGGTCACCGCGCTTCTGGAAACCGGCATCCTGCCGATGGTGGAGCCCGTGACCGAGCTGACCTTGGAAGCCCCCGCAGGCCTCATCAAAGTCACCGCCACCTGCAAGGATGGCAAAGTCACCTCCGTCAGCTTTGAAAACGTGCCCGCCTTTGCCGTGCATCTGGATGCAAAGGTCGAAGTGGCGGGCCTTGGCACCGTCACCGTGGATGTGGCCTGGGGCGGCATGTTTTTTGTTTTGGCGGAAGCCGCGAAACTGGACGTGGATCTCTCCGGTGACAATGGCGGGGAAATCCTGCGTGTCAGCGAAGCCATTCGGCACGCCACCGCAGAGCAGCTCCCCGTTGTGCATCCAGACAACCCCGCGATCATCGGCCCAACGATCACCAATCTCTGGGGGCCACCGATTGATCCGGCCACCCACGGGCGCGGCGCAATCACTATTTCCACCGGCCCGTTTGATCCCGCGCGGCCCGAAGCGGCCAGCGGTATTCTGGACCGCTCCCCCTGTGGCACGGGCACCTGCGCAAAGATGGCGGTGATGCATGCGCGCGGCCAGCTGGCTGTGGGTAAGGACTATGTGAATGCAGGCCCGCTGGGCACCACCTTCACCGGACGTATTCTGCGCGAAACCACGGTTGGTCCTTACAAAGCCATCGTGCCGAGCCTGTCTGGCCAGGGCTGGATCTACGGCACCGCAAACTACACGCTAGATCCCAGTGATCCATTCCCCAACGGCTTTACCGTTGGCGATATGTGGTGAGGCTGCGACTCAGAGGCTCGCGCGCAAAAGCAAAGGCGCCGCAGCAATGCGACGCCTCAAACGCTTCAGTCCCCACAACCAAGCACGACAACCGCAGGCTATGTCTGCCGGGGTGAAGGGATCAGGCCTCAGCCGCCCATCTCAGACAGCCGCGCCACATAGCGTGCCAGCGTGTCGATCTCGAGGTTGATCAGATCGCCCTCTTTCGCGTCGCCCCAGGTGGTGACCTCTTTGGTGTGCGGAATGATATTCACCCCAAATGTGCAGCCATCCACCTCATTCACGGTCAGCGAGGTGCCATTGAGCGCCACAGAGCCTTTCGGGGCAATGAACTTCGCCAAAGCTTCGGGCGCTTCAAAGGTGAACCGCGTGCTGTCGCCTTCGTCGGCCATCTTCACGATCTTGGCCACACCGTCCACATGGCCAGACACAATATGCCCGCCAAGCTCGTCGCCCACCTTCAGCGCGCGTTCAAGGTTCACACGGCGCCCAGCTTCCCAAGCCGCCAGATTGGTCTTGGAGACGGTTTCACCGCTGATTTCCACATCATACCAGCCTTCGCCCATGGCGATGACTGTCAGGCACACACCGTCGCTTGCAATAGATGCGCCCATTTCGATGCTGCCGGTGTCATAGGCCGTGCTGATGCGCGCGCGCAGATCGCCCCGCTGTTCCAATTCCGCAATTTTGCCAACGTCGGTGATGATTCCGGTAAACACGAGCCGCTCCAATACAATCCGGTGATTTGCGTTAGACCTAAGCCGCAGCGCGCGCCAAGACAAGCCATGGCAGGCGTCAGGACGGCCAACAGAGCCACAAGCAGCCCCCTCTGGACCATAATTTTGCCACGCGGAAAGGGTAACATTTGCTTAAATTCCGGCGTATAGGGTTGGCGACTATGAAGAATACCACCGGCACAGATAGGACTTTCCTGTTTTTACAGGGACCGCACGGCCCGTTTTTTGCGGCGCTTGGGCGGATGCTGCGCCGGTCCGGTGCGCGGGTCTGGCGTGTCGGCTTCAACGCCGGAGATCATGCCTTCTGGCCCGCCCGCAAAAGCTACATTCCCTATCGCGACACGCTGGAAAACTGGCCAGACACCTTTGAGAATATTCTGTCGGACAAGGGCATCACCGATATTGTGCTTTATGGGGACACCCGCCCCATCCATGCCCACGCGGTGGAGATTGCCAAACGCGCCGGTGTGCAGGTGCATGTCTTTGAAGAGGGCTATCTGCGCCCCTATTGGGTGACCTATGAACGCGGCGGCTCCAACGGCAACTCGCGCCTGATGGACATGACCATCCCCGAAATGGAGCGTGCGCTGGAGCTGTCGGATATGGAGGCCCCGCTGCCCCCGGCCCATTGGGGTGACACCCGTCAGCATGTGTTTTATGGCGCGCTCTATCATTGGTTTGTGATGTTCACGAACCAGCGTTACCGCAATTTCCGCCCGCATCGGGCGTTGCCGGTCACGCGGGAATTCCGCCTCTATCTTCAGCGTCTTCTGATGATGCCCGCCCACGCGCTGGAGCGCCGCATCGCCACGCTGCGCATCCGCTTTGGCGGCTTCCCCTATCATCTGGCGTTGCTGCAGTTGGAACATGACAGCAGCTTTCAGTCCCATTCTCCGTTTGACAGCATGACAGACTTCCTGTCGCTGGTGATTGAGAATTTTGCCGCTGGCGCCCCCCAGCACCATCACCTGGTGTTCAAGGCGCATCCGCTTGAAGACGGCCGCGTGCCCCTGCGGCGGGAGATTCGCAAACTTGCCCGGCAGCACAATGTTGAGGACCGCGTGCATTATGTGCGCGGCGGCAAACTTGCCCAGTTGCTCAATGATGCGCGCTCCGCTGTCACCGTGAATTCGACAGCCGCGCAGCAGGTGCTCTGGCGCGGCATTCCTCTCAAAGCCTTTGGCAGCGCGGTCTATGACCAGCCCGAGTTTGTCAGCAAACAACCTCTGACCGAGTTCTTCGCCGGTGCCAGCCGCCCGGACAACCGCGCCTATAAAACCTATCGCCGCTACCTGCTGGAAACCAGTCAGGTGCCCGGCGGATTTTACTCTGCCCGCGCACGTCGGCAACTGCTCCGGCAGGTCGTCGATATGATGCTTTCTCCTGACGATCCCTACAATGCGCTCGCCTCCGGCACAGCGGCACCGCGGCAACAGTTGCGGCTGGTGACGAAGTAACCACTAAGTCTAGCGCTGGATTTTTGGTTTCTATTTCGATAAGTTGTCGAAAAAACCTGAGGCAGAAAAATATAAGGTCGAGGAGACCGAGCAGTGAAAGTCTTTGCTACCCGTATGGGGAAATGCGCCACAATGGTCGCGGTCGCGGCGCTTGTGGCTTCTTGCAGTTTGGTGCCACGGTCCGGCCCAAACAAGAAAGAAATCTTCGCCGGTTCCGTACAGCGTGAGGGTGACGCCTTCATCGTTGAGGTCAATGACCGCGTGTCCCGCGCAACCGCCATTGTTCCCGCTCTGGGATTCTCTGACAGCTTCCAGAATGCAGACCGGCTTGGCTCTGACACCATCCGCCCCGGCGATGTTCTGGCGCTGACAATCTGGGAAAACGTCGACAAACCGCTTCTGGGTCCTGAAGGTCAGGTCGCGGCGATCCTTGAAGAGGTGCAGGTCGATGGCGCAGGCTTCATCTTTGTGCCCTACGCCGGTCGCATCCGCGCTGCGGGCAACACGCCTGAGGGCATCCGCCGCATCATCTCATCCAAGCTCGAAGAGCAGACCCCGGATCCGCAGGTCGAAGTGCGCCGCGCCGCAGGTGATGGCGCCACCGTTTCCCTTGTGGGCGCTGTAGGCGCGCAGGGTGTTTACCCGATCGAGCGTCCAACCCGCACGCTGTCCACCATGCTGGCGCAGGCCGGCGGTGTGACCATCGTGCCCGAAATTGCCCAGATCACCATTCTGCGCGGCAGCGCCAGCGGGCAGATCTGGTTCCAGGATCTCTATGATGATCCAAGCCTTGATATCGCCCTGCGCGGCGGCGACCGCATTCTGGTCGAAGAAGACACCCGCGCCTTCACGGCTCTGGGCGCGACCGGCACACAAAGCCGCGTGAATTTCTTTTCCAAGGACCTGTCCGCCATCGAAGCGCTGGCGCAGGTTGGCGGCCTCACCCCGACCAACAGTGACCCGACCGGCGTCTTTGTCTTCCGCAACGAAGAGGACGTGATCGCCAACAGCGTGCTGGGCCGTCAGGATCTGAACGGTGCGCAGCGCATGGTCTATGTGCTGGATCTGACCAAGCCCAACGGCATGTTCATGGCACGGGATTTTGTCATCCGCGACGGCGACACACTATATGTGACCGAAGCGCCGATCACCACTTGGGACAAAACCATCTCCGCGATCACAGGCACCCTGTCTTCGGCTGACACGCTCAGCAGCCTTGGCAGCCTAGGCGGCTAACTGTGCGCAACACATATGAAAACGAAGCCGCCGGGAGCAGTGCACCCCGGCGGCTTTTTGCATTCAACGGCGGCTTTTTCTTTCAAAAACGCCTGCGCCGCATTCTGAGCCTAGCGGGCTACAGCCTGCATCTGGGCCGCCCTACTGAGGCCGACCTCATCGCGATCTGGGGCAACAGCCCGACCGCCCACCGTGGCCTTGCTATGGCGGAACGCACCGGCGCACCTTGTCTTTATGTCGAGGATGCCTTCCTGCGCTCCCTCTTTCCCGGGCGCATCGCCAAAGAGCCGCCCATAGGCCTGTTGATTGATGAAACAGTCCCGCATTTTGACCCCTCCGAACCATCTGATCTGGAAAAGCTGCTCAAACACCATCCGCTGGATGACACCGTGCTGCTGGACCGCGCGCGGGGCGCGATTGCCCGCCTGAAAGAAAGCCATCTCACCAAATATGCCGCTGTGGACGACACCCTGCGCCCCCCCGACCCCGGATATGTGCTGGTGATCGATCAGACACGGGATGACGCGGCTGTGGTGGCCAGCGGTGCCAATGAGGCGCGCTTTCAGGAGATGCTCATTCTTGCGCAGGAGGAAAACCCCGGCGCACGCATCCTGATCAAAACCCATCCGGAAACCAAACAGGGCGCGCGGGCGGGGTATTACAGTCAGGATCACATCACCGACCGGGTCAGCCTCTGTGACGAGGCCCACAGCCCGTGGTCCCTGCTGGATGGCGCGATTGCGGTCTACACCGTGTCGTCCCAGATGGGCTTTGAAGCCATCCTTGCGGGGCACAAGCCACGTGTCTTCGGCCAGCCGTTCTATGCCGGATGGGATCTGACAGACGATGAGTTTCCGCTCTATCGCCGCCAGCGCCGCCTAACCCGCGCGCAGCTCTTTGCGGCGGCCATGATCCTCTATCCCACATGGTACAATCCCTGCACAGATGAGCTGTGTGAGCTGGAAGACACGCTGGAGCAGCTCGCCGCGCAAACCCGCGCGTGGCGGGAGGACCACCGGGGCTGGAACGGCCACGCCATGCGCCTTTGGAAACGCAAACCGCTGCAGCGCTTCTTTGGCCAGCACAAAGCCATGGTGTTTGAGCGCAGATCCTCAGAGGCCCGCGATATGGTCTGGGCCAGCAAGGATGGGCCGGAGGGCGCGGTGCGGCTGGAGGACGGCTTCCTGCGCTCCCGCGGGCTGGGTGCTGAACTGGTGCCGCCGCTCTCGCTGGTCTGTGATGATCTGGGCATCTACTACGATCCCACACAGGAAAGTCGCCTTGAGCGCCTGATTGCTGCGCGGGAAACCCTGCGTCCGGATCAGGAGCGCCGCGCGCGGACGCTGATCAAGAGGATCCGCACCGCGCAGGTGAGCAAATACAATCTGGGCGGCGCACAGCCCGCTCTGCCCGAAGGCCACCGCATTCTGGTGCCCGGGCAGGTCGAAGATGACGCCTCCATTCTCAAGGGGGCAAATGGCGAGGTGCGCAGCAATCTCGACCTGTTGCGCGCCGCGCGCGCGGCCCATCCGGAGGCGCAGATCCTCTTCAAACCCCACCCGGATGTGGAGGCCGGCTTGCGCGCGGGGCGTGTGGACCCTGAAGAGGCCGCCGCGCTTGCCGATATGGTGCTGGATCACGCGGATATGGCCTATCTTCTGGACAATGTGCAAGAGGTCTGGACCATGACCTCCCTCACCGGTTTTGAGGCGCTGCTGCGCGGCTGCAAGGTCACCACCTTCGGCAGCCCGTTTTATGCCGGATGGGGCCTGACCACCGATCTGGGCAGCCCCCCTGCCCGCCGCCGCGCAGACCCGAGCCTTGAAGGACTGGTTCATGCGGCACTGATCGACTACCCGCGCTATCGCGATCCGGTCAGCGGCCTGCCCTGCACCGCGGAAACCGCCTTGCTACGCCTCTCAAGCGGAGACATCCCGCATCCGGGTTTGGGCAATCGGCTGCTGTCAAAACTGCAGGGACGGTTTGCCAGCTATCAGGCGCTTTGGCGGCGCTAAAAAGCAGAGAGGATCAGAGATTGTAGCGCGGGTTGCGCTGCGCCTCGACACGGTGCCAGGTGCACATCATGTCATGGCCGACCGCACGGTGGGACACCAGATCAAAGCGCGGGGCCTCCGCGAGCCGTGCCAGCCCCATGGCCCCAATCGCCGGGTGCCCCTCAGCGCCGATCACCGCGCCTGCTGAGAAGGTGATCAACTCATCCACCATATCCGCAGCCAGCAACGAGCCCGCCAGCGCACCGCCGCCTTCACAGAACACCCGCGTGATGCCGCGCTTGCCCAAGGCCTGAAGCACCGCCGTTGGCGACAGCTGCACGCCTTCAAGCGCGCAAGGCAGAAGCTCCGCACCAATATCGCGCCAAGTCTGCATCAGCGCAGGATCAGCGTCCTCGCCATGGGCGATCCAAACCGGAATATCCTTGGCCGTGCGGGCCAAGGTGCTCATCAACGGCAGGTCCAGACGGCGCGACACCACCACGCGTACAGGCTGGCGTGAGACGCCAAGATCCCGCACCGTGAGCGAAGGATCATCCGCCCGCGCAGTGCCGCCGCCGACCATGACCGCATCATGGCGCATCCGCATCCCATGCACGGCACGACGGCTTTCAGCACCGGTGATCCACTTGCTTTCCCCCGATGCGGTGGCAATGCGCCCATCCAGCGTGGTGGCCAGCTTCAGCGTCAGGAACGGACGCCCCAGATCGGTCTTGAGGAAAAAGCCCTGCAAGTCGCGCGCCGCCTCATCCGCCAGCACGCCCATGGTGATCTCAATCCCCGCCTCCCGCAGCATGGCAATCCCACGGCCGGAGACCCGCGCATCGCTGTCTTCAACAGCAATCACCACCCGCGCCACGCCCGCCGCAATCAGCGCCTCGGCACAGGGTGGGGTCTGACCATGATGAGAGCACGGCTCCAGCGTGACATAGACCGTCGCGCCACGGGCCGCCTCGCCCGCCTGCGCCAGCGCGACAGGCTCCGCATGGGGGCGACCACCGGGCTGGGTCCAGCCCCGGCCCACAACGCGCCCATCCTTCACAATGACACAGCCCACCGCAGGGTTGGGCCAGCACACACCTTGACCGCGCCGACCCAAACTCAGGGCCAGCGCCATGTAACGGCGATCAGTCACAATTATTCCTCAGGAGCAGGATCGGGACGCAGTTCGCTTACAAATTTATCAAAGTCGTCAGCGGCCTGGAAGTTCTTATAGACGCTGGCAAAGCGCACATAGGCTACCGTGTCGATCCGCGCGAGCGCTTCCATGACAATTTCGCCAATGGTTTTGGAGGGGATATCCGTCTCCCCCATGCTCTCCAGACGCCGCACAATGCCGGAAATCATCTGATCAATGCGCTCTGGCTCGACCGGACGTTTCTGCATGGAGATGCGAATCGAGCGCTCCAGCTTGTCGCGGTCAAAATCTTCGCGGCGGCCGTTGGACTTCACCACAACCAGATCGCGCAGCTGCACCCGCTCATAGGTGGTGAACCGACCCCCGCAAGCCGGGCAAAAGCGACGCCGACGGATTGACACATGGTCCTCCGCTGGGCGTGAATCCTTCACCTGAGTGTCGATATTTCCACAAAACGGACAGCGCATAGACTTCCCCTTGTATCAGCTGCTTTGGGCCTCACCTTTGCGCCATGTCCCGACGCTAGGGCGTTTTTTCAACTTATCCACAGCTACTATAGGGGAGCTACAATTCTTTGGGTAGAGGCAAAAGCGCGCCCCAATATCGGCCATAAGGGGAAAAGGCTTTTTTCTTTCCCGCTGCATCTCTTACGTCACTGTGTTATACAGGGACCTGAGGCAAGAGAGCTGATCCAATCATGCACTGAAATGCGCCGTCACACGTCTGCTGTGCGGCGCATTTCTATGTTCAAAGAGATAGATCCCCTGCCAGGTGCCCAACGCAGGCACCCCGCCACTCACAGGAATGGACAGCGACACCGGCATCATCGCCGCTTTGATATGCGCCGGCATATCATCTGGCCCTTCATAGGTATGGGTCAGGTATGACATCGACGGATCGCTGGTCGGAGGCACAAGGCGGTGAAAAAACGCCTGCAGATCGCTCTGCACTTCAGGGTCGGCGTTTTCCTGTATGAGCAGGCTACAGGAGGTGTGGCGCACAAACAGCGTAAGCAGACCTTGTTCTGCCTCAGCCCCAAGCGCCGCAACCCAGCGCGTCACCTCCCGCGTAAATTCATAAAGTCCTGGGCCACGGGTTGTGATCTGAAACTCAGTTTGCGGCATGTTCAGCCCTCTTATGCGTGACACGCAGATTGCCCCGCCCACGGGCAAACTTCAATCATCTGAGCTTGTTGCCAGTTCTCGGCAGCTCCGGCGGGCACGCCCAACAGTCGCTGAGGCACCAAGCTCTGGCCCCCAAGAGGCCGCGCGTCCAGTGGCGCCTTCTGTCCGCGCAGGTGGTGTGAGCGAAAACTGAGCCGCATCCGGTGATTTCGCAGTGACGCCCGGCCCCGCCCCGCCGACCACATAAACCAGCGCCGTGTCAGGGGCATCCAGCGCGCGCCGCGCGTAATTGCCAGCCCCGCACCAAAAATCTGACGCCCGACCGGCCGGGCGCGCCAGCACCTCAAACACGGCTTCATTGACCGGATTCACCCGCACGCCATTGCGGGTGACAAAAGCGCTGGATCCAGTGCCTTCGCAGGCCATCAGCGCCAGCGGCAGCACAAACTTAAAACCACGCATCACACACACCTTCGCACACTGCTTGGGCCGTTCTCAAACGACACATCCTTTAGAAGGAAACATCAAACTGCGTGCGGTTACAACGTCCACGCGCATCTCCCACAAATCGGGATTGGCCCAGCCTCGGCCCCCATCGGGTGTCGCGACCGGTAGCGCCCTCCACCTGGGCGGCAGGCTTAAGCGAAAATTGCGCCGCAGTCGGCGTCTTCATTGTCACCGCTTGCCCTGCGCCGCCGACAACATAGACTTTGGCGTTGGACGGCGCACCGAGCGCGCGGTGGGCATATTCACCGGCCCCGCACCAGAGTTGGTTCTTCTCGTTGCCGGGGCGTGCGATGACTTCAAACACATCCCCATTCACCGGATTCACGCGTGTGCCGCCAGCGGTCACAAAGCCACCGTCACCCAATTCGGCACATCCAGCCAAAATTATCAGTGACACCAAAAAGCGTTTTACCATACCAGCATCCTTTCGAGCAGCTTAAGTCCCGTCTTAGCGCAATCATGACGTGCATCAAGGTCTATTTTGGCGGCGCCCCCCGAAGGCGTGCTTGCAAAACTGTCAGGCAAATCAAACTGGCCCCAAGCTCTGTCCAGGGTTAATTTGAAAAGAAATCCACTCGGCGGACACAGCGATAGCGCGCATCGCCAACAAATTCATCCTCGCCGAGATCAGGCCCCCAGGTGCTCTGACGTCCGGTCGCGCCACTGGCTTGCCCCGGTGGGAGGAGCGAGAACTGCATCGCATTAGGCGAGTCGACCACGGTGCCCGGGCCGGCCTCACCAACAACATAAATGCGCGCATTCGCAGGAGCTCCCAAGACATGACTGGCATATTCACCCGCTCCGCACCAGAACTGGTTGATCTCATTACCCGGACGCGCGGTCACCTCAAACACATCCTGGTTCAGCGAATAAACCCGGGCTCCGTTGGAAACCACAAAACCACCATCGCTGCTGGTCGTTGTTGCTTCACATGCCGCCAAAGCGGCCACCATAGCCAAAGAAAAACGTTTCATTTTCGAACTCTACGTGCAACGCCCACCCTCTGTGGCAGACACTTTCAATCTAGTTGTTAACCCCAAAACTTGAAAGACCGCCGGCAAACACCGACGGTCACATCATTTTTTTCAGTCTTCATTGAACAAAATCGCAAAGATCAAAGACAGATCGTCAGAACAGGTGATCCCCCATCTGATCGATCATCTGCTTGGCCTTATTGACAGACGCCTCTTTCGCCTCATTGAGGTCCCGGATCACATCGGCTCGAATAAGCGTGTGCGTCTTGGCTTCGCCGTTCACCGTTTTGTCGATGCGCGCAGAGATCCGGTACTGACCGCCCTCTTCAATTGGCAGCGGCGTGATCGCAAATCCTTTGTAGTCCACCTGTTGCGGCGGCTCTTCGGGCTTTGCCCCACCACCGCCGCCAAACAGGGTCTTCCAGAACGACACGGCTTACTGATCCAGGAAGGAGCGCAGTTTGCGCGAGCGGCTCGGGTGCTTCAGCTTGCGCAGCGCCTTTGCCTCGATCTGACGGATACGCTCGCGGGTAACGCTAAACTGCTGCCCCACTTCTTCCAGCGTGTGGTCGGTGTTCATGCCGATACCAAAGCGCATCCGCAGAACACGTTCCTCACGTGGGGTGAGGCTTGCCAGCACGCGGGTTGTGGTCTCTTTGAGGTTCTCCTGAATGGCGCTGTCCAGCGGCAGCACGGCATTCTTGTCCTCGATGAAATCACCCAGTTGGCTGTCTTCCTCATCCCCGATCGGGGTTTCCAGAGAGATCGGCTCCTTGGCGATCTTCATCACCTTGCGGACCTTCTCAAGCGGCATCTGCAGCTTCTCGGCCAGTTCCTCCGGGGTTGGCTCGCGGCCAATCTCGTGCAGCATCTGACGGGAGGTCCGCACCAGCTTGTTGATCGTTTCGATCATATGCACCGGAATACGGATGGTGCGCGCCTGATCCGCGATGGAGCGGGTAATCGCCTGGCGGATCCACCATGTGGCATAAGTCGAGAACTTATAGCCGCGGCGGTATTCAAACTTGTCCACCGCCTTCATCAGGCCGATGTTGCCTTCCTGAATGAGGTCAAGGAACTGCAGGCCACGGTTGGTGTATTTCTTGGCAATCGAGATCACCAGACGCAGGTTTGCCTCGACCATTTCTTTCTTGGCCTGACGCGCCTCTTTCTCACCTTTTTGCACCTGCTGAACGATGCGGCGGAATTCGGAGATATCCAAACCAACATACTGGCCCACCTGAGCCATGTCGTTGCGCAGCTCCATGACCTTGTCAGAGGAGCGCTCCATGAACATCTGCCAGCCACGGCCGGACTTTTCAGACATGTCCTCAAGCCAGGTCGGATCGAGCTCGCGGCCACGGTAGGCTTCAATGAACTCGCGGCGGTTGATGCGCGCCTGGTCGGCCAGCTTCACCATGGAGCTGTCGATCTGCATCACACGGCGGTTGATGCCGTAGAGCTGGTCAATCAGCGCTTCAATACGGTTGTTGTGCAGGTGAAGCTCGTTCACCAGCAGCACGATTTCCGAACGCAGTTTCTGATAGGTGTCTTCGTCCGCATCAGAGAAAGAGCCGTCTTCGTTCAGGGTCGCGGAGATACGCGCATCCTGCATGTCGCTCAGTTGGGCAAAGTCACGGGCGATGATGTCCAGCGTTTCCAGCACGCGAGGCTTCAGGGCCGCTTCCATCGCCGCAAGCGACATGTTGGCCTGTTCGTCCTCGTCATCATCATCGTCTTTGGCAATCGGGTTGCCGTCCGCATCCAGCTCCTGCTCCGCTTCCTGTTTCGGCGCGGTGGTCACGTTGGCGGCTTCAGCGACGGGCGCAGCATCGTCCTCGTCGTCATCGTCGCCCATCTGGTTGCCAAAGGTGGTTTCCAGATCGATCACATCGCGCAGCAGAATGTCTTCGGACAGAAGTTCGTCGCGCCAGATGGTGATCGCTTGGAAGGTCAGCGGGCTTTCGCACAGCCCGGCAATCATCGTGTTGCGGCCAGCCTCGATACGCTTGGCAATCGCGATCTCACCTTCGCGGCTCAGCAGCTCAACAGAGCCCATCTCGCGCAGGTACATGCGGACAGGGTCGTCCGTGCGGTCGAGCTTTTCATTGCCGCCACTGGCAAGCGCCACGCCACGGTTGGCCGAAGAGGTGTCCACAACAGCGGTGGATTTCGCCTCTTCTTCTTCGGCTTCCTCATCCTCGATGATGTTGATGCCCATTTCAGACAACATCGACATCACGTCTTCGATCTGCTCAGAGCTCACCTGATCGGGCGGCAGAACCTGGTTCAGCTGATCGTAGGTGATGTAGCCCTTCTCCCGGGCCTCGGCGATCATCTTCTTGACGGCGGCCTGGCTCATATCGAGCGAGATTTCGGCGTCCTGATCGGCGGGCTTCTGGTCGTCGGTGTCCTTGGCGGCCATTAAGTGCTCCTGCAAGTTCGGGCTGAAGGTGATTCGCTAGCGTCGAATCAACCGTTACACGGGGTGATTCGCAACCCCACAAAGCCCGTTTTCTTCATCTGTTGCTCACAAGGTAGAATCGACAGCCGACTCGCGCGGAAATTATCCGCGTCGTGGTGGCTTCCCGCCCCGTGAAAAATCAATGTTTTCAGCCAGCGCATCCAGCGCCGCGCGTTCCTCTCTGTCGATCGGTGCCCCGTTGGCTCCGACCGCATAATCGCCGCCTTCTTCGTCCTGACTTGAGATTTTGGCCTTGTTGCTGTCCTCTGCGGCCTGTCCCAATCGCCACGTTACAGTTTCATCTGTCAAAGAATGCGCTTCTTCTTCCGCCTCTGCGATCTCCTGCCGTAAGCCACGTTCAGCTTTCAACTTGTTGAGTTCTTCTCTCAAGGTTTTGCGCGCAAGCGCTGTGTCGCCGGCACGAAGAACTGCAGGGGTAATCGCCACATGGGGTTGGCGCAGCAGGTTTTCAACCGCCTCCGGGCCAAGATATCCCTCAATATTGGCGCGCGGGTCCGGCGTGTTGGCAAATTGCATCAGCGCATCGCGCATCCGGGCGTTGTCCTGATCCAAACAATCCATGCTCTCGATCTCATATTCGAAATCATCCAGCATCTCAGGTGTCATCAGGGCCACCGCCAGCACCACGGCCTCGCGCACCCGCTGCTCAACAGCGCCTTCGCTGGCGGCCAACATCGAGACTTTGGTGCGCGCCTGTACCGTCGGCTGCGCATTCCAGCGCCCGCGCTGAAAGCCGCCACGCTTGCCGCCGCCTACCCCGCCGCCGCGCTGGGGCCGGAAGAGCTGAAAGCGCA
Organism: Shimia sp. R9_3; assembly: GCF_017743755.1. Taxonomy (NCBI): domain Bacteria; kingdom Pseudomonadati; phylum Pseudomonadota; class Alphaproteobacteria; order Rhodobacterales; family Roseobacteraceae; genus Shimia; species Shimia sp. R9_3. The sequence continues at coordinate 617,097 of NZ_JAGHRP010000002.1, read as the reverse complement.
GCTCCTTGATCGCATCGCCATAATGGCTGCGGATCGATGAATCCTGAATCAGCTTGATCTTTTCGCGCAGAGTCTTGTCGAGTGCGGCTTTGCGCTCCGGGCTGTCAAAAATCTTGCCCTCAATCTCGCGCTGCCACAGCAGGTTGACCATCGGCATGGCCCCATCCAGCACTTTCTGCACCGCGCTCGCCCCTTTGGCGCGGATCAGATCATCCGGATCCTGCCCCTCAGGCATGATGGCAAACCGCAGGCTCTTGCCGGCTTCAAGCAACGGCAGTGCCAGATCAATCACCCGCATCGCGGCACGCAGCCCCGCCTTGTCGCCATCCAGCGCAATGATCGGCTCATCAGAGATGCGCCACAAAAGCTGCAGCTGGTTCTCGGTCACCGCGGTGCCAAGCGGCGCAACCGACGCGCCAAATCCCGCCTCGCTGAGGGCGATCACATCCATGTAGCCTTCCGCCACAATCAAAGCCTGCCCTTTGCCAGCGGCCTCGCGCGCGGGGCCGTGATTGTAGAGGCTGCGCCCCTTGTCAAACAGCTCGGTCTCAGGCGAGTTAAGATATTTGGCATTGTCATTGGGGTCCATCGCACGGCCGCCAAAGGCGATACATTTGCCGCGCGCGTCCCGAATGGGAAACATGATCCGATTGCGGAAGGTGTCATAAGGCTTGCCGCCCTTGGTTGAGGGTTTGGCAAGCCCAGCGCCTAGGATCAGATCCGGCGCGACACCTTTGCCGGTCAGATGATCCCACAGCCCCTGCCAGCCCTCCGGCGCAAAGCCGATGCCAAACCGGTCGCGCGCCTCCTGAGACAGCCCGCGCCCATCCAGATAGGCCCGCGCCGCACCGCCTGCGCCGGTGTTGAGCATCAAACGGAAATGCTGTGTGGCCATCTCCATGACCTCAGCGAGCTGTGTGCGCCGATCCGCCTTTTGCTGCGCCTGCGGATCACGTTTGGGCATCTGCATTCCGGCCTCTTCGGCCAGAATTTCCACCGCTTCCATGAAGCTGACATTTTCCGTCTCGGTGACAAACTTCAGCGCGTCACCCTTGGCGTGGCAGCCAAAGCAATAGTAATAGCCTTTGCGGTCATCCACATGAAAAGACGCCGTTTTTTCATGGTGAAACGGACACGGCGCCCACATGTCGCCTTTGCCCTGATTGGATTTGCGCTGATCCCACATAACCTTGCGCCCCACCACTTGCGTGATGGAGGTACGGCTGCGCAATTCATCGAGGAATCCGGGTGGCAAAGACATGGGTCAGATCACATCAGACAGAGGGTCAGTTGGAAACGGACTTCTGCAATTCCTGTATCTGATCCCAATTGTCCAGACACTGCTGCTCAATCTGTGCGCCCAAATCGATCTTTTTGAGATCGCGCCGCTTCGCCTCATACACAATCGGGGCAAATTGCGGGATCGCCACATTGTAGCTTTCTGGCCAGCTCGGGTTGTTGGCCTTCAGGTGCTCCTGCAGGTCGCGCTCTTTCACGCGGTCCAGACGGGCCTCCTGAATGGCTGTCATCACCGCGCCCTGATAGCCGCAGACCTCTTCTTTGTTGTCTGCCGCAAAGGCCGCTGTTCCCATCATCGGGCCCAACGCCGCAAACGCCACAATATACCGGACCATCCCCACTCTCCTGAATCACTTCTGATCCGGAGAGATTACCCCCGTGCTCCCAAGCTTTCCATCGCTGTTATGAGCTCGTGAACCAGGGTTTTGGCCATCGAGCGGAACGCCATGATCTGAAAGCTGCTGTCGCCGACCCGCGTGATCGACACGGTCATATGCCCCAAAAGCGTGCGCACAGTATGCCCGCGCTTAAAGCTCTGGGGGCGCAGGTCCACCGGCACAAGCCGTGCCAGCACATCGGCACCCTGCTCTCCTTCCAGTCTCACAACCGCCCAGGCGTCGCTCTGATCGGTCACCGCCGCGAGCCCGCTCAGATCCGCCGCCAGCGCAGGCCCCATCAGAAAGGCCTGCCCGCGTCCGCTCCAGATCAGCCGCTCGCCAGCCCGTCCCGTGCTGCGGTTTGGCTTGGGAAAGCTCAGTTTGTGCGCCACCATAAGTGCCTCATCAACTGCTGCTGCCTGCCCCTCCAGTGGGGCAATCGAGGTGATATGCCTTGTCTCAGCCTCTTCAATACGCATGTCGCCAACCCGTTTGGGCAGCAGGCCTTCACAGGCGGATTTTGCTTTCAATTCAATCACGCAACCGCCCTCCATCAGCATCAAAAAACACCGGATCACAGACCTTACAGCGCGCCGTCACGCCCCGCAGATGATCCACCATCATCACCTCCTCACCATGACGCGCGCGCCCATTGCGCAAAAACGCCAATCCAAGGAAGCTTTCCAGCGTCGGCGAATAGCCCACCGAGGTGGTGTAGCCCTGCTCGTTTTGCCGCACAGGCTCCGCCTCAGGCGCAAACAGATGCGCCCCCGCCGTCAACTGCTTCACCGGCCCCACCGGCATCAGGCCAACCAGCTGTTCACGCTCCTCGCCCCAAAGCCCGGGCCGCTCGCTCATGGTTTTGCCGATACAGTCTTTCTTCTGGCTCACCATGCGCTCCATGCCGATGTCAAAGGCCGTGACCCGGCCGTGAATTTCCGCATGGGTGATAAAGCCCTTTTCAATCCGCAGCACATTCAGCGCTTCCATGCCATAGGCCCCGCCGCCCAGCGCCTCAGCTTGGGTCAGGAGCGCGTCAAACAAGCTGGCACCATAGCGTGCTGGCACCGCGATTTCATAGGCATGCTCCCCGCTGAAGGAGATCCGGAACAGTCGCGCATCAACCCCGCCAATCTGCACGGAACCGCAGGCCATGAAGGGGAAAGCGCTCTCCTCCAACGGCGCATCCAGCACCTCATTCAGCAAAGCGCGCGCCTTTGGTCCGGCCACCGCAAACTGCGCCCATTGCTCTGTGGTGCTGATCATCGCCAGATCCAGCTCGGGCCGCAGACATTGGTGCACATATTCCAGATGGCGCATCACCGTGCCCGCAGCTGCGGTCGTGGTGGTGATCACATAGTGGTTTTCCCCCATGCGCGCGCAGGTGCCGTCATCCATCACCGTGCCATCTTCGCGCAGCATCAGCCCATAGCGCACGCGCCCCGGCTTCAATGTGCTCATGGTGTTGGTGTAGACAAAATCCAAAAACGCAGCCGCATCAGGGCCTTGCACGTCGATCTTGCCCAATGTGGAGACATCGCAAATGCCCACCGCGTTGCGCACCATCGTGACCTCGCGATCACAGCTTTCGCGCCACTTCACCTCCCCGGCGTTTGGGAAATAGCTCGGGCGATACCAGAGCCCCGCCTCTATCATCGGGGCCTTGGCCGCGACGCTGGCCGCATGGCTGGTGGTGAAACGCTCCGGCGCAAAGCCTTTGCCCTGCGCCCCTGCCCCCATGGCCGCTATCGTCACCGGCACGAACGGCGGGCGGTAGGTGGTGGTCCCGGTTTCAGGAATGCCCCGCCCGGTCACATCCGCCAGAATGGCAAGTGCGCCGATGTTGGAGTTCTTGCCCTGATCAGGTGCCATGCCCTGCGTGGTGTAGCGCTTCATATGTTCAACAGACTGGAAATTCTCCTTCGCTGCCTGCTTCACATCCTTCACGGTCACATCGTTCTGAAAATCAAGCCAGGCGCGTCCGCTGCCCGCGACGGCCCAATGGGCCTTCAGCGCGTAGGGGGCATCTTCTGCCTCCGGTGTTGCCACCTCAGAGGCATCAAGCCCCAGCTCCGCCAGCACATCGCGCGCCGCTGCCGCGCCTTCTGTCAGCGCGCCATGGGTCGAGAATGTCCCCTGACAGGCCCCCGCAGTGCGCAATCCCGGGATCGCCCCGGGCACCGGCACAAAGCTCTCAATCTGGCGGCTCCATTCCGGCCGCCCGTTCATATGACAGGTCAGATGCAGCGTCGGGTTCCAGCCGCCGGACACCGCCAGACAATCGGTGCGAATTTTTTCCTCACCGCTTACGGTGCGATAGGTGATGCTTTCCAGAGCCCGCCGACCGCCTGCGTTGCAGACCTCAGCCCCCGGGATCACGCTATAGCCCTCGCCCTCCGGCCCGTCATGGCGCGTATCCAGCACCGCCGCCACATGCGCCCCGGCCCGGATCAGATCGCGCGCGGTGCGGTGACCATTGTCGTTGTTGGTGAACAGGGTGATGGCCTTGCCCGGCGCCACGCCATAGCGGTGCAGATAGGTACGCACTGCCGCCGCACCCATTATCCCAGGACGGTCATTGTTGCGAAAGGCGATGGGCCGCTCAATCGCACCGGCACAGAGCACGGCCCCTTTGGCCACGATCCGCCAGAAACATTCGCGGGGTTTGTCGCTGCGCGCAGGCCCGTCCACGATCCGCTCCAACGCGCCGTATGTGCCTTGGTCATAAGCGCCCGTCACCGTGGTGCGTGTCATCAGCCGTACGTTGGGCATCGCCGCCAGCTCCGCCACCGCCTCTGCGGCCCACGCCGCGCCCGGCATGCCGCCGACCTCTTCGTCCTCACCGTTGAGCCGCCCGCCCATGTGCATATCTTCATCCGCGAGGATCACATCGGCCCCCGCGCGCCCAGCGGTCAGCGCCGCCATCAAACCCGCAGGCCCCGCGCCAATCACCAGCACATCGCAGAACGCATAGGCTTTCTCATAGCGCTCTTCACAGTTCCGCCCACTCAGCGCGCCAAGCCCCGCCGCGCGACGGATCATCGGCTCATAAAGCCGCTCCCAAAAGGCGCGCGGCCACATGAAAGTCTTGTAGTAGAACCCCGCGCCCAGAAACGGTGCGGCCAGATCATTCACGGAGAGCAGATCCATTCCCAGTGTCGGCCAGCGGTTCTGGCTGAAAATCTCCAGCCCCTGCCGCACCGGGATCATTGTGGCGCGCAGGTTGGGCTCCTGTCTGGATCCTCGCCCCAAGGTGACCAGCGCATTGGCCTCCTCAGAGCCTGCCCCCATAATCCCGCGCGGCCGGTGATATTTAAAAGAGCGCGCCACCAGCTTGATATCATTGGCCAAAAGCGCCGAGGCCACGGTGTCGCCTTCAAAGCCGCTGACCGGTGCGCCGTCAAACTGAAAGGTGACCGGCTTGTCGCGGTTGATCTGCCCCTTGCCCGCAATCCTCATGCTTCCGCCTCCTCTTGGAGCGCCTGTTTGGCGTCGCAGGCCAGCGTCACATCGTAGATCTCATGGGTGATGGTGTTGCGCCGCACCACAAGCCACGCCCCACAGCCCGCCTCATGCTGCCACAGATCGCGGGTCTCCCCCGCCGGATTTGCGCGGTTGTGCAGATAATCATCCCACACCTCATCGCTGGCCTCCGGCGAAGGCCGCTGGAGCGCCACCGCGTCCCCCATATAGTAAAACTCGCGCCGGTCACGCGCGCCGCACACTGGACATGTCAACCTCATTTGCTGTCCCCCGTATCGCTTGGACCCTCTTGCGGCGGCACCCCGTCACGCACCAGAAGGGCACGTACGCCCGCACATTGGCGCGCATCAGCGCGGTAGAGTTTGTATTTGACCGCTTGGTCCGGTTTCTCCGCCAAATCTGCCGCGCCACCACAGCTGCCGGTTTGGCCAACCATAAAGTAATTTGTCTGAATGGTGATGGCGTCGCCCGTGTCCCGTACGACTTGGAAACGGCCTCCGTCACAATCGACCACGCAGGTCGGACCACCTTCAAACTCATAGCACAATGCCGATTGATCCAGCACCTGCCCCGCATGGCGTGTGCCTGCCACATGCCCTTGCGCGGCAAACCGGACCTGCATCATGGCAGATTTGTTTTCAAACTGATTTTGGTACACCCAAAGCTGCATCCAATCCACAACCTGCTGGGGTTGCGATGCCAAATGCGCGTCGGAGTAGTCCCGCACATAGCAGCCCTCAGGCAGCCCATCCGCCAATGCAGGTCCAGCCAAAAGCGCAGTGGTCAGGGCCATCGTTTTCATTGCAGTCTTCATTGCTGCCCCCTCAGTATCAAAATATTTCAGTGCAAATTGTGCTGAGAGCCTGTGCCCTCTTCATCCATGATCCCAACCCCGGTGCGGAAGCGATCGAGCCGGAACTTTGCCGCCACCTCATGGTGCTGATCCGTGGCCATCAGATGCGCCATACACCAGCCAGAGGCCGGCACCGCCTTAAAGCCGCCGTAGTTCCAGCCGCAGTCGATATAGAGCCCCTCGATGCCCTCCATCTTGTCGATGATCGGAGAGCCATCCGGCGTCATATCCATGATCCCGCCCCAACTGCGCAGCACCTTGGCTTTGCCGATCATCGGCATCAGCGTCATGCCCGCCTCCATGACATGCTCTTTCATCGGCAGATTGCCGCGCGCCGCATAAGAGGCGTAAAAATCGAGATCCCCGCCAAAGACCAAACCGCCCTTGTCGGACTGGCTGATGTAGAAATGCCCCATGCCAAAGCTGATCACATGGTTGATCACCGGCTTCAGCCCTTCGGTCACAAAGGCTTGCAGCACATGGCTTTCCACCGGCAGACGCCGCCCCGCCATCGCCGCCACCTGGCCCGAGCGGCCCGCAACGATGATCCCCACCTTCTTGGCACGGATCGCGCCGCGCGTGGTCTGCACACCTTTGACAACGCCGCCTTCGATATCAATGCCGGTGACTTCGCAATTCTGCACCAGATCGACACCGCGGTCTGACGCCCCGCGCGCATAGCCCCAGGCCACCGCATCGTGGCGCGCGGTGCCGCCGCGCGGATGGTACAGCCCGCCGTAGATCGGGAACCGCGCCTGTTTGAAATCCAGATAGGGCAGATGTTTGCGCACGCCTTCACGGTCGAGCAAGATCGCATCATCGCCCTGATTGACCATCATATTGCCGCGCCGCACAAAGGCATCGCGCTGCCCGTCACTGTGGAACAGATTGATCAGCCCACGTTGGGAATGCATCACATTGTAGTTCAGGTCTTCTTCCAGCCCTTCCCAGAGCTTCAGGGAGTGGGAGTAAAACTCGCTGTTGCCCTGCAGAAAGTAGTTCGCGCGCACAATCGTGGTGTTGCGCCCCACATTCCCGCCGCCGAGGTAGCCTTTCTCCAGCACGGCAACATTTGTCAGCCCATGGTTCTTGGCGAGGTAATAGGCAGTGGAAAGCCCGTGCCCACCACCACCGATGATCACCAGATCATATTCCGGCTTGGGCTCCGCATCCCGCCAATGGGCCTGCCAGCCCTTATTGCCGCGCAAACCTTCCGCGAGCACTTTCAGCCCTGAAAACCGCATGATCCGCCCCCCTGTTTCGTCACATCTCTCTGGCGCACAATACCGCCGCTACAAGCCAAGACGTGTCTCTGCGCACACATCCTCAGCCCGCATGAGCGTACCATGCGGCGCAAGATTTTTGATTGCAATCAAGGATGTCCTTACTGCGACGTTTCAGAACGCCAGCGACACAGCAATGCCCAGCAATGGCGCAGTGTCATAGCTCTCTTTGCGCACCGTGGCGCCGGCGGCATTTTCCACCTCCAGCTGCCCGTCAAATTCCGCTCCGGCAAAGACCGCAAAGTTCATCGAAGGGCGTGGTTTGTAGTTCAGGCTCACCACCACCGGCACGCTTGTGTCTTCGCCCGCGCCACCGGGTGTCGCACCGCGATCTGACAGCGCAAAGCGATTGCTCTCCCGCCGCGCCGAAAGCGTCACCCCCCAGTCGTCATCCAGAGCATAGCGCAAAGACAGCCCCGGCCCCTGCGAGGCTCCAAGCGTCGGCCCTGTTGTGAGGCTGAACCGGTCAGAGATTTGCCAGTCAAGCAGCAGAGCCGGGAAGACATCGACATCCTCACTACCCACGCCCTCAAAAGCACCGATGGCGGGGCCAATCGTCAGCCGGTCATTCAAGGACCAGCTCACACCGGCAAAGGCCCCTGCCGTCACGCCGTCATCCAATCCGGCACCGGTTTCTGCGCGCTCCCGCAGCGTTGGCGCCACAAACCAGTTCATGCCATTGCGGTTGCGCCCTGCAAAGGTCAGCGACAGGCTGTTCTCCCGGATGCGCCCCCAGGGGGCCGCTGTGTCAAAGTCATAATCGGTCTGCCCAAGCGTGGCTGACAGGCCAACACTCAAACCGTCGGCGCGCCGGTTAAACGACCCGAGCCGCAGATATCCGCGCTCCGCCGCAAACGCGCTGCCGGAGGACAGATCAGAGTCGCCTTGTGAGAGATAAGCACTTTCAAGCTGAAACACCCAACCTTCCGGCGCGGCCTCGTTGCCCTGCGCAAACGTCTGAGACGCCAAACAGGCCACAACGGCAATGGTGCATGTTGCTCGGATCATTTCAGGTCACAGTCTCCATAAGCCCTTTAAAGGCTCTACGCATGGTTCAGTACGAAAGATCAGTCTGCTTGGTTTAGGATAGCACAGTATCGCTAAAATACTAATAAAAGCGCTAAATCCTGCGTGAACACAGCGAGCGGTGCCTTGGGTATGCCTTCACGGCGTGGCGGATTTGCGCTCTTCTTTGGTCAGCACACGGGGTGTCACCACAGGCGCACCGGCCATGTCAAACAGGGGGGTCTGCTTTACCTGCCCCCGCATCAAAGCGCTGAAGTGGCGGGCCAGCACCTGAAACCCCGCACGGTTGAACCCGTATTCGCGCAACCGCTCCGCACCCATGGGCGCATCCTGCGTGCGCACCACCGCAATCACCTTGCCAATGGCCTTGGAAACCTCAGCCCCCTGCATCGCCGGAACCCAGATCCCGACAAAGGCCAGCTTGGTGTGCGGCAGGCAATTGAACAACGGCGTGTCACAACACGCCGCATACCAGCGCATCAGACCTTTGGGCGACAGTCGCAAACAGGCCAGATGCTCTTCCCCCTTGATGATCTGCAAATGCGCAGGAGTGGTTTGGAAAATGTCGCTGCCGCCGCGCGGCAACAACTGATCTTCTGCGCCCAGCACGCGCGCGGCGGTTTGGCAGTCCGTGCAGTGACATTGCACATGTGAGCCCATACGCGGGCTCACATCTTTGAGTACGGCACCAAACCGGCCGCAGCGGCACCCGATATCCAGATCGACGGGCGCCATGCGCTCAGAGACCCTTCGCGCGGTAGCTGGCAGCCACCTTCTCGATCGAGACAAGATAGGCGGCGGTGCGCAGATCTTCCACGTCGTCCCGAGAATGCCAGACATCCCGCATGGACTGATAGGCAATCCGCATGGTGTCATCCAGACCAGAGCGTACCAGCTCCAGCTCACCCGCCCCGCGCAGATACTTCTGCTTGAAGCCATCGGTGAGCTTATACTGACCGCCCAGCGCGGCACTGATCTGTTCCAGCTCATCCACAACAAGCTGGTGACGCGCCTCTTCCTGACGACGCTGCATCCGGCCAAAGCGGATGTGACTCAGGTTTTTGACCCACTCAAAGTAAGACACGGTCACACCACCGGCGTTGGCATACATATCCGGAATGATCACGGTGCCTTTCTTGCGCAGAATGTCATCTGCCCCCGCGGTGATCGGACCGTTGGCGGCCTCGATGATCAGCGGAGCCTTGATGTTGGCTGCGTTCTCAAGGTTGATGACCCCTTCCAGCGCCGCAGGCACCAGAATGTCACAGTCTTCTTCAAGGATCGCCGCGCCGTTCTGGGTATAGCTCGCATCCGGGAAGCCGGACACACCGCCGTGCTTGGACAGCCACTGCTGCACCGCATCCACATCAATGCCATCCGGATTGTGCAGCGCGCCGTCGCGTTCGATGATGCCAATGATCTTGGAACCATCTTCCTCGCTCAGGAATTTGGCGGCGTGATAGCCCACGTTGCCAAGCCCCTGCACAATCACGCGCTTGCCGTCCAGAGATCCGGTCATACCGGCTTTCTTCACGTCAAGCGGATCACGGAAGAACTCGCGCAGTGCATATTGCACGCCACGTCCGGTGGCCTCGACCCGGCCGGAGATGCCACCCGCGTTGAGCGGTTTGCCGGTCACACAGGCCCGCGCATTGATGTCCGTGGTGTTCATGCGGGCATATTGGTCCGCCATCCAGGCCATCTCGCGCTCACCGGTGCCCATATCCGGCGCCGGAACGTTCTGCGAGGGGTGGATCAGGTCGCGCTTGGCCAGCTCATAGGCGAAACGGCGCGTGATCTGCTCCAGCTCATGTTCATCATATTTACGCGGATCGATCCGCAGGCCGCCCTTGGAGCCGCCAAACGGCGCTTCCACCAGCGCGCATTTATAGGTCATCAACGCCGCCAGCGCCTCAACCTCATCCTGGTTCACACCCATTGCAAAGCGGATACCACCCTTCACGGGTTCCATATGCTCGCTGTGAACTGACCGGTAGCCGGTAAACGTCTGGATCTGGCCGCGCAGGCGGACACCAAACCGTACCGTATAGGTCGCGTTGCAGACCCGGATCTTTTCTTCCAAGCCGGGCGGAAGGTCCATCAGAGCAACCGCTCTGTTGAACATCAGGTCGACACTTTCCCGAAAACTCGGTTCTTGAATTGTGCTCATCTTTTTCCTCCCGACAAGCAAACGACTGCGACTCACCGTCACACCAATCGACTTAATCAAGAGTTAGGCGATAAGTCGGCCCGTGACGATAGAGGAATCCATGTCACAGTTGCGTGTCAGGGATGTTTTCAGTTCGGAAACAGAACACCGGTCAAATCAAAGACTGTATCCAAACCCTTACTGAAAAACAAAAAAACCTGCCTCAAGGCCGCATTAACCACCCGTTTAGGCCCCAATTCCGCCCCAATCTGCTTGGATAAGATCCTTGGCGCAAACCGCAACTTCGGTGGGAACTCCATTTTGATGCGTCGATACGAGGTGAGTAATATGAAACAGTTTACAGTCCGCAAACGGCGCACCAACAGTCCAGGTCCAAGTGCCGGAAATCTGGGGATAATCACCCGTTTCCGCAAAGAGGAAGACGGCGTGATGGTCGGATTCGCCGTTGTGCTGGTCATCATGATGGTGATGATTGGCGGCCTGGGCGCCGACATCATGTTGGCAGAAATGAAACGCACGCGCCTGCAGCACACGCTGGACCGCGCCGTTCTGGCGGCCGCCGACATGGATCAGGAACGCGCGCCCGATGCGGTGGTCGAAGACTACTTTGACAAATCCGGCGTCGAATATGACAGCGTTTCGACATCTTCAGAGATCACGCTGAACCACCGCAAGGTTAGCGCCTCCGCCACCGTGCCCACGGTCCTGCGCAACAGCCAGGTTGGCGCGCGCTTCAAACGGGCCTGGAACGGCGACGGCGAAGCCAGCGGCTCTTCGGCTGGAGAGGGCTCCGCTGATCAGCTCACCGACGCGACCAGCAGCACGCAGGATATCGGCGAAATCACCGTTTCTGCGACCGGCACCGCGATCGAAAGCATCGGAAACATCGAAATCTCCATGGTTCTCGACGTGTCCGGTTCGATGAACAGCAACAACCGCCTGACCAACCTCAAGATCGCGGCTCAAGAGTTCATCGACACAATGGATGACAACACCGAAGACGGCACATTGTCTGTTTCCATCGTGCCCTACGCAACGCAGGTGTCCATTCCTGACGAAGTCATGGCAGAGCTGAACACCACGGGTGAAAACGCCTATTCCAACTGCGTGAACTTCACCAGCAGCGATTTCAACAACACGGAAATCTCGCCGACGGCCACGTACCAGCGCACCATGCACTTTGACCCGTGGTATCGCTATGACAACCGCGATGCGACGCCGACACCGGTGAACAGCTTGCCTGTCTGTGAGTTTGACAGCGGCCGTGAAGCCATTGTGCTGGAAAGCGACCGCACCACGCTGAAAAACTACATCTCGGCCCTCACCGCCCGCGGCAACACCTCGATCGACGTTGGTATGAAATGGGGCACCGCTCTGGTGGATCCGTCCTTTGAACCAATTGCGGCCAACCTGATCGAAGGTAGCCACATCTCCAGTGGTTTCGCAGATCGCCCTTATGAATACGGGACCAACGAGTCCCTGAAGGTGGTGGTTCTCATGACTGACGGTCAGAACACCAGCCAGTACTATATCAGAGACGACTACCGCTCAGGCGAGTCCAATGTCTGGTACAACGAACAGGAGGACTTCTACTCCGTCTATGTTGGCCAGGATGTGAACGACCAGGACTACGACGGCATCACCTCAGAGCCGCTGTTCTACTGGCCCTCGACCTATGAGTGGAAGAACTGGGCTTACGGTGAAGGTGTCTATGACAAGACCGAAACCAGCTGGGAATGCAGATCATACTACTGGAACGGTTCTTGCCGCCGCTATCGCCAGGTCACCACGACAGTTACCGTGAACGAGCCGGGCTCTGCAGAAGTCATCACATATCCTGACCTCTGGGCCTACACGACGAGTTCTTGGATCGCGGAGTATCTGTACCGCCCCTTCATGGGCTCCAACGCGGCCTACAACGACTGGCACTACGGTGTGCGCAGCTCCTTCAAAACGTCCCAGAAAGATGCGCGGACACGCGAAGTCTGTCAGGCGGCCAAAGATGCGGGCATCATCGTCTTCACCATCGGCTTTGAAGCGCCTTCAAACGGTCAGGCCGTGCTGAAAGACTGCGCCAGCTCCGACAGCCACTACTTTGATGTGAACGGTCTGGAAATCCGCAATGCCTTCGCAACCATCGCAACATCTATTCGCCAGTTGAGGTTGACCCAATGATCCGGAGACTTGCAAATCTGCCCCGCGCGTTCCGTCGCGATGAAGACGGCAGCACCACAATTGAATTTGTCATCATGGTGCCCTTCTTTATCGGTCTGTTCCTCTCCTCTGTGGAGCTTGGCCTGATGACCCTGCGCTACTCCTATCTGGAGCGCTCTCTGGATATGGCGGTGCGCGACATCCGCCTCTCCACCGGGTTCACCCCAAGCCATGACGAATTGGTTGCACAGGTCTGTGAACGGGCCTCCATCATTCCAAACTGCGAAAGCAACATGAAACTGGAAATGGTGACCCGTGATCCGCGCAACTATGTGTCTATGGATGAAAACACCATCTGCACCGATCGTTCCGAAGCAACTCAGCCGGTCACCCGTTTTGAAGATGGCGCCGAAAACGATCTGATGGTGCTGCGCGCCTGCGCCAAGGTCACACCTATCTTCCCAACGTCGATGATCGGATCGGCGCTGCACAAAGATGACGCCGGTGATTACGCGCTTGTTGTCATGAACGCCTTTGTTCAGGAGCCTCGTTAAGCCATGAATATTCCATCTGTTTTCCAGCTCATCCGAGATTTTCGCAAAGACACGCGCGGCAGTGTCGCGGTGGAGACCGTGATCATGTGGCCAGCCCTGTTCCTAGCGCTGATGGCCATGGCCGTGCTGTTTGACGCTTACCGCGCACGCTCCACCACGGAAAAAGCCGCCTTTGCGGTGTCTGACATGCTGTCACGGGAAACCGCCGCAGTGGACTCCAGCTACATTGACGGTGTGCACACCCTGTTTGAGGAAATCTCCACCCTGCGTGGCGAGCAAGAAATGACCGTGAGCCTGGTGTCTTGGGACTCAAACACCAACGCCCACGATCTGGAATGGTCGCACAGCACGCTGCCGTCGCGCACCCTGACCGATGCGGACCTGCCCGAGCTTGGTGAGAACCTGCCAACGCTGGTGCCGGGGGAAAGCCTGATTGTGGTGCAAACCTTTGGCACCTACGCACCGCCGGTGATCATGAAACGCTGGTGGGGCGATGATTGGGACGGCTTCCCGATGAACACCTTCGTGTTCACCCGCCCCCGCTTCGTGGCCAACCTCGCCTGGAACGGCGCCTGATCCATAGGCAGCTCAGTGCAAAACAATTTGAAAGGCGGCTCAGATCTCTGAGCCGCCTCTTTCTACCAGCAGCGCTTCCAAGATCTGCGCCATCGACTTGGCTTCGGAGCCGGGTGTGACCCCGCCAATGCCAACGCGCTTCCCCAGAGCCCACCACAGGCCCGGCTGCCAACGGCGGGGGCGCGAGGTTTTCAGCACCACTGTGAACCCGTTGGACGGTTTCAGATCAAACATACCGCGCTTCACCGCCGCAATATCGTCCAGAGGGGCAATCACCTCGCCACTGTCGGTCGCCATCCCTGCGCGGGTGAGCTGAATGGTGTTCTCCGTTGCCCGCCGCGTGCTCTCCGCCAGCCACAAAGACAGCACGCCCAAGACCAGCAGGAAGACCTGCCAGATCAGCGCAGGCGACGTGGCCAGCGCCAAATACACAAGCAAGCCGCCCAACAGGGCCAATGTGCCAATGCCAAACACCCGGCGCGGGCCGGAGGCACGGATTGTGGCCAGCACTTCGGTTTCATCAGTTTGAGGAAGCATCTTCTCAGTCATCCTTTGTCAGAAACGCAGCCCCCAAAATATGTGAGTGCTGGGGGCTGCGTTTCAAAATTGGTGTTTAGTAAGGCATCGGGTGCGCGCGGTTGGCCGCGTTGATCTCTGCCAGAACCTCATCACTCAGCGTCACCTCCGCGCCTTTGAGCAGATGCTCCAGCTGCGGCAGCGTGGTGGCCCCAAAAATCGAGGAACACATGAACGGGCGCTGCACCGTAAAGGCCATCGCCATATGCACCGGATCAAGCCCGTGTTTGGCCGCAATATCCAGATAAGCCTGCACCGCATCGAAGACCCGCGGGCTCACGCGCCCGCCCAGATCCCCGTTGATCGCCTTGCGCGAGCCTTCCGGTGTCTGACCGTTCTGATACTTCCCGGTCAGCAAACCGGTCGCCAGAGGGGAAAACGCCAGCAGCCCCACATCTTCGTTCAGGCACAACTCCGCCAGATCGGTGTCAAACATCCGGCACAGCAGCGAGTATTCATTCTGGATCGAAGCCACACGCGGGGTGCCTTTCTCCTCAGACAGGCGCAGCCACTGCGCGGTGCCCCAAGCGCTTTCATTGGACAGGCCAAAGGCGCCGATGGTGCCGCGGTCGACCTCCGCCTGCAGCGCGTCCAGCACCTCCTCCATGTTTGCCAACGTCTCGGCCTTGTTCTGGGCGGACGGGTCATATTCCCAATTCTGGCGGAACATATAAGAGCCACGGTTGGGCCAATGCAGCTGATAGAGGTCGATATGCTCGGTTTGCAGGCGCTTCAGCGATCCTTCCACCGCCGTGCGCACCGACGCGCCGGTGATCGGCGCGCCATCGCGGATGTGCTTCACCCCTGCCCCGCCGTGTTTGGTGGCCAGCACCCAGGCATCCCGGCGTCCGGTCTTGGCAAACCATGTACCGAGAATTTCCTCGGTGCGCCCCTGCGTCTCCGCGCTAATCGGGTTCACCGGATAAAGCTCGGCCGCGTCAATGACGTTGATGCCATGGTCCAGCGCCATATCCATCTGCGCATGGGCGTCAGCCTCATCGGTCTGGGTGCCGAAGGTCATTGTGCCAAGGCAATATTCAGAAACAGAGCGGCCCGTCCGGCCAAGCGGGTTCATTTTCATGGGGGGATCCTGTTGGAAATCGCGTTGGCGCGACATTAAGCCTTGGCGCGCGGGTTTCAAGGGGCGCAGGCTTTCTGCTCCTGCAAAGCGCGCCGGCAGGCACGCGCTAAGAAGCCGCGCGTCCTGCCGCAAGTGCTCTCATGTTCTGCTGCGCTGCCCGCCCTTAGGCGCTGATGCTGCCTTGCTGCACCAACGGCGCGTCGCCCGCGTCGCTCTCGACCCGTTCCAGAATGGCAGTGATCAACGCCTTCTTATTCACCGGCTTGGAAATATGCGCATCACAACCCGCATCCTCCGCCTGCTGGATATGTTCACGCATGGCATTGGCCGACAGCATCAGGATCGGCATGCGTGGCAGGCGGCGTATTCTCTCCTGAACCCGGATTTCCCGTGTCGCTTCAAGGCCGTTCATCTCCGGCATCATCATATCCATCAGGACCACATCCGGCTTCCAGGAGTGATACAGCGCCACCGCCTCTTTGCCGTTGTTCGCAAAGGCCGTCTCACAGCCTGTGACCTTCAACAGCAAAGCGACGATTTTCTGGTTCGCCTTGATGTCCTCGGCAATCAGAACCCTGCGCCCCTTCAGGCTGCCGGCGAATTTCTTGGCTGGCGCTGATGCGACCAACTTGGGTTCTGCGGGCTGTGCCCGCCGCAGCGGCAGCTCCACAAGGAAGGCACTGCCTTCTCCCGGCGCAGACACCACCGACAGGCGGCCACCCATCTGGCGCGCAAGAGAGGAGCTGATCGACAGGCCAAGCCCGGTGCCGGAGTAGCCCTCAGTGCTGCTTCTGCCCTTTTGGTCAAACCGGTCAAACTCATCCGTTTCGGTGCGCGTCGGAAAGCCCACGCCGGTGTCTTTCAGGGTGATTTCCAAAGAGGCGGTTTCGCAATCCGCCACACAACGCAGTCGCGTCGTGATCGCCCCCTTGGACGTAAACTTGACCGCATTTGACGCCAGATTGGACACGATCTGACGCACCCGCATATCGTCACCCAAAACCGGAATGCTGGCCTGCGGGTCAATATCCACATGAAAGGCCACACCTTTGGCCTGCGCCGCCTCCGCATGGGGGGCCACCGCGCGTTGCAACATGTCCTCTGGCGAGAACGGCTGGTTCAACAGCTCGCTTTTGCCCGCTTCGATCTTTGAAAAATCCAGAATGTCCGACATCTGGCGCTCCAGCACCTTGCCGCTGTCAAAAATCATCTGGATGAGTTTCTTGTCCTCTTCAGACAGGCCCGGCTTGTCCAAGAGCCCATCCGCAACGCCGACAATCGCGTTCAGCGGCGTTCTGATTTCATGGCTGATGTTTGCCAGAAACGCCGATTTGGAGAAGCTCGCTTCTTCGGCGGAGCGTTTGGCCTCATCCAGCGCCTCACGCCGCTCCACCTCTGCTGTCAGATCATGGCCTGAGGCAATAATCAGCGTTCCATATACGCGGCTCTGCCACTCGGTGTGGCGCACATTGCCATGCCCGTCGATCAGCCTCAGACGCGCCGGATTTGGCACATGCGGGTCAGGAGGCGATTGCTGGAAGTTGGGCACTTCGCCGTGATCTTCGGGCTGCACAAACTCCAGAATATCCCGCCCGATCAGCTCTTTCTCAGTCTTATGCACCAGCTGGCAGAAAGCATGGTTCACCTGCTGGATCCGCCCCGACTGATCAAAGATACAATGCGGCGCCATGGAAACGTCAAAGAAGTTTGACACCAGCTTGGAGGCTTCCACGCGCTCGGTCACATCAAAGCGGATCGAGAGGTATTTCTCCACTTTGTCGTCTTCGCCGCGGATCGGATAGATCAGCGTGTCCACCCAATAGAGCCGCCCGTCCTTGCGTCGGTTGCAAATCTCTCCTCGCCAGATCTGCCCTTTGGAAATGGTCTTCCAAAGATCGACAAAGAAGTCTTTGTCATGTTCGCCGGAATTCAGAATGCGGTGGTCCGCCCCGATCAGTTCCTCTTCGGAATACCCCGAAATATCGAGCAGCTTTTGGTTCACGCTTGTGATCCGGCCCCGTCGATCCGCCGTGGCGACAATCGCCGCCTCATTGAGCGCTCTGCTCGCGTGCTGCAGCTCCAGAACAGACATCCCCTGCGGCGAGCTCAGATGCCGGGGCGCTTCAGTACCTTCCTGTTCTTCAGATATCTCTCTGAATGACCCGGCAATCGCGATCACCTTGTCCCCGGAATATACTGGCGCACAGACAGCCTGAACCCACAGTTTGCGGTTCCGCGCGGTGACGATCTGCAGCGTCCCATTCCAGGGCGTCCCTGCCGACAGCACGAGATCAAGCGCCTTCTGCACCCCCTCACGATATTCCGGCAGGTAAAACTCAATCGCCTTGCTCAGATCCGGCTCAAAATCCGGGGCCACCTCATGGATCTGCTTGGTCTTCTCGCTCCACCAGAGCGCCTCTCGCTGCAGGTCAAGACACCAATAGCCAACACCCGTGGCCTGCTCCATCGCCTGCATTTGGACTTTTTGCATTTGAACGAGAACCGCAGTGTCGCTCTGCTTTGCAATGAAGTCTTCCATTGATTGTGTCTCCTCGCCAAATCATCCGGCGTACTAGCCGATCCGCAGGGCGGCGCACATAGAACAATCAGGAGAGGAAGAAAATAGTTTAATGTGACTCTTAGATAGTTTTTTAGGCGGTAATCGGCCTGATTTCCGACGCGCGCTGCGCCCCGTCAAAAACCCGCTAAGCGCGCGTAGAAACGTATAGCGCTAACGGCGCTCAGCTATAATATATACGCATATTTTCTAGGGCAACATAACCTCAAGGCCCGTGCTTTGCCAATGCGATTCAACTCTGATCGCGCGCTGCAAACACGAATCCCAACAGGTTCAACAGCACCTGTGCCGCCAAGATCGCGGTCGACCCGCTCTGATCATAATCCGGGGCCACTTCCACCAGATCAATGCCCACCACCTCATGGCGTTTGGCCAGCACCTGCAACATCTCAAGCACGTCATAGTAGAGAAAACCGCCATGGCTCGGTGTGCCCGTGCCCGGCGCAATGGAAGGGCAAAACGCATCGATATCAATCGTCACGTAAACCCGCGCGCCCTCAGGGATCTGCGCAATGGTGCCCTCTGGCCCAAGCTTGCGCGCCTGACGCACGCTCAGGATCGAGCTGCCCATGGCCCGCGCATCGGCATAGCCCTCCTTGGCGGTGGAGCTCACGTTGCGAATGCCCACTTGGGTCAGCCCGGTCACATAGGTTTTTTCTGCCGCGCGCCGCATCGGGTTGCCGTGGCCAAAGCGCACCCCGTGGCGTTCGTCCACAAAATCCAGATGCGCATCAATCTGCAGCACGTGAATATCGCCCTGATCGTCAAAGGCATTGATGCAGGGGATATTGATCGAGTGATCACCGCCGATGGTTACGGGCAGCGCCCCCGCCTTCAGAGCGGCGCGCACCCCCGCTTCGATATTGGCATGGCTTTTGAGCGTGTCGGTGTGCACGATGTCCGCATCCCCCATGTCCACGATCCGCACGCTGGCTGGCAGATAGGTCTCGTCGTCCTCATGGTCATAAGCCCCCGCGTGACCAAAGCTGAACAGCGTGGAGGCCTCCCGCACCGCACGCGGGCCAAACCGCGCGCCGCTGCGCCATTGCGTGCCAAAATCAAACGGCGCCCCAAGGATGGCCACATCCGCGTCCAGCGCGTCCCAATCGGCAACATAGGGCCGCTTGCCAAAGGTCGAAATCCCCACAAACGGCAAATCCAGCCGCCCGCTCTCATACCCGTGTCCCGCCATCTGCCGCTCCCTCTGTCCTGTTGCACCGGAGCGTGACCGCTTTTGCCCGCGGCGTAAAGAAAAAGGGTGCAGCCCGCGCCGCACCCTTTTGATTTTTCACGAAACTCAGCCGTTATGCTGCGTCTTCGCCCAGCCATTCCCAGGCGTTGATGAAATCACCGAGCACTTTGCTGACATCTTCGTCAGAGGCGTCGCCGGTGCGCTTCACCTGAGCGATCAGACCGCGCTTTTTGTCGTCAATCACGTGGTCGATATGTGCAGGCACGCCGGCTTTGGTCAGCGCCGCATCATAGACGCGGGTGATCGCCGCCTTGCGCAGGTCCGGCTTAAAGATCTTGCCCACCGCCGTCTTGGGCAGCTCCGGCATGATCTCCACATATTTCGGGTGGGCGGCGCGCTCGTGCACATGCACCTTGGCATGTTCCATCAGAGCGTCCTTGGTCACGCTCGCCCCCTCAATCAGCTCCACATAAACGCAAGGCACCTCACCGGCATGGGCATCCGGCTGACCAATCGCGCCCGCAAAGGCCACGTCATGGTGCGCCAGCAGCGCCTCTTCGATCTCTGCCGGGTCGATGTTGTGACCGCCGCGGATGATCAGATCCTTGGCGCGTCCGGTGATCCAGAGATAGCCGTCTTCGTCAATCCGACCCAAGTCGCCCGTGCGCAGATATTTTTCATGATGATACAGGTCGGCGTTCTTATCGGCTTCCGTATAGGTGTTCCCCGCAAAGACACCCGGATTGGAGATACAAATCTCGCCGACCTCATCGGTTTCGCAATCCAAAGGGCCTTCCGGCGTGTTCTTGATGATACGCACATCCGTATACGGGAACGGCACACCTACAGAGCCGACCTTTTTATTCCCTGTTGGAGGGTTACAAGAGACCAGACAGGTCGCTTCGGTCAGGCCATAGCCTTCCACGATGTCCACACCGCAGGTGCTTTCAAACCGTTTGAACAATTCCATCGGCATCGGCGCAGAACCGGAGAAAGCGGTTTTCACAGATGAGATATCCGCATCCACCGGGCGCTGCATCAGCGCGGAAACGGCGGTCGGCACTGTGATGATGAAGGAAATCTTCCAACGCTCGATCAGCTTCCAGAAGTTGTCAAACACCCCTTCCCCGCGATAGCCCTGCGGCGTCGGGAAGACCACATGCGCACCAGAGCTGATGGCGGCCTGCATGATCACATGCACCGCAAACACATGGAACAGCGGCAGCGGGCACATGATGTTGTCTTTCTCGGTAAAGAGAAGACGATGGCCCAGCCAGCCATTGTAGACCATCCCGGAATAAAGGTGCTGCGCCACTTTGGGCATCCCAGTGGTGCCCCCAGTGTGGAAATAAGCGCCCACGCGATCCACCTTGCTGTCTTCAAAGTCCAGCGTGGTGTTGTATTTCGCGAGTTCTTTATTGAAGTCTTTGAAATCCGCATGGTGCGGGCCGCTCACCTTCGGACGGATCAAAGGCACAATCCACGACTTTGGCGGGGTCAGATATTTGACCAGATCAATTTCCAGAACCGTGTGCACATGCGGCGCGTGGCGCACGGCCTCGGCCACTTTCTGAGCCACATCGGTCTTTGGGAAGCCTTTGAGCGTCACCACAACCTTGGCGTCCGTTTCGCGCAGGATCGCAGAGATCTGCTCTGGCTCCAGCAGCGGGTTGATCGGGTTTGCGATCCCGGCAACCATACCGCCCAGCAACGTAATCAGTGTCTCGTTACAGTTGGGCAGCACATAGGCCACGGTGTCTTTTTCGCCGACGCCCAGATCGCGGAACATATTGGCCGCCTGTGCCGTCTTAGCGTGCAGCTCCGCCCAGGTCAGCGTCTCAGCTTTGTCTTTGGGACCAGAGAAGATCTGATAGCTTACTGCAGGGCGGTTTGGGAACTTATCCTTTGTTCGCGTCAGCATCTCAAAGATGGTGACTGGCAAGTCGCGGTCTTCCCACGCCTGTTCTTGTTCAATTGCCTTCAGATCAGCCAAAGACTCAAAGCTCATAGTACTTGTCTCCCCCCTGTTGTGGGTTTTGCCACACATGCCCCACACATGTGGCGGTCCTTCCTCGCGATCTCAACAAAAACACTCAGCACCCGCAATGAGGCCAGTTGAACGTAAGGTAAACCGCAACCGAAACGTTACGTCATGATCTCCCTATACGACTGGAACAGCACCACCAAACTACTTTTCGGAGTTAGTCCTTGCGGCGCAGCCTCATGCATGCAGCCTACGCTGCACCGGCCGTAAATTGAAGCCTCGCAAGTTTGGCATAAAGACCGCCTTCAGCCACCAGATCATCATGGCGTCCCTGCGCCACAATGCGCCCCTCTTCCATCACGATGATCCGATCAGCTTTCTTCACGGTTGCCAGACGGTGGGCCACGATGATGGTGGTCCGGCTCTGTGCCAGCTCATCCACCGCCGCCTGCACCAAACGCTCGCTTTCCGCATCCAGCGCCGATGTTGCCTCATCCAGCAGCAGCACAGGCGCATCACGCAAGATGGCACGCGCAATGGCGATGCGCTGTTTCTGGCCGCCGGAAATCATCACGCCGCGCTCGCCAAGCTGGCTGTCATAGCCCTCAGGCAGCGCTTTGATGAAGTCATGCGCCGCGGCTGCCTTGGCAGCGGCTTCCACCTCTGCATCGGTGGCATCAGGGCGGCCAAAGCGGATGTTTTCTCGCGCGCTATTGGCAAAAATCACCGGATCCTGCGGCACCAGCGCCATGTGCTGGCGGAACTGATCCCGCTGCAGCTCAGCCAGCGGCATACCGTCAAGCGTCACCTGCCCTTCTTTGGGGTCATAAAACCGCTGGATCATTTGAATGATCGTGGTCTTACCCGCACCAGACGGGCCAACCAGCGCCACCGTCTCTCCCGGAGCAATGGTCAGATCAACCCCATCAAGGGCTGAGACATTCGGACGTGAAGGATATTGGAAAGACACATTGTCAAAAGTGATCTCCCCGCGCACCGGCGCGGCCAGCGCTTTGGGCTGTTCAGGGTCGTTCACGCTGTCCTGCGCAAAGAGCAGCTCCACCAGACGTTCGGTCGCCCCTGCCGCGCGCTGCAACTCGCTCCAGATTTCAGAAAGCGCGCCCACCGCGCCCGCCACCATCACGGAATAGATCACAAACTGCACCAGCACACCGACGCTCATGCCCCCGGCCCGCACGTCACGCGCGCCCATCCAGAGCACGATCACAACGCCGGTGAAGATCAGAAAGATCACGATCATGGTCAACAGCGCACGGGTGTTGATCCGCCGCATCGCCGCTGCCAGCGACAGGTTGGTCACCCGGTCAAAAGCGGCACGAGATTGGGCTTCGTGGGTGAAGGCTTGCACGGTCTGCACCGACAGCAACGCCTCAGAGGCATTGCCGGAGCTCTCCGCAATCCAATCCTGGTTCTCACGGCTCAGCTTGCGCAGGCGCCGCCCCAGAACGAGGATCGGCACAATCACCATCGGCACCACCAAAAGCACCATCAATGTGAGCTTGGTGGAGGTGTAAAGCATCAGCACCAGACCACCGAGGAACAGCAGCATATTGCGCAGCGCGATGGACACCGAGGAGCCGATCACCGACTGAATAACCGTTGTGTCCGTGGTGATGCGGCTCAGCACTTCGCCGGTCATCACGTTCTCATAAAACGCAGGGCTCATGCCGATCACACGGGCAAACACCGCCTTGCGGATGTCAGTCACCACCAGCTCGCCAAGGCGCGTCACCAGTAGATAGCGCAGCGCCGTGCCCACGGCGAGCAACGACGCAAAGCCCAGAGCGGCGAGGAAATACTTGTCCAAAAGCGCATCGCTTTCGGTGCCAAAATTGTCCACCACGCGGCGCACCGCCACGGGCAGCATCAGCGAGACCGAGGCCGTCAGCGACAGCGCACAGAGCGCCAGAAACGCCAGCACACGATAGGGGCGCAAAAACGGGCCCAACCCGCGCAGCGCGCCAATGTTCTTGCTTTTTGCGCGGTCCTGGTCAGTTTCCGCGGCTTGTGGCCGTCTTGCCATCTGTCGCCCTTACTCTGGCTGAGGTGTTAAGCGTTAGTGACCAAGGAGCGCCCAAGGGTCAAGCGGTCAAAATCGCTACCGCGACAATAGCCCCCCAAGAAACACGGCAAAGCGGCCCACCGGCGGGTGGTTTGGAGAGTGTTTTACTTGAGGGAGATTGACCTTGGAGCGGGTAGCGGGAATCGAACCCGCACCTTAAGCTTGGAAGGCTCTTATGATACCATTTCACCATACCCGCCCGAGGTCCGGTTGATGTATTTCAGCGATTTGGGGAGGTCAAGAGACTTCCCCCATCCAATCGAAATTTATCGCAGATTTTTTGTCTCAGCCCTGCGCGATATGCGCCGTCGCCTCGATCTCCAACAGCGCCTCATCCTCCAGCAGATCCGCCACCACAACCAGTGACATGGCCGGGAAATGCCGCCCCATCACAGAGCGATAAGCCGCGCCGATCTCCTTTTGATGGGCCATATATTCTGCCTTGCTTTTCACAAACCAAGTGAGCCGCGCGATGTCACTTGGCGCACCGCCCGCCGCCTCCACAACGGCACGAATGTTTTTCAAGACCTGCGTCATCTGGCCGATGAAATCATGACATTCAAAGACCTTCTGACTGTTCCAGCCAATCTGCCCACCGATGTGCAGCGTGCCATCCTCTGCCAGCATGCCATTGGCATAGCCCAACGCCGGGGCCCAGCCTTCCGGATGTATCTCCTTTAACGCCATCCTTCCCCCTCAGGTCACACGCGACCGCGTTTGATATTTTTCATTTTTCCACAGCTGGTTAGACATCACATCTTCAAGCACTTCCGCTGCGGCAATGATGTCTGCCTCATCCAGATAGAGCGGCGTGAAGCCAAACCGCATGATGTTGGGCGCGCGGAAGTCCCCGATCACGCCACGATCAATCAGCGCCTGCATCGCCGGATAGCCGTGCTCAAAGGCAAAAGACACCTGCGAGCCGCGCAGCGCCGCCTCCCGCGGGCTGGCCAAAGTCAGCTCCGGACAGCGCGCTTCCACCTCAGAGATGAACAGCTCAGACAGACGCACAGACGCGGCGCGCAGATCCGCCATATCCACACCTTCCCAGGACTTTAACGCTTCCTGCAGCACGGCGAGCTGCAAAATCGGTGGTGTGCCCACCCGCATCCGTTCCGTAGCGTTCGCGGGGCGGTAGTTCAGCTCCATGGCAAAGGGCGCATCATGGCCCAGCCAGCCGGACAGCGCAGGCGCAATGCTGTCGACAATATCAGGGCGCACATAGATGAACGCAGGCGCGCCCGGCCCGCCGTTCAGGTATTTATAGCTGCAGCCCACCGCGAACTCAGCGCCTGATGCAGCGATATCCACCGGCACGGCTCCGGCGGAATGCGCCAGATCCCAGATCATCACCGCACCAACCTCATGCGCGCGCTTGGTGATCGCCGCCATGTCATGCATCCGGCCAGAGCGGTAATCCACCTGCGTCAGCATGACCACGGCCACCTCTTCGGTGATAGCGTCCATAACCTCTTCCGGCGCAGGGGTGCGCAGTGCGTAACCCTGATCCAGCGTCTTGATCAGCCCTTCAGCCATATAAAGGTCTGAGGGGAAGTTGCCGTTGTCGCTCAAAATGACTTTGCGCTCAGGCCGCATCTTCAGTGCCGCCGCCAGCGCCTGATAGACTTTGATCGACAGCGTATCACCGGTGGCAACAGAGCCTGCCGGCGCACCGATCAGCCCGGCGATCTGATCCCCCACCACTTGGGGCAAAGCCATCCAGCCCGCCGAGTTCCACGCGCGAATGAGCTGTGCGCCCCACTCCTCGGTGATGGTCTTCTGCGCGCGTTCTGCGGCCCCTTTGGGCAAGACGCCCAGCGAGTTGCCATCCAAATAGATCACGCCCTCAGGCACATCAAAAAGCTCTTTTCTGGGAAGCGAAACGCCCATCGTCATAAGTCTCCGCGCAGATGCCAAAGTTCCGGGAAGAGCTCCACATCCAGCATCCTGCGCAGATACTGCACGCCCGAGGTGCCACCCGTGCCGCGTTTGAACCCAATCACACGCTCAACGGTCGTAACATGATTGAACCTCCATCGGCGAAAATAGTCTTCCAGATCAACCAGTTTCTCGCCCAGCTCATAAAGCCGCCAGTGGGTGTCCACATCCTCATAGACGATCTTCCAGCGCGCCTGCACCTCTGCCTCGGCCTGATGCGGCTGGGTCAGTTGCGGCGCGGGCATCTTGGCGGCATCGCCGTCCAGTTCCTCAAACAGAAAGCGGATCACCTCGTCATAAAAACTCGGCTGCGCCAGCTCGGCCTCCAGCACCGCTTTGGCCTCCGGCACGTGTGCATGAGGCTTCACCATATTCGGATTGCGGTTGCCCAGCACATATTCGATCAGCCGATACTGATGGCTCTGAAACCCGGAGGACGGCCCCAGCGCCTCGCGAAATTTGGTGTAATCCGCCGGCGTCATGGTGCGCAGCACATCCCAGGCCGAATTGAGCTGTTCAAAAATCCGGCTGACCCGCGCCAGCATCTTGAACATCGGCGCGAGATCGCGCGCCCGCAGTGCCTCTCGCGCAGCGCTCAGCTCATGCAACGCGAGCTTCATCCACAGCTCACTGGTCTGATGCTGAATGATGAACAGCATCTCGTCATGCGCATCGCTCTGGGGGTGCTGCTGGCTCAGAATGCCATCCAGATGCAGATAGTCCCCATAGGACATCGCATCCGCAAATCCCATTTTCGCCCCATCCGTTGCCGGATCGTAAGCCTTTGGTGTCATGTGTTTTCTTTCAGTCTGAACCGTTGAATTTTTCCGGTTTCCGTCTTGGGTAGCGCCTTGGTGAACACCACAGAGCGCGGATATTTGTAAGGCGCAATTGCCGCCTTCACATGGGTCTGCAGCGCCTCGGCCAAAGCCGCATCCCCGGCAAAACCCTCCGCCAGCACCACATGGGCCTGCACAATCTCGCCGCGCGCCTCATCGGCCACGCCAATCACCGCACATTCCGCCACGGCCTCATGGCCAAGCAAAGCGGCCTCCACCTCTGGCCCGGCGATATTGTAGCCCGAGGAGATGATCATATCGTCGTTGCGCGCGGCAAAATGGAAATAGCCATCCTCATCCTGCCAAAACGCATCACCAGTGATGTTCCAGCCGTCCTGCACATAATGCACCTGCCGGTCCCCGCGCAGATAGCGGCATCCGGTTGGCCCGCGCACCGCCAGCCGACCAACCTCCCCACGTGGCAGCGTCGCGCCATCCGGCCCGATCACCTTCGCCTCGTAGCCAGTCACAGGCTTGCCGGTGCAGGCCGGGCGGTGATCATCAAACCGGTTGGAAAGGAAGATATGCAGCATTTCCGTCGCCCCGATGCCATCCAGCATTGGCTTGCCGGTCTTCTCCATCCAGGCGTCATAGACCGGCGCGGGCAGGGTCTCCCCCGCACTCACAGCAGCGCGCAGGCTAGAGAGATCCGCGCCTTCCTCCATGGCCGCAAGCATCGCGCGATAGGCCGTTGGTGCAGTGAAACACACGGTCGCCTTATAGGTCTCGATGATCTCGATCATATTGGGCGGCGTGGCCTGCTCCAGAAGCGTTGCCGCCGCCCCAAAACGCAGCGGAAAAATCGCCAGCCCGCCAAGTCCGAAGGTAAAGGCCAGCGGCGGGGAGCCGACAAACACATCGCTTGGCTGCACATCCAGCACCTCACGGGCATAGCCATCCGCGATGATCATCAGATCGCGGTGAAAATGCATGGTGCCTTTGGGCTGCCCCGTGCTGCCGGAGGTAAACCCGATCAGCGCCACATCATCCGCGCTGGTGGGGACGGTCTCAAACATCACAGGTTTTTCCAGCGCCAACCGATCCAACTCCGCATCATGATTGGCCGTGCCGTCAAAGCCGATCACCTGAAGCCCGTCACATTGCGCCGCACAGGCCTCCATCTCTTCCATCAGGCGCGTGTCACAAATCGCGTGGCTGATCTCTGCGGTCTGCACATATTTGGTCAGCTCCACCGCGCGCAGCATGGGCATGGTGTTGACCACGACCGCCCCCGCTTTGGTCGCCGCCAGCCAGCAGGCCACCATGGCCGGATTGTTGGCAGAGCGGATCAGCACCCGATTACCGGGCTTCACTCCCAGATCTTCGACCAGCACATGCGCGAGCCGGTTGGTCCAATCGGTCAGCTCTTTATAGGTCCGCCGGCGCCCGTTCCCGATCAGCGCGGTATGATCCCCAAACCCTTTGGCCACCATCCCATCGGTCAGCTCCCAGCCTGCATTGAGCTGTTCCGGGTAGTCAAATCCTGCCAGCAAAAGCTGGGGCCAGAGCGCTTCGTCCGGCAGATTGTCCCGCGTGAATGTGTCCTGATGTGCCGATGGTCCCAACATGTTCAAACACCTCCTGCCGCATGCGCCGCCAATGTCTGACGCGCGATCACCACGCGCTGCACATCGCTGGCCCCTTCATAGATCCGAAGCGCACGGATCTCGCGATAAAGCCGCTCGACCACCTCGCCGGATTTCACACCATCCCCGCCAAACAGCTGCACCGCCTTGTCGATCACCTGCTGCGCCTGATCGGTGGCAAAGAGCTTGGCCATGGCGGCCTCCCTTGTCACCCGCGGGGCACCGCTGTCTTTGGTCCAAGCCGCGCGGTAAATCAGCAAGGCAGCGGCATCCACGTCCAGCGCCATATCCGCGATATGGCCCTGCACCATCTGCAAATCACTCAGCGGCGCGCCCTGCACCTTGCGCGCCTGCACCCGCGCCAAAGCCTCATCCAGCGCCCGCCGCGCAAAGCCCAACGCTGCGGCGGCAACTGTGGAGCGGAACACATCCAGCACCGACATCGCGATGCGAAACCCCTGCCCCGGCGCGCCAATCAAGGCCTCTGCCGGAACGCGGCAATTGTCAAAACGTAAGGTCGCAAGTGGATGCGGCGCAATGGTTTCCAGCCGCGCCACCACCGACAGCCCCGGCGTGTCCGCTGGCACCACAAAGGCGCTCAACCCCTTGGCGCCCTCGGCTTCACCGGTGCGGGCAAACACGGTGTAGACATCGGCAATCCCGCCATTGGAAATCCAGGTCTTCTCGCCATTGAGAACAAACTCTGCCCCCTCGCGCGTTGCCGTCATCGTGCTGTTGGCCACATCCGATCCCGACTGCGGCTCCGTCAGCGCAAAGGCTGCAATCGCCTCCCCCGCACGTGTCTTTGGCAGCCACGCCGCTTTCTGCCCCTCCGTGCCAAACAGCGAAATCGCGCCGGTCCCCAGCCCCTGCATGGCAAAGGCAAAATCCGCCAGACCGTCATGCCGCGCCAGAATTTCCCGGCTCAGGCAGAGGCTGCGCACATCGAGCACGCCATCCATGGACGCCGTGGCGTTCAGCAAACCCGCCTGCCCCATCCGCGCGACCAGATCACGACAGCTCTGATCCACATCGCCATGATCCACCGACCCAAGCGCCTCAGCCGCCCAGGTCTCCACCTCACGCGCCCGCGCGCGATGTGCCTCCTCAAAGAAGGGCCAGTCCAAAAACGTCTGATCCGCCAAGTCAAAGCCTCCTTTGCTTCCTCTTGCCCCAAGTATCCCGGGGGTATGGGGGCTGGCCCCCATTTAGACCTGTGTATGGGAGCTGGCCCCCATTTAAACCTGTGTGTGGAGGCCAGCCCCCCACTTAAGCCTGCGCGCGGGTCAGTCCCCCACAAACACCGGCCGTTCCTTGGCCACAAAAGCCTCATAGGCCCGCCGGAAATCCTGCCCCTGCATGCAAATCGCCTGCGCCTGCGCCTCCGCCTCAATCGCCTGCTCAATCGACATGGCCCATTCCTGCGCCAGCATGGTCTTGGTCATCATATTGGCAAAGCCCGGCCCCGCCGCGATCCGCTGCGCCATAGTCTGCGCCGCGCCATAAAGCTCCTCTGCCGCCACCAAACGGTTGAAAAAGCCCCAGCGTTCGCCTTCCTCAGCGGTCATCGCGCGGCCCATATAGAGCAGCTCCGCCGCGCGGCCCTGCCCGATGATCCGCGGCAGGATCGCACAGGCGCCCATGTCACAGCCCGCAAGGCCAACACGGTTGAACAGAAACGCGGTCTTGGCCTCAGGCGTACCGATGCGCAGATCGCTCGCCATGGCGATGATCGCTCCGGCCCCTGCGCAAACGCCATCCACCGCCGCGATGATCGGCTTGCCGCAGTTCACCATCGCTTTGACCAGATCTCCGGTCATGCGGGTGAAGGCCAGCAGCTCTTTCATGTTCATCTCTGTGAGCGGCCCGATGATCTCATGCACATCGCCGCCAGAGCTGAAATTGCCGCCATTGGGGGCAAAGACCACCGCCTTCACCTCATCATCATAGGCCAGATCGCGAAACCAGTCGCGCAGCTCGGCATAGCTGTCAAAGGTCAGCGGGTTTTTCCGCTCCGGCCGGTTCAGCTGCACCGTCGAAATGCCATCCACAACCGTGCAAAGAAAATGCTCCACATCTGTGCGCATCGCTCAGATCTCCCTGTCTTCCAAAGTCTCAATCAGTCGCTCAAGCCGCGTGGCCATGCCGTCCACATCCTCCGGGTTAAGCCCGCCCAGCATCTCGTCAATCCAGCCTTCATGGGTGTCCGCATGCTCGGCAAAGGCCGCGATGCCTTTCTCGGTCAGCTTCACTTTGGAGGCACGGCGATCCCCCGGCACCGCCACCCGCTGCGCCAGACCTTCCTCAGAAAGCTTGTCGACAATGCCCGTGACATTGCCATTAGAAACGCGTAGCAAATCGCTGATCTCGCTCATCTTTTTCCCTTCAGGAAAACGCGCGAGAACGCTCATCACATCAAAGCGCGGCAGGGTGCTGTCAAACTCCCGGCGCAGACGGCGGCGCACCTCATCCTCAATCATGCCCGAGGCCTTCAGCAGCTTCAGCCACAACCGCAGACGCGCTTTGCTCAGCTCACTCATATCTCGCCTCCCGACAGGCTCATCGCCGTCCCATTGACCGAACGCGCGGCCTCACTGCAGAGCCACAGCGCCGCACCCGCCACCTCATCTACCTCAATAAACCGCTTCTGCGGATTGCCCCGCATAAGGCTCGCGCGCGCTTTGTCCACGTCCATCCCGGTCTTCTCCATGATTTTGGCAACAGAGCGGTCCAGCATCGGTGTGTCCACAAACCCGGGGCAGATCGCATTCACGGTGATCCCGCTCTCCGCCATCTCCAGCGCCGCAGCGCGGGTCAGCCCCACAACCCCGTGTTTCGCCGCGCAATAGCCGCTCACATAGGGGTAGCCTTTCAGCCCCGCGGTGGAGGCCACCGCAATCAGCCGCCCCCAGCCCGCGCTCTGCATATCGCCCAGCGCCGCCTGCCAGCTGTTCATCACACCCAGCAGGTTCACCTCCAACATGCCCCGCATCTGATCGGGCTGCATCTTGGCAAAAGGCACGCTGTCTGCCGCTCCCGCATTGGCCACGGCTACCGCGACGGGTCCGGACAACGCACGCGCCTCAGACATTGCTGTGCCCAACGCGGCGGCGTCGGTCACATCCGCCACTTTCCAGCCAATGAACCGGTGTCTGCCGGCCACCTCGCGCAGTGGCCCTTCGCGTCTGCCCACAACGGTGACCCTTGCACCGGCGTGCGCCATCGCTTCGGCAATCGCCGCGCCGACGCCGGTGCCACCGCCCGTGACCACCACATGTTTGCCCTCAACACTCATACCCGGATCATCTCCGCTTCGCGGTCGGCCAGCCGCCAGGCCTGATCGCGCCCTGCCTCATAGGGCAGCGGCCAGTTTGCCTGCCGATCCCCGATCCGCGCGGCCTCATGCAGCGTCCAGTAAGGATCGGCCAGATGCGGGCGTCCAACCGCCACCAGATCAGCGCGCCCAGCCATCAGAATGGAGTTCGCGTGATCGGCCTCATAGATATTGCCCACCGCCATGGTCGCGATCGCTGCCTCATTGCGGATGCGATCCGAGAACGGCGTCTGGAACATGCGCCCATAGACGGGTTTGGCCTCGGTGCTGGTCTGCCCCGCACTCACATCAATGATGTCGGCCCCCGCCGCTTTGAACGCCTTGGCAATCTCCACCGCCTCCTGCGGTGTCACCCCATCCTCACCAAGCCAGTCATTGGCCGAAATCCGCACTGACATCGGCTTTTCCGCAGGCCAGACCGCCCGCATCGCCGTGAACACCTCCAGAGGATAGCGCAGCCGGTTCTCAAAACTGCCGCCATAATCGTCTTTGCGCTGATTGCTCACCGGAGAGATGAAGCTCGACAGAAGATAGCCATGGGCCGCATGCAGCTCGATCATGTCAAAGCCCGCGCGCTCCGCCATCTGCGCCGCAGCCACAAACTGATCGCGGATCATGTCCATATCTGCCCGCGTCGCTTCGCGTGGCACCGCATTCTGCCCGCTCCACGGGATCGCTGAGGCAGAGATCAGCTCCCAATTGTCACTTCCCAAAGGCGCATCCATCTCTTCCCAGCCCACTTGGGTGGAGCCTTTGCGCCCCGAATGGCCAATCTGGCAACAGATCTTCGCCCTCGTCTCCTGATGCACAAAATCCGTCAGCCGCGCCCAGGCGGCCTCATGCTCCGGTGCGTAAAGCCCCGGACAGCCCGGCGTGATCCGCCCCTCTGCACTCACGCAGGTCATCTCGGTAAAGACCAGCCCCGCCCCGCCTTTGGCGCGTTCGCCATAGTGGATCAGATACCAATCCGTCGGGCAGCCCTCAACCGCTTTATATTGCGCCATCGGCGACACCACGATGCGGTTTTGCAGGTCCATCTCGCGCAATTTATAAGGCGCAAACATCGGTGCCCGCACAGGGGCATCTTTTGAAACGCCCGCCTGCGCCTGAAACCAAGCCTCCGCACTTTCAAGCCAATCTGCATCGCGCAGACGCAGGTTTTCATGGCTGATCCGCTGACTGCGCGTCAGCAGCGCATAGTTGAACTGCACCGGATCAAGATCAAGATAGCGCTCCACCTCCTCAAACCACTCCAGCGAATTGCGCGCCGCCGATTGCAGGCGCAACACATCCAGCCGCCGCTCGTCCTGATAGCGCTCAAACGCCGCCGCCATGCTCGGCTCGCTGTGCAGAAATTCCGCCAGCGCAATCGCACTGTCAAAGGCCAGCCTTGTGCCAGACCCAATGGAGAAATGCGCCGTGGCTGAGGCATCGCCCAACAGCACCACATTCTCATGATGCCAGGTCTCACAAAGCACACGTGGGAAGTTCATGAACACCGCCGAGCCCCGCAAATGCGCGGCATTGCTCATCAGATCATGCCCACCAAGGTGATCGGCAAAGACCGCACGGCAGGTCTCCACAATCTCCTCTTTGGACATGTCTTCAAACCCGAATCTGTCCCATGTCTCCTGCCCGCACTCCACGATGAAGGTCGCTGTTTCATCATCAAACTGATAGACATGCGCCCAGATCCAGCCATGCGCGGTTTTCTCAAAGATGAAGGTGAAGGCGTCGTCAAATTTCTGATGCGTGCCGAGCCAGACAAACTTGCAGGCCCGCACGTCGATCTCCGGCTTGAAGTGTTCGGCATAGGCCTCCCGCACCCGGCTGTTCAGCCCATCACAGCCCACCACCAGATCATACTCTGCGCGGATCGCCTCGACATCGTCAAACTCCGCCTCAAAGCGCAGCTCAACCCCAAGCTCCCTTGCACGATCCTGCAGCAGGATCAGCATCTGCCGCCGCCCAATCCCGGCAAACCCATGCCCGCCAGAGACCGTCCGCACCCCGTCATGCACCACCGCAATGTCATCCCAATAGGCAAAGTGATCGCGGATCATCTGTGCGCTTTTGGGATCATTTTGGGAAAGGTTCTCCAGCGCGTCATCTGACAGCACCACGCCCCAGCCAAAGGTGTCGTTGGCGCGGTTGCGCTCAATCACCGTGATCTCATGCGACGGGTCGCGCAGCTTCATGGAAATGGCAAAGTACAGCCCGGCGGGACCGCCGCCCAAACACGCAATACGCATTCACCCCTCCTGATGCGTCTTTCGCGAGGCCCAAACGCCCCGTCACACAATCAGGCTAGGGTGAGTCGGAATTTACTTCAAGCTTGAAATTTCAAACTTAAAGATTTCTCCTGCACGGGATTGCCAGGCCCCCGCTGCTGAAAATCCATTGCACGGCGCGCAGGCCCATGGTTCGATCTAAGTCCCAAAACGCAAAGGACACGCCATGACCCTGCCCACCACAATGTCCG
Organism: Shimia sp. R9_3; assembly: GCF_017743755.1. NCBI lineage: Bacteria > Pseudomonadati > Pseudomonadota > Alphaproteobacteria > Rhodobacterales > Roseobacteraceae > Shimia > Shimia sp. R9_3. The sequence goes on along the minus strand of NZ_JAGHRP010000002.1, from coordinate 583,649 downwards.
CCATGATCCTCACCGGCCACGGAGATATGGACAAATATGAATGGCGCACCGACTGGCCCGTGCCAAAGCCGGACGCTGGCGAAGTGCTTGTGCGGGTGCGGGCCTGCGGCATGAACAACACCGATGTGAACACCCGCGCGGGTTGGTATTCCAAGGCGGTCACCGGCGCGACGTCAGGTGCCACCGAGGAAACACCTGACGGCGAAGACCCCAGCTGGGGTGGCAAACCGCTCGCCTTCCCCCGCATCCAAGGCGCAGACATCTGCGGCGAAGTGGTGGCGGTGGGCGATGGCGTTGCCGCCGAGCGCATTGGTGAGCGCATCATCACCGATTGCTGGGTGCGCGACCCGGAGGATCTCACCGACAAAACCAAAACCGGCTATGTGGGATCCGAGATTGATGGCGGCTTTGCAGAATACTGCGTCCTGCCCGCGCGCAATGCGCTCAAAGTGGTCTCGGACCTCTTAGATGCCGAGCTTGCCACTTTCTCCTGCTCCTACTCCACCGCCGAAGGCATGTTGACCCGCGCGGAGGTCACAGCCGCTGACACGGTGCTCGTGCCCGGTGCATCCGGCGGCGTCGGCGGCGCGTTGATCCAACTCGCCAAACGGCGCGGCGCGCGGGTGATCGCCATGGCCAGCGAAGCCAAACACGCCGCTGTTGCCGAACTTGGACCCGACCGCATCCTGCCCCGCGCATCAGACAACCTGCGCGCCGCTTTGGGGGCTGAGAAAATCACCGTGGTCGCGGATGTTGTGGGCGGCCCCTACTGGCCCAAGCTCATCGACATTCTGGATCGCGGCGGGCGCTACACCTGCTCTGGCGCCATTGCCGGGCCGATGGTGGATCTGGACCTGCGCACTATGTATTTGCGCGACCTCACGTTCACCGGCTCCACCGTGATCGATCTGGAGGTCATGCCCAACTTGATCCGCTACATCGAGGCCGGTGAAATCAAGCCCGCGCTTGCCGCCGCCTACCCGCTGTCAGAACTCAAGGCGGCGCAATCCGCCTTCATCGCCAAAGAGCACACCGGCAATATCGTGGTCACGCCCTGAGCATGTCTGTTGACGCCTATTTCGCCGCGCTCCCCGAAGTCCCACGCGCCCAGCTCACTGCGGTGCGTGCGGTGCTGCAGGACGCGGCAAAGGCGGCAAACATCCCGCTCAGCGAAAGCCTCAAATGGGGGCAGCCCAGCTTTGCCCCGCCCCGCAAACTGGGCACCCCCGTGCGCCTATCATGGTCCGAGAAATCCCCGGACTATTGCGCTTTTCTTGTGCATTGTCAGACCACTCTGGTGGAAAGCTGGCGTCACATGTATGGCGCGCGCTTCACCTATGACGGCACCCGCGCCGTGCATCTCCCGCTCGCGTCAAGCTTGCCTGAAGATGCCCTGCACCAGATGGCCGTCATGGCCTTCAACTATCGCGCAGCCAAAACCTGAGCCTTCTGCGCCGCCCCCGCCACATAGGTCTGGGCCACCGCGCGGTCATCGCCCATCATCATCAGGATAAACAGCTCCTCCGCCAGCGTTTCAGCGACCTCCATCCGCAGCGCCATGGCAGAGGTCGCGCGCGCATCAAGCACCACAACATCCGCCGCGCTGCCCACATCCAGCGTGCCAATCTCATCCGCCATGCCAAGCGTCTGCGCATTGCCGCGCGTGATCCAATGAAACGCCTGATAGGGATGCAGCGCCTGCCCCTGAAGTTGTAACACCTTGTAGCCTTCATTCAGCGTCTGCAGCATCGAATAGCTTGTACCCGCGCCAATATCGGTGGCGATCCCGCTCTGAATGCCCCGCGCCTTCAGCCCACCCTGATCAAACAGGCCGGAGCCAAGAAACAGGTTGGAGGTCGGGCAAAACACCGGATGCGCCCCGGTTTCTGCCAGCGCGTCGATCTCGCGCGGCTCCAGATGGATCGCATGGCCCAGAAACAGCTTATCGGTCACCAAACCGGCCCGCTGATAGACATCCAGATAGTCCCGCGCCTCCGGATAGAGCTCCTTGGTGAAGGCGATCTCAGCTTTGTTTTCGCTCAGATGCGTCTGCACAAAACAGTCCGGATGCTCCGCCACCAGCGCGCCAGACATCTCCAGCTGTTCAGGGGTTGAGGTGATCGCAAAACGCGGGGTGATGGCATAGCGCGCACGGCCCTGACCATGCCATTTGGCGATCAGCCGCTTGGTCGCGTCATAGCCCTCCTGCGCACTGTCCATCAGCCCGTCAGGCGCATTGCGGTCCATCATGGTTTTGCCGCCGATCATGCACATGTCGCGCCGCGCGGCCTCGCCAAAGAAAGCCTCAGCAGAGGTTTCATGCACGGAACAAAATGCCATCGCGGTTGTGGTGCCATGACCGGTCAGCTGGTCATAAAACGCCGCCGCCATACGCGTGGCATGGTTGGCATCCGAAAAGCCCAACTCGGCGGGGAATGTGTAGTTGTTCAGCCAATCCAGCAGCTGTGAGCCCCAGCTGGCAATCACCTGCACCTGCGGGAAATGCAGATGCATATCAATGAACCCCGGCATCAGCAGATGCGGACGGTGATCCACCACCTCTGCATCCTGCGCCTTGGCCACCACATCGGCGTGCTCCCCCATGGCGATGATCCGGCCATCCGCAATCAGGATCGCACCATCCTCAAGATATTGAAAGCTCGTCACATCTTCGGGTCCCTGCGGCTCCGCCACAAAGTTCAATACGCGTCCGCGCAACAGTTTTTGCACCATTCTTTGACCTCTCTAAGGCCGCCTCACATGGTGGGTGAAGCAACCGGTTCTGCGGCAGGTTCAGAGGTCAATGCCGCGATCACATCTGCCACAACGAGGGCTGCAATCACGGACGGCCGCTTGTCGCGGCTACCGCGCACCCCCGGGACCATCCCGATGGGGCAATTCAGTGTTTCCGTGCTTTGCCCCTCACAATGCGTGCGGGCAAAACTCTCAAATTTCGCACGTTTGGTGGCGGATCCGATCATCCCCACCCAACATGCATTTCCTTTTGCAAGCGCTTCAGATGTCAGCAGAAAATCCAAAGCGTGATCATGCGTCAGAACAATGAACGCACTACCTTGAGGCGCGCTGCGCACCTCGGCTTCCGGCAATGCGGTCAGGCGCTTTTCAACAGAAGCGCCTGCCATGTCAAGCTCCTCTGCGCGGCTGTCCACCAGCACGCAGCGCACGGGCAAATGCTGAAACTGATCTGCCAAGGCACGCCCCACGTGGCCCGCGCCAAAGACATAGACATGGGGCAGCGCCGCCTCAGAGCGCGTGACGTCTGCCACCGCCTCTGCGCGCGCAGCCGCATCCTTCTTGGTCAGTTTCAGCTCCACACGCCCGCCGCAGCACTGGCCGATCTCCGGCCCCAGCGGCACATCCATGTGACCGGCCTCCGCGCCAAGACGCAGCAGTTTGCGCGCCTCATCCAGCGCCATATACTCAAGCTGCCCGCCCCCAATGGTGCCGGTCATGGCTTGGGGCGCGACAAACATCACAGCGCCTTCTTCGCGGGGCGAGCTGCCCCGCACGCGGGTGATCTCCACCCGCATCACCGCGGGTTCGCGGTCCAGAAACGCTATGAGGTCGCCCGCTTTCATCCGCGCATCCGCTCCACCGCCATCAGCACACGCTCCGGCGTTGCCGGCGCATCCAGACGCGGGCATTCGGCGTAATCTGCGACCGAGGCCACCGCCATGCCCAGCGCTTCAAACACACAGATCGGCAGCATAAACGGCGGCTCACCCACCGCTTTGGAGCGTTTGATGGTCAGCTCCCGGTTTTCCGACCAATCCGCCAGATTGACGTTGAATTCGCGTGGAATGTCCCCGGCCAGCGGGATCTTATAGGTGCTTGGCGCATGGGTCTTCAGCTGGCCCTTCTGGTCCCACCAAAGCTCCTCGGTGGTGAGCCAGCCCATGCCCTGCACAAAGGCGCCCTCAACCTGTCCCTTGTCCAGAACAGGGTTCAGCGACTTGCCCACATCATGCAGCACATCGGCACGATCCACCGTATACTCGCCGGTCAACGTATCCACCGAAACCTCGGCCACTGCCGCACCGTATGCATAATAATAGAACGGACGCCCCTGCCCCTTTTCGCGGTCCCAATGGATCTTCGGCGTTTTGTAAAACCCCGCCGCCCAAAGCTGCACCCGCGCCATATAGGCCTGTTTGATGAACTCCCCAAAGGTGAACACCTGATCGCCCACATGCACCTCATTGGGCGCAAACTTCACGAGCAGTGCATCCACACCAAAGTGATCACAGGCCCAGCGGATCAGCCGGTCCTTGATCTGATCACAAGCGTTCAGCGCCGCCATACCGTTCAGATCGGTGCCGGAGCTCGCCGCCGTGGCGGAGGTATTGGGCACTTTCTCCGTGGTGGTTTTGGTGATCTTGATGTGATCAATATCCACCTGAAACGCCTCGGCCACCACCTGCGCAATCTTGGTGTTGAGCCCCTGCCCCATCTCTGTGCCACCATGGTTCAGCATGATGGAGCCATCATTGTAGATATGCACCAGCGCCCCGGCCTGATTGTACCAGGTGGCGGTAAAGCTGATCCCGAATTTCACCGGCGTCAGCGAGATGCCTTTGCGGATAATCCCACCTTTGGCGTTATGCGCGAGCACCGCTGCGCGACGCGCCTGATAATCCGAACTCTGCTCCAGTTCCTCCACCAGCCGCGGCATGACATTGTCTTCAACCGTCTGGTGATAAGGCGTCACATTGCGATCCGTGGTGCCGTAGAAATTCGCCTTGCGCACCTCTAGCGGGTCTTTGCCAAGCTTATAAGCAATCTCTTCGATCATCCGCTCCGCCGCGACAACACCCTGCGGCCCTCCAAAGCCGCGAAACGCGGTGTTGGAGACCGTGTTGGTCTTCATCGGGCGGCTTTGCAGTTTCACATGCGGATAGAAATAGGCGTTATCCGCGTGAAACAGCGCACGATCGGTCACCGGACCGGATAGATCAGAGGTCCAACCACAGCGCGCGGCAAAGACATTGTCTACCGCCTCGATCCGGCCTTCCCCATCAAAGGCCACATCATAGTCGACGACAAAATCATGGCGCTTGCCGGTGCTCTCCATATCCTGATCGCGGTCAGGGCGGATTTTCACCGCGCGGTTCCACTTCTTTGCGGCCAGCGCGGCGACGGCGGCAAACTGGTTCATCTGGCTTTCCTTGCCGCCAAACCCGCCGCCCATGCGCCGCACATTCACCACCACCGCATTGTTGGGCACGCCCAGAACATGGGCCACCATATGCTGCGCCTCACTCGGGTGCTGGGTGGAGGAATGCACAATCACATCGTCATCTTCACCCGGCATGGCAAAGGCAATATGGCCTTCCAGATACATGTGATCCTGCCCGCCAATGCGCATCTGCCCGGCGATGCGGTGGGCCGCATTGGCCTGCCCCTCAGCCACATCGCCGCGCTGCAGGGTCATCGGATCGGTCACATGCGGATAGCCTTTGGCCACAGCCTCATCCGCTTCAATCACGTGATCCAGCGGCGCGTACTCGATCTGCGCCAGCTCCACTGCGCGGCGGGCAATGTCGCGGCTTTCGGCCACCACGGCAAAGAGCACCTGCCCCCAGAATTCCACCGTCTCGGTGGCAAAGAGCGGCTCATCATGCCGCCCCGTCGGGCTCACATCATTCACGCCCGGCACATCCTCAGCGGTCAGCACATCCACCACACCGGGGGCCGCGCGCACCGCGCTCAGATCCATAGACACGATCTTTGCATGGGCCACTTTTGCCGTGCCAAAATAAGCGTGCAACGTGCCCACCGGCTCTGCGATGTCGTCGCAGTAGTCCGCACCGCCAGAGACATGCTTGATCGCACTGTCATGAATAAGGTCGGTGTGCGCCGAACCACGGATAGAGACATTCTGTTTCATCATTCTCTCCTCACGCGCTCGCCAGACGGGCATCTTCGCCCTGCTGTTCCAGCCAGAACCGGCGGAACAGGTTCTGGGCCACTTTCATCCGGTAATCCGCCGTTGCGCGCATATCGCTGAGCGGTTGGAAATCCTCAGGCAGTTTCGCTGCCGCCGCCAAAAGGCTGGCCTCGCTCCAGGGCTGGCCAACCAAAGCCGCCTCTGCCGCCGCTGCCCGTTTGGGCGTGGCCGCCATGCCGCCAAAGGCCAGCACCGCTTGGGTGATGATACCATTTTCAACGGCAACATTCATCCCGACCGCCACAGAGGAGATGTCCTCCTCCCGTCGCTTGGAAATCTTATAGGCCGCATGATGCGCCCCAGCACTCTCTGCTGGTAGGCGCGGAATGGTGATGCTCTCCACAAACTCACCAGTGGCGCGGTCCTGTTTGCCATAGGCAATGAAGAACTCTTCCAATGGCAGCACCCGCCGTGCATCGCCCTTGCGCAGGGTGATGGACGCGCCAAGCGCAATCAGCACCGGCGGCGTGTCGCCAATCGGGCTGCCATTGGCGATATTGCCGCCAATCGTGCCCATATTGCGCACCTGCCAGCCGGCAATGCGATCCCAGTAATCCACCAGATGCGGATAATGCTGCGCAATCACATCCTGCGCCTCGGTGTAGGTCACCCCGGCGCCAAATGTCACCGCATCCTCCGTCACCGCAATTTCTTTCAACCCGTCAAGCTGACCGATGAAAACCGCAGGCGAAATGCGTTTCAGAAACTTGGTCACCCAAAGCCCCACATCGGTGGAGCCTGCCACAATGGTCGCCTCCGGCTCGGCCTCAAGAACCGCGGCCAGATCATCCACATCCGCAGGCAGGATGGCGCGACTCTCGCCTTTGGCCACGTCCACCCGCGCGCCGTCTTTCAGCGCACTCAGTTTTGCGGCCACCGCCTCGCGCTCGGTTGCCAGATGTTCGGCAGAGGCCGTGCCATATTCCGTCACCGCCTGCGCAGCGCGGATGATCGGCGCATAGCCGGTGCAGCGGCACAGGTTGCCCTGCAGTGCGGTTTCCACCTGTTTCACCGTTGGGTGCTCATGGGCCATCCACAGCGCGTAAAGCGACATCACAATCCCCGGTGTGCAGAAGCCACACTGGCTGCCATGGTGCTCCACCATGGCCTGCTGAACCGGCGACAAACGTCCATTAGGACCGCCGAGATATTCGATTGTCACCACATGACAGCCATCCAGTGTCGCCAGAAAGCGAATGCAGGCATTCACTGTCTCATAATGCACCCCCTGCGGTGTCAACCGCCCGACCATCACGGTGCAGGCGCCACAATCGCCCTCCGCACAGCCTTCTTTGCTGCCCGTAAGGCGTTGATCAATCCGCAAAAAATCCAGAAGCGTGTCGTCCGCTCCCACATCGGAAAGAGAGACCTCACGGCCGTTGAGTAAAAAGCGTATTTCGCTGCGGTGCTGCATCCTGACCTCTTGCTGGGAGTCGGCACTTAGGTGGCCACAAGCTACTCTATCTGCTCTTTCGTCTTCAATGAAACGAGGGTTTTGGAAAATCTATTTCAATGATTTGTTGAAAATCGCCCGCCATTCCGGCAGTAAACTGTCCCTCAGCCACATATGGAGCGAGAAATGCCGTATCTTGAAAGCCTGAGGGTCTTTGTGCGTGTTGTGGAGCTTGGCTCGATCACCTCTGGTGGGCGGGATCTGCGGCTGACCCCGGCCGTGGCCTCAAACCGGGTGAAGGAGCTGGAGACCCGTTTGGGCGTGCGTTTGTTCAACCGCACCACCCGAAACCTCTCGCCCACCGAGGTCGGCAAGGTGTTTTATGAACACGCCCGCAAAGTGATCACCACATTGGAGGAAGCCGAAGCGGTGGTGGCCGGGTTCTCCGACAATCCGCGTGGCACCATCCGGGTCACCGCGCCCTTGGGCGTGGGTCGCCGCATCATTGCGCCGCTCATCCCCGCCTTCACCGAACAACACCCGCATGTGGACGTGCGCCTGCGCCTGTCCGATCGCACGGTGGACATGTTTGAGGACGGTCTGGATGTGGCCTTTGTCTTGGGCGAGCTGAAAGACAGCAATCTTAAGCTGCGCAAAATCGCCGATTGTGAGCGCGTGCTTGTGGCCTCTCCGGACTATCTCGCCCGCGCTGGCACGCCGCAAATCCCCGAAGATCTTCTCGCCAATCACAACTGCCTCTTGCTGCGCTTCCCGCGGTCGCCGGAATATTTCTGGACCCTGCAAACCGAGGCAGGCCCGCAGAAAATAGAGGCCAAAGGTCGGTTTGACGCGGATGACGGGGATGTGCTCACCCAATGGGCGCTTGAAGGGGCCGGGATTGCCAACAAACCACGCTTTGACGTCTCCGCCGATCTGGCCAGCGGCGCGCTGGTTGAGGTGTTGCCTGACACCCCGCCACTGCCTGCATCTTTTGGCTGCCTCTATCCGCACCGCAAGCTGCAAGACCCGAAAGTGCGGCTGTTTGTCGATTACATCGCCACCGAAAGCCGCAACCGCATCGCCCAGCTCTAGAACCTCAGCCAGCGCGGAAATGAAATTGAACTCTTTCGCTTAAGGCTTTGGCAACCTTATCTTTACGCGCCCTCATGCTGCCCACCAAAAAGAAAAAGCCCCGCAACTCGCGGGGCCATCCTCTCGACATATCGGCGCTGCTCAGGCGCGCAGATCAGGATCCCACTGCCAGCGGGCCGTTTTCACGAAGCTCAGGCCTATAAAGCGTGAAAGTCGCGCGCCCATCGTGCTTGGAGGCATAAAGCGCCGTATCCGCATCATCCATCAGCTCTTCAACGCTGGTGTCTGCCGTGCCGGTGTAGATCGAAATCCCCACGCTCGCAGAGACCTCGCACACCGCGTCCTTATAAGGTACCGGTGCCTCCACCTCTTTGATGATCCGCTCAGAAATCCGGCCCAGCACCTCCTCATCGGTGTTGCCCTTGATCACCAGCACAAATTCATCGCCGCCCACACGGGCAACCACATCCGCATCCCGGCTGCTTTCCACAAGCACCCGCGCCACATGCTGCAGCACCACATCGCCCGCCGCGTGGCCCTTGGTGTCATTGACCTCTTTGAAGAAGTCCAGATCCACATGCAGCAGGCCAAAGGGCTTACGCTCTTCCACCAGACGCGGCAGGATCAGATCCAGCGCACGGCGGTTTTTCAGCCCCGTCAGTGTATCGGTGTAGGCCTGTTCTTCCGCGGCAACCTTGGCGCCCTGCAGGCGCTGGTTGAGCTTGCGGCTGGCTTCCATAGCGGCCGATTTGGCCTCCACCAGATAGAGCATCTCGATGGTCAAATCCGTGGCCGCAAAATCCGCCGCATTCAGATCATAGTCGCGCACCGCATCCAGGATCGAAATCCCGAAACTCAGGTTCACAACCGCACCACCTTTGCCGTCGTGCATCAGCACGCCTTTCAATCCGGTGGGCGGATCAGAGCGTTTCTTGAGGTGCAGTTTCTTGCCCGCCGAGGCCATCAGGCGCGACATGGAGGTGATGGCATGTGGGCGGTTCAGTTCAAAAACGTCAAAGAAGCCCGCGCCGATCAGCGCCTGATCGGGGAAAATCTTGGTCAGCGTGGGGCCCGCATGGGTGATGCGCCCCTCTTTGTCGAGCTGCACATGCATCGGACACATCACGTCCAGCATTTGCGTCATCTCACAGATCTGGTCCAATTCGCTCACTGGGCACGCGCCCCCAACTCAAACTCACGCCCACTGGCAAAGGCATTCACAACCAGTGTGATATCGACCACCTCGGCATCCTGCTCAGCGCCCTTGTGCTCCAGAAACACCAACGCGCCATAGTCATCCGCCATGGTGCGCAAAATGCCAATCATCACATGGCCAAACCCCAGCTGAGGGTGTCGACAGGTCAGGCTATAGCATTCCGATGAATGCTCACGAAGTTCCATACTCGGCAGAATAAGGTCATCCACCGCCAATCTCGCGCGTTCCGGCAAATCATCCAGCGAATGCAGAAAATCCACAAAATCCACGCCGCCAAAGCGTAACAATCGCCTGAGCGCTTCGACATTTGGGTGGGTCACAAGATAGGTGCCAATGTCCTCAAGCACCGTTTCAAGCGGCGCGCCAATAACCTCAGACGCGGCTTTGATCAGGTCTTCGGTCACGCTGTCTTCGTAGTGCAGCATGGCTTCAAAATCGGTGGTCTCCACATCGGCAAGCCGGCACACCTCAACCCACCGCGGCTGACCATAGCTGTCGCGGACAAAGCACTGAATCGCTCTGTTGATCAAGCCGTGCATGCATTCACCTTTCTTACCAAGACCCATAAGATCAGAGCGGTGTTAAGATTTCCCCAACGCGCCCAAAACTAAAACTCTGGTGTAAGCTCCATATCACCGATCCACAGCGATTGACGACTGCTCGGAGCCACCTCAAACTTTCCGTCCAGTATATCCCTCAGTTGTCTGAGGGTCACCCGATCACCTTCTGATCTGGCGATTTTTTCTCCCACAGCGAGCGACCTGCCGACCTCATACACGCTAAATACGTCAACTTTGCGTGCCGCCACTGGCAAAAACAGGATCCCCACACGCCCAGCGCGTGTAGGATGGAAATCACCAAACAGCAAAACGCATCCGGGATCCGGCGCGCTTTCGCAAATATCCGCCCAATCTTCCAAACGATAGAGCGCAATATCGCTCATATCACGGGCGTCCACCACCGCTTCCGGCGGCAGCACCGTCAGATTGGCGGCAAATCTTTCTGCAGGTGCAACTCGCGCATTGCCATGAAAGCCCTGCGCATATTCCCAAGGGCTCTCCGCCGACTGTGCCGCCTCAACGGCGGCCTGCCACTCGGGTTTTCCGGCGGCAAAATCGGCGCTCAAAGCGGCCAATCCGGCCTGCCCTGCATGGCCCCATTCCGCCTGCATCTCCCAAAGCGCCGCATCCTGCGGCGTCACTTTCTCTGCAACGATACGCGCCACCTGTGATTGGGTCGAAATGCGTTCCACATTCAGCACCGGCGTCTGCCAGAGCGCCAGCAGCAAAAGCATACCCACCGCGATGGTGATATTGGCCTGACGGATCCGCGCCATCCACGCGCCGCGCAGCACCACGGCCACCGCATAGCTGACCGCATGCAGCCCCACCACCAGCACCGTACAGGCCGCCACCAGCCGCGCCGGGGTCCAGCCGTATTGCGCCACGCGCAGCCACAGCGCATAGCCCGCCAATCCGGTCAAAACAGGCAACAACAATGCCAAGGCCGAGGTCGCCGCCCGCATCAGAGGGGTTTGCACCGCATCCACATCGCTGCGGTCCAGCGCCACGCTGATCAGCGTGATCATGGCCAGCGCCACCGCAAGCAAAGTCGTCGCGCGGCTCAAATTGCCAAACAGAGCGCCCGGCGCCTGCATCAAGGCCGCGCCCACAAACACCAGCACCACCACCAGAACCACCGGCACCAGAAGGCGCAGCAGACGCATCACCAGAAACGGCGAAATAAAGTCGCGCAGCTCATGCACCACGGAAAGGCCAACGCCCAGCGCCGCGCCGGAGATCACAAAGGCCGCGCCCTCAATGTCCAAGAGATCCTCAATGATGGTGAGACCCACAATCTCCAACAGCGCATTGCTGAGGAAGATCACCGCCCAGATCAGCGCTACAAACAGCCAGGCCGCAGAGTAGCGCACAAGGATGCCCCAGCTCACATCAAACAGATGGCCATAATCCCGCAGGCTGTGACGATCCCGCAGCGTCGCGGCGGCAAAGGGCGTGCCAATCAGCAGAAACAGCGCCCAGGCAATGATCGGATGCTGCGCTGCGCCAAAAGCGTCCAGCGTGTCAAAGCGCAGCCCAGACCATGTGAGTAAGGCCGCCGCCAGCGCAGAGAGACCAAGCGCTGGCAAAGCCGCACGGGCAATGCGATGCGGGCCGCTCAGCCCCATCAGAACAGCAAAAAAGCCGGAAACAAATCCCGTCAGGGTAAGATAAGCCAGTGGATGGCTGACGATTTCATGCGCTTTTTCAATCAGCGCCCAGATGGCCAATCCAGCCAAACCGCCCACACCAGCCATTTCCGCACGCCCTGCGGCCGCGTAGCCTTCCCGCTTGTGCATGGCCTACCTCCAACCAAACTTGCGGACTCTCTATATCGGGTTGGCGATAAAAAACAACGTCTTGATAAGCCTACCTTGAAGTGAGGCGGCCTGCCGCCGCCCCGCCGCCACTCCACTATGTACCGCGTTTCAGAAATCTGTGGGCGCACCGCCTTCTGCTGTGCGTCGCGCAACAAATTCGGCCAATTCCTCGCGGATCGCCGCGTCCATGGGCGGTTCTTCATATTGGCTCAGCACATCCTTGAAGATGTGATGCGCGCGCTCCGCGGTCCATGTGCCACCCGCCGCCTGAAAGGCTTCAAAGTTGCGCCAATCCGAGGCAAAGGGCTGATAAAACGCGGTGGTGTAGCGCTCCTGCGTGTGATCGATCCCGAAGAAATGCCCGTCAGAGCCGACCTCGCGGATCGCCTCCAGCGCAACCTCCGCCTCTCCCGTGGCCCAGATGTCCGGCTCCAGATAGCGCTGGATCATCTGCACCACTTCGCAATCCATGATGAACTTCTCAGGGCTGGCGATCAGCCCGCCCTCCAGCCATCCGGCGGCGTGATACACCATATTGGTGCCCGACTGCACAGCACTCCACAGGCTGTTGGAGGTCTCCCACATGGCCTGTCCATCCGGCACATTGGCCGCGCAGACCCCGCTGGCGCGCATCGGCAAGCCGTAAAACCGCGCCATCTGACCGGTCATCTGGGTGGCACGCATATATTCCGGCGTGCCAAAGGCGGGCGCTCCGGATTTCATGTCCACATTTGAGGTAAAGGTGCCAATCGCGCAGGCCACACCGGGGCGGATATACTGCGCCAGCGCAACAGCGCTCAACGCCTCCGCCAGCGATTGCGCCACCGCGCCCGCCATGGTGACCGGCGCCATCGCCCCCGCCAGCGTGAAAGGCGTGACCACCAGCGCCTGATTGCGCCGCGCCAGCCGCATCCAGCCATCAATCATCGGCTCATCATGTTTCAGCGGCGAGGTGGAATTGATGTTGGTGAAGATATGCGGCCGCGCTTCAAAGGCCTCATGGCTCAATCCGGCAGCAATCCGCACCATCTCCATGGCATCTTCCACCCGCTCCGCCCCCAGCGAATAGGTGTGCACCGCCTTGTCGGTCAGGGTCAGCGTGTCAAACAGCACGTCCAGATGGCGCACGGAAGCATGGACGTCCTGCGGCTCCACGGGATAGCCGCCCGAAAAATGGATACAGTTGAAAAACTGCGTCAGCCGCAGCAGGTCCGCACATTGCGCCCGCGTGCCCGGCACTTTCCGGCCCAATTCCAGATCCCAGTAGTTTGGCGGGCTCGACACATTGCCAAAAAGAATGTGCCCTTCCCCCATCACCAATTGCCGATCCGGGTTGCGTGGGGTCAGAGTCCAGCTGCGCGGCGCCTTGGCCACCATCTCCATGACAAAGCTGCGGTCCATAAACACGCGGTCTTCCACCACGCGACAGCCTGCCTCTTTCAAAATCTGGAGCGCTTCGCCGTTGAAGAACTGAATGCCGATTTCCTCAAGGATACGCATCGCTCCGTCATGAAGGCGCGCCACCCCGTCCTCTGACAAAGGCTCCGTCGGCCGATCTGTGTTGACCGGCAAGCGCCATGGCATCTGTTCCAGACCAACCGAACGCCCGCGCCGTGCGGCCCGTCCGCCGCTGCGCTTCCCCCTGCGGGATGTCTCTTCTGCTTCAGACATGGCGCTCTCCTTCTCCGCGTCCTTTTCAGGAAACGCTGACGCGCCCGAGATTCCTGCGCTTTTTCGACAAAACCTGTCGCTTTTGAACTCCGCCTGCGCCTTGGGGACCGAGCACAGCGCAAAAGAAAACCCCGCCACCTCTTGGTGCGGGGTCTTTTTAAGTTCTCACATGGGGCTATCTGCCGGTCAGATCAGGCGCTCAGCCACTCCGGCAAATGGCCAATGTTGGGCAGCACCACATCCGCCAGCGGAGCGAGCTCGGCCTCTTCTGCCACGCCGGTCAGCACGGCCACGGTCTGCATGCCTGCCCGCCGGCCGGCCAAAAGATCATGGCTGCTGTCGCCAACCATCGCCACCCGCGCCGGATCAAGCGCCACATGCCGGGCAAAGGCCAGCAGCGGGTCCGGATCAGGTTTCGCCCCAAAGCCGCTGTCAAACCCGGCGATGAAGTTGAAACGATCCACAACCCCGGCCTCCTGCAGATGCGCCCGCGCGCCAAACTCCGTGTCATTGGTCATCACGCCAAGCTTGAGACCCTGCGCGATAAACCCGTCCATCAACGGCCCAAGCGGCACCGCCGGTGCAAGCGAAGCCTCTGCCGCTTCAAGCATCAACGTGTGCTCAATCGCGTCCACATCGCCGCCCGGCACCACGCTGGCCACAGCTTCAGCCGCCTCGCGGTTGGTGCCCGCAATCACAAAGCTCTCCGGCAGAAAGGCCTCCGCGCTCAGGTCAAACTGCAACGCACCCGCAATCTGCGTCGCCAGCGCCGCGTCCCCATCGGCAAAGCGCGTGATCATCCGCGCTGCCCATCCGTTCCACGTCGCCCCAAAATCAAACAGCGTGCCGTCTTTATCAAACAGAAGCCCGTCTACCCGCATTCTTTCGCCTTTATTCCTTCGCCCCGCGCCAAGCGCCTCACCCGCGCACCCTGCACCGGTGCTGCCCCCGCGCGCAAGAGGCGTCATATATTCAGGTCCAATGGGCCCGCGACTCACCCAAAAGAAGATTCGCCGCCATCAGCGGCACGTCATAAGGGAGATCATTGGCATCGCAAAATGAGACCACCCAGGCATCGTCCATCGTTAAGAACTCCAGCACCGACCCCAGGAAATCAGAATCACCTGCCCGCTCGCGCAGGTCGTTAACCGAGGCACCAGTAGCCGCCATGAAGACTCCGACCACTTCATCTTGGGTCACCAACCAGCCTAAAGCCTTAATAGCAACGGTTTCCGCCACTTCTTGAGAAACGCTCATTTGCTCCCACTTTCGAAAGAGTTTGTTAACCAATGATAAGCCAAAATGAACAGGTCCCGTTTTTCACAGTTTTCAGGTTTTCTTATGGCAGCTCATGTCTTGATCGTCGACAGTATCTCGGCGAACCGCATCTTGTTAAAAGTCAAACTGACTGGTGTTTTTGCTCGCGTTGAGCAGGCCGCCAGCGCAGGGGAAGCTTTGGATCTGCTCCACGCAGAAACACCGGACCTGCTGGTTCTGGGCGGTGACCTTGTGGACATGAGCGCACTGAAACTTTGCAAACTCGTCAAAGAGAACCCGGCTTTTGCCCATCTGCCCGTGTTGATCGCCAACACCGAAGGCACCCGCATGGACCGGATCGACGCCCTGCGTGCCGGTGCCGACGACGCATTTGACATGTCCGTCAGCACCGATGCGCTTCTGGCGCGCATCCGCAGCATCATCCGCGCCCGCAGCTCCTATGAAGAGTTGCGCCTGCGCGAACAGGCTGGCCAGATCCCCGGCCTCGCGGAGCAGATGTCAGGCTTTGAAGGTCCGGCGCAGGTGCTGATCGCCTCCTGGAACGCCGCCGAAGGGCTGCTGTGGAACGCGCAACTGCAAGCCTGCGTGCCCTACGGTCTGCGCCAACAGCCGATCTCCCAGATCGCGCAGGACATGTCACAGTTTGCCGCGCCGGACGCCATTGTGATTTCCCTGCGCACCGCAACGCCTGATGAGTCCCTGCGCCTTCTGGCAGAGGTGCGCGCCCGCGCCACCACCCGTCAGGCCGCTGTGCTTGTGGTGCTGGATGCCGAGGACGACACCGCCCGCATCAACGCGCTTGATCTGGGCGCCAACGATGTGCTGATCGACGGTTTTGATGCCGAAGAGGCCGCCCTGCGGCTCGATGCGATGATTGCCCGCAAGCGCCTGACCGACCGGCTGCGCAAACGCGTTGAGGATGGCCTCACCGCTGCGGTCACTGATCCGCTCACCGGTCTGTTCAATCGCCGTTATGCGATGCCGCATCTCACCAAACTGGCGCAGCGCGCCCACAGCCAGCGCGGCGATTTTGCTGTGATGCTGGCCGATCTGGACCACTTCAAAGAAGTCAACGACCGCTATGGCCACGCCGCTGGCGACATCGTTCTGGCCGAGATCGCGCGCCGGATGCGCCGCTGCCTGTCTCAGGCAGATCTGATTGCCCGCATGGGGGGCGAAGAGTTCATGATTGTGGTGCCGGTTGAGGATGTGACCGCCGCCGAGCAGGTCGCCCAGCGTCTGTGTGATGTGGTGCGCAGCGAGCCTGTTTACCTGCGCGGCCGCGACATTCAGATACCCGTAACCGTCAGCATTGGCGTGGCTATGGGCAGTGACCTGATCAAGGCCAAGTCACCGGACTGCAGATCGACACAACACCTGCGCCTTGCCGCCCATGACGGCATTGCCTCTGCTCTGCTGGATCGCGCGGATCAGGCACTTTACGGCGCGAAAGCCGAAGGTCGGGACAAGGTCACCCTGTCCTGCTCCGCAGCCTGACCTCGCAGCTTGCCCAACAAAAAAGCGCTTCAAAAACAAAGCGCCTCTTTGCCCTCAGGCAACTTCTTTTCAGACAGGCCAGCTCGCCTTTCTCAGACCTGAGCCGCCTGCCCCGCAAGGTCAGTTTTTGTGCTTGCCGTCCTTGTGGCCATCGCCGTGTTTGCCTTTGCGCCCATGTTTCAGCTCTTCTTCCAAACGATCGGCATAAGCGGCGCGCTCAGCATCACTCATATCGCTGATCCGCTTCAGAAAGCTCTCCCGCGCGAGCGTCCGACGGTTCACCCCCGCTTCATCCAGCGCCACCACGGTCACCTTCAGCGCTTCGCCATCAAACGGGCTCTGACGCAGCAAGCTCAGCGCCTCAAGATAGCGCGCCTGATCCGCCTGCCGATCCACAGAGGCGGACCTGTAGCTTCGGCGGATCTCCCGCCCCACGGCGCGCTTGTCCTCAAAGCTCATCGCCCGCACAAAGGGCGCGGTGAACCTGTCCCCGGCCACTGGGGGGCCGTCGTGACGCTTGAAACTGAAAATCGCGCCACCGACCACCCCGATGATCAGCACATTGAGGGTCACCGACCCGATCAACAGCACCCGCAGCGCGCGGCGCTTTTTGCCTTTTGGCGGCTGCCCATCGGTTGCGCCATTTGCACCAGTGTCTTGTGTCATCATTCTTCCTCCACGCCCAGGGTCAGGGCGTAGCTCACATCCAGATCAGAAAGGTAAGTTTGCGCAACTTCCCCATAGAGATCGAGGCCCAAAGTGTTCTGCATCAGGGCCGTGCCTGAGGAAACACCAATCCACACCCCGGCCAGCCCCGCCACGGCCACCCCGCTGAGCGAGGGCCATCCGCCCAGCGCCTGCAACAGCGCCCGCCACCAGCCGCCTTCTTCGCGTCGCGGGCTTTGGGGGGCACCCTGTGCGGCTTGCTGAGCTGCCTGCTGGTCTGCCTGAACGGTCTGGGCACTCTCCAGCACCCGCGCCATCAGGTCAGGCGACGGCTCTGCCCGCGCATCGCTCTTGGCGGAGGCAAACAGATCCTCAAGCATGTCGTCGTCAAACATCTTGTCATCAAACTTATCAGCCATCTGTATACCCCAGTGCTTCGCGCTGACCGGCCAGTGCCTGTGCCAGCGCCCGTTTTCCGCGCGAGGTCAGGCTTTCCACCGCCTCTACGCTGATCTCCATGATCTCGGCAATCTCAGGATTGCCCAACCCTTCTATGTGACGCAACACCACCGCCAGACGCTGCCGCTCCGGCAGGCTGTTGAGAGCGGCTTGCAAAGCGTCATTGCGTGCCTGATCCTGCATCTGCTGCGCCGCCGATTTGGCGTCATCTTCCGGCTCCGGCACAGCGTCCAGCGCCACGCCCCGCGTCTTGCGCAGCCGGTCGGTGCAGAGATTGGCCACCACACGATAAAGCCATGTGGTCACCTTGGCCTCGCCTTGGCGCCAATCCGGCGCTTGTTTGAAAAGGCGGATCATCGCCTCCTGCGCCACATCTTCGGCCTCGGCCCGATCCCCAAGCATGCGAAACGCCTGCGCAAACGCCCGTGGCGTCAGCCGCAGCGTCAGGCTGCGCGCCGCAGCACCGTCTCCATTGGCATATAACACCAACAAAGCGTCATCGGGCATCTCGTCCTGTTGATCGTAAGGCATCGTCATCGTCTCAAGGGCTACCCGCTGCGCCGGTGCTGCGCAATCGCTCCGGTGATAAGGCCGGATAAGCGATGCGCAGCAGGCTCAGGCCTGGACGGTCAAAGGGGACATCTCCCACCGCCCCGGTCGGCTCGACCGGATCAGTTGTCCTGTGTCGCTGCCTCACCCTGTTTGACTGTGCCGCGCGCTTCCTTGGCCGCGTCCCATTCTTCCTGACTGATGCTGCCGTCACCATCGGTATCGAGCGCCTTGAACATCTTGGCCTTACGCTCTGCACGCTTGTTTGCGTGCTTTTCCTTCATGGCTTCATATTCCGCCTTGCTGATCTGGCCATCCGCGTCGCTGTCCAGCCGCTCCAGCATCTTGCCGATCCGGTCGCCTTTGGGTTTCATCTCCTCTGCAGAGAGCTGACCGTCCTCATTGGCATCCAGCCGGTCAAACATACGGTCCACACCTTTGGCCATGCGCGCATTGCCCGAAGCCTCGGCATGGGCCCGCATTTCATCGCGGGAGATCAAATCATCATCATTGGCATCCACCCCGTCAAAACGCGCCTGCGCCTGTGCCTCAAGCTCCGCGCGGGTCACCACACCGTCGCCATTGGTGTCCAGCATTTCAAAGGCGGGCATGTGATGGCCGCGGTGATGGCGCTCCTTGCCACCCTCTTTGGCAGAGGCCCCAACAGCCGTCACACCCAGTGCTGCGATCACAACCGCGCCGATCATCAGTTTGCTTTGCATCTCGATCTCTCCTCTTTAGGCATCGTCCAATGTGGCTCATTGCCTGTTTGGTGCAGATAGAACGCGCCGCCCCCGCCATTCCGTCGCAACTTTTTTCGATTTTTTTGCGCGTGCCTTTCTTTGGCCTTCCACAGCTCCGGCAAGTGCCCCCGCAAGCCCTTCCTTTGCGACATCCCGCCGCAAGGCATTTTGACCTCTTTAATCTGTGCGCCAGCTACATCATTTTGACCTGATCGAACGCGAGGACATGTGATGAGCGAGACAACGGCAGCATTGGAAGACAGACCTTTGAAACCTGCCCTGATGCGCGGCTGGCGCCGCAAATGCCCCAATTGTGGCAATGGCCCTATGCTGAAGGGCTATCTGAAGGTGCGCGACCATTGCCCGGTCTGCAAACAAGAGCTGCATCACCACCGCGCAGATGATGGCCCCGCCTATCTGACCATTCTGATCGTCGGCCACCTCATGGCCCCGCTCCTGCACGTAGCCTTTGTGCACTGGCGACCAGAACCTCTTATCCTCTTTACAATTTTTGCGGTTGGCTGCGTCGCGCTCTCGCTCTACCTTCTTCCTCGACTGAAGGGGGGCGTGGTCGCGTTTCAATGGGCGCGCCGCATGCACGGGTTCTAGTGATCCGTCCCAAGACCCCTCAAGCTGAGGGGAGCATACGGGCATGACGATCGAAAAAACCGCCATTCGGGACGCTGCAACGGTCATCGTACTGCGGGATCGGGACACCGATCCCCGCATTCTGATGGGGCAGCGCGGTGCCAAAGCGGCCTTCATGCCCAACAAGGTGGTCTTTCCCGGCGGCGCGGTGGACGCGGGTGATGCGGACATCGCCCTTGCCACGCAGATACCTGATTTCTGCGCTGACCGTCTGCGCGAAGACAGCGCGCACGATCTGTCTCATGCGCTCTGCGTGGCCGCCATTCGCGAGCTGTGGGAAGAAACCGGGCTGATCCTCGGGCAGAAAGGCAGCTGGTCAGAGCCGCCAGCGCCGGATTGGGAAAGCTTTGCCGCAACCGGTCATGTCCCCACCGCCGAAGCGCTGCAATTTGTCTTCCGCGCCATCACGCCTCCAGGTCGCCCGCGCCGCTTTGATGCGCGCTTCTTCCTTCTGGACGCCGATGAAATCGCTACCGATCTGGATGATTTCTCTGCCGCCTGCGAAGAGCTGTCCCACCTCCAATGGATCCCGCTCAAAGACGTGCGCGCCTTTGACCTGCCCTTCATCACCGAGGTTGTGCTCGCCGAAATCGAGGCACGCGTGACCGACCGCGACCCACCCGCCGCCGTGCCCTTCTTCAAAAACAACGATGAATCCAGCCTCTTTCTCAGGATCTACGGCCACGAACAAGATCGCTGAGCCTAGGCCAGCAGGACCAGCCCCACAATCGACGCCGCCAAAAGCGCCATACCAAGGTATTCCCGCCGGCTGATCGTCTCACGGAAGATCAGCACCGTGCCCAGAATGCCAAACACCAGCTCGATCTGCCCAACGGTTTTCACATAGGCCGCGTTTTGCAGCGTGAAGGCCGTGAACCAGCAGAAGGTTCCGCCCATGCTGGTCAGCCCGATGAAGCCCGCACTGCGCCAGGCGCCCAGCACCTTGGCCACCTCGCCGGGCTCGCGCAGCTTCAGCCAGACCCACATGCCTGCCATCTGCATCGCCGTCACCGCCGCCAAAGTCACCAGCGCCCGCTGCATCGGCGCATCCAGCGCCACCTGCAAAGAGGCTCCGCGGTAACAGACCGCCGACACGCCAAAGAGCGCTCCGGCCAAAAGGCCCAGCGCCGCCGAGGGGCTAAGAAACCGCCGCCAGCCCTGCTGGTTGGCCTCAATCGGCCCCGACAGCACCAAAACCCCGGCCAAACCGATGAAGATCGCCGCCATCCCAAGAGCAGAGACCGCCTCGCCCAGCACCAGAATGCCAATCAGCACCGTCAGCAGCACCTCGGTTTTAATGAAAGCCATGCCCACCGCAAAATTGCGCCGCCCAAACAACATCACCGTACACACGGTCGCGGTGATCTGCGCCGCGCCGCCCACAATGCCATATCCCCAGAAGGCCCAGGACAACGCAGGCAGCTTCACCTGCCCCAAGGCGACAAGCGTCAGCAGAATGGTCGCGGCAATCGGCGCGGAATACACAAACCGCGCAAATGTGGCCCCAGCGGCAGAGAGCTTCACCTGCGCGAGGTGTTTTTGCAGCATAAAGCGCACGGTCTGAAAGGCGGCTGCGGCGACGGAGGCAATGATCCAAAGTTCCATGACGCTCTTGATGCACACCTAAGACGCTGTTGTCACTGTGGAATAGCCACCCGCGGCAGGTCTCACCCGCCTTTGCGCCACAGCGGATGCGCCACCGGGTCTTTGCTCTGCCAGAAATAGCGCCGGAACACCTCGCTGTAGGAGGCAAAATAATAACCGTCGTTGCGCGACAGATAACGCGCCCGATGGCTGCGAAACAGTTTGGGCAGCTGATACCAGGCCACTTTGGGATGCATATGATGCACCACATGCAGATTGTTGTTGAGAAAGACCCAGGACAAAGGCCCGCGATCCTCAATGATCACCGTGCGGCCCCGCGCGCGCTCATGCGCCTGATGCTCCAGAAAGGTGCGGATCTTCAAAATCGCCATTGCCCCATAGGCACAGCACCCAAACGCCCACCCCTGCATCTGCCCAACAGCCGCCAACCACCAGAGCACAACTGCCACCGCAGGCCCATGCCACAGCCAGCCGCGCAACACCGCCATGTCCCCTGCGCGCACCGCTCGCCAATCTGCAGCCATGAAACAGATCTGCCCCACCAGCGGTCCAACCAACAGCCTCCCGGCGAGCGTATTATTCCAATTCAGCACCCGCTGACGCCATTTGGGCAGTGCCGCCCAGTCCTCTTGATAGAGGTAATTGCTCTCCGGATCGTCATATGGATCGGTCAGACGGCTGTCCAAATGATGCGCCAGATGGGTGTCGCGAAACCGCAGATACGGCACAAACAGCCCCAGCGCCGGAAACACTAAACCGGCATTCAACACTTTGTTTTCAAACGGATGTCCATGCAAGGCCTCATGGCTCAGCGAGCTGTGCAGCGCCATGGCCACAACCGTCAGCCCCATGCCCAAAGGCAACCACAACGCCGCGCCCCAGACAGTGCCCAGCGCAAACAGCGCATAACACAAAAGAAGCAACCCAAGGGTGGGCCATTCCACCCGCACCTTCTTGGGCTGCACCCTATCCACGCACACGCCCCCAGGACACCCGCGCCCAGACCCGCTCGTAGATCACATAGCAGCTCAAACCGATGGCTGTGTTGATCGCCGCCATCTTGCCGCCCATCGCCAAAGAGCCCGTCGCCCAAAGCCCCACCAATGCCATGGACATCAGCCCAATCACATTCCAGATCACCGCTTTCACAATCGAGCGTTTGGGAGTTTCCATCGCCGTGCCTTTTCTTCGTCTTAGTCAGGCTCACGGTTTTGTGAGCACAACCAGAGCTATCGCGCCGCGGTGCGTTTCAGAATTCCGAATATGATTAACAAAAATCGTCATAGGTGATATTAATCACCACATGATCGAAAATATCGACAAACGGCTCCGCGCCGACCGCTTCCGCCAGCGCCTTGCCACCGCCATGCAGACCAGCGCCATGTCTCAGGCCGCGCTCGCGCGCACCATCGGCGTAGACCGCTCCACCATTAGCCAACTCCTCAAAGACGAGGGCGCGCGGCTCCCCAATGCGCAGGTTGTCGGTGAATGCGCGGCGGCGCTTGGGGTCTCTGCCGACTGGCTGCTCTCGCTCACCGACCGCCCGGAAAACACCGCCGATATTCTCGCCAATGCGCTCACCGTCACCAAGGCCCCCCGCGCGCTGGTGGATGAACAGATCTTCGCCTGGCACCAAGAGGCCGCAGGCTACAAGATCCGTCACGTCCCCGCAGCGCTGCCGGACATGCTCAAAACCGATGAGATGCTGAACTGGGAATATTCGCCGCATCTGGGCCGCACTGCTGAGCAGGCCATCAACGCCTCCCGCGACCGGCTGGATCTGATGCGCGCCTCACAATCGGATTATGAAATCGCCCTGCCGCGCCACGATATGGAATCCTTTGCCAATGGCGAGGGCTACTATCGCGGCCTGCCCGCCGACATCCGCGCCCGGCAACTCGCCCATTTCGCAAGCCTCACAGAACAGCTCTACCCGCGCCTGCGCCTCTACCTCTTTGACGCCCGCCGCCTCTACTCCAGCCCGATCACCGTCTTCGGCCCCCTGCTCGCCGTGCTCTATCTGGGCCGCAACTACCTCGCCTTTCGCGACACAGAGCGCGTGACTTCCTTCACCGAGCACTTTGACAATTTGGTACGTCAGGCCGACATCAGCGCCCGCGACATCCCCGCCCATCTGGAAAGCCTCAAGGCCACGCTGTAAGCCGCCTAGCCTTCTCATTCTCCCAATATCCTGGGGTGGCCACCGCTTGCGGTGGCAGGGGCAAAGCCCCTAAACCTTCGGGTCCGGATTCACCGTAAACCCGTCCACGGCGATCACCTGCCCGCTGACCATCCGCGCTTTGTCAGAGCAGAGAAACACCGCCATATCCGCCACATCACCCGCTTCCACAAAGGCCCCCAGCGCCGTGCCACTGGCATAGCCCTCATAGACGTCATCGCGACTCATTCCCTTGGCGGCAGCCTCCCGCGCCAGCACCCCTTCCATGCGCGGGCCTTCCACCGCGCCGGGGCAGATCACGTTGGCCCGCACGCCATAGCCCCCGAGCTCCATCGCCAGTGTTTTGGTCAACCCGATCACCGCCCATTTGGCGGCCGCATAAGGCGCGCGATACGGGTAACCATATTGCCCCGCTGTGGAGCTGGTCACCACAATCGCGCCCTGCCCGGCAGCCTTCATCATCGGCGCGGCGTATTTCGCAGCCAGAAACGCGCCTTCCAGATTGACCGCCACACAGGCCTGCCAGTCTTGCAGTTTTATATCCTCCACAGCCGCTGTCGGCCCGGCCACTCCGGCATTTGCGCAAAGCGCATCGAGCCCGCCCCACGCGGCCTGCACCTCCGAAAACAGCGCCGCTACGCCTGCCTCATCGGTCACATCAAGCTGCGTGCTGCGCCAGCTCTCAGGTACATCCGCCAAAGCCGCACCATCCAGATCCGCCACCCAGACCTGCCAGCCGTCGCGCCCAAAAGCCTCCGCCATCGCGCGCCCAATGCCAGAGCCGCCCGCCGTGATCAGAACCCGCTGGCTCATCGTGGCTGCCCCACATAGCGCCCAGCACCTTCCGGAGCAGGCAACTCCGCCTGGGCTTCACAGATCATCTTCAGATTATCGGCAATCTCCTCACTGAACGGCGCAGGCCGGCGGGTCTCAAGGCTCACATGGATCAGGATATGCTCCCCCGTCGCCAACAGCTTCTCGCCCGCATACATCTCATGCCAGACATGCATCTTCTTGCCTTCCCCCATCAGCACGCGGGTGCGCACCTCGATCACGCTGCCCAGATGGGTCTCGTCAATATGCCGGATATGGGTCTCCGCCGTGAAAAAGCTCCCGCCCGTGGCGATATAGGCCTGATCACAGCCAATGATCTCCATCAGCCGGTCAGTGGCATCGGCAAAGGCATGCAGATAGCGGCTCTCGGTCATATGCCCGTTGTAATCCAGCCAGTCGATCGGCACCGCCCGGCGCACTGTCACAATCGGCTGGCTCGGGTCTACAATCTCGCTGGCTTTGCGCACCATGCCCGCCTCGGCAGAGAGCTTGGCGTCATGCTGGTTCAGCACCGCACCGGAGGCAAAATCCTGCGCCTTCAAGGCCCGCATCATCGACACCAGATTGTTGTCGCGAATGCGCTCCATCTCGCGAATGCTCATATGGCCGGATTGTGCGTCAGACTGCCCCGCAATCAGATCCACCAGCTCCTCAGTGAACTCCGGCACATCCATCAGCTTGGTCCAGGGCCATTCCAGCGCAGGGCCAAACTGCGCCATAAAATGCTTCATCCCGGCCTCACCGCCCGCCACACGATAGGTGTCAAACAGCCCCATCTGCGCCCAGCGAATGCCAAAGCCCATGCGGATCGCCTCATCAATCTCCTCGGTGGTGGCCACCCCGTCTTTCACCAGCCACAGCGCCTCACGCCACACCGCCTCCAGGAAACGGTCCGCAATATGGGCATCAATCTCCTTGCGCACATGCAGCGGGAACATCCCCACCCCGGTCAGGATCTCTTTGACCCGCGCCACCATCTCCGCTGGGTTCTTCTCGGTGGGCACCACCTCAACCAGCGGCATCAAGTAGACCGGATTAAACGGATGGGTCACCACAATCTGCGCAGGCCGCGTCGCACAGCCCTGCAATTCGCTCGGCTTAAACCCACTGGTGGAGCTGCCAATGATGGCATCCTCGTTGCAATGCTCCTGCAGCGTCTGATAGACCTTCCGCTTCAGCTCCAGCCGCTCCGGCACGCTCTCCTGAATCCAAGCCGCGCCCTTCACAGCCTCTGACATGGTCTCATGAAAACTTAGCGCGCCTTCCGCTGGCAAAGCCGTGTCACTCAGCCCCGGCAAGCTCACCCGCGCATTGGCAATCACCTCGCCAATCTTGCGCTCTGCCTCCGGGTCCGGGTCAAACACCCGCACATCCCAGCCATTGAGCAGAAACCGCGCCGCCCATCCGCCGCCAATCACCCCGCCGCCAATAATCGCTGCTGTCTTTGTCATCCCGTGTCCTTTCCGCATGATACGGGTCGCTGCACCTCTGTGCACGCCCTAGTCTCCCTCAAAAAAGGAGACCGCCTATGTCTGTTCATTTTCATCCGCTGCCCGCCGCCGAGGTGTCCGCAATCCGCGCCAATCGCATTGACGCCTACGGCAATCCCGTGGAGCGCGCGATCTGTGACGGCCCCGGTCATCCCTGCCGCGCCTGTCTGACAGAAACCGCCGCCGGGCAGCCGTTCCTCACGCTCGCCCATCGCCCCTTTGAAGGGCAAAATGCCTTCACCGAAACCGGCCCGATCTATCTTTGTGAGAGCTGCGCAGGCACGCCGCCAAGCGCCGACCTTCCGGCGATCCTCAGCGCGCCCACCTATATTGTGCGCGGCTACAGTTCTAATGAGCGCATTGTTTACGGCACCGGCCAGGTCACCCCGACGGCAGAGATCAGCACCTATGCCGCCACATTGCTTGCGCGGGACAACATCGCCTTTGTCGATGTGCGCAGCGCCTCCAACAACTGCTTCCTGTGCCGGATCAAACCGGCCTGAAACCTGCCCCTCTGTCGGGCGCAAAAAAGGTCGCGCAACGCCTTTTCTTAACCATTGCACCGCCGACTCAGGGGCCGTTTTTGGCACCGACGCAATACCGTAGGGATACCGACGCGATACCGACGTGTTGTGTTTTTGGCCAAACAGCGCGCGGTGGGCCCAAAAGCCTGCAAAGCTTACCCCGCCGCGCGCAGCTGTTGCGCCGCCCTCCCGCAAGGCCTCAGCCCTTCGGCGCGCGTTTCACCAAGCCAAGCTTTTCGCGCACTTCCGCCGGGCCAATCACCCGCGCGCCCATGTTCTCAATGATCGTGCCCGCACGCTCCACAAGCTGCCAGTTTTCCGCCAGCACCCCTTTGTCGAGCCACAGATTGTCCTCCAGCCCCACGCGCACATTGCCCCCGGCCAACACCGCTGCCGCCACATAGGCCATCTGATTGCGGCCCAGAGAAAACGCGCTAAACGTCCACTCATCCGGCACATTGTTGACCATCGCCATAAAGGTGTTGAGATCATCCGGCGCGCCCCACGGCACGCCCATACACAGCTGAACAAGCGCATTGGGCTCCAGCACGCCATCTTTCACAAGCTGTTTGGCATACCACAGATGCCCGGTGTCAAAGGCTTCGATCTCGGGCTTAACCCCCAGATCCGTCATCATTTTTCCCATCGCCGTCAGCATGCCCGGCGTGTTGGTCATCACATAATCCGCTTCGGCAAAGTTCATCGTGCCGCAGTCCAAGGTGCAGATCTCCGGCAGGCATTCCGCCACATGCGCCACCCGCTCCGTGGCCCCCACCATATCGGTGCCCGCCACAGTCGGCAGCGGGGTCTCCACGCCGCCAAACACCATATCGCCGCCCATGCCAGCGGTCAGGTTTAGCACCATGTCGACCTCACTGTCGCGAATGCGGTCGGTCACCTCGCGATAGAGCCCCAGATCACGGCTCGGCGCGCCGGTTTCTGGGTCACGCACATGGCAATGCACCACCGCCGCGCCCGCCTTGGCCGCCGCAATCGCGCTGTCGGCAATCTGCTTCGGGCTGCGCGGCACATGCGGGCTGCGATCCTGCGTCCCACCCGATCCGGTCACGGCACAGGTGATGAAAACCTCACGATTCATTTGCAGCGGCATGGCGATTCCTTTCTTGCTCCTTGCCCAACCGTACTGCTCTTGTGGCGCAACACTTTTCACTTTACGAAAACTACATGACTAAATCCGCAGAAATTGGCGTTTTCCACCCCAACCCCGCACCGCTCAACACCGCCATTCTGGTGCTGGATGAGTGCAACACTCTGAGCTTTGCCGCCACCGTGGACCCAATGCGCGCCGCCAACCGCCGCGCCGGAAAAACGCTCTTCAAATGGCAGTTCTTCACGGCTGAAGGCACACCCGCTGCGCTCACAAGCGGCCTTGAAATCACCGGCCCTGCGCTGTCTGAGCTGGACAGATGTGATCTATTGTTTGTGGTGGCGGGCTTTCGTCTGGAGGAACAATCCACCCCGCGTCTGCGCGCCTCGCTGCGCCGTATTTATAATGCAGGTGCCTCGCTCGCCGCCATCGACGGCGGCCCCTGGCTGCTCGCCCGCGCAGGGCTGCTGGATGGCCATGAGGCCACCACTCACTGGGAAGATCTCGAAAAATTCTCTCAACATTTTCCGCAAGTTAAAACGCTTCAGGACCGGTTTTGCCTGTCAGGGCGCATCGCCACCTCGGGCGGTGCCAGCCCCTGCATTGACATGATGCTGCACCTGATTGCCACCCGCTTCAGCCCCGATCTCGCGCGCCGCGTCGGCAGTGCTTTTCTCTATGACCCAATGCCTTCTCAGGCACAAAGCCCCACCTCAACCCCGCGCCAGATGCGCCAGCACCCGCAGGTTGGCCGCGCGCTGGATGTCATGGCCCGCGCGCTTGACACGCCGCTCTCCATCCCCGCCGTTGCCTCGATCATAGGGACCTCAACCCGCACGCTGGAGATGCGCTTTGCCGCGCATTTGAACAGCTCTCCACAGGCCACATATCTGCATCTGCGCCTCGAAGAAGCCCTGCGCCTCGCCACAGACACCCGTCTGACGGTGCGCGACATCGCCCTCGCAACAGGCTTCAACAGCCCCACCAGCTTCGCCCGCGCCTTCAAAAACGCCCACGGCAAGTCTGTCCGCGACCTGCGCCGCAGTCGGATCTAACTCCTTCATTCTGCTGAAAATACTCCCGCCGGTGGCATCGAAGTTTTAGCGCGCAGCCGCCAAGATGCCATCCACAACCAGATGTGTTTCCACATGATCTGCCAGACGATCCAGCACCGCCTGCACGGTGACGTCATAGCCCTCATTGCCCACCTGCGCACCCAGCGCAGTCAGCCAGGCCCGGCGGAAGCCATCATCGCGGAACATGCCGTGCAGATAGCTCCCCGACACCTGCCCACCCGCAGAAACCGCGCCCTCATCACGCCCGTCCACCTGCGCAAAGGGCCGCGCCCGATCCGGCCCATCCGTGCGCCCGATGTGGATTTCATAGCCCCGGAAGGCCTCACCAGAGGCCACATGCACGGCCTCGGTTTCCGTCAGACGTTTGTCCGGTGTCATCACCGTTTCCACGTCCAAAAGCCCAAGACCTTCGGTCTCTCCAGCCGGGCCTTCGATGCCCTCAGGATCTTGCACAACCGCGCCAAGCATTTGATATCCGCCACAAATCCCAAGAACATGGCCACCGCGCCGCACATGCGCCGCCAGATCCACATCCCAGCCCTGCTCGCGCAGAAACGCCAGATCGCCACGGGTGGATTTGCTGCCCGGAATGATCACCACATCCGCATCGCCGGGGATCGGCTCCCCCGCCCGCAACATGGTCAGCGACACGCCCGGCTCCTGTGCCAGCGGGTCCAGATCGTCAAAATTCGCAATCCGCGACAGCCCCAGACAGACCACTTTCAAGCCGCCGTCACGTTCGGCGTTCTTGATGTCAAGCGCATCCTCGGCAGGCAATTTCCACGCCTCCCCGAAATAGGGCAACACCCCAAAGCCGTCCCAACCGGTCGTTGCCTTTATCAGATCATAGCCATCATCAAATAAGCTTGGATCACCGCGAAACTTGTTAATCAGAAAGCCCACAACCAGCGCCGCGTCCTCTTCCGAAATCACCGCCTGCGTCCCGACAACCTGCGCAATCACGCCTCCCCGGTCGATGTCTCCGGCCAGCACCACGGGCACCTCTGCGGCCTGCGCAAAGCCCATATTGGCGATGTCTCCGGCCCGCAGATTGACCTCCGCCGGGCTGCCCGCGCCCTCAACGATCACCAGATCACTATTCGTTTTCAAACGGTTAAAGCTCTCAAGCACCGCCTCAAGCAGCTGCGGCTTGAGCTTGGCATATTCCCGCGCCTTCACCGTGGTCAGCCGCTTGCCCTGCACCACCACCTGCGAGCCCACATCGGTTTCCGGCTTCAGAAGCACCGGGTTCATATCCACAGTCAGCGCCTTGCCGCAGGCCAGCGCCTGCAACGCCTGCGCCCGTCCGATCTCGCCCCCGTCAACGGTCACAGCCGCATTGTTAGACATATTCTGCGGCTTGAACGGTGCCACAGACAGACCCCGCCGCGCCGCCGCCCGGCACAGCCCCGCCACCAGCATCGACTTGCCCACATTGGAGCCCGTGCCCTGAATCATAATTGCCTTGCCCATGGCTCAGCCCTGTTTTGGGAGGAAGGCCTCCACCGCCGCAGAAGCGATGACAAGCACGTTTCCGTCATCGGGATTTGTCACATTCATCCCCCCAAACACCGCTTTCACCTCCGCGCGCCCGCGGGGCAAATTCTTAACCAATGCGTCACAATCCACCTCTTCCGGCGCCTGCACCCCCACCGTCACCTGCACCCGCATCTCTTTGGGATCCTTACCTAAAGCGGCAAACATCGGGATGGCAGAATGGCGAATTGCATCCTCGATCGCACGGGCCGCAGCCTTGGTGTAATCCTGCCCGTATTGGTCGTTGCCCATGCCCATTTCGATGATGAAACGCTGCTCGCTCATGCCGCGACCTCCACATCCAAAGCCACCGAAATCGCCACATTGGCCATCACCGTCGGGTTGCCGCCGTCCGTGCGCGGCACGTCCAGCCCGCCTTTGACCGGCACAACCGTCACCTGCCCATAAGGGAAGATCGCCGCAATCACCGCAGTGTCAATCTGCTCCGGTTGCTGCACCGCCACCTCAACGGTGATGATCATCTCTGATTTGTCTTTGCTAAAAAGCTCCGCCAGATTGATCGAATTGTGCCACAGCGCGTCCTTCACAGCGCGGCTCGCCGCCTCGGTGTAATCCTGGCGTCTGAGCGAAGAGCCCATGCCAAATTCGGTGAGCAGACGTTTGATCGCCATCAGAATTCCACCCCCGCCTGCGCCTTGATGCCATCGCGGAACGGATGTTTCAGCAGGGTCATCTCTGTCACCAGATCAGCAGCCTCAATCAGCTCCGGCTTAGCATTGCGGCCGGTCAAAAGAACGTGAGTCATCGCAGGCTTTTCGCTCAGCAGAAAATCGACCACGTCGTCGATGTTGAGATAGTCATTGCGCAGCGCGATGTTGATTTCATCGAGCATCACAAAGCGGTTCTCCGGGTTGCGGATCAGCTCCTTGGCCAGTTCCCAGCCTGCTTCTGCTTTGGCAATGTCGCGCTCCCGGTCCTGCGTCTCCCAGGTAAACCCTTCCCCTGACACATGAAATTGCACTTCTTCTGGGAAATGCTCTTCCAGAAAGGCCCGCTCCCCCGTGGCCATCGCGCCTTTGATGAACTGCACCACAGCCACCGGCATGCCATGTGCAATGCAGCGCATAATCATGCCAAATCCGGAGGAGCTTTTGCCTTTGCCCGGCCCGGTGTGCACGATGATCAGACCTTTTTCTTCGGTCTTTGTGGCCATCATCCTGTCTCGCGCCGCTTTGATTTTGGCCATCTTGGCCTTGTGGCGTTCGTTCTGATCCGTGTTTTCAGACATTCCTGCCCCTCCGTTCGCGCTTGACTTAGCCGCAATCATTGCCCATTCGGGTTGTCGCTGGTTTCTGCTCGATTTGAGCAGGTGAAAAGGGAATGTGAAACGGGTCCAACGTCAAGGCCCAAAGCGCAGCCGCCCCCGCGACCGTGACCGGAGAGGTCCGCCACAGCCACTGGAGAAATCCGGGAAGGCAGGAGGACCACCAGAGCCCAAGCTCTGAGATCCGCAAGCCGGGAGACCTGCCAGCGCAAATGACATAAACCGGACGGGGTGTTTCGGTGTCGGGCTCTCCACAGATGTCCCGTGTTTGCCCCGTCCCTGAAAAGGGACCAGATCTGATGGCTGATGCAAATGCTCCAGTCGAATTGCTTGTCTGCACCACCTGCCGTGCCGGCCAGCCAACCGACGTCGAAGGGCCGCGCCCCGGTACGCAATTGTTTGATGCGCTCACCGCCTCAGACCTGCCGGAAAACGTGACGGTGAAAGGTGTTGAGTGCTTTTCCAACTGCGATTTTGGCTGCTCGATCACCGTGCGTGGCGGCGATGAGCGCTGGACCTATGTCTATGGCAATTTCACCGGTGCAGAAGACGCGGAACTGGTCGCGGACGGCGTGAGCAAATATGCCGCCACCGCTGACGGGCTGGTCCCGTGGCGCGAACGCTCCACCCATTTCCGCAAAAACTGCATCGCCCGCATTCCCCCACTGGAGATCCCCGAATGAGCACTCTTGAAAAACTCCCTGTCACCGTCATCACCGGTTTTCTGGGATCCGGCAAAACGACACTCGTGCGCAATCTGATGACCAAACCACAGGGCAAACGCCTTGCGGTGATCGTCAATGAATTTGGCGATGTGGGTGTGGACGGCGAGATCCTGAAATCCTGCGCCATCCCGGATTGCCCGGCGGAAAACATCATGGAGCTGGCCAACGGCTGCATCTGCTGCACCGTGGCGGATGATTTTATCCCCACCATCGAAGCCCTTATGCAGCTTGAGCCGCGCCCCGAGCACATTCTGATTGAAACCTCCGGCCTGGCCCTGCCAAAGCCGCTGCTGAAAGCCTTTGACTGGCCCGATATCCGTTCCAAAATCACCGTGGACGGCGTGATCGCGCTGGCCGATGCCGAAGCGGTTGCCGATGGCCGTTTTGCCCCTGATGTGGCCGCAGTGGATGCCCAGCGCGAAGCAGATGAAGGCTTGGATCACGAAACCCCGCTTTCCGAGGTTTTCGAAGATCAGATCAGCTGCGCGGACATTGTTCTTCTGACCAAACCGGATCTTGCAGGCCCCGATGGTGTGGCCAAAGCCAAGGAAATCGTGCTGGCCGAAGCGCCCCGCCCTCTGCCAGTGGTCGAAGTGGCCGAAGGCGAAGTGGACCCGCGCGTGATCCTCGGTCTGGAAGCCGCCGCAGAGGATGATCTGGAGGCTCGCCCCTCCCATCACGATGGGCACCACGACCACGAACATGACGATTTTGAAAGCGTTGTGATCGACGTTCCAGAGCAGAGCGATCCCGCAGCTTTTGCCGCCAAGATCGAGAAAATGGCCAAAGATCTCAACATCCTGCGCGTCAAAGGCTACGCCGCCGTCGAAGGCAAACCCATGCGTCTTCTGGTGCAGGCTGTGGGCGCGCGCGTGCGTCATCAGTTTGACCGCCCATGGAAGCCCGAGGAGGGCCGTCATGGCCGCATGGTCGTGATTGCGGAACATGATGACGTAAATGTGGATGCGATCCGCGCCGCTCTGGTAGACTAAACGCCCATGCATGTAGTCTTTCGCGAAAGCCACGGTCTTGATGAGGCCGAAACCCCAATGGATCTGGGTCAGTCACCGGCTGACCTTGTGGTGCTGTCGTTTTCCGACAGCGATCTGGGGGCTTTCGCGGCAGGCTGGCATCGCAGCAACGGCGATCTGCCCACGCTGCGTCTTGCCAATCTGACAGCGTTGAAACACCCGCTGTCGGTCGACACCTACATTGAGCAAACGCTGTCTGGTGCCAAAGCCATCCTGATCCGTCTGATTGGCGGCATCTCCTACTGGCAATACGGTATCCAGCAGGTACAGGCATTGGCGGCGGAAAAAGGCATCGCCCTTGCGGCGCTGCCCGCAGACGGGCGGCCGGATACACGGCTGGATGAAGTCTCCACCCTGCCAGTGTCCACCCTGCACCGCCTGACCCATCTCTGTGACACCGGCGGAGCGGTTGCTGCCCAGGCCGCACTGGCGCAGCTGGCATTGGCCGCAGGGCTCTATGCAAAGCCGGTCATGGGCTCCAAAGCGCTGCCCGATCACGGCGGCTGGACACCTGAGACGGGCCTGTCTGACCCGCTCACCGGGCGCGACGCTGCAAAGCCGCTGATTGCCCTGACCTTCTATCGCGCCTACGTCAGCGCCGCTGACACCGCGCCGATTGAGGCGCTGTTTGAAGAGTTCCGCGGACGTGGTTTTGATGTGGTGGGCCTGTTTGCCCCCTCTCTCAAAGTGCCCGCCTCCGCCGCTTGGCTGGCGGACACCCTCCGCGATCTGAAACCCGCCGCGATTGTGAACGCCACCTCTTTCTCCGGCAAAGGCGCAGATGGCACCTCGCCTCTGGACGCGACCGAAGCACCGGTCTTTCAGGTGGCGCTCGCCACCTCCCGCAAAAAAGCCTGGGCCGAAGCAGAGCGCGGCCTTGCACCTTCCGATCTCGCCATGCACGTTGTGTTGCCAGAGGTCGACGGCCGTCTCTTTACCGGTGTGAGCTCCTTCAAAGAGCCCGGTAAAAAAGACGAAGCGCTGGAGTATTCCCGCTTTGCCCACCGCCCGTTGCCTGACCGCATCACCGCCATTGCGGATAAGGTCGAGGGCTGGGTGCGGCTGGCACAAAAACCCAATACAGACAAACACCTGGCCTGTGTGCTGTCGACCTATCCGGGCAAAGACTGGAACATGGCGCACGCCGTGGGGCTTGACCCGCTTGCCAGTGTTGAGGCGATCCTGTCAGACTTTGCCGAGGACGGCTTTGACACCGGAAACGGTGAGGCAGCGCCTCTTGCAGACGCCCTGCTTGGCGAAACGATCTCTTGGTCGCTGGCTGATTACAAAGCGGCACTGACATCTCTGCCGGAAACGCTGCACGCAGATCTCACAGAGGCTTGGGGCGCGCCGGAAGATGATCCAACCGTTTCTGAAGATGCGTTCACCTTCAAAGCCACAAAACGCGGCAACATCCTGATCGCCCTGCAGCCAGAGCGCGGCACCGATCAGATCCGCGAAGACGAATACCACGATCTCTCCCGCGTGCCGCGCCATTCCTACGTGGCCTTTTACCTGTGGCTCCGCCAGACACAGGGCGTTGACGCTCTGCTGCACATCGGCGCCCATGGCACGCTGGAGTGGCTGCCCGGCAAATCCGTGGCCCTCTCCGGGGCCTGCTGGCCCGAGGCGCTGATTGGCGACGCGCCTGTGATCTACCCCTTCATTGTGAATGACCCCGGCGAGGCGGCGCAGGCGAAACGCCGCATCAACGCGCTCACGCTTGGCCACGTGCCGCCACCGCTGAAAGCCAGCGCGACGCCACAGCGGTTTGCCCGCCTTGAAACCTTGCTTGATGAGTTCTCAAACGCCGACGGGTTAGATCCCAAACGCCGTGACCGCCTGCAATCGGACATCAAAGACGAAGCCGAAGCCCTTGGTCTGCAATCAGAACTTGGGCTGGATGACGCCACCTCTCTGGCAGAGGCGATCACCCGCATCGACACCTTTGTCTGTGACATCAAGGAAAGCCAGTTTGGCGATGGCCTGCATGTGTTTGGCCGCGCGCCGACCGTCAAAGGGGCGTTTGACGCCAGCGCCTCGGCTGATGCCGAACGCGCATCCCTGACCCGTGCTCTGGCCGGCAAACGCATCGAGGCCGGCCCCTCCGGCTCGCCTTATCGCGGGCGCAAAGACGTGCTGCCCACGGGCCGCAATCTCTTCACCACCGATCCGCGCTCTGTGCCCTCCCGCTCCGCCTATGCGCAGGGCGTGAAATTGGCCGAAGAGCTGGTGCGCCGCCACCTTCAGGAAGAGGGCGACTATCCCAAAAACCTGATCGTCGATCTCTGGGGCAGCGCCACCATGCGCACAGCAGGCGAAGAATTTGCCATGGCGCTGCACCTCTTGGGCGCAAAACCGGTCTGGGACGAAGGCAGCGAGCGGGTTTCGGGCGTTGAAATCCTGCCCATCGCCCTGCTCGAACGCCCCCGCATTGACGTCACCCTGCGTGTCTCGGGCCTGTTCCGCGATGTCTTCCCAACGCTGAGCACCCTCTTTGGTCAGGCGGTCAAAGCTCTGACAGACCGAGACGAAGCCGCCGATTGGAACCCGTTTGCCGGTCGCATCACCGCGCCACGGGTCTACGGCCCCGCGCCCGGCAGCTACGGCCTTGGCATGGGCCACGACGTCGAAAACTACTCGGAAGAAGGCCGCAAAGCTGCTGGCGAGGCCTGGCTCAACGCCTCCTCTTATGCCTTTGATGGCGATAAGATCACCAAAGACGCGGATGGCATTCGCGCGCTGGTGGGCGCCGCTGACAGCTTTGTGCATTTGCAGGACATGCCGGAAACCGACCTCCTGCTGGCGTCCGATTATGCCACCCACGAGGCGGGCTTTGCCGCCGCGCAAAAGATCACCGGCGGCAACGCCAATCTCTATCATGTGGACAACACCAACCCGGAAAATCCCCGCGCCCGCAGCCTCACCGAGGAAATCGCGCGTGTGGTGCACGCCCGCGCCACCAACCCGGATTGGCTGGCTGGCATGATGCGCCATGGCTTCCGCGGCGGGGCTGAAATCGCGGCCACGCTGGAGCATATGGCCGCCTTCGCCAATCTCGCAGGCGCGGTGCCACCACAGCTGTTTGATGCCTACCACGACGCCACTTTGGGCGACACAGAGGTGGTCAGCTTCCTAGAGAAAGAAAATCCACAGGCGCTGGCCGCGATGCGTGATCGCTTTGCCGCGCTGCATGAGGCCGGTCTTTGGATCACCCGCCGCAATTCCATTCTCGCAGAGCTGGAACGTCTGGCATGACCCGCCCCAGCGCCAAAGGCTGGTGCCCCGGCGCCTATAAGCCGATGATGTCCGGTGACGGTCTGGTGGTGCGCGTGCGCCCGATGCTGGCGCGGCTCACACAGGCGCAGGTGCTCGGGCTTTGCGTAACCGCACTTGAGTTTGGCTCCGGCCTGATTGACCTCACCAGCCGCGCCAACCTGCAAATCCGTGGCGTGGCAGAGGCCGATCACGAGGCCGTTCTGGCACGTCTCGCAGATCTCGGCCTGCTGCCCGATGATCCCCTGCTGGAAAGCCGCCGCAACATCCTGACCCCGCCGCTCTGGCAGGCCGGAGACGAAACCGACCAGATCGCAAACGCGCTGGTGGCCCGTCTGGGCGACTTCCCCGAGCTGCCCGCCAAAATGGGCTTTGCCATCGACATCGACGGCGCACCGCAATTCACGCAGAACTCCGCCGATTTCCGGCTGGAGCGCACAGCCGACGGTGCTTTGATCCTGCGCGCAGACGGCGCGTCCCGTGGACGTCCGGTCACCGCCGCCACCGCAGTGGACGCGCTGATTGACATGGCGCAGTGGTTTGTCAAAACCGATGGCCCAAGCCGCCGCCGCATGGCCGCGCATGTGGCCATGACCGCCCTGCCCGCCAACTGGCAAGCCGCCTTGCCCACCGCCCCTGCACAATCTCTGCGCCCCGGCGCAACCGCCCTTGGCACCGTCTTTGGCGCAGCCTTTGGCCAGATCGAAGCCACCGCGCTGGCCGCATTGGTGCAGGCAACACAGGCGGATGCGATGCGCGTGACCCCTTGGCGGCTTTTCCTGCTCGAAGGGGTGGAGCCGGTGGAAACCGCCGATTTCATCACAGAATTCAGTGATCCTCTGCTGAGCATTGATGCCTGCCCCGGCGCGCCATTGTGCACCTCCTCCACCGTTGAGACCCGCCCGCTTGCCCGCGCCTTGGCCGCCACGGCGCGCGGTGCACTGCATGTCTCCGGCTGCGCCAAAGGCTGCGCCCGCCCGCGCCCCTGCGCCACCACCCTTGTGGGCAACAACGGCGCATTTGATCTTGTCAAAAACGGCCGTCCATGGGATGCGCCCACAAAAACCGGCCTCACGCCGGACCAGCTGACCACCGCCTTGGGAGAATTTTGATGCCTTACGAATATGAGAAGAATGGTCAGGCGATCTATGATGAAAGCTTTGCCACCATTCGCCGCGAGGCAGCCCTAGACGGCTTTGACACAGACGAAGAACAGGTTGTTGTGCGCATGATCCACGCCGCCGGCATGGTTGGTCTGGAGCAGCATGTGAAATTCACCCCCGGCATGGTGGCGGCGGCCCGCAAAGCCATGGAAGACGGCGCGCCGATCTTCTGTGATGCGCGCATGGTCAGCGAAGGCGTGACCCGACCGCGCCTGCCCGCAGACAACGATGTGATCTGCACTCTGCACGCCGAGGGCATCCATGATCTGGCCAAGGAGATGGGCAACACCCGCTCTGCGGCCGCGCTGGAACATTGGCGTGACCGTCTGGGCGGAGCGATCGTGGCCATCGGCAACGCCCCTACCGCGCTGTTTCACCTCTTGAACATGCTCGAAGATCCCGAGTGCCCCCGCCCTGCCGCCATCATCGGCTGCCCCGTGGGCTTTGTCGGCGCGATGGAAAGCAAAGACGCGCTTTGGGCCGACCAACCTGTGCCCTGCATGATTGTCGAAGGCCGCCTTGGCGGCTCCGCCATGACAGTGGCCGCCATCAACGCTATCGCGAGCCGCAAAGAATGACACAGACAGGCACCATCCACGGCGTAGGCCTCGGCCCCGGCGATCCCGACCTCATGAGCGTGCGCGCGCACCGTCTTCTGACCGGTGCCAAACATGTGGCGTTCTTCCGCAAGGCGGGCCGCAAAGGCCAGGCCCGCCAGATTGTCGAAGGGCTGCTGCCCGAGGGTGTGATCGAATTTCCGATGGAATATCCGGTCACCACCGAAATCCCGCTGTCCGATCCGCGCTACAATGAAATCCTGTCGCAGTTTTACGAGGATGTGACCCAGCATCTGATCCGCCTCGCCCAAGCTGGCGACGATGTTGTTGTGCTTTGTGAAGGCGACCCGTTCTTTTACGGATCCTTCATGCACATCTACGAGCGCGTGCGCAAAGTCGTGCCCGTAAAAGTCGTCCCCGCCATCACCGGCATGTCCGGCGCATGGACAGCCACAGGCGCGCCGATCACCTGGGGGGACGATGTGCTCACCGTGCTCACCGGCACCCTGCCCGAGGACACGCTGACAGATTACATCTCCCGCACCGACTCGCTGGTGGTGATGAAGATCGGCACCAACTTTGAGAAGGTCATCGCCGCCCTCAAATCCGCAGGCCGCTATGAGGATGCGTGGATCGTGCAATACGCCACCATGCCCAAGCAGACGGTGACAAAACTCTCGGAAATGACAGACGACGTGACGCCTTATTTCTCGATCATCGTTGTCCACGGTCAGGGACGCCGCCCATGAGCACGTCAGAACAAGGCTGGGTCCAGATCGTCGGCATTGGCCCCGGTGATGAGGCATTGGTGACCCCACAGGTGCAGGCCGCGCTGGCCGAGGCCACCGATGCAGTGGGCTATATCCCCTATGTGGAACGTGTGGCGGCCAATCCGAACCTGACCCTGCACCCGTCAGACAACCGCGTTGAAATCGACCGCTCCCGCCACGCTCTTGAGATGGCCTCTGAGGGCAAACGTGTGGTTGTGGTCTCCTCCGGCGATCCGGGCGTATTTGCCATGGCCGCTGCGGTGTTTGAGGCGGTGGAACATGGCGAGGCCGCGTGGCGCGATCTCGACATCCGCGTGCTGCCCGGCATCACCGCCATGCTCGCAGCCTCTGCCGCATGCGGCGCGCCTTTGGGTCATGATTTCTGCGCCATCAACCTCAGCGACAATCTCAAGCCTTGGGAGCTGATCGACAAACGCCTGCGTCTGGCCGCAGAGGCGGATTTCGCCATGGCTTTTTATAATCCACGCTCCAAGTCCCGCCCGGAAGGCTTTGAAAAGGCGCTTAAAACCCTGAAAGACGCCTGTGGCGACAACCGCCCGATGATCTTTGCCCGCAATGTGTCGCGCCCGGATCAGACCATCAAAATCGTGCCACTTCAGGACACCACGCCGGATATGGCAGACATGCGCACCGTGGTGCTGCTTGGCTCCAGCCAGACCCGCATCATCGAGC
This sequence comes from Shimia sp. R9_3, assembly GCF_017743755.1. Lineage (NCBI taxonomy): Bacteria > Pseudomonadati > Pseudomonadota > Alphaproteobacteria > Rhodobacterales > Roseobacteraceae > Shimia > Shimia sp. R9_3. The sequence goes on along the minus strand of NZ_JAGHRP010000002.1, from coordinate 544,237 downwards.
GCAATGGCGCGCCGATTGTCTACACGCCTCGGTCGGTGGCTGGCTAAATGTCGGTCATGGCCCCTCGCCAAAAGGGCCGCGACCGATCCTGGGAGGAAGCAAAGCGCCCTCCCGTAGGGAGGGTCGGGCGCGGCCCGTCTACGCCGGGCCAAACTTCAGTTTTTAGCCCAAGCCAGAATCTCTTCCGAAGTGGCAACCGCCGCCCTCGGCGGCAGCTTAGGGCGATCGATCATAATCACCGGTATGTTCAACGCCCGCGCCGCGTGCAGTTTGGCCTCTGCCCCGATGCCCCCGGCGTTTTTGCAAACCACCACCTCGACGCCATGCTGCTCCATCAAGGCCTGATCCCCGGCCACATCAAACGGCCCCCGCGCCACAACCACGGTGTGATGTGGCACGGCGGGCGGGGTCTCCGGCTGATCCACAAGGCGCAGAATATAGTGATGGTGCGGCTGGGCGGCAAAGGCAGGCAGATTGAGTTTGCCCAGCGCCAGCAGCACGCGCTTTTCTGCCCCATCAAGCGCCGCAACAGCCCCCTCAATATCCGCCACATGGCGCCAGTCATCCCCCGCCTGCGCCTGCCAGGCCGGACGGGTCAAAGCAATCAGCGCCACGCCTTCCTGCGCACAGGCATGATAAGCGTTCCAGCTCATCTGCGCGGCAAAAGGATGTGTCGCATCAATCACATGGGTGATGCTATTGTCCCGCACATAGATGGCCAGCCCGTCAACACCGCCAAATCCGCCCACCCGCGTGGGCAAAGGCTGCTCTTTGGGCTTGGCGACACGCCCCGCATAAGAGAAAACCGCGTCAAAACCGGCGCGCGCCACAGCTTGAGCCAAGGCGCTGGCCTCGGTTGTGCCGCCAAGAATAAGGAGTTTGGTTGTCATGTCAGTTGATCCTTGGCTCACCATCGTCGGGCTTGGCGAAGATGGCCCAGATGGCCTTCCCCCTGCAAGCCGCAAAGCGCTTGAAGACGCCGAAGTTGTCATGGGCGCGGCGCGCCACCTGTCGCTGTTGCCAGCGTTCACCGCCGAGACCGTGACATGGCCCATCCCCTTCGCTGACGGCCTCACGCTCTTGCTGGAAAATCGTGGCCGTCAAACCGTTGTGCTCGCATCCGGCGATCCGTTCTGGCACGGCGCAGGCGGCAGCCTCACCAAACATCTAAAGCCGCACGAATGGCGCAGCCTGCCCGCCCCCTCCACCATGTCACTCGCTGCCGCCGCGCTTGGCTGGCCGCTGGAAAGCACTATCACCATGGGCTTGCATGCAGCCCCCTTTGCACGCCTGCGCCCGCATCTCGCCAACGGCACACGCGCCATCGTGACCCTGCGCGACGGTGACGCTGTATCTGATTTTGCCGCTTGGCTCACAGGCATCGGTTTTGGCGAAAGCACTTTGCATGTGCTTGAGGCTCTCGGCGGCCCCCGCCAACGCATCCGCCAATCCGCAGCCCAAGAACTGGCCTTCAGTGACATAACACATCCCGTATCCGTCGCGATTGAGGCACAGGGTGGCCCTGCCCTCACCACAGCTTCCGGCCGCGCGGATACATTCTTTGACAACGACGGTCAGATCACCAAACGCCCGGTACGCGCCCTGACCCTTTCCGCACTCGCCCCTTTGCCCGGCGAGCACCTCTGGGACATCGGCGGCGGCTCCGGCTCCATCGCCATCGAATGGCTGCTGGCCCACCCGCGCACCCGCGGCACCAGTGTGGAGATCAACGCGGACCGCGCCGCACGTATCAAAGCCAATGCTGCCTCCCTCGGTGCTGATCGCTTGAAGGTCGTGACCGGCGGCGCACCGGAGGCCCTCGCCGGTCTGGATGCCCCGGATGCCGTTTTCATTGGCGGAGGCATCAGCGAAGAGATGCTACAAACGGTTTGGCAGCAAATGCCCGAAGGCGCGCGTCTGGTGGCCAACGCCGTAACCCTGGAGGCAGAGGTGCTTTTGGCCAATTGGCAGGCACAAAACGGCGGCGACCTCTTGCGCATCGAGCTTGCGCATGCCAACCCCTTGGGCCGAAAACGCGGCTGGAAATCCGCTTATCCCATTGTGCAATGGAGCGTCACAAAATGAGAGTTGCCGGTTTTGGCTTCCGACAATCCGCCACGTTTGAGAGCCTGCAAGCCGCCTGGCTGGCCGCGCAGCCTGCAGGTGTGTCGGCGATTGCGGCACCGGACGACAAAGCGCAAACGCATGTGTTTGCGGCCTTTGCCGATGCCCTCTCTCTGCCCGTGATCCCCGTGGCCTCGCAGGATTTGCACGCGGCCACCACTGTGACCAACTCCACAAAAGTGCGCGAAAAACGCGGCACCGGTTCGGTGGCAGAAGCCTGCGCTTTGGTGGCTGCGGGTGCATCCGCCACATTGCTGCAAACCCGCGTCATCTCAGAAGACCGTATGGCCACCTGCGCCATTGCTGAAGGAAGTACCACATGACCGTTCACTTTATCGGTGCAGGCCCTGGTGCGGCCGATCTCTTGACCTTACGGGGTCGCGACCTGATCGCCTCTTGCCCGGTCTGCCTCTATGCGGGCTCTCTTGTGCCGGATGAAATCCTGTCACACTGCCCCCAAGACGCGCGCATCATCAACACCGCGCCGCTGGACCTGGATGCCATCTTGGCCGAATGCAAAGCAGCCCATGAAAAGGGTCAGGATGTGGCCCGTTTACACTCCGGCGATCTCTCTGTCTGGTCAGCCATGGGGGAACAGCTCCGCCGCCTACGCGCCGAAGGCATTCCTGTCTCGGTCACCCCGGGTGTGCCGAGCTTTGCCGCCGCCGCTGCGGCGCTGGAAACCGAGCTCACCTTGCCCGGTCTGGCACAATCCGTGGTGCTGACCCGCACCCCCGGGCGCGCCTCCTCAATGCCAGAAGGCGAAACGCTCAAGAACTTCGCCGCCACAGGCGCGACCCTTGCGATCCATCTGTCCATCGGCAACCTCGATCACGTGATCGCTGATCTGACCCCCGCCTATGGCGCAGGTTGCCCGGTGGCCGTGGTCTACCGCGCCAGCTGGCCTGACCAACAGATCATCCGGTCTACACTTGCCACCCTGAAAGCCGATGTGACCGAAAACATCACCCGTACGGCGTTGATCCTTGTTGGCCCTGCCCTTGCCGGCGAAGGCTTTGACGAGAGCTGCCTTTACGCCACCGAATATGACCGCCGTTATCGCCCTCAGACCGCAGACAGCCCGTGGTCGAGCTGGCAGCATGGAGACGACTGACATGACCACCACCATGCCCCCCGGCATCCTGATTTCCGCGCCCTCCTCCGGCACAGGCAAAACCACCGTAATGCTGGGGCTGCTGCGGGCACTGGCCGAAGATGGCATGAACGTACAACCGTTCAAATCCGGCCCGGACTACATCGACCCGGCGTTCCACCACGCAGCCGCGCGCCGTCCTGCGTTCAATCTGGACACATGGGCCATGCCTCCCGCACTCGCTGGCGGCATATCAGAGCAGGCGCAAGGCGCGGACATCATTGTGGCCGAAGGCTCCATGGGCCTGTTTGACGGCGTGGCCACACGTGGTGAAAACGGCTTTGGCAGCTCTGCGGAAACCGCGCTGATGATGGGCTGGCCGGTTATTCTGGTGATCGACGTGGGTGGTCAGGCGCAATCGGCGGCCGCCACCGCGCTTGGCTTCAAAACCTACAACCCAGATCTGCCCTTTGCTGGGGTGATCCTCAACCGCTGCGCCTCCCCGCGCCATGAGCGCCTCGCGCGTCTGGGCATGGATCAGGCGGGCATCAATGTGCTGGGCGTGCTGCCGCGGCGTGGCGATCTCGCCCTGCCTGAGCGCCACCTTGGTCTCATTCAGGCGATTGAGCATCCCGATCTTGAAGAAGCCATCACCGGCTATGCCGCCTTCCTGCGCGAGCACGTGGATTTGGAAGCCATCAAAGCAGCAGCCAAAGCAGGCCCCGCGCGCACAGGACAGCTGCCCAAGCCCCCGGCCCAGCGTATCGCTCTGGCACGGGATGCGGCCTTTAACTTCACCTATCCGCACCTTCTGACCGGTTGGCGCAACGCGGGTGCAGAGATCCTTCCCTTCTCTCCGCTTGCCGATGAAGCCCCTGATGCCAGCGCCGATCTGGTTTGGCTGCCCGGCGGCTATCCAGAGCTGCACGCAGGCACGCTTGCCGCCAATCAGACCTATCTTTCGGGTTTGCGCAAACACGCTGAAACCAAACCGGTGCACGGCGAATGCGGCGGCTACATGGCACTGGGCCAAGCCCTGATCGACAAAGAGGGCAACCGCCACGAAATGGCCGGCCTTCTGGGGCTTGTGACCTCTTATGAGAAACGCAAGTTCCACCTCGGCTACCGCCAAGCGACGTTGCAGGCCCCAATGCCGGGCTTTGACACCGGCGCACGCCTGCGCGGCCACGAATTCCACTATTCCACCATTCTGGAAGAACCAGATGCCCCGCTCGCCCAAGTTGGCGATGCAGACGGCAACCCGGTGCCGGAAACCGGCTCCATCAAAGGCAACACCACCGGCACCTTCTTCCACCTGATTGCAGAGGCCTCCGCATGACCGGCTTTGTCAGTTTCGTAAGCTCCGGCCCGGGTGATCCCGAATTGCTCACCCTGAAGGCGGTGGACCGCCTGCAAAAGGCGGAGGCCGTGCTGTTTGACGACCTCTCCGCAGGCCCCATTCTGGAGCACGCCAACAAAGAGGCAGATCTTGTTGGGGTGGGCAAACGCGCAGGCCGCCCGTCGCCCAAGCAACACCACGTCAGCCAGCTTTTGGTGGATTACGCCCAATCCGGCGCCCATGTGGTGCGCCTGAAATCCGGTGACAGCGGTATTTTTGGCCGTTTGGAAGAAGAGATCACCGCGCTCAAAGAGGCTGGCATTGATTTTGAAATCATCCCCGGTGTGACGTCGGCCAGCGCCGCCGCCGCTGCTGCTGGCATCCCACTGACCCGTCGTTTGGTCGCCCGTCGCGTGCAATTTGTCACCGGTCACGATGTGGCGGGCGCCCTGCCCGGCGATCTCAACCTTCAGGCGCTCGCAGACCCCGGTGCCACCACCGTGCTGTTCATGCCCAAACGCACTTTCCCGGAACTGGCCGAAAAGCTCTTTGCCACGGGCCTGCGCCGCGATTGCCCTGCGCTCCTGGCTGAAAGCGTGTCCCACCCGGAACAGACACTCACCCGCACCACGATGGAAGAGCTCGCCAAACAGCTCGCGGAAGAGATTTCGTCTGCACCGGGCATCATCCTCTTTGGCGAACTGGCAGATCCCGCATGACCACGCTGTCTCTTGTTGGCATTGGCTCAGGCAACCCGGATCACCTCACGCGACAGGCGCTCAAAACGCTGGAGGCGGCAGATGTCATCCTGCTGCCGCGCAAAGGGGATGAGAAAACCGAGCTCGCCGATTTGCGCCGCATGATTGCCGCAGAGCTTCTGTCAACTGCGCCCAAGATCGTCGAATTTGACTATCCGGTGCGCGACGCAGGCACGCCCAAATATCTTGACGGGGTAAACACCTGGCACGATGCACTGGCCGCGATCTGGCAAAATCTCATCTCCACGCATGCCCCCGCTGACGGCCATGTGGCGCTGATGGTCTGGGGTGACCCGTCGCTCTATGACAGCACCCTGCGCATCGCAGATCGCCTGATTGCGCGCGGCATCCCGCTGACTGTGAATGTGGTGCCCGGCATCACCTCTCTGCAAATGCTGACCGCCGCCCACGCCATTCCGCTCAACACTTTGGGCGATCCGGTCCAGATCACCACAGGGCGCAAACTGCGCGAAGACGGCTGGCCCGAAGGTGTTTCAACGGTGGCCGTGATGCTGGATGGCAGCTGCTCTTTCCAGCATCTCGATCCTGAGGATCTGCACATCTGGTGGGGCGGCTATGTGGGCATGGATCAGCAAATCCTGCTCGAAGGCCCGCTGGCAGAGGTCTCCGCCAAAATCATCTCGGCCCGCGCAGATGCGCGGGCCGAGATTGGTTGGATTATGGATATCTATCTGCTGCGCAAAGCGGCTTAGATTGTCGCCTCAAACAGCGCTGTGAGGTTCGCCTCAGTCAGTTCCACCGGGTTGCCACCGCAGCTCGGATCAATCAGCGCGCCTTTGACCAGTTCAGGGATGGCATCTGCTTTCACGCCAAGGTCAGACAGCTTGCGCGGAATGGCAAAGCTGTCGTTGAAGCCCTGCACAAAGGCGCGGAACCCATCAAAGCCGCCTTCAACCCCCAGATAGCCCGCAGCGCGATCAAACCGCTCCGCAATCTCAGGCGCATTCAGCTCCAGAACCGCCGGCATACAGACCGCATTGGTGGTGCCGTGGTGCGTGTTAAACATCGCGCCCACCGGATGGCTCATGGCGTGGATGGCACCAAGACCTTTCTGAAAGGCCGTCGCCCCCATCATGGCCGCGCTCATCATATGCGCACGGGCTTCCAGATCTTTGCCATCGGCATAAGCGCGCGGCAGGTTCTCAATCACCAGCTTCATGCCTTCCAGCGCGATGCCCTGGCTCATCGGATGATAATGCGGGCTGGAATAGGCCTCCACACAATGGGCAAAGGCATCAAGCCCGGTGCCTGCGGTGATGAACTGCGGCATGCCCACGGTGAGCTCCGGATCACAGATCACAATGGCTGGCAGCACCTTGGGGTGGAAGATGATTTTCTTTTCATGGCTCACGGAATTGGTGATGACGCTGGCCCGCCCAACTTCTGAACCAGTGCCCGCAGTTGTCGGAACAGCAATGATCGGCGCAATCCCGTCAGGATCGGCACGGGTCCACCAATCGCCAATGTCCTCAAAGTCCCAAACCGGACGGGTCTGACCGGACATAAAGGCCACCATTTTACCCAGATCAAGGCCTGAGCCGCCACCAAAGGCGATCACCCCGTCGTGCCCCCCCGCGCGGTAGACCTCTAGACCCGCCTCAAGGTTCTTCTCGTTTGGGTTCGGATCAACTTCGGAGAACATCGCGCGCCCAAGCCCGGTCGCCTCCAAAAGATCCAACGTCGCCGTGGTGATCGGCAGATCCGCGAGAACTTTGTCCGTCACCAGAAGCGGCTTCTTCATGCCGGTTGCCGCGCAAGCATCTGCCAGCTCCTTGATGCGACCAACGCCAAATTTCACTGCAGTCGGGTAAGACCAGTTGCCAACAAGTGTCATGATGTCACCTTTTTCAGATGGTAGGATTTTGGACGTGTGAGGTTCTGGAAGCCAATCACCGAGAGCCCTCCGCCACGTCCTGTGTTTTTGCAGCCGGTCCAGCATAGGCCCGGATCAAGGTAGTCCGCCCGGTTCATGAACACCGTGCCGGTCTCGATCTCATTGCCCACACGCTCTGCACGTTCTACGTCTTTGGTCCAGAGGCTTGCGGTCAGACCAAACTCGCTGTCATTCATCAAGGCAATCGCCTCTTCGTCAGAGGAGACCTTCATGATGCCCACAACAGGGCCGAAGCTCTCATCACGCATCACGCGCATCTCATGGGTCACATCGGTCAGGATCTGCGGCGTGAGGTAAGCCCCGCCATCATCCTCGGCAAAAGTCTCAATATGCGCCGTTGCACCGGCTTCAAGAGCTTCTGCAATCTGCGCGCGCACCTCATCAGCAAAACGCACATTGGCCATCGGACCAATCGTGGTCTCTTCCTCAAGTGGATTGCCTAGTTTGTAGCCGTTTACAACCGCCACCGCCTTTTCCACAAAGGCATCATACAGGCTCTCATGCACATAGATCCGCTCGATACCACAGCAGCATTGGCCGGAGTTGAACATCGCCCCGTCAATCAGCGTGTCCACAGCCGCATCCAGATCCGCATCTTCCATGACATAGCCCGGGTCTTTGCCGCCAAGCTCGGTGCCAACGCCCGTAAACGTACCCGCAGCGGCGCGCTCCATCGCCTGACCACCGCCCACAGAGCCTGTGAAGTTCACAAAATCAAACGCATTGCCCGCAATCAGATCATTGGTCACGTCATGGCTCAGGAAGACATTCTGGAACACATCTTCCGGCACACCTGCACTGTGGAAGGCCTGCGCCATGCGCTCCCCCACCAACAGGGTCTGCGTCGCGTGTTTCAGCATCACGGTGTTGCCCGCAATCAGCGCAGGCGCCACCGTGTTGATCGCGGTCATGTAAGGGTAGTTCCATGGCGCAACCACAAACACCACGCCATGCGGCAGACGCTTGATGTAGCGCTTGAATGTGGCGTCTTCGCCCACCTGAATGTCCGCAAGCGTCTCCGCAGCGACGTCCGCCATATAGCTTGCGCGCTCGTTAAAGCCGCCAAACTCACCGCCATAGCGCACCGGGCGGCCCATCATCTTGGCAATCTCCGGCACGATCTCATCGTTCATCGCACCCACAGCGGCCACACCAGCCATCACCAGATCAATCCGCTCCTGCAAAGGCCGCGCGGCCCAGGCTTTCTGCGCGTCCTTTGCACGTTTGGCCGCAGCAAAGGCCTCCTCAGCACTCAGCACAGGTCTTTCTACAAAAACCGACCCATCGATCGGAGAGATACATGTCAACATGCCGCTCATGGCAACACTCCATCCATAAGGGGCACAACGCCCCGCTTTCTCATTCGTCAAATATCCCGGGGAGTGTGAGGGGCTGGCCCCTCACCTCTTCCGGCTTACGCCCGTTCAAACCCGCGCGCAATTTCCCAATCGGTCACCACCGCGTCAAAGGCTTCCTGCTCCCATTCCGCCATCCGCACATAATGGTCAACCACTTCGCTGCCCATAGCCTCACGCAGCATGTCGGAGCCGCGCAGCGCCTCGGTTGCATCACGCAGATTTGTCGGGATCACATTGTTGCCCGCCTCATAAGCATCGCCGGTCAAAGGCGTGCCCGGATCAAGCTTCTCTTCGATGCCCTTGATGCCTGCTGCCAGCAACGCCGCGATGGCCAGATAGGGGTTCATATCCGCCCCCGGCACCCGGCATTCCACGCGCACAGCCTTGCTGCCATCGCCGCACAACCGGAAAGCCGCCGTGCGGTTGTCCACCGACCAGACCTTGGCGGTCGGCGCGAAACTGCCCTTCTGGAAGCGCTTGTAGCTGTTCACATAAGGCGCAAGGAAAACGGTGATGTCATTGGCGTATTTCAGCAGGCCGCCCAGATAGTTTCGCGCCAGGTCGGACATGCCCAGATCTTTGTCCGCATCATAAAACGCAGGCACGCCGCCTTTGGTCCAAAGCGACTGGTGCACATGGCTCGCGCTGCCCACTTTGTCATGGTGCCACTTCGGCAGGAAGGACACCGCATGGCCCTGCTGCCAGCCAATCTCCTTGGCCGCATGTTTTGAAATCGTATGGTTTTCGGCCGCGTCCATGGCGCTGCCGTAACGGATATTGAGCTCTTCCTGCCCGGTTTCCGCCTCCCCCTTGGACCCTTCCACAGGAATGCCCGAGGCATAAAGCCCATTGCGCAGCGCGCGCATCACGCCTTCTTCCTTGGTTGTCTGAAGGATGTGATAATCCTCATTATAAGCGCTGATCGGGGTCAGGTCGCGATAGCCCGTCTTGCCCAGTTCCTCAAAGCTCTGCTCAAAAATGAAGAACTCAAGTTCGGTTGCCGACACCGCTTCAAAACCCATCTCCGCAAGCCGTGCGATCTGTTTCTTCAGCATCGCACGCGGGGAATGCGCAATGTCGTGGTGGCCGTGGTGATCCATCACGTCACAGATCACCAGCGCAGTGCCGTCCAGCCACGCCGCCCGGCGCAATGTGCTCAGGTCCGGCTTCATCAGATAGTCGCCGTAGCCTGCCGCCCAGCTGGTTGCGGCATAGCCTTCCACCGTGTGCATCTCCAGATCGGTCGCCAGCAAGTAGTTGCAGCAATGGGTCTCTTCCCACGCGCTGTCCACAAAGTGCTGCGCCACAAACCGCTTGCCCATCAAGCGACCCTGCATATCCACGATACAGGCCAGAACAGTGTCAATTTCGCCGCTCGCGCTCAGGCCACGCAGCTCATCAAGGGTCAGATTGCCAGACATCAAATGCGCCTTCTTTGTTGAGTGCCGAAGCCCCATCAACCGACGGGGCTTCGAAAGATGTTATTGCCGAAAGACTTAGCCGTAACGGTACGGACGACCCGCCGCCTGCATGTCTGCGTTGTACTTGCGGAAGATCTCCACAACTTTTGCCTTGGTTGGGCTTTCCGCTGCGATCTCATCCCAGAATTTCACAGCTGCGGTTTCCACCTGTGCCCATTCTTCATCCGGAATAGAGGTCAGCTGCATCTTGGTGCCGTTCACACGCAGGTTGGCCTCGCCGCCCCAATACCACCACTGACGATAGTAGTGAGACTGGTCACAGCAAACGCGGAACAGGGTCTGCAGATCTTCTGGCAGCTCATTCCACCGGTCTTGGTTGGCAAAGAAGCTGCCCGCCCATGCGCCGGAAATGTTGTTGGTCAGGAAATAGTTGGTCACATCGGCCCAACCCACGGTGTAGTCCTCCGTGATGCCCGACCATGCGATGCCGTCAAGCTCGCCGGTCTGCACAGCCACTTCGATGTCTTCCCAAGGCAGGGTCACAGGCACCACGCCGAATTGGCTGAGGAAGCGGCCCGCGGTTGGGAAGGTGAAGATGCGCTTGCCTTTCAGATCAGCCAGGGAGTTGATCGGATCTTTGGTGGCAAAGTGGCAAGGATCCCATGCACCGGCGCTGATGTGCTTCACACCCACTTTGGAATACTCTTCGTCCCAGATCTCGTTCAGGCCGTACTGATTGAACAGCACAGGCACATCGAGGCTGTAGCGGGAGGCAAACGGGAAGTAGCCGCCAAACACGGTCACCTCAGTCGGCGACGCCATGGAGTCATCGTCAGACTGCACCGCATCAATGGTGCCGCGCTGCATGGCACGGAACAGCTCACCTGTCGGCACAAGTTGGTCAGCGTAGAAGAGTTCAATCTGCATACGGTCGCCCGCAATCTTGTTGAACATCTCAATCGCCGGATCGATCACATGTGCTGCCAGCGCGGGGCCGGCATAGGTCTGCATGCGCCATTTGATGGTGCTTTGCGCAATCGCCGGTGTCGCCAACGGTGCCGCAACTGCGCCAGCGCCAGCGGCTTGAAGAAACTTACGTCTTGTCGTCATCTCTTACTCTCCTTGTTGAATCTGGCCCCGTTTTCGGCGCTCTGTAGATTTTTTATTTTCCGTAGACATATTCCGGCAGCCACAGCGCGATCTGTGGGAAGATCATCACCAATGTGAGTGCCAGAACCATGACAAACACGAAGGGCACGATGCTGCGATAGATGTCGCGCAGGGTGACTTCGCTTGGTGCCATGGCCCGCATGAGGAACAGGTTATAGCCGAATGGCGGTGTCATATAGGCGATCTGTGTGGTGATCGTATAAAGCACGCCGTACCAGATCAGATCAAAGCCAAGCGCCTTCACCAGTGGCACATAAAGCGGCGCCACGATGACCAGCATCGCTGTGTCGTCCAGAAATGTGCCCATCAGGATGAAGCTCAGCTGCATCAGGATCAGGATCATCCAGGGATCAAGCCCCAGTTGCTCGGTGAACAGATTGTCGATGGCTTTCACCGCGCCCAGCCCGTCAAACACCGCACCAAAGCCCAGTGCGGCGAGAATGATCCACATGAACATGCAGGAAATGCCAAGCGTGCTGCGCACAGAGGTTTCAAACACTTCCCGTGTCATACGCCCCTTCAGCACGGCGGCCACAAAGGCTGTGATCGCACCAATCGCCGAACTTTCCACCAGCGATGTCCAACCGTTCACAAAAGGCACCATCATGGTGGCGAAGATCACGATTGGCAGCAGACCGGCCCGCAGTAGGCGCAGCTTTTCTGCGCGCGAAATATCACGATCCGCCTCAGGCAAGGCCGGGCCAAGCTCCGGCTGAATACGGCAGCGGATCACCACGTAGAGGATGAACATCGCCGCCATCATCAGGCCTGGGAACACACCGGCCAACCACAGCTGCCCCACCGGCTGGCGCGCAATCATGGCATAAAGTACGAGCACCACAGAAGGCGGCACCAGAATGCCAAGGCTCGATCCCGCTTGAATGACCCCGGTCACCATGCGTTTGTCATAGCCCCGTTTGAGCAGCTCCGGCAGCGCAATGGTCGCCCCAATCGCCATGCCCGCAACGCTGAGGCCGTTCATGGCCGAAATCAGCACCATCAGCAGGATCGTGCCTATCGCCAGACCGCCCCGCACCGGCCCCATCCAGACATGGAACATCTTGTAGAGATCGTCGGCGATTTTGGATTCACTGAGCACATAGCCCATGAAAATGAACATTGGCAGCGTCAGCAGCGGATACCATTTCATCAGCTTCATCGCGGCGGAGAAGCCAATATCACTGCCCCCCGTGCCCCACAGCAGCACCGCTGCCAGAACACCCACAAAGCCAATGGCCCCAAAGACCCTCTGCCCCGTCATGAGCATCAGCATCATAGTCGAGAACATCAGAATGGCGATCATTTCATAAGACATCAGTAGTCAACTCCACGCATCCGCGCGATGTCTTTGAACAGTTCAGAAACCGCCTGTAAGAACATCAGTATAAAGCCAAAAAGCATGATCAGCTTGATTGGCCAGAGAACCGGCCGCCACGCAGTCGGGCTGCGCTCGATATAGCCAATGATTTCACTGGCCGCCTCTTTGCCACCGGTGACATAGGCCCAGACCAGATCGCGATAAAACGCATAAGGCTCCACGCCAAAGTGCCCCAGCGAATAGGCGCTGGACCCCACGGCCCCATGAATGAGGATCGCGATATAAAACATCAGGAAGAACACGGTCATCGCATCCACCGTGGCGCGCTGGCGCAACGTCCATCCCCCGTAAAACAGGTCCATCCGCACGTTCGATCCAAGCTGCATCGAATATGGTCCGCCAAGGATGTAGTAGGTCACCATGGCAAACTGCGCCATCTCAAGCGTCCACAGCGAAGGCGTCGCAAAAGTCTTTGAGAAGGAGGACCACAGCAAAATCGCCATCATGACGAAAATCCCGTACATGATGAACCGCCCAATCCGGCGGTTAAATCCGTCAATGCCGCGAATGTAGAGCCGCACAAGCTTTGGCATTTACAGCCCCTCTTCCATCGTAGAGTTGTCAGCAAGCGTATGAAGGCCTGCACGCAGCGCGCCTTCGATCACATCGGCCATATGCGCAATCTGCGCCTCAGTGCGCAGCAGATCATTGCGCACCTCAAGCATCACATTTGCCACCTTATTTTTCAGGCCATAAAGCTGCAGAGAGTGGGTCACGCCGTCTTCCGGCCCATAAGGCGCATTGCGTTGCACATCATGCTCAGAGTCCGAAAGCGCCTCCAGCATCCCATCCGCCAGTCGCGTGTCCCGGTCATGCAACACGCCAATCTCCACCGCGCGCGGTACGCCGTGATAAACTGGCGTAAACGAATGCACGGTGACCAACGCCTTGGGTTCCATCAAAACCAGGACCTGCTCCACCCCAGCCCGGAATGGCATATAGATCTGCTGCACACGCGCGTCCCGCGCATCCGCTGACAGATCAACATTGCCGGGAATGTCAAAAACCTCACTGCGCTGGGGGATCGCGCTCTCCGCTTCGGGCGGGCGATTGCAGTCATACAATAGGCGCGACACGCCACCGGCCACCAAGGTGCTGCCAAAGCGCTGCGCCAGCAGCCGTGTCAGCGCAAGCGCCCCCGGATCCCAAGCCACGTGGCTCTCGCGCACGTCATCGCTCAGCCCAAGTGTGCCAAAGCAATCGGGGAAATGATTGGAAGCGTGCTCACAGACAAACAGCACATCACCAGGCGTGACCGGCCCTTCAACATGTACCACTTCGTCGTCTTCTAAAGTCATTGGTGCCCCCTTTGTGAACAAACTTCTTCAGGAGCTCATCTTCTGTCAATAATTATTCTGAAAGTTCTTCTTCTTTCGAAAAAACCCTGAAACTATGCTTACAGAAACAGCAGAGAGATGGGGCACCCCCTTGGCAGACACCGCGCAGGAAAAGATTAACAAGGTTTATGAAAGCCTTACGCGCGCTGAGCGGCAGCTCGCAGGCGTGATTCTGGAAAACTATCCTATGTCCGGCATGGGCTCGATCACGCGACTTGCTGAGAAGGCGTCGGTTTCCACACCAACGGTGGCACGTATGGTGCAAAAACTCGGCTATTCCGGGTTTCCCGAATTTCAGGATACTTTGCGGCAGGAAGTGGAAGCGCGCTTTTCCAACCCCATTGCCAAACATGAAAGCTGGGCGCAAAGCGCCCCCGAAGAGCACCTTCTCAACCGTTTCACCGAGGCCGTGATCGGCAATATCCGCCAAACTCTGGCAAGTGTTGATCCGGCACAATTTGACGCGCTGGCCGCGCTGCTCGCCGACGAAAGCAACGCGCTTTATATCACCGGTGGTCGCATCACCCACGCACTCAGCGAATATCTACACCTTCATATGCAGGTCATTCGCGCGCGCGTGCGCCACATCCGGTCCACCTCAAACGCATGGCCGCACGACCTGCTGGACATTTCCGAAGGCGATGTTGTGCTGATCTATGACATCCGGCGCTATGAGAATTCCACCTTGCGGCTAGCCGAGATCGCAAAGGCGCAGGGCGCGCGCGTAGTTCTTATCACCGACCAATGGCAAAGCCCGATCAGCCAATACGCGGAGATTTCGCTGAATTGTCGGATCGAAGCCCCTTCGGCCTGGGATTCCACCATTGCCATGATGCTCTTGTCCGAAACCTTGATCGCCGCCGTGCAGGAAGCCTCTTGGGGCCGGACCGAACAACGCATGCGCACACTGGAAGACATGTTCGACCAGACAAAGATCTTCCGGAAATTTGTCTGAGCGAGCACCTGTCACCAGTTTCACCCCAAGGTGGAAGTTAAGGCAAACGGGAGCCTCAAACACCCACAAATGCCCCTAAGCTTTTGATTTTGAACGGATTGATCTCCTAACAAATCCTTAATTTTTTCGAATCAAGTCAATCTTTCGCCCCTTTCTGGACGCATTCGCTTTGCAACATCTGACCAAGGCCGGTGGGCAGAAGCCGCGTCGGCACTGTTGGTTTGCGTTTCACGCTTTATCAGACAGGCAGCCACAGAAAGGGCTGAGACATGAAGATATTGGCCGTCGATGACGACGAGAGCATTTGCGCGCTTCTGGCGGAGGCCGTTGCGACCAAAACCGATCACACCATCGTCACGGTGCCTTCGGGCCCCGAGGCCATCCGCGCGATTGCCAAAGCCAAAGTGCCTTTTGACTGCTTCCTGCTCGACATCCAGATGCCCGTGATCGATGGCATCACGCTGGCAGGCAAAATCCGCAAGACCAAAGGCTATGCCCGCACGCCCATCATCATGCTGACCGCGATGTCTCAGAAGAAATACATCGATGGGGCCTTCGCTGCGGGCGCCACCGACTTTGTCACCAAACCTTTTGATTTCCTGGAGCTTTTCAGCCGCATCTCTCTGGCGCACCGCATTGTGTCCGAACAGCACCGCATCACAGAGACCGCCAGCGAAATGGCGGCCTTGAAGCGGGATCTTCTGGAAACAACCACCCACAGCCTCAAAGAGCCCATTGAGCTCGCCGGCGTAACCCAGATGGTTGGATATGTTGCTTTTGAAAACCACCTGATGGGCCTGCCCCGCTCCACCCTGCTGCGCAGCATGGCTTTCGGGGTTAAGGTCGACACCATTCAAAGCGCCTATACCGCGCTCTCGCCTGTCGCCTTTCGGCGCATGCTTACGGATGTCTCCAGCGAGCTGATGTCGGTGGTGGCAGACAATGACGCAATCGCGACCTATCGCGGCAATGGCGTTTTCCTTTGCGTTGCCCCGCGCAGCCGATCCTTTGAAAACACGCACGTCGAAGCCGCGCTCAACGAGCGTCTAAGCTACGTTCCGTCAACGCAGATTGATGGTTTGATGAGCAAAACAACGGTCGGAGAGCCGCAAACCTTGCGCACCCTGACCCGGGCAGGCGCGGTTCTGGCTTTGCAGCGTGCGGTCGCCAATGCGGAAATACGGGCCACCAACCAGCGCAGCAGTTTTGCATATTTGCGCAAGACAATGCGCCATCATCCTGGCAGCGGGTTCCAGACCGAAATGGAACGCCGCGCTTATGAGCATCTGCTCCAAGACGCTTTGCGTGAAGACATCGACACGCGCCCCGCAGCAGCCGCTTTCAGCTAACGCCTCAGTGGCGGTGGGTGTTTGACAGATCCATACGCGCAACCTGCACCGGAAGCCCGTCCACCAGCATGATCGGCCCTGCCGCTTCTGCCACCAGACCAAGTCGTCTGATCCAACGCGGCCAAACTGCGGGCACCAGACCAAGAACATGCTTGGCGTCCATGGATCGTGCTGTGGTGATCAGCTTTTGCATCAGCTGCGTCTGCACTTCCATGCGCTGCTCAGCTGGCACATCCCGCGCCACAAAAACCCGGCTGGCGTCAAATACTCTCGGATCGATGGGCGCTTCGTCAAACAGCAGGTTGCTGGGGATTGACTCCAACATGCCCTTCTGCGCGTCCCGCACCATATAAGAGTACATGCCACATCTTGCGGTGGTCGGTGTCAAACGCACCCCGGCAAGCACGCGCTCGCCTTCATGAACCGCAATCCAGCTGCTTGCTGGCGTGTCGTACTGATCGTATTCCATACCCGCCACTTCTGGCAGGTCCCATTTATTCTGTACAATGAAGGACTGTTTGCGAGCCCTTAGTAGGTTGACCATCAGTTCGCCATGCTTGTGCATGTTCTCGAACGAGAGGGTCGTCGTCAGCATATCCATTCTCTCTCCGGATACCTCTTTGCCCCTTCCCAACCGTGTACACTGACAAATCCTAAAAAATTGTATTCACTCACAACAACGTCGATTTTCGGATGCAAAACACACGCAACCGACCAATCATCGCATCACCCATAGGTAGAAAGTTCGCGCTTAGACAAAGAGTACGGCAGACAAAAGTTTGGAACAGAAAAACGAACTATATCCATACAAAATAGTGACTTAACTCATAACCCACCAGAGTTTACCACCTAGAAAAAGCGCCCCCCAAACACCCATAGCACGATTGAGGCACAAATTTAGTTAAACATCTAGTGAAAAAGTTCACTAGGTGAAGTTTGTTGAGTGTTTCTGTAATGTGAACACAGTTTTTCTAATTTTAGTGCAATTTTATGTATTAAATTTACCATTCGTAAAGCTTTTGGTCCGATTTACAGGATAGGTGGGGACTAGAAATGACTTCGTAAATTCTCCCCGGCAAGACCATCAAAATGCCGCTTTCCAAAGTGAGATTCGGCAAACACCCCATCCAAGGGGCCGTCAGTTCGGAGGATGCCATGCAGACCTATTTTTTGAATTTTCACATCAAAGGTGAAATCGCGCATACGCTGCTGCTTTCTGAGCCGGAACCAAAGCTTATGGTCGACATCTCCGCTCAAACAGCCACCGAGTCTGACGCCCCCGGATTTCGCTACCCGCGCCGCGTGAGCTTCACCGTACGTGACAAGGCGCTTATCGAGCGGTTCCGCACCACTGTCTCCCCCGGGGACGTGATCGAAGCCACCGGCACCTTTGATCAATCCGGCTACGTGCCCCATCACAGAGGCCATATCGACACGACGTTCGAATTGCTCGATTTTGAAATCTCCCGCCCGGAGATGGAGCTTCAGCACAACGGTCGCGTCTTCAAAACCGATCACAGCGCCCCTGCGCATTAAACCCGCGTGGCCGCTGCCCCCCAAGATTGCGCATCCTACAGATGCTTGGGGCATCGCGCCAAACAGATTGAACGCACCGCGTCGGTCACTCTCACTTGGATGTTGCAGAATGCACATTGAACAACCTGAAAAGACGACGCGATCCACACGAATGACCCGCCTGTTTGGCAAACCTTTGCGCGGTTTGTTTCCCATCGCGGCCCATCAGGTTGAGGACACCCGCCGCCTGCATCAGGAAATTCACGATTTTGCGCTTGGCGGCATCACCCTCTTCTGGCAGCGCCAAGGCATCTACGCCGGTGCTGGTTTTCTCTGTGGTTTCTATTTTTCCTGGAGCCTTGCTGCGTTTTGCTACCTGTTCATTCAGGCCACCGATCTGTTTGACAACTCGATTTGCTACAAGGTGATTAACCGTACGGATCATTCCTTGCGCCACAGCCAGCGCCTGCTCCGTGGTTTGTCCCTGTCAAACGCGCTTTCCGCCGCCTCAATCGCCACCTTCATTCTGCTGCTGGCCCGCCTCGAAGGCCCCGGTCAGCACTTTATGTCGCTGTTCTTCTTGTTCGCCGCCGGCCTTTTTGCCGCCGTAAATAATCACCAGCTGACGCAAATTCTGGGCCTTCGGCTGATCACTTACGGCGTGATTTTTATCTACATTCCGGTGTCAGACATCCTGGCCCAAGACGCATCCTTTGACTCCAAGCTCTGGCTCCACTTTGCGACCGCCCTGTTTGTGCTCTATTTCGTGCTTGAGTGCTCCACGATCTTTCTGCGCATGTATCAACGCACGCTGGACCAGATGGATGAGCTGCGCGCAGAGCGGGACAAGGCGCGCGAAGGCTATGAGCTCAAATCGCAATTTGTTTCGGTTGTCAGCCACGAGCTGCGCACGCCTCTGACCTCCATCACCGGCTCGCTCACTCTGCTGCGTGAAACCGATCTGGCCAAAAATCCAGACAGCGCCAACCGCATGCTTGAGATCGCGCATAAGAACAGCAAGCGCCTCAGCAAACTGATCAACGATCTGCTCGACATCCAGAAAATGGAAGCGCGCAAGATGGTCTACCATTTTGCCCCTGTCGATCTCGGCCAGCTGATACATGACGCGGCACAATCCATCACGCCTTACGCGGATCAGTTTGAAATTGTGGTGCGCACAGCGCCGCCGCCTCAGCCTCTCACGGTGCGCGGCGACAACGAGCGCCTGATGCAGGTGCTCGACAATCTGCTGTCCAATGCCGTGAAATTCTCCCATTCCGGCGGCTATATTGAGCTTGGCGCACGTCTGGAAGGCGGGTGCGCGATCCTAGAGGTGCGCGACTACGGCATCGGGGTTCCGCCGGAAAGCAGCCACCTGATTTTTGACAAATTCCAACAGGTGGATACCTCTGACAGCCGCAAGTTTGACGGCTCCGGGCTTGGCCTCTCCATCGCCCAGCAGATCATCGAAGACCATGGCGCCGCCATCGACTTTGAAAGCACATTGGGCGAGGGCAGCCGCTTCTTTGCGATCTTCCCGCTTTGCGACACAGAGCAGGACATCAGCATTGAACTCCCCCAATCCCCTGCACAGCAAGACGCCTGAGACTGCAGCCATGTTTCCGTCCAAATATCAAAGAAAGTTTGCCGGGCTGCGCCGTCGTTTTTTGTCAGGGCTGCCCGCGCGGGAAGCGGAAATCGAAGATCTCACCGCCACGCTGCTGGAGCACGGCGCGTCCCCCAAAGCGCTTGAAGAGCTTTATCTCGCCACACACAAACTCGCCGGCATCAGCGGTACCTACGGCCTAAGGAAACTCGGCGATCTGGCGGCAGAGGTGGAACAATTGCTGGAGCCCGTGCGCCTCAGGCTCCCCACACCGCACGAACTCGAAAGCATTCTGGTCGCAACCGACATTCTCAGCGAAGAGCTGGGCGAGGTGATTGCCACCGCCTGAGGGGTCTTCTCAGCTGGCCTGTTGCGCCGCGATCAACTGGCGCAGCTGATCTGGCAACGCCACCGGGTCAAACGGCTTCTGAATGGCGCCAATCGCGCCCTCCCGGATCTCGTCTTCATCTTTGGAAGCGATGTCTTTTGATGTCATGAACACCGCAGGGGTCTGCGCAAGCTCCGGCAAGGCGCGCATCGCAGCCAGCGTTTCCACACCGCTCAGGCCCGGCATCATCACATCAAGCACCATCAAATCGGGCGCAAAAGCCACCGCCTGTGCAAGCGCATCTTCGCCGCTGGCACATTGCAGCACCTCAAACCCTCCCAGTTCCACCAACGCGAGAAGTGTAATCTCCCGAATATCGGGATCATCCTCGACATGTAGAATTTTGCGAAGCCCCGTCATCCGCAGCCACCCCAATACCCCATTACCATCACCACGCTGGTTACCCTAACCGCTGAACCGCTTTGAGAAAAGCCTCCACAGTTTTGCCGATGACAGCAGCCAATTCATGACGCGGCGTAGCCAATGAGCGCCCGACTTGAGCGATGCCCAATTTTACCGCAGCCTGTGAGCATTCGCGTCCGCACAGGAGATGTCATGGCCACGCCCCCCCTTTTGAAAGAGCGCATCGGCAGCGCAATGGTGCTGACCCTCAATGATCCGGCCCGGCGCAACCCGATCGGGGCGCCTTTGCGCGCTGCTTTGTCTGAGGCTCTCGAAGAGATTGAGACCGACACAAGCATCCGCGCGGTCATCCTCACGGGGGCCGGTGGCAATTTCTGCTCAGGCGGCGATATCGCCGCAATGGACGCGCCGATGCGGCAGAAGCGGATCAACTTTGAACAGGTCAAACGGCTGGCCAATCAAATCACCGGCGCGTCTGTTCCGGTGATCGCCGCCGTTGAAGGCTGGGCCGCTGGCGCTGGCCTGTCTCTTGCGATGATGTGTGACACGGTGATTGCGGCAAAATCGGCCCGTTTCCTCTCGGCCTTTCCAAAGATCGGCCTGATGCCGGATTACGGTCTGCTCGCATCCCTGCCCGCCCGCATCGGTCAGGCGCGCGCGCGTCAGGTGATGCTCTATGCCCGTCCGGTTGATGCCCCCACGGCGCTCAGCTGGGGCATGGCGGATGACATGGTGGAGGATGGAGACACCCTTAAGGCGGCGCTCAGTCTGGCACAGCACGTAGAGACACTTGGGCCGGAAGCTCTGCGCGCGATCAAAGCCTTCAGCTCCGGGCGGCTGGACAGCGCCATCGATTATGAGCGCGATGTGCAGCCGCGCCTGCTCGGCAGCGACAATGCCAAAGAAGGGCGCGCTGCTTTCTTTGAGAAGCGGCCTCCACGGTTCATCCCCGACTGAAAAAAGAAAAACCCGCCGAGAATATCGGCGGGTTCATTTGTTTCAGATCGTTCCGATCACACAAAATCAATGTGATGGTAGAGCGGCAGCTCCCGAATGCGTTGCCCTGTCGCGGCAAAAATCGCATTGGCCAAGGCAGGCGCTGCAGGCGGCACCGGAGGTTCACCGACGCCACGGATTTTCTCTCCGTTCTCAAGACCTTTCACAAAGATCTCCGGACATTGATACATCCGCATCGCCTCTGCATCCCAATAGTTGGACTGCTCCACCATCCCGTCGGAATAGGTGATTTCGCTGTTGATCGCATGGCCCAGCGCAAAGACCACGCCACCCTGAACCAGATTTTCAAAGTTCACCGGGTCGAGCACACGGCCAACATCCGCAGCGACCCAGACCTTGTCGATCTTGATGCCGTCCTCGGTGCTGGTCACCTCAATCACTTCGGCGGTTGGCACCCCAAAGCTCTCAACAAAAGCAACTCCTCGGCCTTTGCCTTCCGCAAGCGGACTGCCCCAATTGGACATCTCGCCAGCCGCTTCCAGCACTTTGCGCGCGACCGGATTGCTGATCAGACGGATGCGTTCCTCGAGCGGATCCGCACCGGCCGCATGGATCAGCTCGTCCAGCATGCTGTCAAAGAAGAACCCGCCCGCAGAGGCCCCAACCGAGCGCCAGCTCGACGTTGGTGCCAGCTCCGGCACGCGATAGGCCCGCATCCGGTAGTTATCAAAGCTGTAAGGCGCATCCCAAGCTCCGGCCGCGATCTGCGTGTCCGGCCCCGGAATACTTATGCCCATACGCCCCATTTGAGAGGACGCGACAGAGGGCATGGCGATCTGCAGATCAGCAGCCACCACCTTGCCATCTTTCACCGCACCGGAGGCACGTGCCATCCCGATGTGGCGTGTGAAATCATGGGCAAAGTCCTCTTCGCGGCTGTAGGTCAGTTTCACCGGTGTACCGCGCATCTGGTTGGCGACCTCAGCGGCAAGTTTGACCTGTTCAAACTCCAGCCGGTGGCCAAAGCTGCCGCCCATGTAGCGGTTCACCAGATCAACCTGTTCCGGCTTATGGCCCGTGATCGCAGCCACCTGCTGCTGCAGCATGATCTGGATTTGATGACCGGTCCAGACGGTGACCTTGTCGTCCTCCACCAAAACCGTGGCATTTAACGGCTCCAGCGGCTGGTGCGCCACATAGGGCACGCGATACTCCACCTCGATCGCCGCACCTTCTGAGGCAATGGCCGCGGGCGCATCGCCCTCATCACGCCATTTCTTATCGAGCTGCTCCTCGTCGAAGCTCGCAGCAACCGCCGCCCAATGGCCATCCTGCTCCGCCGGATAAGGCGCTTCACCCCAATCAAAATCAATGGCTTGCGCGGCCTGAATGGCGCGCCATGTGTTGTCGGCCACAACCGCAACACCACCGGTGACCTCAAGGATCTTCTGAACGCCGCGCATCTCTTTGGCGGCGCTTGCGTCATAGCTTTTCAGGCCACCGCCCTTGCGCGGATTGCAAACCACAGTGGCATGCATAGCGCCTTCGACCTCAACATCGATGCCATATTCCAAGGTGCCAGTGGACTTCGCCAGAATATCCAGCCGCTGCATGGGTTTGCCCAGCAGACGCCATTCGCTTGGGTCACGCAGCTTGATGTCCATTACCGGCTCAAGCTTTGCCGCCTCAGCGGCCAGCTCGGTGTATTTCAGCGCGCTCCCGTCCGGCAACTGCACTGCACCATTGGCCGTCTTCAGCTGCGCTACAGGCACCCCGCTGACGTTGGACGCCGCCAGCTTGAGCGTTTCGCGCGCAATCGCCCCCGCTTCGCGCAGTTTCACATAGCTATCGGGCACCCCGCTGGAGCCGCCCGTGATCTGCAAGCCCAACAGCTTGGCAAACCCTGACATCACGGTCCGCGCGCTTTCTGCGACAAAACTTGTGTCACCCGATTGAAACGGCACGCCATCAGCCGAAAGCGCCCGGTTCCAATAGGCCTTGTCAGGCTTGCCGAAGCTGGTCTCGACCTGATCCAACTCGATGTCCAGCTCTTCGGCAATCAACGCCGCTTGCACATGGGCAATCCCCTGCCCCTTATCCCCGTGCGGCCCGATCAGCGTGACTTTCTCGCTGTCGATGATCACCCACGGATTGAAGGTCGCGGCCCCGTCCGCCAGCCCTTCTTTCAGAGGGTTTTCATAGGGTGTCTTCACACGGTAGACGCCAAAGGCCACCCCGCCGACAACAGCGGCAGCGCCAAGCAAAAACGAACGGCGGGCGATCTTTCCAACAGTTCCCATGGCTTACACCTCCTGCAACTTGGAGGCTGCGGTTTTTACCGCTGCACGGATACGCGGATAGGTGCCACAGCGGCACAGATTGCCGCTCATGGCGTCATCAATGTCCTCATCCGTCGGGTTCGGGATATCAGACAACAGCGAGGCCGCCTGCATGATCTGCCCCGACTGGCAGTAGCCACATTGCGCCACCTGATGCTCCACCCAGGCTTCTTGCACCGCATGCAATGCACCGGGCTGCCCCAAACCGTTGATCGTGGTCACTTCGCCATCCACATCCGCCACAGGCGTCTGGCAGGAGCGCACCGCAACCCCATCAATATGCACCGTGCAGGCGCCACATGCGGCAACGCCGCAGCCGTATTTCACACCTTTGATGTTCAGCTCATCTCTGAGCACCCACAGAAGCGGCATGTCGTCTTCAACATCCACCTCATGTTTTTTTCCATCCACGATCAATTGCATAAGCTGTCTCCCGTTCGTTGGAACCGTTCGCGTTAGCCTCCAGATAACGCAGCTTCGTAAAAAATCACTCGCAGATCGTGCCAAATCTCAAAGACGCTGGGTCAATCGCCTGTGATGCCCTCATCCGACCGACTTCTCGTGGGTGGTCAGCAGGCCTGCGTGCGCCCGCTGCAACTTGCTGATTCGGCACGACTGGAGAATTGCGTCAGCCCCCACCTTGTTAACCAACTCTTTACGAACAGCCTAAGAATGTTAGCGATACCGTGAGCGGCACCGATACCGCAACCGATAGCGGCATCGGTACAGTTTATCGCTAACACACTCATAATTCACGGTATTTCACCTTCCGCAAAGACAACGCGGCGACTATAGCAATACCCAATCCCTATTTATCCGCGCAGCTACAGGAGCGCCTCATGACTGTTACCGTCGGCATCAATGGTTTTGGCCGTATTGGACGTTGCACTTTGATGCACATCGCAGAGGAAACGCGCGAAGATGTGCGCGTTGTCAAAGTGAACGCCACCGGCCCGCTGGACACCGCAGCTCACCTGATCCGTTATGACTCCGTACACGGCCGCTTCCGCAACGAAGTAGTGGCTGGCAACGGCACCATGGATGTGGGCATGGGCCCGATGCGCATGTACTCCACCTACGACATGGACGAGCTGGACTGGGACGGTGTGGACATCGTTCTGGAATGCACCGGCAACTTCAACGACGGTGAGAAAGCCAAAAAGCACCTAGAGCGCGGCGCGAAGAAAGTGCTGATCTCTGCTCCTGCGAAAAACGTGCAGAAGACCATCGTCTTCGGTGTGAACGATCATCAGCTCGAAGCCAACGACAACATGATCTCCAACGGCTCCTGCACCACCAACTGTCTGGCGCCTGTGGCCAAAGTCCTGAACAACGCTTTCGGCATTGAAAGCGGCATCATGACCACGATCCACGCCTACACCGGCGACCAGCCAACCCTGGACCGCCGCCACAACGATCTCTACCGCGCCCGTGCCGCTGGTATGTCCATGATCCCGACCTCCACCGGTGCCGCCAAGGCGCTGGGTGAAGTGCTGCCTGAACTCAAAGGCAAGCTCGATGGGTCCGCAATCCGCGTGCCAACCCCGAATGTGTCTGCCGTGGATCTGACCTTCACCGCATCCAAAGATGTCACCGCCGAAGATGTGAACGCCGTGATGGCCGAAGCCGCTGCCGGTGAAATGAAAGGCGTTCTGGGCTACTCCGAATTGCCGCTGGTTTCGGTTGATTTCAACCACACCACCGAAAGTGCTACCTTCGCAGCAGAGCAAACCAAAGTGCTCGGCGGCCGTCTTGTGCGCGTGCTGGCATGGTATGACAACGAATGGGGCTTCTCCGCACGTATGGCGGATGTTGCAGCCAAAATGGGCCGCATCTAACCCAAACCCATACTAAATCTTGCGCCCTCGGATGGGGTCAGGCATATCTGCTCTGACCAAAATCATCCGGGGGCGCAGTGCTTCATGACCAATCCCATCGCTGTTTTTCTCGTCTTACTCTTTCTGACGGGTTTGGGTTTGGACATGCTGTTTAACGACAGCGCCGCTTCACTGCTTTTGGCCAAGAAGTTCTTTGAACTGATCGAATGGGTCGCCTTCTGGCGCTAGTCGGAACCGCTTAGCGCAAAGAGAGAGGGCTGCTCTCGTTTCCGAAAATAGCCCCCAAGCAATCTCACTCATTTGACGCCGGTCAGCTCTTGAGCCGATAGCCGGTTTTCAGCATCCACCACGCAATGGTGCAGAGCGCTGCGGTGACGGTTGCTACAACCACCAGCCCCAGCACCGGTGCGCCGTCAGATACCCCAATCACGCCAAAACGTGTGCCATCAATCAGATAGAAGATCGGGTTCACGCGGGTGAAGCTCCGCAGCACCGGCGGCAAGGCCTCAACGGAATAGAATGTGCCGGAAAGAAAAGCCAAGGGGGTCACGATGAAGTTTGTGATCGCCGCCATCTGATCGAACTTCTGCGCAAAAATGCCAGCCACGATGCCAACGGCGCCCATCATCGCGCCACCAAGCGCAACAAACAGCAACGCCCAGAGCGGGTGTGCAACCCCCTGCCCCAGAACCAGCCCCACAACGACGCTCATGGCCACGGCCACAAACAGCCCCCGTGCCACCGCGCCAGCCAGATAGCCAAGCACCATTTCCAGCGGAGCGAGCGGCGGCATCAGCGTGTCGACAATATTGCCCTGCACTTTGGAGATCACGATTGAGGAGGAGGTATTGGCAAACGCATTCTGGATCACCGTCATCATCATGATACCGGGGATCAGAAAGGTCAGAAACGGCACGCCCATCACATCGCTGCGGCTTGGCCCGATCGCGATGGAAAAAATCAGCAGGAACAAACCCGCGGTCACCAGAGGCGCCAGAAGGGTCTGCGTCCAGACGGACATAAACCGCAGAATCTCCCGCTGCGCGAGGGTCTGCAGCCCCAGCCAATTTACGCGCCCAAAGCGGCGCACACCCATTTGCAACGGTTGATCGCTCTTTGCCATGTCTCTCTGCCCTCACTGAGTTGTGCCTGCTGCGCCATTGTCCGCGATTGTCCGGGCGCGAAGTGATTCTTCGCCTTGTAACTCGGGCTGGGGTGGCTAGAATAGGCCCCTGACCAAGAAATGCAGAGGCGGCCTTAGGCGGGCCGCTTTTTAGCTGAGGAAGTGACGAATGTCCTGGACCGACGAGCGCGTAGAGCTGTTGAAAAAAATGTGGGGCGAAGGCCAATCGGCCAGCCAGATTGCCAAGGAGCTCGGCGGCGTGACCCGCAATGCCGTGATTGGCAAAGTCCATCGTCTGGGCCTGTCCAACCGCACCACCGGCAGCACCGCGAAAGCCGAGAGCAAACCAAAGGCAGAGGCCAAGCCAAAGGCAGCGCCCAAACCCAAGGCTGCGCCAAAGCCAAAGGCAGAGCCTAAAGCGGAAGAGGCA
This sequence comes from Shimia sp. R9_3, assembly GCF_017743755.1. Taxonomy (NCBI): domain Bacteria; kingdom Pseudomonadati; phylum Pseudomonadota; class Alphaproteobacteria; order Rhodobacterales; family Roseobacteraceae; genus Shimia; species Shimia sp. R9_3. The sequence continues at coordinate 517,481 of NZ_JAGHRP010000002.1, read as the reverse complement.
AAGCCGGAACCCAAGACCGAACCTGCGGTCGCCGCGCGTCCGCCACAGCCGCTGCGCAAGGCCATCATCCCCGCAGGTCAGCCGCTGCCGCCGCAGCCCTCCGCCAATGAAATCAGCCCGGAGGCGCTGGCCAAGGTCAATGAGGTGGAGAAAACCGCCAAGAAGCTCTCTCTGATGGAGCTGACCGAGCGCACCTGCAAATGGCCTGTCGGCGATCCGGCAACCGAGGATTTCTGGTTCTGCGGCCTGCCTGTGCAAGCCGGCAAACCTTACTGTGAGGCCCATGTCGGCGTCGCCTTCCAGCCGATGAGCTCGCGCCGCGACCGCAAACGCTAAGACGTCTCACAATCAGACAAGCAACAGCCCCGTCGATCCCTATCGCCGGGGCTTTTCTTTTTTGGGCGCACGCCCCCTAGCGTTAAAGCCGCAAGGCCTCTGAGCCTATGCATCAAAACGCATCCAAAGAATTTCAAACTCTGGATGCGCGGGCCTTTCTCTTCGGGGGCTGCGCCATGATCGCTGTTGTTGCGGTTTACGCCGCAGGTGACACGCTCTGTCCCTGAACAAGCAGGGTGGCTTGTTCAAATTGATCGCGCAGCACTTCGGCCTTTTGGAAGAACGCCGCGCGCACTTCTTTGGCATAAGGATTGGCCACCTCAATCGCGTGCAAAACCGTGGGCGGATCGTCCTGCACCATGCCCACAGCCTCCCGCAGCAGATCAAAGCTCGCCGTGGTCAGGCGTTCTGGCAGCGGCCCCAAGTCCGTCATAACCTTGCCGATCAGGTGGGTCAGCCCCTGCACCATCGCCAACTCGCGGTCATGATCCTCTGCTGTGGTCACAATCACATTCAAACCCCGTTGGCGCAGAAAAGCGGCTATCCGACGCCAGCGGGTGCCACGCACCGGACACAGCGCGATCTTCCGCCCTTTCACGCTCTCCTTCGCACTTTGCGGTCCAAACAGCGGATGGGTTCCCAAAATCTCCACATGCGGCGGCAGATGCGCCTGCATATCCGCCATCGGGGCCACTTTGACGGAGCCCACATCCATCACCACCGTGCCCGGTTTCAGATGCGGGGCCAGCGCCCGGCACACATGCGCCATACGCGCCACCGGCACCGCCAGGATCACCACATCACACTGGGCCACCTCCGCCAGCCCCTGCAGCGCCAGCCGCCGCCCATCCGGCAGCACGGCGCGGCTGTACGCCGGATCACAGATCGTCAGCGCACATTGCCCAGCCAGCTCACGCGCCACCAACCGGCCAAAACCGCCAAAGCCCACCAGCCCCACACGGAGCTGCGCCTGCGCGCCCAGTTTGGCGCCATTCAAAAGTTTGAGTTCATGTCCCATGACCGGACCCCTTGTCTATCGGGCCACGCCTGTCGGGGGTCTCATGTGTTGGAAGGTTTTTTGGCTTCATCCCCGGCAAACGCAGCGGATGAAAATGCTAAAGACCCCGCCACTATGTGGTCAGGGGATAATAGATGCCAAAAAAGATGCCTTCAGTGTCCATGCCTGCTTCGTGCCACAGGGAAATTGCCCGGTCAAGCCGCTTCTGAGGTCTCCTCAAGCGGCTCTTTGATATCAAGCCAACGCACGTAAATCGCACATATAAGCGAAATCGCCACACAGCCGATCATCAGCCCATAGAGCAACAAAACGCCATTCTGCGGCGTCAGCACAGCGCCTGTCACGCTGGTCATAACCGCGCCGATTGCAACGCTCATCGCGCCAGACAGCCCAGAAGCGCTGCCCGCCAGTTTCGGGCGCACCGACATCGCACCGCTGTTGGTCGATGGCAGGGTTAAGCCGTTGCCTATGCCCACAAATATCACCGCGCTGGTGAAGGTCACCGGATGCACAAATCCGGCCAGAACAATCACAAGCCCCAGCAGCAGACCAAACAGACCAACCACCCGACCGGAGAGAATAAGGATCCACAATGGTAAACGCTGCGCCAGTTTTCCTGACAGGTAGGAGCCAAAGGAAAACCCGATCGCAATCGCCCCAACCGACATTCCAACAGAAGAAGGGCTAAGACCAAACACCTCGGCCCCAACCAAAACGGAGCCGGTGATATGCACGTAAAACGCCCCGACAGAAAAGCCGCTGCAAAGGGCATAGCCCCAGAAACGCCGGGATTTCAGAAGCGCGGGATAGGTGGCAAACTGCTCGCCCATGGTCGCGGCGCGGTCGGTGTTGGTCTCGCCCAGATCACGCCAGCACAGCGCCAGCAATCCAAATCCCATCACCAGATAAACCACAAAGCTCGCACGCCAGCCAAAACTCTCATGCAGCAGCCCGCCCACCGTTGGCCCCAACATCGGCGCAATGGCCATGACCATGGAGATATAGCCCAACTTGCTGGCGGCCTCCTGCGGCCCGTGCATATCGCGCACCACCGCCCGGCTCAGCGCGATGCCGACCACCCCCGCGGTCTGCAACATCCGCCAAAAGAGAAATCCTTCGATGCTTGCCGCCCACAGGCACCCCGCCGATCCGAAGGTAAAGATCGCCAGCCCCCACAGCATCACCGGTCGGCGCCCGTAGCGATCTGACAGCGGCCCGATCACCACCTGCAAAATCACGGTGATGGCCAGAAAGCCCCCCAACGAGAGGTTGGCAACCGCGTAGTCCACGTCAAACTCCGCGGCGATGGCCGCCATCGAGGGCAGGAACATATTGAGCGACAGCACCGACATGGCCGTCAGCAGCACCAGTGTGTTCAGATGTGGCGGGCTCCGCCCCGGATCATCCGTCACGCCCGTCAGTTCCCACCCAGAAGGTTCAGCAGACCTTTCTTGGCCTCATTCTCCAGCTTGTCTTTAATCGCATCTTCAGTGGATTGGCCCTCTCCGGCCTGCAACCCAAGCTCACCTTCCACAGCCTCTTTCACACTGTCCTCAATGGCATCCAGATCCGCCTGAAACCCGCTTTTGATGGCGGCTTCCAGATCCGGCACAATGCTTGGATTGTGCCAACTGCCCCGGATTTTCACCGGCACCATCAGCGCAGGCCCATCTTGGCCGCGCACCTGTGGGGTAAAGAGGTAATCAATCGTCTGCAGCCCAAGCCCCACCGTGCCTGCCCCTGTCGCCGCCAATCGCGGCAGCCCCATGACCAAGTCCTGATTGCTGAGCACGCCTTCTGAAATCGTCCAGCTCGCCGCCATATTGTCAAACACCGTGGTGCCGCCGGTCACATCCCCGCGCAGCAGACGGTCCAGATCAATCCCGTCGATGGTACCCCGCCCGACAGAGAGGTTGCCCTCCCCGCTCATGGCATTCATCAGCGCGTCCAGAGTGTTGCCAGAGCTCAAAAACGTGCCCCGCGCATCTGCTGATCCGGTGAACCTGTCAATATCCGCAGTGGCGGACAGGAATGGCTTCAGCCCGATCTGGGCCGCAGTCAGATCACCGCGCACCGAAAGACCATTGCGGTTGTTGGCCACAAAGGTGCCCTGCACCGTGCCACCAAAAGCGGCCATTTCACTGATCGTTGCCACCGCGCGCGCGTTTTCGATCTCCACCGTCGCACGGGTTTTGCCAAACACGATCCCGCCAAGGTCCATTTCTTCCGCCGCAAAGCTGATTGTGCCATCCACAAAGTTCAGCGCACTTGCATCAATGGGATCCTTCGACCACCCGCCGGTCTCAGCGCCCCCACCAGCAGAGGTTGCCTCTGCCGGTTGCGCGCTGCTGGCCAGTTGCAGCCGCCTTGTGGCCACCTGCGCCGCCACTTTGGGGCGCACGCCGTTAAGGTCCACATCCGCTTGCAGTGTCACCGCATTGCCCAGCGCCTCAAGACTCCCGCCACGCAGAGAAAACAGTCGCTCCCGGGTCAGCGTCACATCTCCTGAGGCCGCCAACGGCCCGTCAATGCCCCCCGCTCCCAGAGCTGCCAGAAAGGCAGCCCCGTCGCTTGCCTCAACCTCCAGCCGCCCGCTGGCTTCCGGTGCCAGACCAAACTGGCCTTCAAAGCCCGCGCGCCCTCCAGCCGCGTCCAATGCGAGTGAAACACGGGTGTTACCCCCCTGCAAAAGCCGCAGCGGGTCGGCCACCGTCGCCTCAACAGCAATCTCCTCTCCGAAAGGTGCCGCGGTTACGGAAAGCTGTGCAGGCGCGGTCACCTGAGGCCAGCGCAACTCAAGGGCCAGCCCGGCAACATCCTGAACCAACGCACCATTTTCCACATAGCGCACGCGCGCCTCACTCAGAACCAGACGTTCCAGCGTGATCCGGCTGAGCGCGCTTGAGGCGCCTGAAGTGGGTGCTTCCGCTGCTGGCTCGGTTGGTTCAGCGCTCGCAGCGCCCCTACCCGCGTCCAATTCCCAGTTCGCGCGCCCGTCTTGCGCCACTTCCAAAATCACATCTGGAGCCACAAGCTCCACGGTCTTGATGCGAATGTCGCCGCCAATTGCGGCCATCACATCCACGCCGATCACTGCGCTTTCCGCTTGAAACATCGGCCCTTGCTCAGACCATGCGGCGTTGGCGAATGTCACGGCCTCCGTGCGCACCCCAAGCACCGGAAACCAGCTGATGCCAACCTCGCCCTCAAACGCCAGCTGCCGTCCGGTCTGCGCTTTCACCTGATCTGCCGCCAATTTGGCGATCTTCTCGCCCGGCAACGCCACCACCAGCACCACCGCAGCAACCGCCAACAGAACCACCGCCGCCAAAATCCCTCGGATCACCTTCATCAGAAGACCTCTCCCTACTGCTCTGCAACCAGCCTAGAGCGCGAAAAACAGGCAAGCAACGGCCCTTCCTGCGCGACAGGCCCAAATTTCTTCAAACCAACGTGGGAAAAAGCGCGACACAGGCGCCAATCTCGGACGCTTGCAAGTTCCCAATGCCCCAAGCGCGCCTGAGCTTTCTGCCACTGAGCTGCCTCCGATCTCCCTTTGCCAAACCCGCGGCGCTGCCCTATATGCACGCCATGTCCAGCAATCCGCCCGATCTCCGCCCCGACCTCGCCCGCGCAACCCTCACCGGGGACGCACGTCCCGGCCAGCCCACCATCGGGATGGTGTCGCTTGGCTGCCCCAAAGCACTGGTCGACAGCGAGCGCATCCTGACGCGCCTGCGGGCCGAAGGGTACGGCATTTCGCCAGACTATTCCGGTGCTGATGCAGTGATCGTGAACACCTGCGGCTTTTTGGACAGCGCAAAGGCCGAGAGCCTTGAGGCGATTGGTGAGGCCATTCAGGAAAACGGCAAGGTCATCGTGACCGGCTGTCTTGGCGCTGAACCGGAGTATATCACCGGCACCCATCCCAAAGTGCTCGCCGTGACCGGTCCCCACCAATATGAACAGGTGCTTGATGCCGTACATGGTGCCGTGCCACCCAGCCCCGATCCCTTTATTGATCTGCTGCCAGCCAAGAACGTCTCCCTGACGCCGCGCCACTACAGTTACCTCAAGATTTCAGAGGGTTGCAACCACAAGTGCAAGTTCTGCATCATTCCGGACATGCGTGGCAAACTGGCCTCCCGTCCGGTGCATGCGGTCCTGCGCGAAGCGGAAAAACTGGTTGAGAATGGCGTGAACGAGCTCTTGGTGATTTCTCAAGACACCTCCGCCTACGGCCTTGATCGCAAGTATTCGACCCACTCGTGGAAAGACCGCGAGGTGCGCAGCCATATCACCGATCTGGCGCGCGAATTGGGCCAATTGGACGCTTGGGTGCGCCTGCACTACGTCTACCCCTACCCGCATGTGCGCGAGCTGATCCCGCTGATGGCAGACGGTCTGATCCTCCCCTATCTGGACATCCCGTTCCAACACAGCCACCCGGACACGCTCAAACGCATGGCGCGGCCCGCGCATACCTCCAAAACCCTGACAGAGATCGCCGCATGGCGTGACATCTGCCCGGACATCACCCTGCGCTCCACCTTCATTGTCGGCTACCCCGGCGAAACCGAAGAAGAGTTCCAGCATCTGCTGGATTGGATGGACGAGGCACAACTCGATCGCGTCGGCTGCTTCCAGTATGAAAATGTCGACGGCGCGCGCTCCAACGATCTGCCTGACCATGTCGCACCGGAGCTGAAGCAAGAACGCTGGGAACGCTTCATGGAGAAGGCCCAGGCGATTTCCGAGGCAAAACTCGCGGCAAAAGTGGGCCAGGTGATGGATGTGATCGTAGATGACATTGACGCAGATGGCATCGCCACCTGCCGCACCAAAGCCGACGCCCCGGAAATCGACGGCAACCTGTTCATTGACGAAGGCACCGAGGGGCTTTCTGTCGGTCAGATTGTCACGGTGGAAGTGGATGAAGCCGGGGAATACGACCTCTGGGGTTGCCTGAAGCAAAGCTGACCACCGTGCAGTCCACTCAGGCGCTCCACAAAACCGGAGCGCCCATGAGCGACGAAACGCGGGTCCTTTTCAACGCGGACTGCCCGATCTGCAACGCCGAAATCTGCCACTACCGCGCCTACACAAAGGCGCGCGGCCTTAACGTGGCCTATGACGATCTGAACTCAGACGCGCTGTCAGATTGGAAGATCGACCCGGAAACCGCCGCACGGCGTCTGCATGTGGTCAAAGAAGGAAAGCTATACGTCGGCGTTGCCGCCTTTGTCGCGCTCTGGTCAGAAATGCCGCGCTATCGCTGGATGGCCAAAATTGTGCGTCTGCCGGGCATCTGGCAGCTGTCCAACGGGGTTTATGAACGTATCCTTGCGCCCTGGCTCTATCGCAAGCATCTCAAGCGCAGCCGGAAGGCTTAGTGCGGTGCCAAACGTGCCATCAGCGCGGCATGGCAGCAGAACTCTGGCGGCGTCTTATGCTGCCCTGCTTCCCCCAACCAGGATTGGCACTCAGCCACATGCGCACAGGTACGGCAGCGCGTGACCATCCCTGTGTACTCCTGCACGCTCAAACGCCCCTCAGCCATCATTTCGCTGAGGGAGACCCCCATCTTGCGGCCCATGCTGCGCGTCAGCCAGAAATGCGTCGCCGGATCGCCCAAAGGCACAACAACTCCCATCAGACCTGCGCCTCCAAGCGCTTTAGCAGCTCCGCATTGCGACAATAGATCGGCGCGCCATCATCCTGAGCCTCAGCCGATTTCATGCGCAGCGCACAGCGCGCGGGCTGCAAACATCCTGAACAACGGATCACGGCGTCAGAAATTTCATCACAGCTCAACGCGCCTTTGATCGCGGCCTCCTGCAAATCCACCCCAACGTGGGACGCCATATCGTCAAACAAAGCCGCGTGGCGCTTGATCTTTTCCAGCCGATCCATACGAAAAACTCCTGTTTCGCTTGCAAACAAGCTAACAGGCTTCGCCGTATGGTCCCTTGATGTGCATCAATCTCAGCTTTTTTGCGCATCCAGATAGGCGTTCACGCAATCCTGCACCCGACGAAAGCGGTCTCCGCCCAGTTTCACACCGCCATACCAGCGCGTGACAACCACGATATGATCCGTGATCCCCTCGCGCTCCAGCATCCGCAAAATCACCAATCCCGCACCGCTTTCGCCGTCATCGCCTTTCAGTGGCGTGCCGTCACTCAACAGCGCCGCCCAGGTGTTGTGGGTGGCTTTGGCGAATTTCTTGTTCCGCTTCAGATCTTTGAGGAACCGATCCGCCTCTGCGCGATCAGTCACCGCGCCGCCGGACACCGCATATTTGCTGCCCCGATCGGTGACCACATTGGTCAGCTGCAACATGGCCTACAGACCTGCCGCCGTGCGCTTCACAATCGCCACACGTGAGGCGTTGGGCGGGTGCGTGCCCAAAAACTGGTTGCCCGGATCCGGTGTGCGCTCAAAAAAGCCCACCCCGATCAGCGGATCATACCCCGCTTTCTTGGTCAAAACTGTGCCAAGGCTGTCCGCTTCCAGCTCATATTCTTTGGAAAACGACCGTGAGCCGACAGAGGCACCGAGGTTTGCCGCCGCGTCCACAGAGCTTGCGCTGCCCCCCGCGAGCCCCACCAGAATGGCGCCCAATGCGGCCCCCGTCAGCGCATCCGCCTGTGACCGGGTCAAATGCCCTGCAATATGGTGTGCCGCTTCATGGCCCATCACAAAGGCCAGCTCATGCTGGTTGCGCGTCTCCGCGATCAACGGTGCGGTGAAAATGATCAGCGGGCGGCCGTTCTTATCAATGGTCTGAAAGGCGTTGGCCGGAATATCGGTGCGCGGATCGACAGAGATTTTATAGTCGCAATCGGTGCCGCGTGGCGCTCTTGCGCGGCACTCCCGCTCAGCCACAGGCTCCATCTGCGCAATGATCGGTGCAAGCCGCGCCTCGGCCTGTGAGACGCTGATTTTCGGGGCCTTGGGCTGCGGCGCGCTGCGCTGTTGCGGCGCTGTTGTGGTTGTGACTTCACAGGCCGTCAACGCCGCCCCTGCCACAGTGGCCAGCACCATCGCACGCCACGGTCTTTGTCCAGATTTCAGCCCCTGCATCCGTCGTCCTTCCCAGCGCCCCAATCTTCTAAGGCGCTCACAAATATGTCGTCTTCCCGAATTTACGCCTCCGCTGTGGCCGAGACCAGAGGGAAATGCTTGCACCCGGTCCCCGATGCGCTAGGCTCACAATATGTTCAGCATCGAGCACGAATTTGACTCCACCGTTGTCACGCTTGTCGATGAAGGCGCCGCCCCTCTGGGAGAAGATGTGGTGATCCACATGTTTGAAGAATGCGTCACCATCGAGCAATATGATCCGCGCACCGACAGCATGCAGAAAATCACTCTTTCCACAGCACAGGTGCAGGATCTCACCGCCGCGCTGGACTTGCCTGAGGGTGTTTACATGCTCAAGCGAGACCCCGACAAAACGTGAGCTAGTCCAGTCGAAAGACCTTTTCGCGTGACGTCTGCCCGCGCACAAGGGTCAGCCGAGATTTGGCAACGCCCATGGTCTTTGCCAGCAATTTGGCAACGGCCGCATTGGCTTTGCCGCCCTCCGGCACAACCGTGACATAGACCCGCAACACATCGCCATCCTGCACCACCGCGTTGCGCGAAGCTTTTGGTGTGACGCGCACCGCGATTTCCGCACCCGGCGTGAGGGACATCTCAGGGGCCTTTGCCATTCTCTCGATCTCCGATGCAAAACCGTTGGGCGAACAATGATTTACATTCCACAAATGCCCCGCATAGGGTAGCCCTCGCAATGCAACGGGGGAAGCTGAATGGCCGCACGCAACAAAACCGGGTTCTTTTTTGATGAAAAGTGCTTCTGGCATACAGGTGGCAACTACGCGCTGACCCTGCCCGTTGGCGATCTGGTACAGCCGCTTGCCGCAGGCGGGCTTCCCGAAAGCCCTGAGACCAAACGCCGTCTCAAAAACCTCATGGATGTCACAGGCTTAACCGCAGATCTTGAGGTGCGGAGCGCCCCCGCGGCTACCACAGAAATGTTGGCCCGCGTGCACCCCGGCGACTTCCTTGGCAAGTTCAAATCGGTCTCTGATGCGGGCGGTGGTGAAATTGGTTTGCGCACGCCTTTCGGCAAAGGCGGCTATGAGATCGCAGCGCTCTCCGCAGGACTTGCCAGCGAAGCCGTCCGCGCTGTTGCCGCAGGAGAGCTGCAAAACGCCTACGCCCTGTCGCGCCCACCGGGCCACCATTGTTTGCCCGACTGGCCCAATGGCTTCTGCCTGCTCGCCAATATCGCAGTCGCCATCGAAGCCGCACAGGCACAGGGGCTTGCCCAGCGCGTCGCCGTGCTCGATTGGGATGTGCACCACGGCAATGGCACCGAGGCCATCTATTATGAGCGCAGCGATGTGCTCACCATCTCGCTGCATCAGGAAAAGAACTACCCGCTCGACACCGGCGACGCGGCAGATCGCGGCAAAGGTGCGGGCCTTGGCACCAACATCAATGTGCCCCTGCCGCCCGGTGCGGGCCACAACAGCTACCTTCATGCCATGCAGCAGATCGTTATCCCTGCGCTGCACAGCTTTAAACCCGACATCATCATCGTGGCCTGCGGCTTTGACGCCGCCGCCTTTGATCCGCTCTCCCGCATGCTCGCCACCGCCAACACCTTCCGCCAGATGACCAAACAGGTCGTGACCACCGCCGAAACACTGTGTGAGGGCAAACTCGTGCTGGTACATGAGGGCGGCTATTCTGAGGCCTATGTGCCCTTCTGCGGCCATGCGGTGATCGAAGAGCTTGCCGGCTCTGACATCCGCGCCGAAGACCCGATGGCGGCCTCACTTGAAATCCGTCAGCCCAATGCCCGGGTTGAGGCCTTCTTTGCCACACTCATTGATGAGATGGCCGCCACATTCGCAAGCCCGCCCGGTTGAAATCACTCCGGGCCACGCCAACATACCTACTCAACTCCCAAGGGAGAGGACATGCCACAACCAAACCAAGCCGCGCTGGATTTCCTGCTCAGCCGCCGTTCACGCCCCGCCAAAACGCTGGTCGGCCCTGCGCCATCACGCGCCGAACTGGAACCCTTGCTGGAGGCCGCTTTGCGCAGCCCGGACCACGGCAAACTGGAGCCCTGGCGGCTCATCGTTTTGGAACACAAAGCCTTGCAAAAATTGGCGGATCTCATCCCCGAACGCGGCGCTGCCCTAGGCATCGAACCTGACAAGATCACCAAGGGTCAGGATCAATTCGCCAAGGCAGATCTCGCAGTCGCGGTGATTGAATCCCCCGTGCTGAGCGAGAAAGTCCCAGCGATTGAGCAGTCTTACTCCGCCGCCTGCGTGTGTCTGCAACTTCTGAATGCATCTCTGGCTGCCGGATGGGGCGCCAACTGGCTTTCCGGCTGGGCCAGCCATGATCGTGATTTTGTGGAAAAAGGCCTTGGCCTCACGCCCCATGAAAAGGTCGCAGGCTTCATCCACATCGGCACCGAAAAAGTCGCGCCCCCAGAGCGCCCCCGCCCCAATATGGAGACAAAGGTCACATGGCTGTTGGATTGATCCTCTCATCCTTTGGCAAAACTCTCGGCCAATTGGGAGACCCGCGTTTTCGCCGGGTGCTCTTCAAAGGTATTGGCCTGACATTTGCCCTGCTCATCGCGGTTTACACGCTGTTCCTGATGTTTTTGAACTGGCTGGGGGCCGCCGCTTGGGTGCAGGAACTTCTGGGCAATATTTCCTGGGTCGGCGATCTTTTCACCGCCGCCTCGCTGTTCCTGATGATCTTTCTGTCGGTCTTTCTGATGGTGCCGGTCGCTTCGGCCATCACATCCCTGTTTCTGGATGAGGTGGCGGATGCGGTCGAAGATCGCCATTACCCCCACCTGCCTGATGTGCCTGCGGTGTCTTTTGGCGAAGGCCTGAAGGATTCGGTGAACTTTCTCGGAGTGCTGATCGCCGCAAACCTGCTGGCGCTGATCGTCTATGCGATCTTCACGCCGTTTGCCCTGTTCATCTTCTGGGCTTTGAACGGCTTCCTGCTGGGGCGTGAGTATTTTCAGCTCACCGCCATGCGCCGCGTGGGCCGGGCGGAGGCCAAAAAGCTGCGCCGCAAACATGGCGGCACAATCTGGCTTGCAGGGATCTTGATGGCGATGCCGCTCTCAATCCCGCTGGTGAACCTGCTGATCCCAATCCTTGGGGCTGCGACCTTTACCCATCTGTTCCATCAACTGGAGCCGACACGGGCGCATCCCCCATCCGGTTGAACATGTCGAGATCACGCACGGTGATCATACCGGATGTGATGATCCAGAACGCAATTGCCCAGATCACCGCCGACACAAGGGTGGTGATCTTTGCTTTGGCCTTCAGATAATGATGCTCCGGTGCTCCCGCGTGGGTGCCGGGCACCACATCGCCCAAATCCCCCTGGGTTTGCAGGCGAATCGGGATCACAATCAGAAAGGTCATAAACCAGATGACCGCGTATAAAACGATGGCTGAGGTGATCCCCATTGTGTGCTCCTCCAAAAAAGTCAGCGGGCAAAACTGCCCGCTTTCCTACCCAAATATGTGGTTTGATCAGACCTGTTCAAGCTCGACAAGGCAGCCGTTGAAGTCCTTTGGGTGCAAAAACAGCACCGGCTTGCCATGCGCCCCGATCTTGGGCTCTCCACTGCCCAGAACCCGTGCACCTGTCTCTTTCAGATGGTCACGCGCCGCCAGAATATCATCGACCTCATAGCAGACATGGTGAATGCCACCTGACGGGTTCTTTTCAAGGAAGCCATTGATAGGACTGTCTTCTCCCAGCGGATAAAGCAGTTCGATCTTGGTGTTCGGCAGCTCGATGAACACCACCGTCACCCCGTGATCCGGTTCGTCCTGCGGCGCGCCTACCTTGGCCCCCAGCGCATCACGGTATTGCGCGCTCGCAGCCTCCAAATCGGGCACAGCAATCGCCACGTGGTTCAGTCGTCCAATCATTTTTGTCCTCCATGGATCGCTTTGGTCCCGCTCACCGCTGTTATGGGATTTGCATCGCGTGCGCGCAAGCGGCAGGGCGTCGCGGCAGCGATTAACGCTTCGTTAGTCATGTGCTGGCTAGCCTGAGTCCATGTGAATGTTTCAGTTAGTTTGCTTCGTTGAGGATTTCAGCCATGAATGACCAGTCCCCATTCCCCCCATTGACCTCGCCATCAGCTGCGCGGCCGCTTCTGGGTATGACCGTGCTTGTGGTCGAAGACAGCCGCTTCGCTTCTGATGCCCTGCGGCTCATGTGTGTCCGCTCCGGCGCGCGCATCCGCCGCGCAGACTGCCTGACCTCCGCCCGCCGCCACCTGCAAATCCATCTGCCCACGGTGATCATCGTGGATATGGGCCTGCCGGACGGCTCTGGCGCGGAACTGATCGAAGAACTGCACCATGCCTCCCCACGGGTCGAGCTGATCCTCGGAACGTCAGGCGATGATTTTGCCGAAGACAGTGCATTGGCCGCAGGGGCAGACGGATTTATCGCCAAGCCTTACGGCAGCCTGTCCTCTTTCCAGCAGGCCATCCTGTCGCGACTGACCGAAGGCTACCGCCCCACCATCGCGCGCATCGCCGACAATGAGGCTATCCAGCCCGATCCGGTCGCGCTGCGCGATGATCTGATGCACGCGGCCGACACCCTTCAGGAAACCCCTGAACAGGCTCTCAAAGACGGTGTGGTGGACTATGTGGCGCAATTCCTGGGCGGCATCGCGCGCAGCTCGGAGGACGCATCCCTGCTGAGTGCCGTACAAGCGGTGGAACGTGCCCGCAAGGCAGGTCACATGCCAACCGCAGATGTGGCCCATCTCACCGGCGTGGTGCAGGACCGGCTGGCGCAAACTGCCACCATCTGATCTCCCGCCACTGCGCGTTAGACCCAAAACGCCCGCCGCGCGTGAAGACACGTCGCCGCGAAGCTCATCCCGTGCCTGTCGATCTGGGAGGTTATCCCAGCGTCGGGTCTCCGCTCGCACGCACCAATCGCGTCAAATCGCTCAGACGCTCTTTCTGCTGCCCTGCCGCATCAAAATTGCCGGGAGAGAGCCAGACATCAAACGTCGCCTTGAGCGCAGGCCATTCCTGATCAATAGCGGCAAACCATGCGGTGTCCCGGTTGCGCCCTTTGTAGACCAGCGCCTGACGGAACACGCCTTCATAGCTGAAGCCCAACCGCTGCGCCGCGCGCCGCGAGGGCGCATTCAGCGCGTCGCATTTCCACTCATACCGCCGATATCCGGCCTCAAAGGCCCATTGCATCATCAGAAACATCGCCTCCGTCGCCGCAGGCGTGCCCTGCATCATTGGTGCGAAGTTGATATTGCCGACCTCAATGGACCCTGCTTCCGGTGCGATCCGCAGATAAGAGGCAACACCTGTGAACGTCCGATCCGCTTTGCTGTAGATCGCATAGAAAAAATGATCGGGGTTCGCGACCGTCTCCCGCACCCAGCGATGATACTGGGCTGAGGAATGAAACGGCCCATACGGCATGTAATCCCAAACCCATTCATCAGACTGATAGGCCCGATACAGCAACGCCGCATGCGCCTCCGCATTCAAAGGCTCCAGCCGCACATAACGCCCCTCCAAGACTGCCCCTGTTGGGCGCGGTGGCGCCTGCCAATCCGGCACGGCAAATCCAACAGGTCTTGGGTCAGTCATTTGGCATTCCTTCGTTTCCCGAAGTAGTGGCACAGCGCCCAGACTTGGCCAAGCCTTTGTTCACAGTCCAGACGAACGACGCCCCAAAAGAAAAAGCCGCCCTCACCTTCGTGAAAGCGGCCCTTTGTGAGCTTACCCCGCGGATCACTCCTGCGGGATCACCCGCAGACCCAGCTCCATCAGCTGATCGCTGGACGGATCGTTGGGCGCGTTCATCATCAGGTCTTCGGCGCGCTGGTTCATCGGGAACATCATCACTTCGCGGATGTTCTGCTGATCAGCCAGCAGCATCACGATGCGATCCACACCGGCCGCACAGCCACCGTGGGGTGGTGCGCCGTAAGAGAAGGCTTTGTAAAGCGCACCAAAGCGCTCTTTCACTTCCTCTTCGCCGTAACCGGCAATCTCAAACGCCTTCAGCATGATTTCCGGCTGGTGGTTCCGGATCGCGCCAGAAACCAGCTCATAGCCGTTACACGCCAGATCGTACTGATAGCCTTTGACCGCCAGCGGATCGCCGTTCAGCGCATCCAGACCACCCTGCGGCATGGAGAACGGGTTGTGTTCAAAGTCGATCTTGCCGGTCTCTTCGTCTGCTTCATAGATCGGGAAGTCCACGATCCAAGCAAATGCAAAGCGATCTTCGTCGATCAGACCAAGCTCTTTGCCGATCACATCACGCGCGCGGCCTGCGATCTTTTCAAAGGCTTTGGGTTTGCCGCCAAGGAAGAAGGCCGCGTCGCCCACGCCCAGACCCAGCTGCTGGCGGATCGCCTCGGTGCGCTCAGGGCCGATGTTCTTGGCCAGCGGACCAGCGGCTTCCATGCCACCTTCCACTTCGCCGGATTTCAGCTTGGCTTGCGCCTCTTTCACCGAAATGCCCAGCTCCTGCGCCACGCTGTCTGCGGTTTTGTCGCGCCAGAAGATGTAGCCCATGCCCGGCAGGCCTTCGCCTTGGGCAAATTTGTTCATGCGGTCACAGAACTTGCGGCCACCACCGGTCGGTGCCGGAATGGCGCGCACTTCGGTGCCTTCCTGCTCCAGCAGCTTGGCAAAGATCGCAAAGCCGGAGCCTGCGAAGTGCTCGCTCACAACCTGCATCTCAATCGGGTTGCGCAGGTCAGGCTTGTCAGAGCCGTATCTCAGCGCCGCTTCCGCATAAGGGATCTGCGGCCAGCTCTCTGGCGCGTCCACCTTGCGGCCACCGCCGAACTCTTCAAACACACCGGCCAGAACAGGCGCGATGGTGTCAAAGACGTCCTGCTGCTCCACAAAGGACATCTCCATGTCGAGCTGGTAGAAGTCGGTCGGGGAGCGGTCAGCGCGCGGGTCTTCGTCACGGAAGCACGGCGCGATCTGGAAGTATTTGTCAAAGCCCGCAACCATCATCAGCTGTTTGAACTGCTGAGGCGCCTGTGGCAGCGCGTAGAACTTGCCCGGATGCAGACGGGACGGCACGAGGAAGTCGCGCGCACCTTCCGGGCTGGAGGCGGTGATGATCGGCGTCTGATACTCGCGGAAGCCTTTGTCCCACATGCGCTTGCGCATGGAGGAGACCACATCAGAGCGCAGCACCATGTTCTGCTGCATCTGCTCACGACGCAAGTCGAGGAAGCGGTACTTCAGGCGGGTTTCCTCAGGATACTCCTGATCGCCAAACACCATCAAAGGCAGCTCATCCGCCGCGCCGAGGATCTCCAGATCACGCACAAACACCTCGACTTCACCGGTCGGGATCTTGTCGTTGATCAGGTCAGCGTCACGCGCTTTGACGTTGCCATCAATGCGGATACACCACTCGCTGCGCACCTTCTCCATTTGGGAGAAAACCGGGCTGTCCGGATCGCAAAGCACCTGCGTGATGCCAAAGTGATCGCGCAGGTCGACAAACAGAATGCCGCCGTGGTCACGGATGCGGTGCACCCAGCCAGACAGGCGGACGGTCTCGCCCACATTGGATTTGTTCAGGTCGGCGCAGGTATGGCTGCGATAGGCGTGCATGTGCGGCCCCTCTTTCAGGGTGAAAAACAATGGTCGCGCCGATACACCTTTTTGAGGCCATAAAGTCAAGGTCCGCGCCGCGCGAAATGGCGCTAAAACGGCCGCACAACGTTGCCGGAGTAGAAAAACACACCCAGCCCCATGAGAAAGATGATATTGCCCGCAATCGCATGCATCAGCACCGCCAACGGGAAAGAGGCGCGCTCTTTATAGGCATGGGCAAAAATCACCCCGCCCACAAAGGTCATGATGGCCACGACCCAGCTCCAATACATCAGATGCGCCAGCGCAAAGAGCCCCGCATTCAGCCAGATCGCCGCCCCGCCCTTTGGCAGGATCGCCTTATAGCGGCGAAAGAACAGCGGGCGGAACACCAGCTCTTGCGGCAATGCGGACACAAACGGATAGAAGATCAGGATCACCACCATCAATTGCGGCTCGTTCCTTATAAGAAAGAACAAGGTTTCCGGTGCAAACAGCATCGTCACCGCAAAACAGGCCGCAAACATCAGGGCCGTATAGATCAGCATCTGCCGCAGCTTGATCTCCGCCATGCCCTCGCCCAGCGCCCGCCAGCGAAAGCCCGGCGTCAGATGCAAAAGAAGGATGCCCAGCGCGGTGAGCGCAAAAAGCGCGGAGAACATCACCGTGGCCGGCAGCAAAGTGGCAATCAGCACCGGCGCAAGGACAAACAGGATCAGAAACTCGGCCCAGAGCCGGGTGGTGTTTTGTGCGGGCAAACTGCTGTCCTCAATCGGTTTTGCCCGGAGAATTGCGCGCGCATGTTTCAATTTCAAGACAGAGTAAGGACTAGCATCTCCATCGCAGACCTCAGGCCCGCGCCTATTTGACCACCGCCGGGATTTCCCCGCGCAAAGCATTTGTCAGATGCAGCGCTTCCGCCGCATGTAAATCCGCCTCGCTCAGCACCGCTTCGCGCAGCGCCCCCGCTTCAATCAAACTCTGCCGATACACGCCGGGCAAACAGCCAGACGCAACAGGCGGCGTCAGCCGAACACCGTCCTCCGTGGTCAACACCAGATTGGTGATGGTGCCCTCACACAGCTCGCCGCGCTCATTGAGAAACAACCATTCCTGCACGCCCTCAGGCAACTCCGCCCGCGCAGCATCATAAAACGCACGCCGCGTGGTCTTGTGCTGCAAAAGCTGATCCACGGAGGACAAACGGTCCGGATGTATCCGGCACACCCAGGGCTTTGTGGCCGCTACCGACATCTCTGCGGTGGTGATCTCCACATCCCCGGCCGCACCCAATGTCAGACGGCAGCGCAAATCGGTGGTCGCCTCCAGAGCCTCAACCGCGCGCAACACATCTGTTTCGGAAAAAGCAAAGCCCAGCGCCTGCGCCGAGTGTTTCAGCCGCGCCAGATGCAGGTGCAGCCGCGCCACGCCCGCCCCCGGCAAAAAGCGAAAGGTCTCAATCAGGCGGGTTCCGGCTGGAACGTCTTGGCAAAGCGGGCTTTCCACAGCGCTTCCTCATATTCATCAGGCGCCTTGCTGTCCCAGACAACACCGCCGCCCACGTTCAACACGGCTTGCCCGCCCTCAAGCAGCATCGTGCGGATCGCCACGCTGAACTCAGAGCTGCCGTCCGGCGCTGCCCAGCCAATTGCACCACAGTAGATCTCACGGGGCCACGGCTCCAGATTGCGCAGGATCTCCATCGAGCGCAGCTTAGGTGCGCCGGTGATCGATCCGCAAGGGAACAGCGCCTGCAAAATATCGGCAAGCTGCGCGTCTTCCTGCAACTGCGCCTCCACGGTGGAGGTCATCTGATGCACGGTCGCATAGCTCTCCACCTCAAACAGCTGAGGCACCTTCACGCTGCCCGGCTGCGCCACACGGCTGATGTCATTGCGCAGAAGATCCACAATCATCAGGTTCTCAGCGCGGTTCTTCTCGTCCTGCGCCAACCATGCCTTGCGACGCGCATCCTCTGCCGCGTCTTCACTGCGGGGCTGCGTGCCTTTCATCGGGCGCGTCTCAATCCGGCCCGCCGCATCGGTGCGGAAAAACAGCTCCGGCGAGCGTGACAGGATTGTCGGCAGACCCGCCTGTTTGATCAACGCCCCATGGCCAACCGGCTGACGCGCTGCGAGCGCGGCATAAAGCGCCTCGGCATCCCCGGACACAGCCGCATCCATCGGAAACGTCAGATTCGCCTGATAGATATCGCCAGCACCGATGTAGCCATGCACCCGGTCAAATGCCGCGCGATAGGTGGCCGCACTCCAGCGCGGCGCAAATGCGCCCAGTTCAAACCGCGCATCTGTCGAAAGCGCCTTGGCCGCGGTTGGCGCGCGAAACACACCAAACTGCATCAAAGGCAGCCGCCGCGCCTTGGGCAGCATCCGGCGCAACCGTGGCTCCAGCACATAGCCAAGCTCATAGCTCACATATCCTGCAAGCCAGAACCCTGCCGCCTGCGCCTGTCTCAGCACATCAAAGGCCAGATCCACCTCATGTGGCTCCGTCACCGAAATCACATGCTCCGCCGCATCAAACAGCGTCGCATGCCCGTTTGGCCCGTGATCAAAGCGAATCTGCACCTGTATCCCCTGTCGGCGAAAGTTATCTTTTGGTCATATACGGCGCATTTTGGCAAATGACAGTGGTGAAAGCGGCAGATCATGACAAAATCCCGCTCCCCAGGTGATCCCTCTTGCACGTTGTCGCCTGATGCGTATAACCCACGACAATTTGCGCATTCGGCGTCTCCCACCACGCCCTTCTAGCCCGAGGTTTATCATGCCAAAAAGAACCGACATCTCCTCGATCATGATCATCGGGGCCGGCCCCATTGTGATTGGTCAGGCCTGCGAATTTGACTACTCGGGGGCGCAAGCCTGTAAAGCGCTGCGCGAAGAGGGCTATCGCGTCATTCTGGTGAATTCCAATCCTGCGACAATCATGACCGATCCGGGTCTGGCCGACGCCACCTATATCGAGCCGATCACGCCAGAGGTTGTGGCCAAGATTATCGAGAAAGAGCGCCCCGATGCGCTCCTGCCCACCATGGGCGGTCAGACCGGCCTCAACACCTCGCTCGCGCTTGAGGAAATGGGCGTGCTCGACAAGTTCGGCGTGGAGATGATCGGCGCAAAACGCGACGCCATCGAAATGGCCGAAGACCGCAAACTCTTCCGCGAAGCCATGGACCGTCTGGGCATTGAAAACCCCCGCGCCTCCATCGTGACCGCCCCAAAGAAAGACGGCGGCTCCGCTGATCTGGACGAAGGCATCCGCCTTGCGCTCGAAGAGCTGGAAAGCATCGGCCTGCCTGCCATCATCCGTCCTGCCTTTACCCTCGGCGGCACCGGCGGCGGTGTAGCGTACAACCGCGAAGACTACATCCACTTCTGCCGCACCGGCATGGACGCCTCCCCGGTGAACCAGATCCTCGTGGATGAAAGCCTGCTCGGCTGGAAAGAATACGAGATGGAAGTGGTGCGCGACAAAGCGGACAACGCCATCATCGTCTGCGCCATCGAAAACGTCGATCCAATGGGCGTGCACACCGGCGACTCCATCACCGTGGCCCCTGCGCTTACGCTGACGGACAAAGAATACCAGATCATGCGCAACCACTCGATCAACGTGCTGCGCGAGATCGGCGTCGAAACCGGCGGCTCCAACGTGCAATGGGCGGTGAACCCAGCCGATGGCCGCATGGTTGTGATCGAAATGAACCCACGTGTGTCCCGCTCTTCGGCCCTGGCCTCCAAGGCCACCGGTTTCCCGATTGCCAAAATCGCGGCGAAACTGGCAGTGGGCTACACACTGGATGAACTCGACAACGACATCACCAAAGTCACCCCGGCCTCCTTTGAGCCAACCATCGACTATGTTGTCACCAAGATCCCGAAATTCGCGTTCGAGAAATTCCCGGGCTCCGAGCCGCAGCTGACCACCGCGATGAAATCCGTGGGCGAGACCATGTCCATTGGCCGCACCATCCACGAATCCATGCAGAAGGCACTGGCCTCGATGGAAAGCGGCCTGACCGGTTTTGATGAGGTCGAGATCGAAGGCGCGGATGACACCGCCGAGGGCAAAGCCGCTGTGATCAAAGCGATCAGCGTCGCCACCCCGGATCGCCTGCGCACCATCGCGCAAGCCATGCGCCACGGCCTGACCAACGATGAAATCCACGGCGTCACCATGTTTGACCCATGGTTCCTCGATCGCATCCGCGAAATCGTGGACGCCGAAGAGGACGTGCGCAAAAACGGCCTGCCGGTCACTGAAAAAGAGCTGCGCGCGCTCAAAATGCTTGGCTTCACCGACGCACGCCTCGCCAAGCTCTCTGGCCGCGATGAAGACAACGTGCGCCGCGCCCGTCAGAACCTCGGCGTGACCGCCGTGTTCAAGCGCATCGACACCTGCGCCGCCGAATTTGAGGCGCAAACCCCTTACATGTACTCCACCTACGAAACCCCAATGATGGGCGAAGTGGAATGTGAGGCGCGCCCCTCTGAGCGCAAGAAAGTCGTGATCCTTGGTGGTGGCCCGAACCGCATCGGTCAGGGCATCGAGTTTGACTACTGCTGCTGTCACGCCTGCTACGCGCTGACCGAGCAGGGCTATGAAACCATCATGATCAACTGCAACCCAGAGACCGTGTCCACCGACTATGACACCTCTGACCGTTTGTATTTTGAGCCGCTCACCTTTGAACACGTGATGGAAATCCTGCGCGTTGAGCAGGAAAACGGCACCCTGCACGGCGTGATCGTACAGTTCGGCGGCCAGACCCCGCTGAAACTGGCAAACGCGCTCGAAGAAGAAGGCATCCCGATCCTTGGCACCACACCGGACGCCATCGACCTTGCTGAGGACCGCGAGCGGTTCCAGGCGCTGGTCAATGAGCTGAAGCTGAAGCAGCCCAAGAACGGCATCGCTTCCACCGACGCCGAAGCGCTTGCCATTGCAGATGAAATCGGCTTCCCGCTGGTGATCCGCCCTTCCTACGTTCTGGGTGGCCGCGCCATGGAAATCGTGCGCGACATGGGCCAGCTGGAGCGCTACATCGCTGAGGCGGTTGTGGTATCCGGCGACAGCCCTGTTCTGCTCGACAGCTACCTCTCCGGGGCAACCGAGCTGGACGTGGACGCGCTGTGTGACGGCAAAGACGTGCATATCTCCGGCATCATGCAGCACATCGAAGAGGCTGGCGTTCACTCTGGGGACTCCGCCTGCTCGCTGCCGCCTTATTCGCTCTCCAAAGAGACCATCGCAGAAATCGAGCGTCAGACCCGCGCTCTTGCGCTGGCCCTGAATGTGGTTGGCCTGATGAACGTACAGTTCGCTGTGAAAGACGGCGAAATCTACCTCATCGAGGTGAACCCACGTGCCTCCCGTACCGTGCCGTTTGTCGCGAAATCCACCGATAGCGCCATCGCCTCCATCGCCGCGCGCATCATGGCGGGTGAAAAACTCGCGGACTTCCCCAAACGCGCCCCTTACGTGGAACTCGACGCCACCAAGGATCAGCCGATTGCGGATCAGATGACGTTGGCGGACCCGAACATGCCTTGGTTCTCCGTGAAAGAGGCCGTGCTGCCCTTTGCCCGCTTCCCTGGCGTCGACACCATCTTGGGCCCGGAAATGCGCTCCACCGGCGAAGTCATGGGCTGGGACCGCAGCTTTGCACGCGCCTTCCTTAAGGCACAGCTTGGCGCAGGCATGGAGCTGCCCACCTCCGGCAAGGCCTTCATCTCGGTCAAAGACGACGACAAGACCGACGCGATGGTCGAGGCAGCCAACATCCTGATCGAACTGGGCTTCTCTGTGGTAGCCACCGCAGGCACCGCCACATGGCTGAGCGAGCAAGGCGTGGATTGCACCAAAGTGAACAAAGTCTATGAGGGCCGTCCAAACATCGTGGACCACCTCAAAGACGGCGACATCTCTCTGGTGATGAACACCACCGAAGGCGCGCAAGCCGTCAACGACAGCCGCGAGATCCGCTCCGTGGCGCTGTTTGACAAGATCCCCTACTTCACCACCGCCGCCGCCTCCAACGCGGCAGCACGGGCCATGAAAGCCCGCGAAGAAGGCGACCTGGAAGTGCGTTCGCTGCAAGGGTGAGCAGCGCCTGCACCTCAAACATTCTCCAGAAGGGCGGCTATTTGGCTGCCCTTTTTCTTTGCCTTGACAGGCGCTTGCCCGCTCCCTAAAACCCGCGCCTTTCCCTGCCGAGCGGAGACCGGACCATGAGCACCAAACCACACACTTTGGGCATCGACTTTGGCACCTCAAACTCCGCCGCGGGGCTGATGGTGGAGGGTGCCCCGCACCTCATCACCTTTGAGGCAGGTCAGACCACCCTGCCCACCACTTTCTTTTTTGACTACGACAGCCGCGCCACGCTTCTGGGTCAGCCCGCCAATGATGCGCTCCTTGAGGGCGAAGAAGGCCGCTTCATGCGCGCGCTCAAACGGGTGCTAGGCACCACGCTCATGCATGAAAAGCGCCAGATCCTGAACGAGCGCGTGACCTTTGTCGAAATCATCGCCCGCTTCCTGCGCCACATCAAACATCAGGCGGAGGCCCAGACCGGCCTCACCTTCACCCACGCCATATCAGGCCGCCCCGTGGTGTTTCACGGCAGTGACGATCCGCGCGAGCAACAGGCCGAAGACGACCTGCGCGCCTGCTACCTCGCCGCCGGGTTTTCCGAGGTCACTTTCCTCTCTGAACCCGAAGCGGCCGCAATCGCCTGTGGCGCCCATGAACACCGCGGTGAAACCGGCCTGATTGTCGACATCGGCGGCGGCACCTCGGATTTCTCGGTGTTCCGCACCACCGACACCGGTGTGGAAATCCTCGCCAACCACGGCATCCGCATCGGCGGTACCGATTTTGACCGCGCGCTGAGCTTTCACCATGTCATGCCGCTGCTGGGCAAAGGCTCCCCGCTGCGCGACACCTTTGGCAAAGGCACCCTGCCCGCCCCCAACGCCATCTTCCACGATCTCGCCACCTGGGAGAAAATCCCCTTCCTCTACAACGCACGCACCCGCCGCACCGTCGAGGACATGCTGCGCCAGGCGGAAGAGCCGGAAAAGCTCACCCGCCTTGAAACCGTGCTGCGCGATGAGCTCGGCCATGAGCTGGCCTTTGATGTGGAGCGCGGCAAAATCTCCGCCAACAACGGTGATGCCAACGCCAAGATCAGCCTGTCAGAAATCGAGCGTGGTCTTGAGCAGCCGGTGAGCGGCGAAATTCTCACCGCGCTCCTGTCCGATCACGCCAAACAGCTGCAGGTGGCCGCTGAAGACACCCTCGCTATGGCCAATTGCACTCCAGCAGACATAGACCGCGTGATTTACGTTGGCGGCTCAAGCCTCCTGACCGTGGTCTCCGGCACCATGAAAACCGTGTTTCCAGACGCAGAACACACCTTTGCCGAGGTCTTCACCGCCGTGGCAGACGGGCTGGCGCGGGCCACGGAACTGCGCGTTTAGCATCCAACAAAGAGGCTGATACACCAAGGTCTTTGACCCAGGCTACTGAAACCCAAAGCAGGTCTCATGGCCAGCCCTGTACCTCCATCAGATGCGCCCATCGCAGACCTTTCCGCTCTCTCAGGCGGACAGAGCATTAAATGCCCGCGCATCTATTGCTAGGAGGTTTCGCACACTTCGATACAAAACGCATTTCTAGCTACCAACAGGCCAACTTTGTTAGCTTGAACGGTTAGTAATTACAGCGCGTGTAACCATCTGGAATAGCTCTTGAGGGTTATTGGTACAGCCTTGCCCACCATGATTTGCGGTTTCAAGTTTGTGCTCAGGAGCGTTTGAGGACGCGTAGAAGAATAAGGGGGTGTTGTTACCTTGCGCCCTCAATTCGTCTAGAAGCACATATCCCTCACGCGGCCCTTCTCGGCGCCCCATATCGGAGATTATTGCGATAAATCTCTCTTTGTCGATTTTCCGCATAGCCTCCTCAGTTGAAAGTGCCAAAGTAAATCTGAGCCCCACCGCCTCGAGGGCCCGTCTCTCATGAATGTTATTGTCGGGCCGATCATCTACCCATAGGATATGGTCAACGTGATCCCGAGCCTCTTGCCCCCTCATTGCTTCCAGAACAAGTTCCACCAATTTATCGATATCGCTCTGAGACGAATTGGTGGGATTTTCTTTCACTGTTGCTGCACTCAATGAAGCCACGGCAGACATCTGCATCTTTATGTAGTTTGTTTCATCTTTAAAATCTCCGGGTCCGAAGAGTTTCTCGCTATGCCAACGCACGAGCCAAGCAAAAACTCCAAGCACCAAAACAGGGAACACCACAAGAAAGTAAATTAGCGGAGCACGTTCTGCCGGAGAAAATGAAGAGCTGAAAGCAGCGACAAGCGAAGCAAAACCGTAGACCAGCACAATAAACAGCGCGATTATGCCAAGAGGATTTCTCGCAAGACCCTGAGCAGTCTTCCCGAACGCTTCTAGTGAGTTACCACCACTCATGCTTACCCCGAAATTCGATGCCTAGCCAGATAACAAAGCGCTTCAAAAAATACCCCCTGCCCTAGTCCAAGAAAACTATTCAACATCAGAGAGGTTCGTCAACCTGCACTACACACAACCGCGAACAAGTTAGAACACCGCCCCCTCCCCAAACACCCGTAACCCAATGAAAAAGGCGCAACCTCCCGGGCCGCGCCTTCCAAATTACCTCTGATCAAACACTGCCGTCATGCAACCGCAGGTCTGATACAGAAACGCGGTGTCAGACCTTTTCCTGCGTGTACTGGCGCAGCTCTTTGCGCGCCACCTGACGGCGGTGCACCGCATCCGGCCCGTCAGCCAGCCGCAATGTGCGCACATGTGTCCAGGCCTGCGCGAGCGGGGTGTCCTGTGAAATCCCGGTGCCGCCGTGCATCTGCACCGCTTCATCAATCACCTTCAGCGCCACATTCGGGGCCACCACCTTGATCTGACTGATCCAGGGCGCAGCAGCCCGGGCATCCCCCTGATCCATCATCCATGCGGTTTTCAGACACAGCAGCCGCGCCTGCTCGATCTCCATCCGGCACTCGGCAATGATGTCGTAGTTCGCGCCCAGATGCGCCAGCGGCTTGCCAAAGGCTTCCCGGTTCAGCGCGCGCTTACACATGCGCTCCAGCGCCACCTCAGCCTGCCCGATCGCACGCATGCAGTGGTGAATGCGTCCCGGCCCAAGCCGCCCCTGCGCGATCTCAAAGCCCCGACCTTCGCCCAGTAGCAGATTCTCCGCCGGCACGCGCACATTGGTGAATTTGATGTGCATATGCCCGTGCGGTGCATCATCCTGCCCATAGACCATCATGGGGCGCAGAATCTCGATACCCTCGGTGCCCGCAGGCACCACAATCATCGACTGCCGCTTATGCACAGGAAGCTCCTCGCCCCCGGTTTTCACCATGACGATATAGACCTTACAGCGCGGATCCCCCGCCCCGGAGGCCCAGTATTTCTCGCCATTGAGCACATAGTCATCGCCATCGCGCACACAGGACATGGAGACATTGGTGGCATCCGAACTCGCCACATCCGGCTCCGTCATCAGATAGGCAGAGCGAATCTCCCCATTAAGCAGCGGCTTCAGCCACCTGTCTTTCATGGCCTCCGTGCCATAGCGCTCAAACACTTCCATATTGCCGGTATCCGGTGCGGAGCAGTTGAACACCTCCGCCCCCAGCGGCGTCTTGCCCATCTCCTCGGCAAAAAACGCATATTCCACGGTGGAGAGTCCGAATCCCTTGTCCGAATCCGTCAGCCAGAAATTCCACAGCCCGCGCTCTTTGGCCTTGGCTTTTAACCCTTCCAAAATCTCCGCCTGCCGCGCGGTATAGGCCCAACGCTCCTCTTTGCCGATCTCCGCATGGTACTCCTCCTCCAAAGGCATGACCTCATCACGGATCATCTCTTTGACCTGCGCCAACAGGGCCTCATTCTCCGGCCGCATTCCCAGGAACATTGGCTCTCTCCTCTCTATCGCTTTGCCCCACCATGTCGTTGCCCCTCCCCCTTTGTCCACGACAGGCACCGGGAAATGACGCGAGGTCTTCAAAAACCCAGTGTTTATTGGGCGCGCATTCTTTCGCGAAAATTTTTTGTACCGAGTGGCAATTTTTTCGCCAAAAAGCTCATTTCGGGTCTTGCACCTCCCAGCCGCTCTAAGTAAATACCGCCACACAGTTGGGGTGTAGCCAAGTGGTAAGGCACCGGTTTTTGGTACCGCGCACCGTAGGTTCGAATCCTACCACCCCAGCCACTTTCCTCTGAATGTGTCGTCCGGTATGAATCGAAACTTGTCCGGCTTGAAACACAACTCTTGTCGGGCAAGAAGCAAACTTAGAGCCGTTCTGGTCTCTCTTGATCCGTTTGAACAGGACAAAGCTTATCCGTACGACATTTCAGGACATGCCTCGAATATGAACGGGTGCGTGTCTTCAGATTTAATGCCTCGGGCGTATTTTGGAGGACCACGTTCCCCAAGATCACTTGCTTCGGTCGATTGATCGCTTTGTTGATCTGAGCAGCACTCGATCGCATCTCACGGACTTTTGCAGCAACACCGGTCGTCCGTCGGTCGATTCTGAACTGCTGATCCGGATGCTGCTGGTCGGCTATCGCTCGGCATCCGTTCCAAGTGAAGACTGTGCGAAGAGGCGCATCTGAATCTGGCATATCGGCGGTTCCGCCGCCTCGATCTGAGGGACCGTATCCCGGATCACTCAACGCTCTCCAAGAACCGGTATGGACGCCTTCGCGAGAGCGAGCCGACTTTCAATAGAGGTCATAGCGCGAACACGCCCGCTGACAAACGGGCAATTAGAGCGGCTGCAATCCGCTCCAATGCGATGGATATAGGCGAGCTTCTTACCGAGGCGAGACCTAGAGGAGATGCGCAGGCGATAGTTCCTGTTTAACGGACGTTCACGAAGATCTCAGCGCGAATGAGGACGAAGCCGCAAACGAAGGGCTAGGCCTTGGCGGAGGAATGGGCAGAAAGGCCACGGTAATCCACCTAACGAGCATGAAGTGACTGCCACTTAAAGCTGGCAATCGGCGCGAAAGTGCTAAGTTGGATGATAGGAACCGCAAATCGGGTTCGGTTCACGAGTGCGCATATCTCGAGAATACGACTCCACGCCAAACCCTGAAGAAAACTTCATATGAGATTTGACAACAGTCAAATCAATCGAGGCTGTCTATCGTTTTTTTCAATAGAATATATTTTTGAGATTCCTGATGCAATTTCAGCCTGACCACCATAGCTCGGATGCCTAATGCTGTGAACCTTAAGCTCAGGAAATAATCGAACAGCAACTTTCGATGCGTCATTACCGATAGCGATTATTTTCTCAGGTCTGATAAACTCCTGAATGCATTTGAGAACTCTTTCTCCAAAGCGGCGTTCTGCAGCGTTATGTGTTCTATTAGAAAATTCGTCGTAAGGCGCATGTGGATGAAATGGAAAAACGTTCCACAAAAAAATATTCTTCTCGATTAGATCAAGGAAATCCCAAACTATTGATGCAGTTCTTTCCGCGACTGGTTGCCCTTTTGTCGGTCGAGATGCATCAATCCCCCAGCGTTTCAAATGAGAGGAAAAACGCACGTCGTCCGTCAGTGCTAGTCCCGTCCTGCGACCTCCTCGATATCCCAAGTCACGTCCGATCCAGATCGCGTCGACTGCCTTTTCATCAGCCCGAACAAGCATTTCGAACAAGATTTCGGCTCGCATGTCAGCAGACTTTTCATGGTCATATGCTTGGCAAACGTCGCGATAGGGGTTAAATGCATTATCAAATTCAAAATTCTGCAATTCTGCAACGATGTGGTCTGCACTAAACAGTTTTCTCATGACAAAGACCGATATGTAATAGTTCTGTTAGTTTTGTCTCCGACCACAACGCCACCATTATTTTTCTTGATTTTTCGAAAGACATCATATCCTTGTATGATGGCCTGTTCCCATAGGTACAACGGACATTCTTCGACTTCATAACCTCGAACAAAGTTGCTTACAGTCTTTAAAATATCGAAAGATACTGTGGACTGCCCTTCGAAGAAGTTTAGCTCCTTGGAGCATGAGAATATGTAAGCCGACAATCCTTCTTCAATGACAATCGCACGCCCGCTGTCTTGTGCTTCGTCAATGTCCGGATTGCTTTTGCGTTTGTGCCTAATCAATGCGCGAAATGTGGGGGACCAATGCAAGATAGCTGCGTGGGCGAAGTGAAAAACGTCGTGAAAACGGTAGCCATCCGGATCACTAATGTTGTCAGTTAGAGGATCACCAATGAAGACGCCTTTCCACCGAAGGTAGCTCTTCCCATTTGGGCGTTCATGAATCTCAATCTCAAATTTCTCAGGGAGGCTTTCATCATCAGTGAAAGATTCATCGAACCTAGGAAGGGACGAAGGGTCTGACGGGACAAACCTTCCAGTAGCTTTGTCCAAGTTCGATTGCACAATTCTACCAAAAGGCACGTTTGATGATTGGACCGCTTTGAGATAGGCCGCCGCAAAATCGACAACACGGGCGCGCAAGTCTGTCTGTCCAATTTCCGCACTCAAGAGGTTTGCTGCTTTATTACCCAAATCCTTCAGTAGGACATCTATAATCTCAAGATTTTGAAACTTATGAACCTTTGCGATTGGCGCAGCCAAATGAAGACTTGCAACAGTCATCGAATCCGTATGTTCATCATTGCAAGCATCGCTGATAACTTGGTCCAACGGCTCTCCTATGCGGCGGCAAAGGGCGCACAGATACCAAAGCGCGTCACCAAACTCCTCCTCTACGGCGTCAAGATAAGCGATATACGCTTCGCCTTCGCGATGTAGCTTCTTCGAAGTGGCCATGATGCTTCCAACTTCACCAAACAAGCCGAGAAGAACTGGTGTTAAACTTTCGCTCGTTAGGCGATCAGTTGGTGCAATACGTTGTTCGTATTCCAAAATAGTTAAAGCCATAAATTCCTCACTTAAAATGCTGCAACCAATCCCAAGGTTGCCCTTGGACTCCTTGAACTTGAAGAGATGTTATCCACGTCACAAAATCGCCAATAACCTGCTGATCCTGTATGCGGGAATATCCTCTCTTTGATCTCAGTAGATCGTTTGCGCCGCCTTCACGAAATGGGCTTGGAAGTAACGGACCCTCTGCGCCAAAGAAGACGAAATCCTTTGAAATTAAGACACGCTGCACGGCAGTGTCTCTTGCTATGTGTTCGACCTTCGGTGAGCCATCGTCCTGGCTGTGGTATGAATTCAACTGACGCCAAGATCCATCTGGCATGGGTTGATAGATGTTATCACCACACGCCGTCTTCCAACTACCTGGAATAATGGGTTTTTTCGCTTGGAATCGTGTGTCGTTCCAAAAATCCGCCGTGGATATAGCTTCTTGCACTCGCATGGCATAAACAACGTGCCCACCACGCTTCACCCTTTGGTTGGAACTTCCCGTGCCTAGAAGCCAATCACCGATCTGCGCAGTCTTTCTTATGCCGGGCTTACAGGTAGCCAGCGTACAATAGCCTCCGAATGGGTTGGGTGCAAAACCGCTGTCATAACGAACAACGTATGAGTAGAGGCTCTGCTCAGTTGCTTTTTTAGCTGCAGGCATGTCGTTTGATTGGTTGAGGGACACTCGGAGTCCCATCAGGGTTGTTGAATCCTCGATAGTCGCCATTTACTGCATCGATTATATGGCCTCCGTCCCACCCAACCACGGCATCACCATACTTTTTGAGGGCATCAGGAATTTCGCAACCGTTGCTGCCTTGCTCCCAAACACCAACTATCGTCTTATCCTTTTGGAACGCTCTTTCAATTTCCCAATTGACCCATTCGCTGTCCTTGGTCTCAGGCGTTATGTACACAATCATCGTACTTGCCCAATCTATTTTAGGTGCCAGTATCTGTGATTTAATGTAGTCTGGAGACTTCGCGTTGTTCGGGTTCTCGGAGTTAACCGACCCGTCACGGATGTCCATACCATGCTTCTTGAGCAGGTTCTTCAAGTCGCCAAGTCCCGCGTCATCTTCATGGATATGGCTTATGAATACGTTCTTGGTGGTGTTGGCCATTTGATGCCCCCCTACGCATAAATGTCGAGGCGTTCTTTGTTTTGGATACTACATACGGTGAGCCATAACAACCACACGTTGTCCTCATCTACATGATTGATCAACCCACATAGAGCAGAAATAGCCATCCATGCTACCTTTTTCTGACCGTTACGTCTTGCGTAAAGGAAAACGCAACAAACGTGCGATTTGCCAAACCAACTCGCGCGCGCACCGCGAATAAGGATACCGATGCTGCCGCCGATTTTGGAAACATTTGTTGTCTGGCATCCTGATGACACGGAAGGCGCCGAAAGATCGAAGGAAACTCTTTGATCATTTCATGCACGGTCCGACCTTTTCCGGCATGATCGGAGACAGAATCCAAGTTGTGTTTCGTAGTGTCGGCTGGGAAGGTCAGGACACTGTGCCAAGGCCGATATACGCAGAAGAAAATCCGGCTCCTTTTGGCACCAGGCGTGCCAGCTTTGTCGTCGTCGTTCCTTTACTCGGGACTGAAATTTCTGCCAGCATAGAAGGTGAGGATTCAGTTTGGCGTAGGCTTATAGCTGCGATCCGCGATGCGGAAGAAACCATGCCAGACCGGATGGGAGTTTTTCCGTTCTTGCTCTCGAGTGCGGCAGCACATGGAACACCGCTCGGCGAAATTCTTGGCTGTTACCAGTTTGTCGCCGTCGGCGATCTTGACCGCAACGGTGAAGATGTTTCAATTATGCTTTGTCGTGACCTGACGCAAGGCATCGCTCAATTGGTTTCGCCGGACGAGATGGATCGGTTAAAGGCCGACAACCGACGGACATCGGCGAGTGGCCGTCCTATCCATCTGGATCGATCCTAGACTGAACCACTACCGACTGGCGTCGGTAGGATCGGCGATGTGATTTTCGAGATATTGCAGGACGATGTCTTCGGTGATGGCGCCGTTGGTGGTCGAGAAATAGCCCCTGCCCCTGAACCGGCGGCCCCAATAGCGCCTGCGCAAGGCTGGGAATTCCCGCTGCACCTTGTGGGACGAACGGCCCTTCATCCTGCGTACCAGATCGGAAATGGCAATCTTCGGCGGCACCGATACGAACATGTGGACATGGTCGCTCGACAACACCCCGCGCAGGATGTCGACCTCGTTCTCGCGACAGACCTGACGAATGACGTCCCGCACCCGCAGGCGCACCCCGGCGGTCAGAACCTTGTAGCGGTACTTGGTCGACCAGACGATGTGATATCGGTGATAGAAAACGCAGTGTTTGCCGGTGTCATATCGCATGACGTTACCCTCTGGAAAATGAGACATCCGACCCCCTTCGGCTCATTTTCCAGAGGGTAACGTCATAACACGATTCTTCGCGCTGAAGCAGATCCGACTGGAAGTCGGAGGGTTTCCTCCATTACGTGGAAACTAAACTCGCGCCGTTAAGACGCGCTAATTGGCGAGCGCTTTTCGAAGACGGGCAGCCAGCCCGTCCGGACCTAAGTGCGTAGGCAGCAAGAGGGAGGTAATCACCCCGTTGCTCAGCACTTGGATTTCGGCTTCAGAAGCACCAAATGACACGCCACTCACGTATGAAAATTGCCAGTTTCCAATCGATCTGCATGTGGCAAGATCAAAGAGAAGAACGCCGTGCTGACCTTCCTGAACCAGCAAGAACCTGCCGTCATATGTGAGGTGTAGACCTTCCGGCTTGCCGACGTGGACCCGCGGGCAACTGGCATGCGGGCCACGTTTGTGATGAAGGAATACCCCCAGTTCAGAACCTGCAGCGGCAACGGTCTTACCGTCAGCCGAGCTTGAGATTTCATAGAGCCTTTTCTGCCTAGCATCTCCGACTTGCAGTTCCCCTACAATTTCCACGGAGGCAGAGGCAGGATCGATGATCAGGAAGCTGCCGCCCATTCCCACTGCCCAAAGCCTTCCGTCAGGCCCAGGTGAAATCGCCTGCACCGGGCGCCTCACTTCAAAGCCATCAACGTCTTGTACCAAGCTCGTTCCTGCGCGATCCAATGCGAAAGAAGTGATTTTGGTTCTACCGTGCAGTACCGAGAGCCTGAATGGTTCGGATTGAAGCGCGGCACCGATGATTGGAACGACATCGCCACCCTTGGGTATCGTTACTGTATCCACATGCCGCAACGGCGAAATTGCATATAGTTGCACCCACTCACCAGCTGCGACAGCAATATAGTTTCCGTTCGGATCAATGGCGACTTGGGGTTCTAGGAAACCACCCAACGGTTTCTGTAGGGGGACCTCCACCATGTCCCCTGTTTGGTCATGAACAACGCGCAGGATGGTGTCCGATACCATGGCACTTGTGTCAGCTCCCGTGTTTGAGGCTACTGCAACCCATTTCTTATCAGTTGAGCCACCGGCCCCCAACTCCTCTGGGTTCATACGCATCCACGAATTTCGAATGAATTCGCCACCTGGATAACTGCGGGGATAGGCGAACAGGTCCAGGTTTTGTGAGGCTATCGGATTGGAAACCACCAGTTTATTGATTTCAGATGTGATTTCTTCATCCCACGCATTGTTCCGCAGGATCTGTGATACCTGCAGCACCTCGCTAGTTGTCCAATCCACCAGCGTTGCGCAGACCAATTTCTCGACACGGTACTTCTCTTTCGTCAGTGAGATAAACCACGAGGTGCCCGGCACCCAAGCGAGCCCTTCTTTATCAACCGCCCCAAGACCACAGAGCCCGTCTCGGCGAGATGGATCTTGATCGACCATGGTCATGTCGGAGCATTCCCCTTCTGCTTCTATTTCTGCTGCATAGACCTGTTGATCGACCTTTAGCTCCCCGATCGAAATGCGCGCGGCGATATGATTGCCGCTTGGGTCAAAGTAGAGAGACTTCACCTTCTTTTCGCCTATGGGCATGCTGCAGAGCTCCCGGTTTTCGCGAACGTCGTAAATCACGATGGCTTCCCTTCTTTTAAGGGCTACACGCGTACCACCCGGATCGATTGCAAAGGAATTGTCGTGATAGTTCTCATGCCCAGAAATAGGCTCACCAACCACACTATTGCTATCAAAATCCCAAACCCTGATTTGACCTCTCGAGCTGAGGAACGCAATCCGTGCAGCTGCTGCTGCAGCTTCAATTTCAGTGACGTTTCCATCGATCTGGACTACTTCCTCCACTGTGTTTTCGACGTAATTCCAAGCAAAAAGCGTTTTTTCGAAGCCACCGCTGAGAACGACTTTTGCTTTAGGAGAAAACTCGACCGAGAAAGCACTGTCCCCATGAACGCTTCTTTGGTGTAAGAGGGATCCGGTCCGGACATTCCAGATGCGCACATGCCCGTCCTGGTGGCCCGTTACCACTAATTCACCAGTTGCATTGAAATCCGCGTCCAGAATGTGGTCTGTCATCTTGTCAGACGTACCTTTGGAACTTGCATTCAGCACGGCGATCCCTGCGGTAATCGCAAGCGGATCATGCGGATCAGACCCTTCTGCATCGGCGGGCAGCGCGTCTTTGGCAAGCTCCCAGGCCTCGGCGACAAAATCGTTATCAACTAAGTATAACGCTGAACTTGCGGCTAGTTCGGAGGAGCGTTCGATCGCTGTCTTCCTTTGAACATCGAAGTTGTAGGCGAAAAAGGCTGACAAAGTCGCTAATAGCATCATGCTAAGAAAAGCGACCGTCACGACCCTCAATCGCATTGTTTCAACCTTCGCTCCAGTGAAGCTGGCTCGAATGCGCTCGATCACTTTGGGGGCAGGAACTCTCTCATTGCGTTCATTTACTTCCCCGTCATCCGAAACCCACAACAGTGGATCAATGACTGACCCGTCATCGTGGACAATTTGCTGCGCCTTTATCCACGCGCTGAGCGCCCCTGAGACCGGTTGATCGAGTGCCCGCTTCACCGCACGGTCAACGTCCACAATGATCGGTGCTTTGCCTTTATTCTGGAACGTCTCGACCTCTCGTCGAACCCAAATTGATTTGGTGAGTGCATGGGGTCGGGCCACCACAATTAGATGCTTGCTGTTTCTGATGCGAATTTTGGTTAGGAGCCCAAGATCTTGCCCGAGGCGATAGTCGCGCGTGTCCAGATGGGTTGTAAAGTCCTTACTCAACGCGCGATCAAGCGCCTGTGGATAGCCCACTCCATCCTTATGCGCATACGATATAAAGAAGTCGTAGCCAAAAAGGGCGTTTACCACGCGTTGCGGGAAGCCGATAATCCAACGAAAAATAGCCATTGATCTGTTCTCTGGTACTAGACTTCACGGGCCAGTTCGATCTCGCCCCCCTATCTGATCGTAATGGTAAAAGTATACGCGAATGTCGTCGAATTCGCGACTCTGACTGCGGGACCGAAAGCGCCCATCCATTGCGGCAATTCCTGCTGATTGCAACTTGGTCTAATCAATTACTATATAGGAGTAACACTTCTCAGTAGCTTTCAGAAGATAACGGATCAAGCCGCCAGAGCCGCACAGGGTTATCTGGTGAGTTCCAGGACAAACTAGCTGGGGATAGAAAATTGCCGACATAGGAGAAGGCAATGTCAGCGACGTCACCGTCATGACCAGAGCGCAAGATCGGTGCTGGGGTTCCCATGACGATCAGGATACGTGATCATAACCCGTAGTTCAGACACCAAGTTTGACGCTGCCAATATCAAGGCAAAAGCCGCACCGACAGAGCACGCAGCCATTCACTGATGCTTTTTGGTGGTGAAGTGCTACCAGTCAGTGCCGGGTTGAAAAATCCTTCCGCTGAATGTGCGCCAAGTTGGCGATAGGCTTCGAATTGCTCTTCGTCGAAGAACTGATCTGCGGTGGATTGGTGAGGAAAGTCAGGATGGTCCGTATGATAGGCTTTGACAAGTTCGCTTTCATCTCCTGTCATGGCCAATTTGACCACCAGTAATAGCCCCTCGCCCTCCGGATATCCAATTTTGCACAACACCCCATGGGCTGGCGACATTCCCGTTTCTGGGCTCACACGCAAGTCATCTAGTGTGGGAGAGATGTCGATCCCCAAATCGATACGGGCATGTCTGATTAAGGTCGTTAGCGTATGAAAGCGGTTCTCGCCATCCGCACCAGCATCTATAGCCACTATGTATTTACAGCGACGTCGCAGTAACTCATAAACGCCTGAATTTTCGATATGTCCACCATCAGACAGATAATACCAGCTACTGTTTTCGGACATACCAAAGCCGATCATTTCTTTGACCAGACACCAAAAACCCGGCACAACCTTGCCCATAGCCCCAACTCTACCAGGTGCTTTGATCCAGTAACCCAGACGGAGATTCAAAAACGACAATAACATCCTTACTGATTTGACATTTAACAAGGTCATATGTGGCGCGACCGCTGCTCCGGAAATCGCAACGGCAGTCGCGAGATCCATATCTTGTGAGCCTGTTTTCCATTCGCTTGTTGGCAGGTAACCAGTCGCAGGGGAACCGCTCCAAAGCTTAGACAATACAAAAAAATCCCCCTCGCGCTCGCGCAAGTTCACAAGACGGCTGGAAGGCAGGTTCACCGCCGCATTGATCAAGTGATACGGTGCTCGATGGTTTGCGTTCATTTCCGGCAATAGAACCGTTTCTGTGCTGCCATCGTCTGTCGCGATGAATGTACGCGCCAAGCGTTCGCGGTAGAAGCTGTGTGGAGCGGTGAGATTGATATTCAATGACAGCGCTGCAATCAGCAGCATAGCAGTAATAATTGACAGGGCAGTAGTGCCGGACACATATGCGGTTAAACCGCCGCCTATCGGGTCATAAGCAGCCTTACCCAAATCGAACAACATCACTCCAAGAGCTATTGACAGAATTGGGATTGCTACCGCCGCAATTGTTAATACTAGACCTGTTACGACTTTACGTCCCAATGGATGGCGTAACATTGGTAAGGCGCGTGACAGAGTAGGCAAGACGACACCCGCGGATGTAATCGCAATCCATGTGGACTTCTCTTTAGCGCCTAGTTCTCCGTTGCCTATCACACCATATATCTGATGCACCAACCACGCGAAGAGAACTAAAACACTGAGTCCAAATAACCCCGCAAAGATTCTTTCGGCCCAATGCTGCGCGAACCGCATCAATGCTGCATAAAACGCCAACCCCACTACCGAACACACAGCAGCTAGATATGGAGCGCGCGCCCAGTTTATGCCCTGATCTGGAATCAATAAGACACAGACTAAAGCGATCAACGAGACTAAACTAGCTGGAGCGGTCCAGTTCAGAAGCATGCCAGCGATGATCCGACAGGTAGCCACAAAAGTCGGAAAAAACGAGCCCATCGACAAATAGGCCGCACGTTTGCGAACATAGGCGACTGGCTCCGTATCTGGGCCATTGGGGCTGGCTATCTGAACACTCGGTGGGTCGTTTTGTGGCACTGACGAAGTGCCAAGGCGCTGGCTTAAGAAGGCTCCTATATACCCTCCTCCAGACACTGTGGACAAGACATCTACATCGCGCAGAAGGTTTTTGTCAGCCAACACTTGTGCCACACCAAGACAAAACGACGCCGAGCGGATTCCTCCGCCCGA
This sequence comes from Shimia sp. R9_3, assembly GCF_017743755.1. Taxonomy (NCBI): domain Bacteria; kingdom Pseudomonadati; phylum Pseudomonadota; class Alphaproteobacteria; order Rhodobacterales; family Roseobacteraceae; genus Shimia; species Shimia sp. R9_3. The sequence goes on along the minus strand of NZ_JAGHRP010000002.1, from coordinate 480,767 downwards.
AAAAGCCAACCCTGCAGCATCTTCTACCATCTCCGAGGAGGTCTGTTTGCCATTGGCGCGCCGTATTTCCAGGATTTCAGCGCTTTCCGCTGCGTTAATTTTTTTGGCGTCTTCCCTGTTGACCAATGCGGTTTCTGGGATGCCGAATGTTAGGGTTTCCTCACCAATTAGATCCGCCTGCGGTTCTTTTTGTATTTGGTCTTTAAGCTCTTCTCCATATGCCATTATGTGGAGTTCATTCGCAAACGCATGCAATTTTGTCCGGACGTCGGCGAGTGCGTTACGGAACGCGATAGCCTCGTCGCGTTGCTTTAGCGCACCTTCGATTTTCTTGCGATGCCAGAAGGCCGTAACAGGACGCAATGTAGTGTTAAGGATCTCTATTGTTTTCGCGGCGAATGCATCGCAGCCTGGATTGTTCTTGATGGCCTTTCGTGCAAGTTTGAACAGATCGTACAGGCTTGTAAGTGCGGCTTCTTCATCTCCGTGTCTTAACGGGAGAGGTTGCGTAGCGATACGGGTTCGCAACTCTGTCAAAAACTCATGAGCCGCAAATTGGTCAGCGGAATAATTCGGACGAGTTTTTTTGACCATCGGCTTTGTCTCCTGTGTGTTGTCGGTACAACACGCCTTTACTCTCGGGCTGACGGGCAATCCTCGCAAGATAAGGTCAGAACCTGTAGGGATGTCGGAATCATATGAAAAAGGCTTCTATCAATTGTATCCTCTAAGCTTACACCAAACAGGGTAGTTGCGTCACTCAGAACAATTGGGACTTCCATTGTGATTTCGGTTTGAATTTACCTGATCGCATCACCTTTCTTTAGTCTTCGCAAATTTGTGTTGTCAGTCTGTTGTGCAAACTGGCGCGAAATCCTCATCCGGCATCAATTCCCTCCACTCAACCGCGGTCAATCCGCGTCCTACTTTTTCACAGATTGTGGCCTCCAATTGTTCAAGTGACAGCGGCCAAGACCAGAGATTTCCGTTGCCCTCTGTTGCGATGACGCGCTGCTCCATTGGATCAAGAGCAACGGCGGACAAATACGACCCACCGAAATAGAGTGACTGCACAAAGCGCCGCTCGCTCGCGCGCCATAAGTGCACTAAGCCGTCATGATCGGTGACGGCAATTAGGTCCAAAGCCGAATTGTAGTCCGAGGCCGTGACCGCGCCTCCGGGCTTGCGCGACGCCACACGAAGGGTTGCGTCTGCGTCGCCTGGAAGATGGAACAACAAGCCACGGTCATTGCTGCCGCCGCTTGCGTAAGTCACTAAGGCATCTTCACCAAGCCAGATCGCCCCCGAGATGGGAGCTGCGTGCAGGTCGGGTAAATCGGTTGGTGTCTCTTGCGTCAATGCGGCAATTGCAACGCTGCCCCGTGCTGTTCCGATCGCAAGCTGGTCTCCAGATGGGTTGAAGGCCATTGTCTCAACAGGCTCTGCTGCGAAAACCGATGACGCATGAGTCGCGGTGTCCGTGTCAAAAATTTGGATTTCGCCGGAACCGGCCTCGGTCACGGCGATATTCCTGCCCGACGGAGCGATGGCCAACAAGATATGCCCGTAGTTGTTCGCGTCGCGAATTAGTCGGGGACGCGCATCCTTGGCGAAAGGCAGCCATAGAACAGCACCATTCCAAGTAGACCAGGCAACGCCAAACTTGTGAAGTGAAATCTGGTCAATCAACGTAGTCGAGACATCCACAAACCCGTCGCTGTCAGTTGCCAGGTTGGGCAATACGCCCACGTCCTCGCCCAGCACCTCGACGGTTGCGGCCACAAGGTCTGACATCTGAACCCACTGATCCTGATCGAGTCGCCAGACCACGGCGTCGTGCTGGCTGCGTGTCGCGCCCAGGACCGTACCATCGGCTTTCACCAAAAGTGCCACGGGTTCGGAAATCAGCGACGGCAGCCGTTGGCCGAAACCCACCAACTCATCCAGAGTCCAAGTAGAAATGCTGCCGTTTTGCGCGGTCGTAACAAGTGTGCCCGTGTCCCTCAAAATGGAAAGCCCAGAGATGGTATCAGAATGTGCCCGGATCCGTTCAAAGGCGATTTCGTGCCCATAAAGGTTCGCCATTTGGACAAAGCCACCAACCTCGCCAAGGGCGACCAACCCGCTGCCTGGTTCGATCCTGGCGTGCGCGAAGAAACCATTGAATTGGTAGCTATCGTCAATCGTGATGTCGCCATCCTCGAATGAGACCTGGCGCATCAAGCCGTTCGTCGTGATCCAAACAAGGCGACCGTCGTCTAGGAAGGCGGCATCCAAGGCACTGGCGTTCAGAGGCCAACGAAGCGTTTCCTTCCATTTTGGGCCCTCATAGACAACAAGACGATGCAAGCCGGATAAGGCCACAATGCGGGTCTTGTCAGGTGAGATGGCAAGCGCGTCGATCTGCAGCAGATCACCTGTGTCATGAGTGATTACGGGGCGACCAGGACGCAAGATATGAACTCGGCCTTCATGATCCCCGGCGGCCATGATCTGGCCGTCGGTGCTTGACGCGAGGGCGGTGATGTAGGCCTGTCGACCGAAGCCTTCCAATAAATGTTCTGTGCGCCCTTGGCTATCAATGGTTTCGATGGTGCCATCCAATGTGCCGACAAGGATGACGTCTAGATTTTCGGCAAGGGCAGTGATGCTTGCGCTTACGCTGCCGATGATTTGCGGGCCATCGGTTCCAGCGACACGATACACCGTTCCATCATCGGAACCGACAATCGTCGAGATGCCGCGTGGTGCGGTAGCTGCGGCGGTAGCGCTGTTGAAGATGCTGTGTTCTGACAAAAGCCAGCGCCAGTCTTCCAGTAAGGACAGGACCGCGCCTTGAGCCTCTGCCGTGTTGGAGCGTTTTGTGGCCTCCATCGCGATCAGAAGCTGGCGGCCCGGTGTCTCATCCTGCGGGGCCTGGATTGCAAGCGCACGGGACAAGGACTCCAGCCTGCGTGTCTCTGCCACTGTTGCGTTGTAATAGGCGACTGCCGCGATGACGATGAAGGTAACGGATGCGGCTGCAGCAATCGCTGCGATAAGCCGAAGGCTGTTGCGCTCATCCGCCAATGCGGCTGCGATGAATGGCTGAACCTCTTCCACCACGGCAAAGTCTGGGTTGGCGAGCATTATGCCTTGCGCTTCCGTCAGTTCAGCGCCGCGATATAGAATAGCTTTTGCGGCCTTTTTGGACTTTTCCTTGGCTTCTTTCCAGCGTGCTGCGTCGCGTCGCAATTGATAGGGCGTTAGCTTCGCAGGCGACCGATATTGCGGGGCGGCTGTGCCGGACAAGGCTACGGCGAGCCGTTTGATCTGATCCTGGTTCAAGGGCTGACCGGTCAATTCAGAACGGTTGATGTCTTTGAACACCGACCCATTGCCTAGACGGTTCATGCCGGCATCCGTTGCACCGGGCAAAACGACAGGGATCAGGCGGAAGTCCGGGTCGCGCCGGTAACGCTCCAGAGCTAGGCCTGCTTCCCACAAATGGGTCGGGCCCCAGCCGTTTTCCCCAAGAAAGATCGCACACCCCTTGGCTTTTTCCATCGCCGCTTCGATCTCGGGCATGAATTCAACGCCGGTTGGAATGGCGAAGGTGTCCAGAAAGAAAGGTGTTCCTACTTCCAATTCAAGCGCGTCGGCAATGTGGCGGACAATGTCGGCGTCAAGGTTGTTGTGACACAGAAATACTTCTGGAGTGTGGGCGTCTAGTTGCGGCTGTTCCTCTTCCATCTTTGGGTCTATCGGGCTTTGCGAAGTGTCGCCAAGCCCTTCAGGACCAGACCAATAACGTCACCTAGGTGTTTGGCTTCGAACAGCTGGTCGTTTTCTTCGCGCGTCAAACCGTTGCCGTCGACCAGTTGATTGAGGCCAAAGTTTGGAACGTCCCATTCCTTGTGCAAACCGGTTGTGTACATGGCTTGGGCCACGTCGGATCTGGGTTGGAAGACTTGTATTTTTGACACCGGCGTCCCATGGAATGCATCGATCAATTCTGACGTAGCCCCGCCCAGCAGGCCAGTCAGATATAGTGGTTTCCCGGCGTTCCGTGTCAACAACGCTTCTTCCGCGATGCCGGAATACCGTCCGCCGGACCCTGAAACACGCCCACCCATGCACAGTCGAGCTGAGGTCAGTTGCGCCATCTTTTGGCGCATTTCTGTCAGGGCCGCCACGCGGTTCACAATGTCGAACTGTTCAGGATCGTTTTCGGCGTAACCGCTGGGCGCGCGGTAGCCATCTGGCCGTTCCATTTCGATAATGTGAAGGACATCACGGTACTGGTGCCTGTCATCTGCACTGACGGTGGTTCTAGATGGCCAGGGCACAAAATTGACCATCGAAGCGCAGCGGGTTGGGGTGGTGATGGCGTCGGATGAATGATGGGCAATGGCCAGATGCAACAATTCGCTCATGACGCCATCAGGGCGCCAGTCGTGGCCGAAGACCACCGACCCTCCTTGCGTCATCACAGCGCTCGCAACCTCGCGGACGCATCGGTTGACCTCTCGCTTGGTGAATCCGAGATCGTTTGCCCCGTCGTTCTCCGAGGCTGAAATACCCAAGGCCACGTGCTCAAGGGGACGGGTTGAATGGTTGTCCGTCATTAAGATGCCCGCCGTGTCGCGCAGTCCAGAACTAGGGTCTGCGGCGTGGTGATAAGCGATTTTGCCGACATGGATCGAACCAACGCCTCGGCGGCCGCTCGGTCGCCTTCCGTCATTGAAGGATCGGGATATACGATAGTTGTTTCTTCTCCCGGCTTCAAATCAGAACAGATCTTGTGAAGACAACGCATGGTTGGTTGGCGTACGAGGATGTGCAGGCCCTTGGTCTTGGTGATCCCTCTAGCCGCCAAATCCTCGACAATCCGAATGTGGATGCGACTGCGCAAAGCCTCACGCAGGGCGATGAAGACAATCCGATAAAGGTTGCCATCCGCGACTTTTACCGTGGGCGCGCGTTCGAAAGACACTGCGCTCGGCGGCGTGATCGCCTTTTGGCGAAGGTCCACCACAACGTAAGGCGAGGCGTATTCCTCGGCCCAGTGCATTTCTTGCAGACACCAAGGGCGATCTTCAAAAACCTCCGACCGCAAAACAATCAGAACCGAGTTTTCGACACCATTCGATAGGACCTGTTTCAAGTCGTCCCCTTCTGAGATGTCATCGTCGTCATAGAATGTTTGGAATCCGGGTAGGTCCTTGATCTGAGTCCTAAGAACCGTGGCGAGGGATTGGCCGTCGATTTTGGCGTGGCTTACAAAGAACTTCGGCTTCTTCGTGATCCGTTTGGAGCCTTTAGACAGAATCCCCACGCCTATGTGCAGGGCAATCAAACCTACTGCGGTACGGCGCAGCGCGTACTCGCCAAGTCCAAGAACGTCGATGATGTCGTTAGGGTCGAACGCCGGTGCGCGTTTCAGCAAGGCGTTCTTCTGCTGCTCAAGATCAAATATTAAGATCTGAAAATTTGGCCGAGTCCTTCGCGAAAGCAGCTTGTTTAGGTTGGCAACCATTTCCTTGTTTTGCAACAGAGTCTTGCTGAGAAATATCAGTATCAGGCTTTTTTGCGCTCCTTTTAGAAGGTCGGTGACCGACGTGTCGGGAACCGCGAAAAATTCACGAATGGGGACACCCGTGTCTGTGGAACCGGACAAATACCCCGTGCCACCGCCTTGAAACGCAACGGTAGCGACCTCTCGGTAGTCGTCTGATAGCGTGCAGCCTTTGTCGCTGAACATCAGAACCTGCAAAGGGGTCGTAATCATTTCGGCCTCGGGTCAGGGAGTATTCCGTTGCCGAAAGGATACGATGGATCGTGTGGTTTGTCATTCGCCCAAAGAAGGCCGGCCGAGTACTCCCTGAGATGCTGTTATTGCAAGCGCAAGAGTTCATCGGGTTATGGCGCGTATCGCCTCAGCTGTAGAACAGACTAGCCATAAATACCGGACTTTTCAGGGGAGCAGGTCATTCGCCAAGCTTAAGCGCTGACGCCTTTCTGGCTTCAATGAGTGCTTGGCACAGCGCTTCACCGGCGTCGAAGGCGTCGTCTCTCTGTTCTCCACGACGCTCGATCTCGTTGCAAAGTTCGAGGGTCACGGAGGGGCGATCAATGCACTCCACTTCTCAGTAGACGGGCAGATGCTCTACTAAGGTGGAGAGGATGAAGCGCTAAGATCGTGGGAGGCAGGCAAAGCAGTGCAAATTCGTTCGCAATCGCGGAAAACTCTTAGGGAACGAGCCTATCGGTATAGATGTGCACGAGTTGCAAACACATTGGTCATTTCTCCGATGGGTCGGTTATCTCTAGACAAACCTCGCGGCGTCGGTTTTTCTCGGGTCCAGCTATTCTTGTCGCCAGTATTTCCCTCATGATTTAAGATTTCTCGTCATCTGTACCCGAGAGTTATCAATTTTGTTTTTCAGCGATATCCTGTTATTAAAGGCGCTCTCTACCTTAGAAGAAAAGTTTTTGGTGAAGTTATCCCAACTACAGTATGAAGCGTAACCGCTCTTGATGTTGTCGGCGAGACGAGGCGGCATTTCGTTATAGAACCAGCCGCCGTTCTCGCTCGTCCTCATTTCTGGCAGGAACACACCAATCAAACCTGAGTGCCCGCCAACTTTGGCCATGAGTGCCGCCGAAATCTCCCAATCAACATGTTTCCTTTTGAAGGTGTTTGGCCCGACGAGAACTGCAAGAACGGAAGTGTCCGCAAGGTAGCCATGTTGAATGAGCTGTTTGGTGTAGTCGGCAGAATTGTCCGACTTTATCTCTCCGGGCCCAACTGATTTCGAAATCACTAGATGCCCAAAATCTCGTTCTAACGCATTTTTGTACACTTGATCGTCGTTGTGAAAATAGCTGATGAATAACTTATGCCGGGTCATTGAGACGGTTCCTTAATGGTTTTGAGAAACGTTTCGATCGCTTCATTGTCATCGCAATTCCTTTTGCGACTCTATCTAACCCTTCACTGACTTAGCCAAAATATGCACCGAGGCCATTGCGCCCGACTTACACAACTCGGAAGGATGATTTCAATTGGGGTTGGTCAACTGACCAAACACACGCAACGCCAATGCCTCCAATTCGTCAACATCGAAGGTCAAGCGTTTCAACGTTCCATCGGAATCGGTGGCAAATACCTCTCTGGGGCCTCCAGCTGCGAGGCTAACACTTGCGGCCCCCAAATCAGGGTCGAAATTTGAATACTCAACGGTGCCATCCCGTGACCAGAGCGAAATGTTGCCCCAAAATCCACCTCCGACAAAAAAATCATCATCGGCATATGCCAGCGAGGTTACAAAGGGATTGTCAGCTCCGCGCACCGACCATGTGCTTTGCCCATCCTTGTCAAAAGCTTCTAGCCGCATCATTGAACCTGCCGATATTATCTGTTCTCCATTGGGTGAAATGGCCAACGCTTCTGGGGTGTCCATCTCATTCGTTTGCTGCACCACCGACCCAATAACTTTGCCGTCCCTCAAATCGACAAAAACAAGACTGGCATCGTCTTCGCTATGTTTGACCCCGATCACGAGACGGCTATCGTTCTTGTCTACGGCAATCACAAAAATCATCGAATGCTCGGTGCCAGGAATGGTGATCGGCAAAGCGTCCTGCGCGTTCAGTACCGCGTTTTCGTCCAATGCTAAGCGGCCAAGTGAGTACGCCTGGCCGAGCGTCGTCACGATGACGCCGTCGCCAAAGGGCGCGAGTCGAAAGGCGTACTCGTCTGATATGTCAATTGTGGTGAGGTCGTCAGCATCAAACGTGTCAGATGAAAAAACCCGGCCACCAGCTACAGCAACCCAGCGGCCGTTTTCCAAGCACGTTATATCCCTCACCATTTCGTCGGAATACAAGACCATGTTCTGCAGCTGTGACGAGGTTTCAGGATCAAAAAGGGTGATGTTTCCGTTGAAGTCCCCCAGCAACAGGCGTTTTGAGTCGGAGCAATAGGCGACTTTGGAAAGTTCTAACGCAGAGTTTTGCAAAAGCAATTGACTGCCGTGAGGCCGCGCCGAAATCAAGCGCACCTTTCTATCAATATACCCTACCGATACGAAAGCACCTATACTTGGCGCCACTCCCAACGCTGTCGACGAATGGAGGCGAAACGGCGGGCCATCTGGCTCTAGTGCAAGTGAAAACACCTGCATCATCTGTGTATTCTCGTTGGAAATGGCTAGGATGCGGTCCTCTTCCCAAATAACTTCGCCACTCACCATTTCGACGTCATCTTTTGCGCCAAGGCTCCTGCTAGACACTACCTCCAAGGCGCCATTCAAGCGAACAATCTTTTCTGGATGAAATCCGACAAGTGCCTGCCCATCTGCGCGCAACCGCCAAGTGTGAAAAAGTGACCCCAAGTTATTTTCCGCCAGCACATCTCCTGTGTTTGTGTCTAGTATCCGTGCGAAGCCGCTTTCTGTTGTGAGAAAAATCTTGTCCTGCCCATCTGCAAAGATAGCAAAGTCAATCTCATCTTCATCAACGCAAAAGATCGGCGTCGTCGTTTCGGGAAATTGATCCAATGCAGTCACTCGCAGACATGCATCATCGCTAACCCAAAGAAGTCGGGCCCTTGTTGGTGCGATGTCGTGCAGGGCGTGGTCCACTGCATTATCGCTTCGCGGGTCAAGGCGCAGCAAAAGAGCGCCATCCAAACTGTAGATCGCCCAAGTTTCCCCCTCAGCACGCTGAATGAAGAGGCCAGAATGCGTAAACGACAGCCTTGCATTGTCTTCACCTAACGGCGCGAGGATTTGCTCCCGCGCGCCGAGCTTGCTGTAGCCACTGACCCCCCCGTCGCGTTCCAAAGTAATGACCAGTTCTCGGTCCGCGTCCCATCCGACATCATAGACCTGTGCGGTTTCGACATCAAAAATCCGGAGGTCTCTCGTCGTGTTCAGAACACGCCAAAGCGCGCGCCTCGTGCTTACAGGCACATACCCCAAACCATCCTGCGCGGCAGCAACATCATCCAAGATTTTGCGCAGCGCCAGGATTGTGTCCGGCGTTGTCGCCAAACGCTCTGCTTCAACAGCGCTGAACTGTAGCCGCGCTGCAAGCGCTTCGCGTTGAGCACGGTCGGCGGCAGATACTGCAAAGACTGACGCAATGCCAAGTCCGATTGAGAGCACCACAAACAGTCCCAATGCGCCGGTGAGTACGCGCAGCCGTTTGGTGCGTTGGCGACGATCTCTAAACGCGTTTTGAAGCCTTTCGGCGATGTCGAACCCTGGCACCCGCTGCTGGTGATCTGGTGCGTCAGAAATGTCCTCGATACGCAGCAGTACCTCGGCACGGCTCTTTTCACCCCCAGGTTCCATAGGCTCTGACAGCCAAGCAGCAACCGTGTCAGACGGTGGATCATCGCGTGCTTCTTCGACGGCATTCTCGACGTTGATCAGCCTTACACTTTGCCCACGTTGTTCGAACGCATCAATTTCCCGACGAACCCAAATGGATTGTTCCAGCGCCATTGGCCGGCACACCACCACAAGATTGCGCGAGTTCTTCAGCCTGATTTCCGTGAGTTTTCCAAGATCCGCGCCGACATGATAGTCACGCGTGTCAAGGTGGGTTTGAAACCCGAGCTTCGTCAGATCTTGGCTCAGTTTTTCTGGGTAGTCTGTGCCATCCGCATGGGCATAAGAAATGAAAAAGTCATAACCGAACAAGGCATCAACAAGTGTGCGAGGAAACTTCACCAAGCTTGCTATCAGTTTGGACACCCGTTCATACAATATCGGACCACCTAAAAACTTTAAAAGAACCATTCAAAATGAGATATCACCAGAGCATGTTAGCTGGAATGTGGGTTCCGGTGTAGGGTCAATATCTGTCCCGACCGTGTCAACCTGAAACCAGCGTGCAAGTGCATGTTTGCCTGTCTCGGATTAGGAATGACCTCCTGTACTTTTGGCGGCGGCGAAGTAGTCCTTGGTATTTCTGACCTTACTGGTCTCGAGACAGACGACTGAGTCAGCCTCGCATTATTGAACGCGGGTCAGATACCGCTTTGGGAACCGCTATCGCTCCGATTGCACGTCGTCACAAGCCGAAGCTCGAATCGTAGCAAAATCCGCGATCTGTGAGTTCGCAACCTCTCTGAATTTGCGGTCGCCGCGAAAGTCCGGTCCAACGGGGGCGGCTGGATCTCTCCTATGGGCTGCAATTCACGCCCATAGTAAACGCAAAACCCAGAACGACGCAGATAGGCTGCGAAAATATCTTGGGGAATTTGGTTTGGACTGGGGGCAATTTGATCAGGTGGATGTGCATCATTCAGCGGCGATATCTTGCAGAAGGCATTCAAACCCCGACGCCTGCGCAGCGGACCAAGCGTCGGCGCTGTTGGCCAAAAGCCAACCCTGTATCTGGGCAGGGCTGTGCCTTTGATGTCCCAACTGCTGCTCGAACACCCCAGCCAAGTCGTGTTCACCAGGAAAAAATCGCATGTACAGCCGACGAGCCGTGGCCGCGTTTACCAATCCAAGTTCGGTATGCACATCAGCCCGGCCGGGGCGGATCAAGGCCGGGTCCAGCTTTTCCTTGTGGTTTGTGGTCATGACCAGAGCACGGCCTTCCTGAGCGGCCACACCATCGATGGCGTTGAGCAAGCCCGAGAAGCTGACGCCCGAGCGTTTCTCACCACCTTCGCGCTGCGTAAACACGGCGTCCACATCCTCGATTGCGATCAGCGACCCCTTGGGGGCACACATCATCGCTTCACGCAGATCATCATCCGTCAGCGTGACGCGCCCGATATCCAGCGACGCGATATCCAATGACAGGTCTGACGCCAGTGCGCGAATGAGGCTCGATTTGCCGGTGCCCGGAGGACCGTAAAACAGATACCCGCGCCGCCAGGGAACACCACGGTCCGCGCACCAGTTGCTGGCGCCATAGAACCAACACATGTCCTCCAGCACTTTCTCGATGCGATCGTCATCCACCAGTACCGTATTGACGGAGCGGCGCGGGACATCGCCGACATGATCCCACCAATCCCCCTTCAGAATATGGAGGCCGGGGCCGATGCGATCTCTGGTCTGAGACAGTACACGTCCCTCAGCGATCCAGCCCAGAATTGTCTCGACTTTCCCGAACAGGACAGTGACATTCAGCACTTCCATCGGCCGCTGATTGTGCGACGCACCCACTTTTGACTTTTCATTGATATCGCGCTCCAGGCGACAAAGGTGGCCGCGCCAGAAAAACCAATGCCGACCCGGAGCCGGTGCATAGCCCTTTGTTCCCCGCGCCCACTTGTCGTCCGTCATGCGCACATGGCGCGAATGGGACAGGACGTTGTTCTGCTCCATCCAGATACAGAAATGGCGATACGCCGCGCTTCGGTTATCGAGTGTCAGGCTGACCCAGACGCGACGAACAATCACGCGGTACAGCGCCATGAACGCGATGCGCAGAAAAGCTGCCGCGACCCCGAATGCCCCGAGCGCCAAACCGCCCGCGAAGAAATCGCTGGTCAGGGCGCTGGTCAGGAATTGATCGAATGCTTCCATCTTAACCCACTTTCACTTCGCGAAAATCGCGGCCCTTGAAGCACCGCACCGGATTGCCGCGTTCAAGCGCATAGTGCAGCGCGTTGCGGCTCGCCTTTTGTGCGGCTTCATCCGCTGCGGCTTGGGCGGCCATCAGATGCTGAAGGCGTTCCAGGGCCAATGACTTGTTGCGATGTTGCGACCGTTCTTCGCGCGCCACCGCCGAAAGGCCAGTCAGCCTGTGTGTCGCCCGCACGGCACTGTCGGTGGTGTTCTGGTGCTGCCCGCCGGGGCCACCGGCACGGAAAGTATCAAATGTTACGTCGCTCGCTTGAATGCGTTCAGGTGTTTGCAACGGTGCAGGCAAGTCGAACACCCCAATGAACCAATTGGCCCGTTTATGCGTCGGCCGCAGATTGCTTTGCGCCCGCCACTGGATCGTACCGCGCCAATTCTTGACGAAGGCCTCCGCATCGGCGCCGCTGATCAGAACCACTGCGGATTTATAGCCATGTTTTGCACGCACCCCATTGCTGTCGAAGTCCACGGCGATGAGCTCGGCCTCGTTGCGCATTGCCTCCAACACGCCTGCAACGGCTTGCTGGCATTCCGCCGGACCGCTGCCACTGGTGACCAAAAGTGAGATATGTCGGGATGCAGTCATGACGGCCTCCCGTCACGCGTTTTCTTGAAGGTCAGGAGCGGATGGAACTTCGCCACAGAACGCGCAGCACCTGTTCGTTCCAGGTCTCCGGCGACGGACTTGGCCGATTTGTAGGCCAAAGGCGCTTCTTCAATCAGAAGGTCGCGATCCTCGCACAGAATACGCCCGCCAAAGGATGTGCGCTGCATGGCCTCAATATCGGATTTCTTGGCCCGTACTCGACCATGCATAGAGGATCGGTCGTAGCGCCGCCCCGCCCCATGAGCGAGGCTGCCAAGCGCATCAACATGGCCCATGGGGGACATCAGATAGCTCGCACTAGCCCGCGATCCGGCAAGCGGAACAAATCCATGCTCGGCGACTGCCGCGCCCTTGCGGTGCAGCCAGCCATCGCTATGCCGCGCAAGTAAGTTGTGCGGGGCATCAACCAACAGCATCAGATCTGCCCGCAGCGCCTCCGCCGCGCGTTCAGCGATGGTATGGCGGTTCAGGCTGGCCCAGCGAACGGCCCGGTCATGATCCCGCAAGTAAGCCAACGCGGTGTCATTCTCGGGATCAAGGCCCGCGAGGGTACCATCCGGTACCGAACCAAGAACCGCATTGCCAAATCCGCGCGATCCGGAATGAACCAGCAGATACAGGCGTGATGCATCGAGGCGGATGCCGTCACCCGCCTCGGCCAAAGTTTGCACTTCGCAGAAATGATTGCCGCCACCAACCGTACCGAGCGATGTGGCAAACACATCGGTCGGCAGGCCAGCATCTTCCAGTCGCCAGCGCTGATCTTCAGATACAGGTGCTCCAAGAACACGCATCCGGCGCAGCGCTTTCTCCAGCTTCAGCTTTCGCACAGGCTGATCAAGCTGGAACAGAGACATGCCACAACCGATATCGTTACCGATCAGTTGCGGAAAAATCCGGTCCGCCAGGACGGCACATCCAACCGGCCCGTATTTGCCCGGATGCAAATCGGGAAAGGCCGCGATTTTTTGCACGCCGGTCCAGCCGGAGATTTCTTCGAGTTGCGCTTCGGCCCGTCCTTCGATCCAGGCCGCAGATGTATAGAATTTCGTGATGACGCCGTCGCTGGACACAGCTGACGCGCGACCATCCAAGACAGAATTGCCCATAAGATAGTACCCAATAAACGTATATAGATGCGCCAGCTACGAGCCGGCGAACTGGATCAAACCTGATCTGATTTCAGTTTAGGTGTTGATCGGCCCCGAAAGGGCGAAATGACGAATAAGCATGTATGTCCCTTTCCTTGTTGGGGGTTACGATTTGGGTCCGATGGACCAATTGGAGAACGTCGGATAAGCGGGATTGTTGATTCCCTCAACAGTTTTGAACTTGGCTGACCGCAAGTCGTGTCCAAACAGCAACACGACTGTGGCTCTATGGTTACCACCAAGCTTCTCTGCAAAGCATGTACAATTGATACGTTTGGCGATCGAATGGGTCAAACTGCCATCAAACCCGAAGGATCAAATGCTGTTCTCTCTCCTGGATAACCTCTTTGGTTGGAAACAAAGCGCATCGATCCATGATCGCCTTTTCCCACCCAGCAAAATTGCTCATGGCTGTGCCCACATATCCAGGTGTGGACTTTAAGCTTTCGCACTTCATCCCACAAATCACTTGCAAAACCGTTGCTCAGCAAACGCTCCGGGTTGCTTTGGTGGGTGCGCCAAGGCGTGAGTAGCTCCCGTACTGGCAAGTGATGTGTCATTACAACCGTTGGGCCAGAATGAGGCCGGTGCAGCGCTTCAAACAGCGCAACTTTGTCGGTTCTATGACGTTCCAGCATGTCCTCAACTGTAAACCTTGTATCAGGCGCGGTTCGTATTTCTCGATAGTCCTGAAGGTGTGCAGACAGCATAATCTGCGTTTGCGTGTCCGATCCTGGAAACAGCTGGAGATCAGTCCAAAGTGTAGCTCCGATGATACGAACACCAGCAATTTCCGTTACCGCACCATGTAGGACCCGAATATCGAGGCCTTCTGCGCAAAGATCAGTTAGCTGTCGCTCTTCGTCGGCCAGTAGTTCCGACCAGATTGACCCATAAGGTTCATGATTTCCCCAAATGGTAACAACCGGGCACCCGTATTTGCGCGCGGCCCGAGCCGGGATATCCAAGTGGCGTCCCATCGTGTTGGTATCGCCTGCGATCAACACTCCGTCTATCGGAGAGGCTAGGTCGGGTAGCTCAAAACCATCCCAGAACTCGTCATGCAAATCGCTCCATACCAAGAATTGCGCCACATTTTTACTCCAAACTTACCAGGCTGTTTCGTAGTGGTTGACGAACCGAACTAGAGTAGGGAAGACCTTGGCTCAACATCAGACCAGTGTTTATTAACAGGCAACGACTTCGCCCGTTTTGCAATTTGCCGAAATGAAACCGGCGTGAAGTCCCACACATCGACGCCGACATTGACGGCGTTCCTTGCTCCTTTCCAGTTGTTATGAACATGACCAAAAAGATGAAGCGCTTGGCGCCTTGCATGGTTCCAAGTCATCATTGGATAGTGGCAAAGTGTATGAGCCTGGTTTTGAGGCCCATCTTTGACCTCGACCAAATAATGTATGCTGTCCCACGGTAGTTCTAAAGTAGGACTGAGGTCATGGTTCCCAACAACAAGGTGCTTTTTCGCTCCGGGCAGCTGGCTGAAAACACCCGCCAAATATGGTGCCTCTTTCGCTTTTGGACCAAAGGCAAAATCACCAATTATCCATAGTTCGTCATCCGGCTTCACGACCTTCCACATGTTTTCGATGAGGAGGGCATCCATTTCGGCTGCCGACCGGAATGGACGATCACAATGAGCGATTACATTCTCATGCGAGAAATGCGTATCTGCAGTGTACCAATTGGCCATTTTCCGGCTCCCGAATTTCTCACCACCTTTGTCGATTTAGCTGAGGCAGTAAATCCCAATTGAGCTATTCGGACCAATGATCATCTCGTTTCGTGAAATCACGTAACATATTGATTCTACTATTAACTTAAGGACTTTCTTGAGGTATTATAGTACCCACAGAAGCCAATTTAAGGCTATATCAGGGATTGCAATGAAACACACGGCGATTCAAAATACGACCATGTCGTATAGGAAAGTGGACTCCGTTTGATGCAATGTAAGATGAGCGCGGCTGAGATAAAATTTCGCCTGGCAACTGAGGCGGGCCTCACCATTGCGCAATTCGCCGCAACGATAAACCGGCATCCGTCCACAGTCAGTATGGTAATCCATCGCAGACGAACCAGCGCTCGGATCATGGCTAAGATCGCGGAGACGTTGGAAGCCGCTCGTGCCACTTCAAAACACCTTTCAATCGATCAGGAGAACGCCGCATGAACTAGCAATCAACCAGCTTCAGCAAGAGGTATGCGCTGAATAAGCAAAGGCCCGGATGCTTTCGCAATCCAGACCCCGCTTGATACACCTTATTCATCCCACCTCACAATTTGAAAGTCAACATACTCGCGCAAGCGGCTGATCACTTGCGCTCAAAAATCCGACGCGGTCGTGTTCGGAAACAGGGATGCTTTGCTATGAATATGCTACTCGATCACGCGGTGATGGAGATCGCATCGACTCCACCTATCGATTTGTCAGGGTTGCCGGGGGCGTTCCAGCGCGCCTTTGGGCCTACAGAGCCATTTCCAGATGATTTTGGCCCTATTGAAATGCTGGACGTTACACCGCTCCCGTATCGTGGCAACCGTCCAATCAATGTACGATCTCGTGGATCATGCCGAATCCTTGCGATCCTTTTGGATCTGGAAACAGGACTGCCAAGACGATACGGCTTGGATAGCCAGCTTGAGTATCATCACCTCGCACTGACACTTGTTAATCCGTCGGTCGTGCAGGTTCGTGAGCAGGTTGGCCCATTGCCTTTCACTGACGAAACTGGAAAGGCTGCGAAGCACTTCATTGATCTATTGATCCAGAATCGGGACGGCCGTCGTATTGCCGTTGCCGTTAAACCAACGGAACGGCTAGCATCTGGTCGTTTCATTAGGGAGCTTGAGTGCCTCAGAGCAAGCATTGTTCCCAGGATTGCAGATGAACTTCGTCTTGTTACGGAACACTGCATTTCACGCGTCCAAGCCTTCAACGCGATCATGTATCAGCGTTTTGCCCTCTGTCCCGATCATGACGTCGATACACGATTGGCTGAAGTTTTGGAAAGCGTCCATGGAGAAATCTCGATTTGTGACCTGACGCGTCTATGCCGTGCAGGAGGTCGCGGGTTTCGGTGCATAGTCCGAGGCATGTATGAAGGAGTGCTAGCAAAGGTTAGCCCCGGTCGCATCAACTTCTTCACGATGGTGAGGGCAGCTTGATGACCCAAAAATTCCATTTCAACACCGTCGACCTCTACTGTTGGGGCGGCGTCTCGTACCAGTTCATGATGAGCGACGAAAAATTCGCTTACATGAAGCGCGCTGATGGTTCCGATGCCATTGAACGCTTCTCCTGGCCAGATATCCACGAAGCCGTGGCGAGCAAGGAATGGGACATCAAACGTCGACCCGCAAACATCATCGAAGCGACTTATTCGCAAGATCCCTACATGTTCGTTTGGGAGTTGCCGGATACTCAAAGAACACTGGTGCTGAACCGATGGTTCATCGTGAGCGCTGTCGAGAAGCTCTACGCGCAAAAGAAACTCAAGTTCACCCCAAAGAGTGTCCAAGAAAATGAGGGCATTCTGTTCAAGGAAGCAAGCATTGCGCGTCGCGCATTCGAGGGAGAATTTGGTAAACAGTACTTCAGTTCAAAAACCGAAAAGGTTCCGCGCTGGCCAAACGCCTGCACTATTTTGCTTTGGAAACGTAAATATCGGAACTCAGGTCGCCGGATTGAGGCACTTGTGGACCGCCGCGGAAAATTCTCATCAATCGACATCGATCAGGAGAGCTTTGCGTTCATCAATGCAAGGCTCCGGAAGTACCTCAATGATCAGGAATACTCTGGAAACGGGGTCATTCGTGAAACCCTGATGGATATCGAAAAAGAGAACGAGCGACGACTGGCTACTGGTGAACCGAAGATACAAACACGATGTAGATCCGTTCTGCATGAGTGGCTTCAGAAATTCGGCCCCTTTGCCATCAAGGCGGGGCGAGACGGACTGACCGCAGCCAAACATGAGTATGGAGGCATAGGAAAGACAGAGCGCGCAACGCGTCCCGGTGAATGCTTTCAAATTGACGAATGGGAGATAGATGCTCGCACGTTCATGATGGCTGGACCATTGCGTGAAGGTCTAGACAAGAAGACCCTTGCAGCTTTACCGCGTGGACGACGTTGGATGTACATCGTCATTGACGTGGCCACACGATATATCGTTGGCTTTGCTCTGTCCGCGTCCCAAACCCCAGAGGCTGCCGTACGCGCCTTGCGGATGGCGACGCAGAATAAGGATCATCTTGCGAAAGCGGCTGGTGCCACGAACGGCTGGGCTGGCATGCAATTTGAAAGCCTGCAGTCCGACACCGGCTCAGCGTTCTTTTCCGAGTTCACGCAACGCGCCGTCAACACAGCATTTGGGACTTACTTCTATCCGACGCTTGGCGAACCTCAATTACGCGGCATTATTGAACGGGTTTTTGGCACCTTTATCGACTGTGCCATGCCTTTGATCCCGGCGCGGACCTTTAGCAACCCGCAGGAGCGAGGCGACTACAAGACTGAGGAGCGGGTTACGCTGACAGATGATCAACTGGCATTGATATTTATCCGCTACATCGTCGACGTATATCATCAGTCCAGCCATTTCGGCCTGTTTGACGAGACGCCACAAAACGCGCTCAATCGCCTTGTCGGGACGGTAGGCAAGCCACCTGACTTACCAAAACACATCCGTCGACATGCCTTTGGTATTAGGATCGAACGCACACTTACACGGCGAGGTGTTCGAGTTCTTGGTATTGATTTCAACAGCGAGGAAATCGTTGAAGCACGCAAACAATATGGCAGCCCTAAGTGCCCCGTTTATGTTGACCCAGACTCGCTTGGAGCGATCAGCGTCTATGTCAAAGGAAAATGGATCGAGGTTCCAAACAGCATTGAAAACTTCGATGGCATCTCTGTCGTCGAATGGAACGCGGTCGGTGCGACCCTAAGGCAGCGTTACGCCGCCGAAGCCAGGGTCAATTTCTCCGTCATTTTGGCAGCTCTCACCAACATCAGATCACGCGTGACGGATCAGCAAAAGATTGTAGGCACGTTGCCGCAGGCGCCAACTTCAGCAGATTTCAGTCGACTTGAGAACAATCTGTGGCATGGCCTATCGATCTTCGATGATACTGTTGACCAATTAGATGGGCTTCCGAGCGCTGACAACGGGTTGGGTTTCATAATAGGCGAGCCAGCACCCGGCATCGAACGAGACATTGCTGCAGAGAAAGCCACCCCGATTTACGTTGACGACACGCCAATAGTAGAGCCCGACGCTGGGGATAGCGGTGTCGATTACGACACTGATTGGTGGCAGGGGGACGACGACGATGTCTGATCATGTTTCCACTATGACCAATGCCGGTCCACTATTCATAGACAGCCGCGACGCCAAACGGATCAGGGAACGGATTACAGAGACGTACGAGGACTTCGTAATGGCAACTAGATCCGGCCGACGTTTCGAGGCGCGCGGGATTGCCATTCTGGGTTCGACCGGAACCGGAAAATCTGAGGGCACTATGCAGGCGCTAGAGGCACTCGGGATGGCCGAAACCAACGCAGGGGACCCAGAAAGACCATTCCTGAAACTCGACCTTGGAGCGAGAGCGACATTGAAATCGCTCAGCGCGGCGCTGTTAGAAGAGCTCGGTTGGCCGGCCCGCCAGAAAGATAGCGCCGAAGCCTTGCTGCGCTCGAGCCGCAATTACATGGCTAAACTTAACACCAAGATTTTGGTGATCGACGAAATCCAACACATCAGATCGACGGGAAAACAAGATCGAGAGGATCTGCAGGACTTTCTCAAATCGCTGGTAAAGCCGCGCGTTGGTCAGATCATTCCAATCCTGATTGGCATGCCCGAATTTAACGATGTCCTCGCATCAGACGGTCAGTTGGATCGACGATACAGAAAGGTCAGAATGTCGTGTTTTGATCCAGCGTTAGACCTCGCACGGACGATACGGGTATTGAAGATAGTAGCTGAAAATACCGGTATCGCCTTGGGTGCCAGCGTAATGACCCAGAACTTCGCAGCACGTCTCATGCACGCAGGTATGTATGCCTTTGGCGAAATCTGCGTCTGGTGTCAGCGTGCCGCATCAAAAGCATATCGGAGCGATGCAGATGAGCTTGTCATCGCACATTTCCAAGACTGCTACCGACAAGAAGAAGACTGCGTTCCCGCACTCAACCCGTTTATCGCCGACGACTTCGAAACCATAAAAATCAAACCCCAAGAATAGCTGTCGCACAAGACGGCCCAACAACGAGCAGAAAAATGATCACAGTTCTACCATTAAAGACATCGGCGCTAGCCGACGAACCCGGATTCTCACTACTTTCCCGGAACACCGCCATCAACGCATCCGACACCACACAAGAATTCTGTACAGCGACAGGACTGTCGAAGGCGAATGTCTGCACCGGCCGTCAGACCGAACTTGATCGCTTGGCCGATCTTACGGCCTCGGAGCGATCGAGCTTGACGCGAAACAGCCCAGAACAATTGTCACGAACCTACTCACGCCTGCACGGACAGCAGTTCCTGACGCGGTCGTTGCGCAAGCAAGACCTTGCGATCTGTCCGGTTTGCTGGCTGGAGACGGGAACATCCGACAAATCAAAGCTACATCTCCGCCGAAACTGGCTTCCTCGCCCAATACAGACCTGTCCGATTCACAAGGTTGCTTTGATACCGTTGCCGTATGCGGACTACACCTCTTGCTATGACCATATCATGCGTGCCCGCTTCGAGCCCGGCTGGCTTGATCGGCTGCCACGATATGTGCAGCCCATGCGTCAAAGTCCCTTCGAGCGCGCCGCTATCTTCCAAATTGAAAGTGAAACACCAATGTGCAGTTGGATCGGTGATGTTCAGATCGACGTTGTGGAGCGTTGGTGCCTCGGTTTAGGGCAGTTCGTCAAAAGGGGCACCGGTCATCCAGCTGACCTAACTCGTGAACAGCAGCGGAATGCGATCAACGCTGGCTTTGCAATTACTGAACAGGGCGCGTCCTCAGTATTTGAAGCTGTCGATAAGGCCCTCTGCAGGCATCGTCTACGATTGAGCAAAACCTGGCTGCACAACTGGGCATTGCTGTCCGTCAAGCCAAAGGAACGCTCGTTCTTTCGGGAGTTGATGAGGCAACTATGCGCCGACCAAGGCCACTTTTGTCTGAACAGTATCTCGCAAAAGGTCAGTGTTGAACGATATGTCGACGCCAACATCGTTGCCATTGCCAAGGCAGCAAATCGGCACCACAGCTGGGTCAGGATGGCACTGGTACGTGACGGATTGCTGCCCGAAGGTGGAAACCCTCAACAACAGAACCTAAAGGTTCACATGCAAAAATGCTTGGCCCACATCCAAGACTTAGTAAAAAGCCTGGATACGACCAAGGGTGCTAAGCTTCTTGGCATTGGCACAAAAGGGTTTGAAGCGCTGGTGAATGATGGCCTGCTCAGGCCGATTAGAAGCACTGCCCACAAGAAACGACGGTTTCGGCGAGAAGGTATTGAGGGCTTTTCAGCCCGGGTCCGTGAGCGTATTGCTGGCAACACCCCCGCTGACGACGAAGCTTATTGCAGCATTCATCAAGCGTGCTTTGCTTACGGATGCACCACACCGCAAGTCATTCGGCTCATCCTGACCAACCAATTGACTAGCTTGTATCAGCATGAAACCGAAGATGGCATTACTGGCATCCGTGTTTGCAGGTCTGAACTTGTTGCCAAGCTACCCATTTTCACCAGCGATCACATCACTCCACATGATCTGACCAAGCAGCTTGGCTTAAAATACGCTGAGCTCAAACAGTTGAATAAGCTCAATCTATTGCCATGCTATCCAACGCCATCCGGCTGCCGACGGAGAATTCGGAACAGTGTGAGCGTTGTAATTCTCGATCAGTTTCTGGAGCGTTTTCAAACGGTGCGCAGTGCAGCGAGTGTGTTGCAGATTGAGGAAAGCGATCTCCAGAAACGCATCAATGAAGTAGGGATTTGTCCGTCTCCAGATGCTGGTGGTCTGCCGGTATATCCGGCACCCGAACTGCTAAGCCTCTAATCTTAAGTCAAAATTTCTATGCTATTTCCGGCCGCTTCCTGCGGCCTTTTGTTTGCCTTCACGCCCACAAGACTCGCATCTAACCCGGATGAAGTTGGGGTTCCATACGGACAGCTGCGGAAAAATTGCGCATTATCAGTGTGTTGAGAATAGAAAAGACTCGGTTTCAGACCGGACTCCACACTGAAAGAATGACACAGCATGCAGCCAACTCAGGTTGGATATCCCTCGCATTTCGCCCGCGTCTTCGGCGCCTAGCCTCTCGCACGACACTGCACGCCACGCTCTCTCTTGCTGTCAGCGCGTGCAAAGCTGCCCATCCCCCTCGCCTCATGGTGAGTTTCATCACATGAGTTTTACACTCAGGGGAGTTTGATTTTTTCGGACAAGCCTCTATTTTCGGTCTCATGATAGTCAGAGCCAACACTCGATCCGCGACCATTCTGAAGGTCATTTGCGAGCACGCCGAAAAACTTGGCGTCGATGTGGATGCCTGTCTGGAAGGCTCCGGCATCAGCCAGGACGAAGTGTCCGATCCGCAGGCCCTGCACAACACCGAGCAAGAGCTGCAGATCATCACGAACTTCATGCGGCTTGCGCCACGCAGCGTGGGCCTTGGCTGGATTGTCGGGCGCGACATGCATGTGCATGCCTTTGGCATCTGGGGCTTTGCGATTCTCACAAGCCCCACCTTGCGCTCCGCCATTGAGACCTCGCTTGATTACATCAACCTCTCCTCCTCGATTGCCGACTACAGGCTTGAGGAATTTGGCGAGCGCGCGCAGCTGACCATCAACATGGACGGCATCCCGGACACCGCACAGCGGTTCATTCTGGAGCGCCACTGCGCCATCTCGGTCAACTTCATTCAGGAAATTCTGCTGGCGCCGGGTCAGGTCGGGTTCAAGATCGAAACGCCTGAACCCGAGGCGAGCTATGGCCTCGATCTCTCCATGATCAGCAATCTGCCGGTGCTGACCGGCCAACCCGCCTACGCACTGTCGTTCCCGTCGGCCCTGCTGGATCAGCCGCTGGCAAAATCCGATCCGGTCTCGCTGCGCTTCTGTCTGGAGCAATGCGAAGCCCTCTCCCAGAACGCGGCAGACATCCTGCCGCCCTGGTCGCAGAAAGTGCGCGACGCGATTTTGGACAATATCTCCAGCGAGCATAAGATCGAAGAGATTTCAGAACGGCTCACCGTGACAGAGCGCACCTTGCGCCGCCGCCTCACCGAAGAAGGCACCAGCTTCCGCGAGCTCTATGCCGATGTGCGCATGGCACTGGCGCATGAGCTGCTGCAAACCGCGGGCCTCAACGTGGAGACCGTGGCCTGGCGGGTGGGCTATTCTGAGCCCGCAAGCTTTGCCCGCGCCTTCTCCAAAAAGTTTGGCCAGACACCGGGCGAGGTGCGCCGCTCCAACGTGCCGCGCGTCGCCTGACAGACGCCCACACGCGCTTCATAACACATGAAAAAGCCCCGTCTGGTTGCGCACCTGCGGGGCTTATTGGTTTTATGAAAAGGTGAGCCTGCCGCGATCAGACCCCAACCGGATAGCGCCGCTTGATCCAGTCGCCTTCCTCTCCCGGTTCCGGCAGAATCTCTCCGCCTTCCATGACCCAGCTTGCCGGCACATCCGTGATGTCCATGACAATCTGGCTCATATCGATCCCGACATGGGCATGGATCGACGCGGTGATCCGGCTCACAAGCGCGGCCTTCTGCGCTTCATTATGCCCTTCGCGAATGCTGGCAAACAGAAACACGGCTTTCCCATCAATCGCCAGCTGCGGCGCATCCTCAAAAAAGAACGCATGCACAAACGCGCGCGGCGCACCGGTGACATCGCAGTGAATGTCCGTAACGTCTTCGGCGATGCGCTTTTTGGCGTGTGCTGAAATGACACCGTGAACGGCATTGCACATATAGAGAGGCATTTGATCTTCCTTCCCAAAGCGCGATCCGAAGGGGGCTTGTGTTTCCGGCCCCCAATGCGCGGCCCTATCCTAGTTTAAAACGCGCCCCTCCCAAAGGGGGCACAAAATCTCAGTCTATTGCGGGTCGCGTATTGAGGTCACAACCTCATTTGGCGACAACCCGGTCCGCTCCATGCAGATCTCTCCCAACTCCCGCAGCAGCGCGGTGCGCTCGCCGCGTTTCAAGCTGCGGTTTGCGTGCATCGAGGCAACCATCGCAGTGGAGGGCGCAGCGGCGGTAAACCCGCTGCCCTGTGGCACCACGATCCAGTCGATATCTGCTGCCGCAGCAAAGGCGCGCTGCGTGAATGCACTGATGGCTGCTCTTAGGGCGAATTGAACCTCCGTAGAGATTTGCCCTTCTTGAACAACACACATAACTGAAATCATTCACCAATTCCTCATTGGAAGGCATATGCCTTCACACAAAACGCACGGAGCGGTCGCCACTTTCCACAGACTTCAGGATCGCGACCACATCCGCTTTGCGCATCACACGTGGCACCGCATAAGAGCTGCGCGCCTCAGCCAGCGCCTCTTTTGCAATCGCGTCAAAATCCGCAGGCTGCACATCTTTCAGGTTCACAGGGATGCCCACACGCTCCGCCAACGCATCGACACGGGCAATGAACTGATCCACCTGTTCAGGCGCAAAAGCATCGCCCTCAGTGCCGCTCAGCATCCGCTCCAGCTTGGCATATCGCTGCGCCGAGGCGGTCTTGTTGAACCGCAGCACCCGCGGCAGCAGGATGGCATTCGCGAGCCCATGCGGCGTGTTGTAATGCGCGCTGATCTGGTGGGAAATCGCATGCACATAGCCAAGGCTCGCCTTGCTGAAGGCATAGCCCGCCAGAAAGGAGCCCAGCGCAACCATTTCCCGGGCATGTTCATCCGCCCCGTCCTCATAGGCCACAGGTAGGAACTTGACGATCAGCTTGATCGCCATGGCGGCATCCCGGTCTGTGTCAGCAAAGCGGTTGCGCGAGGTATAGGCCTCAATCGCATGGGTCAGCGCGTCCATTCCGGTCGCGGCCGTCATCGGGCCGGGCAAAGACTTCAGCAGGCCCGTGTCAAACGCAGTTGCGATGGGAATATATTTGGGGTCCACAAAAAACGTCTTCTTGTGGGTTTCCGTGTCCGAAATCACCGCCGCGCTTGTCACCTCAGAGCCAGTGCCGGAGGTGGTGGGCGCCACGTAAAACGGCAGCGGTGGCTGTTTCACCTTCAAAATGCCGGTCAGCTGCGCCAGGGACTTTTTGCTGGTGCTGGCCGCCGCAATCACTTTGGCCGCATCAATGGCAGAGCCGCCGCCCACGGCAAAAACCGCATCACATTGCCCCGCGCGGCTTGCGGCCAATCCAGCCTCCACAACGGCAAAGGTCGGGTTCGGGATGATGCCGTCGAATACCGTGACCGTGCAGCCCGCCCCTTCGAGAAAGGCGATCAACTCATCCAGCATCCCGTTCTTCAGCAAGAAGCTGTCGGTCACCAGCAAAGGGCGTTTCTGCCCGCTGATCACCATCAGATCCGCCAGCTTCAACACAGCCCCCTGCCCTGAGAAAATCAGCGGCTTTTGTGGCGAAAAAAACGTGGAAAGCGCGCGCAGAGCATAGGTGATCGGGGAGCTCATCATCTGTCAATCTCGGAGAAAGGCATGGGCCCAGCTGTCATCAGAGGCGCTGGGAGAGATAAAGAGCCGAAGCGCGCGCACGTCGCGCTTCGGTGTGGTCGATGCGGGATCATCTGTGCGGGGAGGAAACGCAATGTTCAGATGATCCCTTTGGCCTGAGCCTGATCAGCTTAGGGCTTTTTGAAGCGCCACAGCTGGAATTTGACCATGATGTTGAAGAACATGTTGTTCCAGGGGGCTGCGACCCACGCGTTGCCGTCAAAACGCCCCTTGCGCACAACCGCCTTGGCTTTGGAGAAGTTCAGGAAGCCTTCCTTGCCGTGGTAGTGGCCCATACCAGACGGGCCAACCCCGCCAAACGGCATGTCGTCGACCATGGTGTGGGTCATCACTTCGTTGATGCAAACGCCGCCCGAGTGAGTCTCGTTCAGGATCTTCTCGCCCCGCGCGGTGTCCCAGTCAAAGTAGTAAAGCGCCAGCGGACGGTCCCGGTCGTTCACATAGTCGATGGCGTCTTCCAGCTTGTCGTAAGGCACAACAGGCAGCAGCGGGCCAAAGATCTCTTCTTGCATCACACGCATGTCGTCAGACACATCGGTGATCACATGCATCGGCAGCTTGCGGGTGCCCTCAAAACTGTCGTTGCTTGGGTTGATGACCTTGATGGTCGCGCCTTTTTCTTCGGCGTCACGGATGTTGTCCACCAGACGGTCGCGTTGACGCTCGGTGATTATGGAGGTGTAATCCGAGTTGGACGCCAGCGTCGGGTAATGCTTGGCAATCGCCTTGCTGAAGGCCTCCACAAAGGCGTTCATCTTGCTGCGCGGCACCATGATGTAATCCGGGGACACACAGACCTGACCCGCGTTCAGACCCTTACCAAACGCGATCCGTTTGGCCGCTTCTTCCACCGGGAAGCTGTCGTGGATGATCGCAGGCGATTTGCCACCCAGCTCCAGCGTCACCGGAGTGAGGTTCTCGGCAGCCGCGCGCATCACGATCTTGCCCACCTGCGTGGAGCCGGTGAAAACAAGGTGGTCAAACGGCAGTTTGGTGAACTCTGTGGCAACCTCAACGCCGCCGTTCACAACCGCAACTTCCTCATCAGAGAAGTATTTGCCCAGCATCTCGGTGAGCACATTGGCAGTTTCCGGTGCAAACTCAGAGGTTTTGATCATCGCGCGGTTGCCCGCCGCAAAGGCGCCAACCATCGGCGACAGACCAAGGAAGATCGGGAAGTTCCATGGCACCACGATGCCCACAACGCCCAGCGGCTGGTAATGCACCTTGGTCTTGGCCCCCATCAGCGCCAATGGCACATCGCGGCGGGATTGGCGCATCCATTTGCGGAGGTTCTTCTTGTTGTAGTGAATACCTTCCAGAACAGGCAGGATTTCCGCCATCATGGTCTCTGCCGGCGCGCGCCCGTCAAAGTCCTTGTCCACCGCAGCAACCAGCCGGTCTTTGTATTCGATGATGCCTTTGTGCAACCGGTTCAGGCGGTCCTTACGCTCTTCCCGTGTCGGTGCCGGGGAGCGGGTATAGGCTGCGCGAATTTTATCCAGAGACGCACGCAGGGTTGTCCCTGTGCTGTCGGTTTCCATAACGTCTTTTGCGTTCATCGCATCCTCCTAAGGCGCTGAGGTAGGTTGGTATTGCAAAGCTAAGTGCTTTCGCTCCCCAACTTAATGCAACATCGCAAGCGTTTTCTACATGTCGGCGACGGACAACCCGCTGACACTTTCGGACACACCCTTAACGATAGTCCGGCCTGATCAGTCCCCGCTTGGCCGCCAGATACATTGTGCCTGCCCTGCAAAATTTGCTGTCGTACGCATCATCCGCACGCCTTTCGCCGGTCGTTGGCTGCCAGCGCCTGAGAGAGTGTGAGTGGTGGTTTTTGGCAAATTCAGCCAGACAGGCAGCACGCGACCGGCGCCGTTTTGGGTGAGTGGTGGTCTTTAAAAATAGAGTCCCCGATCATCTGCGTGTGGGGGGGGAGGAGGGAGAGGGGGTTACGCAGACGACCGGGGATTTCAGTTGCGGCTTAAAGTAAGGTGTCCCGTCGCAACTGGAAAACAAGTGAAGTGACCAACCCCGTCATCGCAGGCTTAGGGCAAACGGCAGCGCGCAAATTCGACGGTGTGGTCACTGTGAACTCAGTCATCGCATCCTCCTAAAGCTCTGTGGTTTCGGGCTTGGTGTTTAAGCTTTGACGAACCCTGCGGCCCGCCCTGTGAGGCCAATATGGGTAACTTTGCATAAGCCCAACATGTTCGCGCCGGACAACTCGCTGACAGTTCCGGCCAGCGCTCTCAAAAATGTGAAGAGAGCCTCTTAAACCGGGACGTTTCCTGCGCAAATGACGCCTAAAATTCTAAGCAGTTTTCCGCATAAGTATTTGTTTTTATGAAACTCTGACAAATTCGGCCATCAAAGGTGTAATTTTGGCCTAGTTTTTCCAGCACCGCGCTATTTTTCTGGAAAATTCGGCCACATCGCCCCCGAAAATCCGTTTCACAGCGCGCATGGAGCTCCTCTGAAGACCGCTGCGCCGCCCTCAAGCCCTGTCCCGCAACGTCAGCACGCGCCAGATACCCGGCATTTTATCGAACCTCTGTTTGATTTTCAGAAACCGTCAACTTCTAGCCTCTACTCGAATAAGCCATCAACCGATGGGAGCCGAAAATTGGATCAACGCGTGAAGGCTGAAACAGCCGAAGACATCTTTGCCCTTATTAAGACGATTCCGGCAGATGACCCCAGCGGCCCGGTTGCTGATCTTCTGCGCGATGGCGACATCTCGGAACTGATGATCTCCATTGCCACCGACGATTTTGCCACCGTGCGTGAAAATGCCCGTGTCGGCAGCGGTGTGAACTTTCAGGGTGCTTACGGCACAAGCCCCCTGCTCTTTGCCGCCACCCTGCAGCGCCCTGATGTGTTTGCCTTCCTGATCGACAGCGGCGCGCGCATCGACCTCGCACTGACCGCTGAGGCCTCCGCCGTCACATGGGCTGCCCGCTACGGCAGCCTCGCCACCATGTCCC
Organism: Shimia sp. R9_3; assembly: GCF_017743755.1. NCBI lineage: Bacteria > Pseudomonadati > Pseudomonadota > Alphaproteobacteria > Rhodobacterales > Roseobacteraceae > Shimia > Shimia sp. R9_3. The sequence continues at coordinate 452,662 of NZ_JAGHRP010000002.1, read as the reverse complement.
ATGTGATCAATGCCGCGCTGGCCTCTGATGACCGCAGCCACATGATCTTCTTTCAAGCGCTCGAAGGCGCGGTGCGCTCTGACGCCCCCGAGGCCAAACTCGATCGTCTCGTCGGCTTTGGGTTCAATTTCATCCTGCCAAGCCCGCAGAAACTGACGCCCATGCATGTGGCCGCCCGCGCAGGCAACGTGGCCGCGATCACCAAGCTCGCAGCCTTCGGGCTGGACCTCGCCTCCCCCGGCGACAGCGGCATGACGCCAATGCATATGGCCGTCACATCCGGCCAACTGCACACGGTTGAGGCCCTCATCGCCGCCGGCGCCGACCTCGAAGTGACTGACAACCGCGGTGAAACCCCGCTCTTTTATGTCTCGTCGCGTGACGGCGGACAGATCTTTGATGCGCTGATCAAAATGGGCGCCAAACCGGATGCCCGCCGCTTTGATGGTGGCACCATTCTGCACAAGGCTGCGGCTCTGGGCGATGTGCGCCTGTTTGACCGCCTTGTGGGCCTCGGCATCGGCCTTGAGGACCGCGACAACAAAGGCAACACCGCGCTGCACGCAGCTTCTGCGGCCAGCCAGCTTGTCGCCATGCGCAAACTGCAAAGCCTTGGCGCAGATCTTGAGGCCACCAACGGCCGTCAAGAAACCCCGATCTTCCTCACCATCAACGCCGAAAACCCCGCCTCCTTCCGCGCGCTTGAAAAACTGGGCGCGGATCTCTCCAAACACCGCAGCTACGGCACCAGCCTGCTGCATGATGCGGCACGCTGGGGGCGCATGGAAATTCTGCAGACCCTGCTGGAAAGCGGCGTCAACGTGAACTGCAAGAACGAGTTCGAAGAAACCCCGCTGCACTTCGCGGCCAAATTCGGCCATATCGAAGTGATCAAAAAGCTGCATGAGTTCGGCGCTGATCTGGAGATGGAGAACAAACAGGGCGAAACCCCGATCAACTCCACCATGGAGGCTCTGGGCCGCAAATCCTTTGCCACCCTCTCCCAGCTTGGCGCAAACACCAAAACCCTGAACCGCTTTGGCGAAGGCCTGATTCACTCCTCCGCGCGCTGCTCCGACCTTGAGATCTTTGAAAAGGTGATCGAGGAAGGCGTGGACGTCAACGCCACCTCCGAAATCGGCGAAGGCGCATTTCACTACGCCGCCCGCTCTCCGCTGGCCAAGAAAAAGCTGGATATCCTCAGCCTGCTGGGCGCGGAAATCGAAGCAGAGGATGATCGCGGGCGCACCGCCATGCACTCTGCTGCCGACGCCAAGAACATGCCGGGCATCAACGCGCTTTATGACATGGGCCTCAGCCCTGTTGCCAAAGACCGCGAAGGCGTCACCCCGCTGCATCTGGCAGCTGGCTCGAGCCGCTCTGAGGGCACCAAAGCCATCAAGGCGCTTGTGGGTATGGGCGCAGAGGTCAACGAGATCGACAGCAACGGCCTCACTCCCCTGCACTATGCCGCCGCCTCCGGCCACGCTTCCAACATCCGCGCCCTTGTGAAGCTCGGCGCGCGTGCGAATGTGACCGATCCGAACAACAACACGCCCCTGCATCTCGCAGCCAAAGCAGAGAAGAAAGAGGCCTTGGCCGAGCTCTGCGATCTTGGCGCCAACAAAGACGCCCGCAACGCGGACAACCACAATGCGCTGCATGTGGCCTCCATGGGCAAATCTCGCCGCATGGCACTCATTCAGGTGCTGCTGGAAAAAGGCTGCGACATCAACTGGCGCACAGGCCTCGGCGAAACAGTCGCCCATCTGATCGCCGAAGATCAGGACATCAAACCAGCCGCTCTGATCCGCCATATGGAAGAGCTTGCCGAATTGGGCATCGATTTCTTCTTCCGCAACCGCAAGGGGCTGGGCGCTCTGCAAATTGCGCAGGAACATGTGGAAAGCCACGGCGCAGAATGGGAACGCAAAAAAATCGCGCAACTGAGAAAGAAGCGCGGCAAAAACGCCCCCAAATAAGAAACTCATATTCAAAACAAAGAGCTCCGCAAATGGCGGGGCTCTTTTTTTTACCTCATACAAAACACCCGTTACTGCGCGAATTACCGCTCAAATAAGCCCGCACAATGCAAATTAATGCCGATGTGGACTTTATTTAAAAGTGTTTAGACAAAAAACTTCACACCAAACTCGACAATTCAAACCTAAAATAAATACACAAAATCAATATCATAATCTACATCACGAATACCCATTTACGTGTATTGGTAAAAATTAACAGACCTCAAATCCACGCAAAGTCGTGGATATCTGACTTATGCACATCACCGTAAAGTGATATAAAAAATAGCATTCCAAAAATACCGCGCCTGAATACCCATTCAATTTCACCAATACGGGCGCCGCAAATTTCAAATTTCAAATTGATGGAGTTGAGATGGCCAAGAAACCAGACTCATCACCCAAAGGCGACTCCGCTGAATCCGCCGAAGGTGCAGAGACCCCGCCCCCCGATACATCCCGACCTGCGCCTGATATACAGCTCGCCTGGGCGCAAATCATTTCCACCGCCTCACAGGACGCCAATTACGCCCAAAGCGCCTTCGCGGATCTGGCCTCCGCCTTCAAAGACATCGGCATTGAGGACATCTCCGGCGTCGATATGGACAAGGATCTTGTCCCCGCCCTGCCGGATGCCCAGCGCATGGTCACCGGTGCGCTCAATCTCAAAGCGCAGGAACAGGCGGCGCAGGGCATGGTGGCCTACGGCTACTCCTACGGCACCTATGCCGCCGCCCCCGCCGACCAAGGAAGCCAGTGTTCGCAAACCGCCGTCGATACCGCCGAAAGCCCGGATCAGGGCGACGCATCCCAAGACAGTTCAGACCAAAGTGATTTTCAAGGAGGACCCCAAATGTACACCGATCAATCAGGCACCACGGCCACCTATATGGGCGGTTGCGTAGGCTCCTTCGGAACCGCTGGCTCACTTGGGTCCATTGGCGGCACGGCGGGTTCCGCGGCCACTGTCGGCTCTTACGGCTCAGCCGGGATACCCGATCCCGAAGGCCCCGCCGCAACCGCATTCACAAAGCCGACCCAGCCGACAATTCAGACCCAGCCAACCATCGCAAGCATCAAACCCACCATTGGCTCGCTGGTCAGCCGCCCCTGTGTTCCGACGCAACCCACTGTCGCCACGCGACCAACACAGCCCTGCATTCCAACACAACCCACGCAACCTTGCGTCCCAACGCAGCCCACACAGCCCTGCGTCCCTACGCAACCCACGCAACCGTGCATTCCCACATTGCCAAGCCAACCGCCTTGCATCCTGACAAAGCCCTGCGTGCCGACTCAGCCATGCATCCCGACGCAGCCAACCGACGCGACCATCAAGCCCACCATCGGCTCACTGCAATCACAGGCCAGTCTGGTGAGCCAGCCGCCCCCCATTTCCTCCACCCGCCTTTCCGGCAGCACCTATGGCGATCCGATGATGGGCGGCTGCTGGGGCAGCGCCGGCACCATCGGCAGCGCAGGCACCTTTGGCGGCACCGCTGGCACTGTCGGCACGGGAGCCTGCTACGGCAGTGCTGGGGATAGCGCCAAGCTCACCCCCGTGGATCCCTGCACCGGCAGTGTGGTGACACAGCCCACCATCGCATCGGTCAAACCAACCATAGCGACGCTGCAAACCGTGGCCTCCCGCCTCACACAAGCGTCAATCAAGCCAACCGTCGCCACGCAACAAACCACCGCGTCGCTGAAAACCATCGGCTCGCTGGTCTCGCAACCTGCGCCCCTTTCCGCAGAGCCCATGGCAGGCGGCTGCAATGGCACCTTCGGCACCGTCGGATGCCTTGGCTCCGTCGGCGGCACAGCAGGCAGCGCAGGCACCGTGGGCACCTATGGGTCCGCAGGCATTGTCGCCGATCTGCAGACCGAGCGCGCCAATATGATCCCTTTTGGCCCATGTCAGCCAACAACGATGACAGCGGCCACCGCCCAAGGGACCTTCAAGGCCAATATGGCTGACATCAGCTCAACCCGTCTGTCCGGAGCCACCATGGGGTCCTTTGCCACCTATTGCGGCTGTGTCGCGGATATGGGGGATCTGCAGGATCCGATGATGGGCGGTTGCTGGGGCAGCGCAGGCACCATCGGCAGCGCAGGCTCCTTTGGTGGCACTGCAGGCACCGTGGGCAGCGCCGCCTGCTACGGCTGCGCGGGGGACTCGCTCACCATGGAACTCACCCCCGCCGCCATGAGCCACGCAACTGTCTCCACGCTGCGCTCCGCGATGGAGCTGCAACCAATGGGCGGCGCGGCCAGCTACGGCTGTGGCGCCACTGTGGCCACCTACCCCTACGGCTAAGCCCGCCCCGGTTTAGTCCTCTGCATCGCCCGCACGCATTTCGCGGGCGATGCCACGCTCTCATTTTATTTCAGCGCTTTGCCCACAATCCCTGAGGTCTCTCATGCTCATCCGCCCAATTCTGAAGGAAAATTATCAAGCCTATACCGTCTATGGCGAAGGCCATGTACTGCTCTCAGATTCCGACAGTTTTGCGCTTGAGGGGCATATCCTCTCCCATCTGCTTCCGCTTCTGAACGGGCAGAACAGCCGCGAGGACATTGCCGCCCTGCTCGCCTCCATTGCCACTCCTGAGGAAGTCTACGCCGCGCTGGATTATCTCACGCAGGCCGGCCATCTGCGCGAAGCCGACCCTGAAGCCAGCCCCGAGGAGGCGCTTTTCTGGTCGTCCCTTGGCATGAACAGTCAGGCCGCCCGCGCACAGCTCGCGCAATTCCCGGTCACGGTTGTGGCCCCCAATGCCAGCGAGCAGGCCAATGCCATCGCTTGGGCGCAATCCGCAGGTCTTTCTGTGGATCAGGAGGCCGGACGCATCACGCTTGTTGTGGTCGAAGACTACCTCGACGAAACCCTGCGCCCGCTCAACGCGCGGCTTCAGGCCAATGGCCAGCCCTGGCTTCTGGTGCGCCCCTGGGGGCTGGCGCCGCTGGTCGGGCCGCTCTTCATCCCCGGTACAACAGGATGTTGGGAATGTCTGGAAAGCCGCCTTCTGGAAAACCGCGATGTCGAGGTGATGCTCGCGGGCCGCATGGCCATCAAAGGCGCGCCTCCGCGCCCTGTGGTGCAGTCAGATGCCTTTTATGCACAAGCGCTTGCCTCAGCCACGACCCAGCTGATGCGCTACATCGTGTCCGGCCAGAACCCCGAAGTTGCAGGCGTGCTCAACCAGCTCATGCCGCTCACGCTGGAGCGCAAACCGCACCGCCTGCTCAAACGTCCGCAATGTGCTTGTTGCGGCACCCCCAGCCTCGGAATGGTGGGCGGCGCTCCGCAACAGTTTGAGGACCGCGACGCCGCCGATGGGGTCGAGAATGGCGAACGCGCCGCCAGTGCCGCGCAAACCTTTGAGAGATACGCCATCCACATCAGCCCGCTCACCGGCGTCATCAAAGAGCTCACTCCCTCGCCCTACAATGGCGTCACCCCGCTGCGCACTTATTCTGCGGGCAACAATCTGGCGGTCAAACCCAATGGCCTCTGGGGCCTCAAGCAGAACCTGCGCTCGGTGTCCTCCGGCAAAGGACGCACCGATCAGCAGGCCCGCACCTCCGCGCTCTGTGAGGCGCTGGAGCGCTACTCCGGCAAGTATCGCGGCGAGGAACTGCGCGTTCCTGCCTCCCTTGAAATGCTGGGCGACAGCGCGCTGCACCCCAATGACCTGATGCTTTATTCCGACAAGCAATATCAGGATCGCGAGGAATGGAACGCCCGCGGCAGCCAGTTCCAGATCGTCCCGGAAAAGCAAACCGCAGATGAGGTGGTCGACTGGACCCCGGTCTGGTCCGTTACCGAAGAGCGCATGAAATACCTGCCCACCTCCCTGCTGTTTTACTCCTACCCCGCGCCCAACAACCGTTTCACCTCCTGGGCTGACAGCAACGGTGCGGCGGCGGGTTCCAGCTATGAGGATGCTTTTCTGCAAGGGCTGATGGAGCTTGTTGAGCGGGATTCCGTGGCCATCTGGTGGTACAACCGCCTGCCCATGGCCGAGGTTGATCTTGCCGGTCTGGATGATGCGTTTGTGGCCGAGAACCGCGCCTTTTACGCCCAGCACAAGCGCGAGTTCCACGTGCTCGACATCACCACCGATCTTGGCATCCCCTCATTTGTCGCCATCAACCGCCGCGTCGGCGGGCCGACAGAGGACATCGTCATGGGCTTTGGTGCACATCTGGACGCCCGCGTGGGCATCTTGCGCGCGCTCACCGAAATGAACCAGTTCATGCCCGCTGTGCTCAGCGTCGGCGTGGACGGGCGCACGCATTATGCCTTTGACGATCCCGACAGCCTGAACTGGTGGCAAACCGCCACCTATGAAAACCAGCCCTACCTCGTGCCGACCGGCACACCGCGCAAGCTCGCAGACTATCCACAGATCTCCGCCCCCCGCATCACCGACACGCTGCGCGACGCCATCTCGCGCGTCGAGAATGCAGGCCATGAGGTCTTGGTGATCAACCAAACCCGCGCCGATATTGGCCTCCCGGTGGTGCGTGTCTTCGCCCCCGGCCTGCGCCATTTCTGGGCGCGCTACGCCCCCGGTCGTCTCTATGACGTGCCGGTCAAAATGGGCCGGATAGAGCGCGCTTTGACCGAGGAACAGCTCAACCCCATTGCGATGTTCCTCTGAGAAAGGAGGCCGCCATGCACCTCTGGATAGATCCCCCTCAGGATCAAGACACCGCAACGCTGCTGGACACCGCGCTTACGCCGCACTCGGTGAATGCCCCCGACTTCGTGGAGTCCCTGCGCGCGCTGCTTTCAGATCCGGACGGCACGCCAACAGCGGCCATCGCCAAAGCCAGCATTGAGGCGCGCGACGCGGGCCAGTCCATGGCTGAGGACGTGTTGCAAAGCGCGCTCCTGACCCTCGGCGCGATGGGGTGTCTGCGCTACGGCTCAGAGGAGCGCGACGAGGCCGTCATCACCATCTGGCCGATCCAGCAATACGTGCTTCCCCCGCTGCAGCCTGAACCGGATCCGGAGACCCCCTACCGGCTGTCGCGTTTCACAAACATCCGGCGCGAAGGCGACACTCTGATCTTGGAGCGCCCGCTCTCAGGCTATCGCGCCAGCCTGCGCACCGACACCGTCACCGGCTCCAAGCTCATCGCCCTCTTCACCGAAGGCGCAACCGCCGCAGGCCTCTCTCAGGGGCGCATCCCGGCCAGCCAGCGCGACACCATCTGCGCCATGCTGTCTGTTGCGGGCATCATCGGCGCGGTGGATGAGGACGGCAAACTGGCGGAGGATCACAACGACACTCTGCGCCAGTGGGAGCCGCAAGACCTCGCCTTTCACGCCCGCTCCCGCATGGGGTTCACCCATGATCCCATCGGCGCAACCTTCCAGTTCAAAGACGACATCTACGCCCAGCCCGCCCTGCATCCGGAGCCGGAAAACCTTGGCCGCGTTCCGCTGATGGCAGCAGATCTGGCCGCGCTCTCGGCCACCGACCTGCCGCTGACACAAGCAGTGGAGCTGCGCAGCTCGCGACGCCCGCGCATGCGCCGCGCTCTGACGCTGACGGAACTCGGCGTCTTTCTCTACCGCACCGCCCGCATCCGATCACATTTTGAAACCGACCTCGGCAGCTTCACCTCCCGCCCCTATCCTTCCGGTGGTGGCGCCTATGAGTCTGAAATCTACATCACCGCACAAAACGTCGCCGGCCTGCGCCCCGGGTTCTACTTTTATGCGGCAGCCAGCCACGAGCTCCTCTTGCTGCGCGACTGGGACGCCGCCTGCGCTGCGCTGGCCAATGATGCGCTCACCGCCATGGCCATGACCTCTGCCCCCGATGCAGTGCTGACCTTTGGCAGCCGCTTTCAGCGCATGCAGTGGAAATATTCCGGCATGGCCTATGCCACACAGCTCAAAACCACCGGTGCGGCCTATATGGCCTTCTACCTCGCCGCCACCGCCATGGGCCTCTCTCCCTGCGGCCTTGGCCTTGGCAACGCCGCGCTTTTTGCCCAGCTCACCGGTCAGGACCCTCATGTGGAAGGCTCCATCGGCGAGTTCGCCCTGTCCGGTCCGGGAGACGCCTGATGCCACAACCCTCTGACAACCCGCCCCTTGCCCTCTGGGCCGTCCGCAATCAAGACACGCCCATCCCCGCCGATGAGCGTCGCGATATCGCCAACCGCCTGCGCGAGGTCTTGGGTGACTATTACGTGCATCTGCCACAAAAGGTCGGCTCCATGGCGATCAACCCCGTGCGCGAGCTCGAACTGCTGGCCGATGATGCCGATGCTTATTTCTCCTCCCACGCTTTCTTCCGCCGTCTGCTGAGCATCTTCACCAGCCTGCGGGACCGCCACACCACCGTGCGCATGCCCGCTCCTTGGAACCAGATGATCGCGTTCCTGCCCTTTGTGCTGGAGAGCTGTTATGAGGATCAGCGGCGCAAGTTGATTGTGACAAAGCTGATCAATGCGCCGGATGATCCCCACTTCAATATCGGGGTCGAGATCACCCATTGGAACGGCGTCCCGATCCGCACGTTCATCGAGAATTTCTCTTGGCAAACCAATGGCTCCAACCCCTGGGCGCGCATCGCGCTTGCCCTGCGCGCGCTCACCCTGCGCCCCATGGCCTATGCTCAACCGCCTGATGAGGATTGGGTCACGCTCACTTTCATCGACGGCACCGGCGCACAGCGCAACGCCACTTTTCAGTGGCAAGTGGTCATCGCCCCAAGCGCGCCTGCGGTTGGTGCGGGCGCACAGGGCGGCGCGGCAGAAGGGACCACCGAGAGTGGCGCGCCCCTGCTCGGGCTCGACGCAGGCACCGATGTGATCAACCAGGGGCTTCAGGCGCTCTTCTCCCGCCCGCTGCGCGCCCGCAGTCAGGTGCTGGGCCTGACCGCCGCAGACACCGGCCTGCGCGTGGATGAGTTGCAGGGGTCCACGCAGGCCGCGCCCGGCATACGTCCTTCGATCCTCACCCTGCCTAGTGGGGAGAGCTACGGTGTGCTGCGGATTTTTTCCTTTCACACAAACAACATCCGCGCCTTTGTGGAGAATATGGCCAACATCCTGGCGCAGATGCCACAATCCGGTCTGATCGTGGATGTGCGTGCCAACCCCGGCGGCACCATCCCCGCAGGCGAAGCGCTCCTGCGCCTGCTCACCGATAAACCTGTCAGCTTCAGCCGCAACACCTTCCTCGCCACGCCCGCGACCCGCAAACTCTCTGGCGGCGCAGAGTTTTTCCACCGCTGGAAACGCTCGCTCGACATGGTTCTGGAAACCGGCCAGATGTTTTCGCAAGGCTTCCAGCTCGTCGAAGACGCCCACTGGCAGGGCTTGGAAGGCAGCTACACCGGCCCCGTTGTCGCCATCATCGACGCACTCAGCTACTCCACCACCGATTATTTTGCCGCCGGGTTTGAGGACAACAAGATCGGCAAGATCATCGGCCTTGACCCCACCACCGGCGCGGGCGGGGCCAATGTCTGGTCACTGGACCAAATCGACCGCTTCGCGCAGGCTGCAGGCGCGCCGCCCATGCCGCCGCTTGCTGCCGGTGTGGAGGCCAATATCGCCGTGCGCCGGGCTCTGCGGGTGGGCGACAATGACGGCCTCCCGCTTGAAGGCCTCGGCGCACGCCCTGACTTTCTGCATCTCACCACACGGCGCGACATTGTCTCCGGCAATCAGGACCTTTTGCTACGCGCCGCTGATGTGCTCAAAAACAGTGGCTGACGCCTCAGCTGCGCACCTTGGTCAGCTCCGGGTCATAGGGGGACGGCGTGATCACTTCGGCGTTGTAAAGCCCACCGCAAAGGTCCGCTTGCATCCGCGTGCCAACCTTCGCCAGCTCCGGCAGCACATAGGCCATGGCAAGGTTCATCCCCACGCGGTGACCCCATGCGCCCGAGGTGACGGTGCCAACAACTTTGCCCTCAACCATCAGTGACGCCCCGCCATGGGCAGGCAGCGCGTCTGTGTCGACCTTCAGCGTGACCAAGCGCCGCTGCGGCCCGTCGTCCTGTCGTGCCAGCAAGGCGTCACGCCCCACAAACGCCCCTTTGTCCAAAGTCACAAACCGCGCCAAACCGGCCTCAAAGGGATCAAACTCAGTAAGGATCTCCGCCTTCCAATGCAGATAGCCTTTCTCTAGCCGCATCGCCTCCACCGCGCGGCTGCCAAACAGGGTCAGCCCATGCGCCTCGCCTGCTTTGCGCAGCGCCAGATAGGCCGCATAGAGCTGGTTGTTGGGCACATGAAGTTCATAAGCCAACTCCCCGGAAAAGCTCACAGACATCACCACCGCTGGCGCGATGCCCACAAATGTCTCGCGCACGGACAACCACGGGAAGCCTTCCGCTGACCAATCGCCACGCGCCGCCGCCGCAAGCACGTCCCGCGCCTTGGGGCCCGCCAGCACAAGGATGGTGAAATCATTGGTCAGCGAGCGTATATGCACATCCTCATCGGCCCCGATATGGCTGCGTAACCAGTCCATATCGTGATACTCCGCCGCCGCAGCAGAGCCATACCAGATCCGCGCTGGCCCCGTGGCGCTCGCAGGCAGATTGGCCACCGTGGCCTCACTCTTCAGCATGCCCTTGTCGTTCAGCAGATAGCCCAGCCCGACACGCCCCTCTTTGCGCGGCAGTCGGCCACAAATCATCCGATCCAGAAAGCCCTGCGCATCCGCCCCGGTGATCTCAAACCTGTTGAACCCGCTCACCTCGGTCAGCCCGACGCCGCTTGCCACCGCAGCCACCTCCTTGGCCACAAGCGACTCGACCTCGGTAAACCCGAAGCTGTGGCTTTCCTCAAAATCCGCGGTCGGCTTGATGTACTCCATCCGCTCCCAGCCGTTCACCACGCCAAATGCTGCGCCCTCTGCGGCCAGCACCGGCGTCAAAGGCGTGGTCTTGATCGGCCGTCCCGCCGGACGATGCTCATGGGGGAAGTGAAAGCGGAACTCGTTCTGGTAATCCTCAATCGCCTTCAGCGCGGTCAGCTCCACATTGCCATGGCCCGTGAACCGGCGCGGATCAATCACCCAGGTGTCATAGCAGGCTTCTCCATGCACGATCTGCTGCGCCAGCAGCCAACCGTGGCCACCGCCCTCGCCCAGCCCGGCCCGCAGGCCAATGATGCAATAGGCGTTGCGCTTGCCCGGGATCGGCCCCACCAGCGGTGCACCGTCAATCGTGTAGGTGATCGGCCCGTTGATCACCGTATGGATCCCCGCCTCCATCAGCGCGGGCATCCGCGCAAAGGCGCCTTCCAAAACGTCGGTCACCCGATCGAGATCATCCGGGCAAAGGGCGTTGGTGAAATTCGGATCAATCCCATCCATGCCCCAGGTCTTGCAGTCCTGCTCATAAAATCCGAGCAACAGGCCGTTCTTTTCCTGACGGCAGTAATAATCGCTGATCGGACAGCGCAGCAGCGGCATCCGGTGCCCCGCATCCCGAATGGCCGGGATCTCCTCGGTCAGGAAATACTGGTGCTCCATAGAGGCCACCGGATGATGCACCCCCATCATCGCGCCCACCTCATTCACGCGGTAGCCGCAGGCGTTCACCACAATATCCGCGTGGATCGTGCCCTTGGGTGTTTCCACCTCCCAAGTATCATCTTTGAGCTGCCGCAACGCTGTCACCGGCGTGTGCCGGTGCACCTCCGCCCCGGCAAGCCGCGCCCGCCGCGCCAGCGCCTGACACAGCTGCGCCGGATCAATGTCCCCATCCATCGGGTCCCAAAGCCCGCCCAGCAGGTTGTCTGTGGAAATCAGCGGATGCCGCCGCGCGCATTCCTCCGCATCAATCACCTCAAAATCGACATCCATTCCCAGCGCCATGGAGGCAAAATGGCGGTATCCCTCCATTTGCGCCTCAGTGTTGGCCAGCCGGATGCCACCGTCGCCGTGGTGATAGTTGATCGGATACTCAGGGTCATTGGCCAGCTCCTGATAGAGCCTTATCGAATGGCTCTTCAAGCCGACCATGGTCTGCGTCATCCCAAAATTGGTGACCTGCGCGGCAGAGTGCCATGTGGTGCCGGAGGTCAGCTCATCGCGCTCCAGAAGCATCACATCGCTCCAGCCCTCCTGCGTGAGGTGATAGAGCGTCGAGCAGCCCGCAATGCCGCCCCCAATCACAACAACCTTGGTCCGCGTCTTCATCCTGTGGCTCCCTCTCCTCAACCTTTACGTGGAGAGTGGGAAAGCAAAACCGCCACCGCAAGCGCTTTTCCGACACAACCTGCGTGTTTTTCAGGTTTTTCAAAGACCTGTGGCCGCTGAAAGCCGCCTCAGACTGCAACCGCCGCTGAACTGCGCTGATCACTTGGCGAAATGCCAAACTTGCGGGAGTATTCGCGGCTGAACTGTGTCGGGCTTTCATAGCCCACATCATAGGCCGTCGCCGCCACTGTCAGGCTGCCGATCGACAGCAGACGCCGCGCCTCCAACAGACGCAGCTCTTTTTGGTATTGCAGCGGCGTGGTCGAGGTCACCGCTTTGAAATGCTCATGAAACGCCGATGCGCTCATGCCGGATTCCGCCGCCAGATCCGCCACCGGGATCTGGGTTTTGAAGTTTGCGCGAATATAGGCAATGGTCCTGGAAATCCGGCTCGCCGCGCTTTCATGGCGCAAAAGCTGGCGCAGCATCGCCCCATGCCGGGCCCGCAGCAGGCGGAAGTGGATTTCTTTCAGCACCAATGGCGCCAATGCCCGCGCCTCGACCGGATCGCGTGACAGCTGATAAAGCCGGACCACCGCATCCACCAGCGCCGCATCGCCCTTGTCCACATTCATCGAATGCAGCTCTTTGCTCGGCTCTCCGATCCCGCCAATCTCATCGTATAGACTGCGCGCCAACGCCAGATCCAGTTTCAGTGCCAGCGCCACATAAGGCGCCTCCGCGCTGGCCTGTATCACCGCAGACTCCACATGCACCGCATGGCTGACCACCAGCGTGTCCCCCGCGGTGTAGCGGATCACCCGCCCGCCAATCTGCGCTTCTTTTGTGCCCTGCAACACCAGACACATGATCGGCTCATAAAACCCCGGCGTACAATCGCTCACATTCGGGTCCGCAAAGGCAAACAGCCCGTCCACCCCGGTGACACAGCCAACGCCCAATGCGCCCTGCTCCGCCACATGGTCAAAAACGTCCTGCACAAAATCTTTTGTGATCATCGGGGCCTCCTTTGCCCCACAAATATAGGGCTGTCACGCTGCAGAAAAATACACAAAAGCCGCCGCTCTGGAGGATTAGGCAGATCATTTGGAGAAACAGGCAACCTCTTTGCCCCGCCCTGTGCTATCTTGTGAGCGCGAACATCACTTTTCCCGCTCACGAAACTCATGCCACTTCAGCGCCTTTTATCGCAGCTCTGACGCAGGAACGAGAGACACCATGTATCAAGACGCACTTCAGGCAGGCGGCTGGGCCGTTGTCACTGGTGGCGCAAGCGGCGTCGGCTTTGCAGCTGCGCAACGCTTTGCGCAGGATGGCCTGAGCGTGCTGCTGGCGGACCTGCCCGGCGAGGCGCTCTCTGAGGCGGCGGAGGCCATCGGCGATCTGCTAGCCGAAGGCGCCGAGGTCACCACCCTGCCCACAGACGTGAGCGATGCAACCGCCGTGCAGGCCCTTGCAGACGCGGCCTTTGCGCTTGGCGATGTGGCGGTCTTGATGAACAACGCAGGCATCGGCCTGCCAAGCAGCAGCTGGGATCACGCCGAGGCCTGGCGCAAAACGCTGGAGGTCAACCTCTTTGGGGTGATCAACGGCCTGCAGGCCTTCCTGCCCCGCATGGTGGCCGCAAACCGCCCGGCTGTTGTGATCAACACAGGCTCCAAACAGGGCATCACCACACCACCGGGCAACCCGGCCTACAACGTGTCCAAGGCGGGCGTGAAAGTCGCCACCGAAAGCCTCGCCCATGAGCTGCGCGAAGCCCGCGCGCCGATTTCCGCCCATCTGTTTGTGCCCGGCTTCACCTACACCGGCATGATTTCGCGCCATATCCCCGAAAAACCGGCCGGCGCTTGGACATCTGAGCAAACCGTAGATCATTTGATAACGCGCATGACGGTAGGGGATTTTTACATCCTTTGCCCGGACAACGACGTATCCCAAGCACGCGACATGCGCCGCGTGACCTGGGCCTTGGGGGACATCCTTGAAAACCGCCCCGCCCTGTCGCGGTGGCACCCGGACTATGCAGAGCAATTTGCAGAGTTCGAACAACCAAAAGACTGATAACTGAGCCAGAGGGAGACCTGATAGCTATGGCAATCTCACTGAAATTGAACGGCAAGACCCATGAGGTCGAGGCTGAACCGGGCACCCCGCTGCTGTGGGTGATCCGCGATGAGCTGAAACTGACCGGCACCAAATTTGGCTGCGGCGTGGCCTCCTGCGGCGCCTGCACCGTGCATCTGAACGGCGAGCCTGTGCGCTCCTGCCAGACCTACATCGAAGATGTGGAAGACGCCGAAATCACCACCATCGAAAAGATGGAAGAAGACAAAGTCGGCGCGGCTGTGCAGCAGGCATGGCTGGAGCTTGACGTTGTGCAATGCGGCTACTGCCAGTCCGGCCAGATCATGAACGCCGTGGGCCTTCTGCGCGAAAACGCCAAGCCCACCGCCGAAGAAATCGACGACTACATGTATGGCAACGCCTGCCGCTGTGCCACCTACCAGCGCATCCGCGCTGGTGTGCAGCGTGCAGCCGAAATTCTGGAGGCATAAGACAATGACTGCTACTCTTTCTCGTCGCGGCTTTCTGAAATCCGCCGCCGCCGCAGGTGCCGCGCTTTATGTCGGTGCCAATGCCAAAGGCGTTATGGCCGCTGCCAGCTCTGCGGACGCAGCGCTCAACCCGTTTGTGAAAATCGGCGCTGATGGCCGCGCAATCGCGCTCATCAAACACGTCGAATTTGGCCAAGGCCCGGCCACCGGTCTAACCACGCTGATCGCCGAAGAGCTTGGCGTGACCATGGATCAGATCACCTATGAGTTCGCGCCCTCTGATCCGCAGGTCTATAACAACCTGTTCTTTGGCCCCTTCCAGGGCACCGGCGGCTCCACCGCCATGGCCAACTCCTGGATGCAGTACCGCAATGCCGGTGCGGCTGCGCGCGAGATGCTGATCTCCGCCGCCGCCAAAGAATGGGGTGTGGATGCCGCTTCTCTGGACATCGTGGATGGCATGGTGACCGGTGGTGGCAACTCTGCTTCCATGGGCGATTTTGTCGCCACTGCTGCCGAAATGGACGTACCCGCAGAGCCACGCCTGCGCGACGCTTCTGAGTGGAAGCTCATCGGCAATGACGCGACCCGCCGTCTGGACAGCCCGATCAAGGTCAACGGTCAGGCTCAATTCGCCATGGACGTGCATCTGGACAACCAGATGGTTGTGATGATCAAACGCACCCCGCAAAAAGGCGGCGTTGTGGCAAGCTTTGATGACAGTGCAGCCAAAGACGTCAAAGGCTTCATCATGGCGCAGGCCCTGCCCACCAAACACGGTGTCGCGGTCTACGCCGAAAACACCTGGGCAGCCATGCAGGCCCGCAACGCCATCGAAGTTGAGTGGGACAATTCCGCCGCTGAGAGCCGTTCCTCTGCGGAAATCAAAGACGAGATCATGGCGGCGCTCAATGCTGAGCCAACCTACAACGTCAACAAAGCCGAACGCTCTGCGGTGCAAGCCGCCGTTGATGGTGCGGCCACAGTGGTAGAGAAAACCTTCTACTTCCCGCTTCTGGCCCATGCCCCGATGGAGCCGCTGAACTGCACCATCGAGCAGACGGCTGAGGGCAAGATCGTGCTGCATGACGGCGCACAGATGCCGACAGGCACCCACATGGCCTATCAGCAGATCTTCCAACTGCCGCCTGAACAGATCGAGATCAACAGCATGCTGGCTGGTGGCTCCTTTGGCCGCCGTGCGACACCTGATGCCGACTATCAGGTCGAAGCAGGCCTGTCGTTTGTGATGACCGATCGCTCCCGCCCGGTGAAACTGGTCTGGGACCGCGAAGATGACATCCGCAGCGGCTACTACCGCCCGGCCTTTGGCCACAAGGTGCGCGTGGGTCTGGACGATGCCGGGACAATTGTGGGCTGGGATCACCAGATCGCAGGCCAGTCTGTGATCAAAGGCACCGCCTTTGAAGCGGCGCTGGTGCATGACGGCATCGACCACTCCTCGGTTGAGGGCGTGGCGGACAGCCCCTACACCATCCCCGGCCAGTTTGTCGGCCTGACCGACACCCAAAAGGCGACCAGCGTTCTATGGTGGCGCTCTGTGGGCCACACGCATACGGCCTATGTGATGGAAGTGATGATGGATCTGGCAGCGAAAGCCGCTGGTCAGGATCCGGTCGACTTCCGCCTGTCCTATCTGACCGGTGAAGGCGACGCTGCCCGCAAGGCGGCCGTACTGAAACTGGCTGCGGAAAAAGCGGGCTGGGGCAATGCTCCTGCCGGTCGTACCCAGGGCATCGCCGTGCACAAATCCTTCGGCTCCTACGTGGCAGAAGTGGTGGAAATTTCGGGCAACAACGACGACGGCATCGTGATCGAGAAAGTCACCGCCGCCGTGGATTGCGGCATCGCCGTCAACCCGGACACCGTGCGCGCGCAGATCGAAGGCGGCATCGGCTACGGCATCGGCCACGCCATGCGCGACCAGATCACGCTGGATGGCGGCGCTGTGGAGCAATCCAACTTCCCGGATTACGAGCCCCTGCGGATTTCCGACATCAAGGCGATTGAAACCCACATCATCGCCTCAGCCGAAGCGCCCACCGGCATTGGTGAGCCGGGCACCCCGCCCTCCGCACCAGCGCTGGCCAATGCGATTGCCGCTCTAACAGATGACAGTCAGCTGATCGCAGAGCTGCCAATGGCAGAATCCGGCGTCTACTTCGCCTGATAAGGGTCTGAAATGAAAAACAAACCCGCGCCGGAGACCTCCTTCGGCGCGGGTTTTCTTTTGCGCCTCAGGCGAGCGCCTTGTCAGCGGATCAGGAAATCGAAAGCGTGCCAGTCATATGCGGATGAAAGACGCAGAAATAGGATGTCTCCATCCCCTCCGTTACGGTCACCTCCGCGGATGCGCCTTTCTCGATTTCGGCGGTGTCCCAGCCAAACTCCAGCGCGGTTGCCGTATGCGGTGCCAAATCTTCGTTGGTCCAGCGGATGATGTCGCCCACCGACACCTCCAGATGCTCCGGCTCAAAGGTAAAGGAGGTGATCCGCACCTCATGGATCATGGGTTTCGCCGCTGTGGTCTTGGCGCGCAGAATCGTCAGAGCGGCCGCTGACGCGACCGCTCCTCCCATCAAGGCGCGGCGTGACAACGCACGTCCCATCACTGCAGCGCCTTCACCATCATCTCTGCATGCACCTCATGCGCCTTGAAGATCTCAAGTCCCTGCTCAAACAGCGCCCTCACCTCGGCATTGTCGATATTGGGGATCATGGTGTTCTCCACCAGCTCATTCACCGCCTTGTGGTAGGCCAGCTCATTGGCTGCATAAGCCGCATCAAACTCCGCCCCGCGCAGCTTCACAAAGCCGGCGATGATCTCTTCTGCATTGGCATTCAAGGTCTGGCTGAAGGCATTGTCCTGCGCCGTTGCACCAAGCTTATCCAGCAGCCCCAGCGCGGCTTCATTCACCGCCGTATGATCGCGGATCATGGTGTTTGCAAATTCGTGGATCTCAGGGTTGGTCGACAGCGCCAGCGCCAGATGGGCATAGCGAATGTCGATGTTGTCCGCCGTATAGGCAATATGCGCATATTCCAGGTCGCTCATCTCGGCAACGTCCTGCGCAGCGGCTTGAACCCCAGTCATGGCCAGCGCCACGGCGAGTGCGGAAATCAGTTTCTTCATCTTGAGAACTCCATAGGGTGTTGCGATAAAACAGGAGTAATCGGAAGCAAACCGCGCGATATATGCTTGAACGTCCTAAGTTTCATGCAGATCGTTCAGTTGTCTGTACAGAAGCGCTGGCCCCTCTATGGTGGACACATGCTTGATCTGCTCAGTGACATCCTCAACAAACTCTCCATGCGCGGCACGCTCTACTTCCGCACCTCCTTCACCAAGCCCTGGGGCGTGGCCGTGCCGAGCTATGAAAACGTGGCCCGGTTTCACTTTGCCCATCGCGGCGCCTGCCTCGTGCGGGTCAACGGTGTCGATGCGCCCATCGCCCTCAATCAGGGGGATCTGGTCATCATCCCCCATGGCGCGTCACATGATCTCTATTGCGGGCACGATCCCGAGCACACGGTCATGCCGCTCGATACGGTGCTGGAGCGCTCCGGCTTTGATGGATCAGGCGTTCTGGTCTATGGCGGCGAGGAGCCACAAAGCGAGACCCAACTGATCTGTGGCCACTTCGCCTTTGATCCCAAATCCCGCCACATCCTGATGGAACGGCTGCCCCCCTACATTCACCTCACCAACTATGGCGAAACCGCCGGGCGGTTCATGGAGGCAACCCTGCGGGTGATCGGCGAGGAAGCGGGCGGGCACAAAATGGGCGGCGATCTGATTGCCCTCAAAATGTCGGAGGCCATTCTGGCGCAGGCTGTGCGCAGCTATCTTGAAAGCGATGCCGCGCAGGACTCCGCGCTGGGGGGCTTTTCCGACAAACACCTGAGCAAGGCGCTGGATGCTTTCCACAAGGCCCCCGCTGACAGCTGGACGGTGGAGACACTCGCCCACGCCGCAGGCATGTCCCGTACTGGCTTTGCCGTGCAATTTCGCGAGCAGATGCAGATGCCGCCCATGGAATATGTCACCGGCTGGCGCATGGAAATTGCCAAAAACGTGCTCAAACAGGGCGACGCCTCACTGACGGATGCAGCCGAAAGCGCAGGCTATGCCTCGGACTCCGCCTTCACCCGCGCCTTCAAAAAAGAGATCGGTGTCACCCCGGCCGAGTTCCGCCGGACCGAAAGAGCAGATCATTCGCATATTTGAACGATCTGCACATATAGGCGAACTTCCGAGCATTCATGAGGCTGAAACCTGCGTCTAACCTCTCCCTATCGCCGCTGATGATCAGCGCCCAAAAGAGAGAAAGACATACCCATGTTTCCACGCTTCATTACCAAAAACATCCATGCATATCTCGACTACCCTGTGGCCTTCGGCCTGATCGCCATGCCGTTTCTGTTTGGCTTGGGCGAGACCGCCCCGCTGGCCTTCTGGCTTTCGGTCCTGACCGGCATCGCCGCCTTCGTTCTGACCGTGCTGACCGACCACCACCTCGGCCTCATCCGCGTGCTGCCCTACAGCGTGCACCTCGCCGTCGACGGCCTTGTCGGCGTGGTCTTTGTAGCCGCCCCCATGCTGCTCGGCTTCACCGGCCTTGAGTTCTGGTACTACACCGTCCTCGGCCTGACCGTACTGCTGGTGGTCGGCCTGCATCAATCCGACGAGCAAACCGCTACCGCCTGAGACCTACAAACGGGTTAACACAAACTGTCAACGCAAAGGGCCGCAGAGAACCTGCGGCTCATTTTCCTTTTACGAATTGGTTAATTCTGCAATTTCCAAATCAACAAAGAGAAGAAACCGAAAGAGAGCAATTTGATGGAAACAGGCGATGTGATTCTCAAAAAGAAAGCACCTTTACCTATTGAAACTATTGCCATTCATCAAAATCCTCTCAACGAATTCGCCTGTAATTTCAACATTTGATTGCCAATCAATTAGTCACACCTCTCGGTCATTTATTAATATTTCATTAAAATCAAACAGCTACCCACCCACCAAAAAACACCCCCTTGACGATACGGCAACCTCACCACAACCTTCAGCTTAGTTTTGGTTAATTTGTATTTCAGGGTATTTCGAAATGTTTATTTCGGTTGAAGCTGTTTCCAACCTTGAGGAAACATCTGGTGTTGATCCTAATTTTCTAAATTGGACCGTCTCTCTGGACGGGCCCTCTGCTGATGAGGTCACCGTGGATTTCCGCCTGCTGGCGGGCACCGGCGGGGTTGGCTCCAGCGGCTCCAGCACCGGGCAGACCGATGCCTACGGGTCCCTGGAAGGCACCCTCACATTTGCCCCCGGCGAGACCTCAAAAACCATCAGCTACCGCATCGATGCGGATGCGGTGGATGAGACCGATGAAGCCGTGGTGCTCGAGCTCTTTGACCCCAGCGGCGCCGCGCTCGCAGGCGACGCGCCGGTGATCCGCACCACAGGCTGGATCCTCGATGACGACGGCACCGGCAACAACCTCGCGCTGTTTGTCTCCCGCCCGGTGGTGCTCGAAGGGGACAGCGGCCAGACGCAGGCCTCCTTTGACATCTCCCTGTCGCGCCCGGCGCCGGAAAGCTTCACCGTTGATTACACCACAATCGACGGTTCCGCCCTGGCCGGTGAGGATTACGCCGCCACCTCCGGCACCCTCACCTTTGCCGCCGGGCAGACCTCCGCCTCGGTCACCGTGCCGGTCTTTGGCGACACCAAGATCGAGCCATCCGAGCTCTTCACCCTGGATTTCACCAAGCCCGCTCCGGTGGCCAATGTCTCCCTCGGGTCTGCGGAGATCTTTGACGATGATGCGGGCGGCAGCGCCCCCACCATCAACGTCAGCGCGGCCTCCAATTTTGAAGCCACCTCCGGCGTGGATCCCAACTTCCTGAGCTGGACTGTCTCTCTGGACGGGCCCTCGGCCAATGAGGTCACCGTGGATTTCCGCCTGCTGGCGGGCACCGGCGGGGTTGGCTCCAGCGGCTCCAACACCGGGCAGACCGATGCCTATGGCACCCTGGAAAACACCCTCACATTTGCCCCCGGCGAGACCTCCAAAACCGTCAGCTACCGCATCGATGCGGATGCGGTGGATGAGACCGACGAAGCCGTGGTGCTTGAGCTCTTTGACCCCAGCGGCGCCGCGCTCGCAGGTCACGCCCCGGTGATCCGCACCACTGGCTGGATCCTTGATGACGACGGCACCGGCAACAACCTCGCGCTGTTTGTGTCTTCTCCTGAAGTCATCGAAAACCTTCCGGGCGGCGCCATTGCGGTGTTTGATATCTCCTTGTCACGCCCGGCCGACAAAGATCTGAGCTTCCCGTTTCAGACCAACGCGGACACGGCCACCGCGAATGCGGACTACGCCCCCCAAACAGGTGTGATTTCCTTCACCGAAGGCCAAACCCGCGCCTTTGTGAGTGTGCCGATTGTGGCGGATCTGATCGACGAACTGGATGAAACCTTCACATTGGACATCACGCCAACCGCTGATCTCGCCAGCGGAAACGCGGGGACCGTCGGGACGGCGACAATCATTGAAAACGGGCCGCCCCCACCGGAGCCCCCTGTCGCCGCACCGATCACCGCGAGTTTTGGTGAGGACGAGGCAGGGCGTCTGGTAGATTTACTCAACCCGGCTTTTGTCTCTGATCCCAATGGCGACGATCTGGACGTGGAGAATGTTCAGATCACTACGGAGGATGGGCGCACCGTCGGCAACAGCGTCAATCCGGAAACCGGCTTGCTGGTGCTGGGCGACGGGCAGTTTGAGGATCTCGCGCAGGGAGAAACGTTTGACATTTCGGTGTCTTACGATGTGACCGATGGCGGTGACTCAGTTGGCAACTCCGCCACCATCACCATCACAGGAGCAAACGATGACCCGCTTGCTGCAAACGACACCGCCCAAACCGGCACAGGCGCAGCGATCGAACTTGATGTGCTGGGCAATGACGCAGACATCGATGGTGACGCACTGACCGTCTCTGTGGTAGGCAACGCCAGCAATGGCACCACCGAACTCACTCCAGACGGCACCATTCGTTATACTCCCAATGACGGTTTCACGGGGACCGACAGCTTCACTTACACCGTGTCAGACGGCAACGGCGGCACCGACACCGCCACTGTGTCCGTCGAGGTTGGAGACCAGCAAGCATTCCGCGACTTTGCCGAATTCCAAATGAACATCGGCAACGCAACGACGCTCACCTTTGATGAGTTTAATGCGCAGGACACCCTGAGCGGAACCGAGTTTGATGGGGTGACCATTGTTGCGCGCGACATCAACGTGATCGACCCGACATCTCTCGGACTGGTGACCGGAAGCATAAACGTCAACTCAGCGCCCAACGGCATTTCCGCCTCAATCTTCCAGACCTCCTCCAGCGCCATCGGCTTTGACAACGGTGATGACAATTTCGAAATCGTGTTTGACGAACCTGCCGAAGTCGCAGGGCTTTGGATTGGCAATCTGGGCGCAAGCAACAACGACCCGACCACACCGACCACCATCCAGTTTTTGTCCGCATCAGGAATAGTGCTGTTTGAAGACACCGTTACACAGGCGTCTGATGGGATCATCGGCTCTGGCGCCAACAATCGCATTTTCTGCGGCCTCTCCTCTGACGTCCCGATAGCGCGGATCGTGGTTCTGAATGCGGGCGGCGACGGGGATGGCATCATCTTGGACGACATTGTCTTTGGAGATGCGAATATGGCGCCGACCGCAAATGATGACAGCGGGGCCGGGTTTGAGACCAATGAGGACACGGGCTTTGTCACCGCCTCTGTTCTCGGCAATGACGCCGATGTGGATGGTGATACGCTCACCGTGAGCGGGCTTGACACCACAGGCACTCTGGGCGCGGTCACCAACAACGGCGACGGCACCTTTGACTATGATCCAAACGGCGCCTTTGAAAGCCTTGGCGTGGGCGACAGCACCACCGACAGCTTCACCTACACTGTCTCAGACGGCAATGGCGGCACAGACACCGCCACCGTCACCATCTCCGTGACCGGCGTGAATGATGCGCCTGTGGCCGCAGATGACAGCGCCAGCACCGGCGCAGCCGCCGCCATCGACATCGCCGTGCGCGACAACGACAGCGATGTGGAGGGCGACACGCTGACCATCTCCGAGGTGGGCGACGCAGCCAACGGCACCACCGAGATCAACAGCGACGGCACCATCCGCTACACCCCCAATGACGGCTTCAGCGGATCAGACAGCTTCACCTACACCATAGACGACGGCAACGGCGGCACAGACACAGCAACCGTCACGGTCACTGTCGCCCCCGATCCCCAGCAGCCGCCACAGGTCGCCGCGATCACCGCTGGCTTTGGCGAAGATGAGACCGGCCGCATGGTCGATCTGCTCGATCCGGCCTTTGTTTCCGATCCCAATGGCGATCCGCTGATGGTGGAGAATGTCTTGATCACCACCGAAGACGGCCGCGTGCTCGGCACCAGCCTCGATCCGGACAGCGGCAAGCTCACCCTGGATGACGGCCAGTTCGAAGACCTCGCACAGGATGAGAGCTTTGAGGTCACCGTCGCCTATGACGTCTCCGACGGCAGCGACAGCACCACCAACACCGCAACCCTCACCATCACCGGCGCCAACGATCAGCCGGTTGCCATGGATGACAGCGGGGCCGGGTTTGAGACCAATGAGGACACGGGCTTTGTCACCGCCTCTGTTCTCGGCAATGACGCCGATGTGGATGGTGATACGCTCACCGTGAGCGGGCTTGACACCACAGGCACTCTGGGCGCGGTCACCAACAACGGCGACGGCACCTTTGACTATGATCCAAACGGCGCCTTTGAAAGCCTTGGCGTGGGCGACAGCACCACCGACAGCTTCACCTACACTGTCTCAGACGGCAATGGCGGCACAGACACCGCCACCGTCACCATCTCCGTGACCGGCGTGAATGATGCGCCTGTGGCCGCAGATGACAGCGCCAGCACCGGCGCAGCCGCCGCCATCGACATCGCCGTGCGCGACAACGACAGCGATGTGGAGGGCGACACGCTGACCATCTCCGAGGTGGGCGACGCAGCCAACGGCACCACCGAGATCAACAGCGACGGCACCATCCGCTACACCCCCAATGACGGCTTCAGCGGATCAGACAGCTTCACCTACACCATAAACGACGGCAACGGCGGCACAGACACAGCAACCGTCACGGTCACTGTGCAGCCGCCCTCTTCTGGCGGGGGATCAATCGGGCGGTGGCTGTTTGATGACCCAAGCAACGAGGGCCTGGACAGCACCGTCAACAACAACACGGCGCAATTGCGCGATGACGTGTCCGCCCCTGCTGGCGCGGCTTTGTTGGATGGTGTTGGTGACTACGTGGAAATCGAGAGTATTCTGCCTTATGAAACCCTCACTTCCGGCCGAATAGAAATGGACTTCACCGTCAGCGCATTGGACGGGGAAGACAGCGGCCGCCGCATCAAAGACACCAGCTATCAGACGCTCTTTTCTCGCGACTCCAGCGGATTTGACGGAGGCGGGCACATCACCGCGCTGGTGGACGGTGATGGCTCTCTACTTGTCCGCCATCAAAGCGGGTCACAAAGCTATTATCTGCAAACCGAAGCAGGCACGATCACTGCGGGCGTCGCCGCTTCCATCGCCTATATCTTTGATCCCACCGAAGGCTTGCAGCTTCTGGTCGGCGTCGACGGCGCGACCCCAAGCTTGGTTGCGACCAACACCGACCCAGTGACAAGGGGCGATCCGGTGGGCCTGATCGGCAATGAAGAGCCCTGGACCCTGGGCGCTAGCCAAGTGATCAGTGGCGATGACACTGCTGATCCGTTACTGAACTTCTTTGAAGGCGCCATTGACCGGTTTGAAATTTTTGACGGTCTCGCCGCGCTCAACACCGCACCTGTGGCTGCGGACGACAGCTTTGAAACGGAGGAGGATCAATCCGTGCAGGGCAACGTGCTTGTGGACAATGGCGCGGGTGCTGACAGTGACGCGGAGGATGACCCGCTGTCGGTCGGCCTTGAAACCGATGTCAGCAACGGCGTTCTTGTCCTGCAGTCCGACGGGCGGTTCACCTATGTGCCTGATGACAACTTCTTTGGTCAGGACAGCTTTGTTTACCGCGTCTCAGACGGCAATGGCGGCAGCGACACTGCCACTGTGACAATCGATGTGACCCAGGCCCCACCCCCGGCGTCCCTGCTCGGCCAATGGCTGTTTAACAATGAAAACCTGCAGGGGTTTGACGGATCTGCCAATGCCAATACAGCACTGCTGCAGCGCGGGGCGCAGGTTGAAATGGGAGCGGTGCAACTGGACGGCGTCAACGACTACGTCGAAATTGCCAATATCGCGCCCTATCTGGTCAAAACCGCCCAGATCCAGATCACCTTTACGATTGACGCGCTGGATGGAACGGACAGCGGAACCAATGTGAACGGCGCCTCCTGGCAGGCGCTCTTCTCGCGCGATTCTCGCGGGTTTGACAACGGTGACCACCTGACAGCGCTGGTGGATGGCGACGGTTCGATCCTGATCCGGCATCAAAGCGCCACAGAGAGCTATCTCATTGAAACAGCTGCCGGAACCGTGACCGCTGGTGAGGCCTTCACGCTGGTCTATCAGGTCAGCGACGTGAACGGCATGACCCTTTTTGAGAGACACGGCGATGACTTTGTGTTCCTCGGCTTCAACGAGGAGCCGATCCTCAATGACGATCCGGTGGGTCTGATGAACAACACCGAACCCTTCACTCTGGGTGCCAGCCAGGTCCGCAGCGCCAATGACAGCGCCACACTTCTCAGATCCTATCTGGATGGGGAGATCGACAGCTTTGAGATCTACAATTTTGATTTTGTCTAACTGACATGCTTCTGACTCAGAACGGGAAAATCGAACAGGCAAAAAGAAAGGCGGCGCAATACGCGCCGCCTTAAACTTTAGGTTCACGGGGGCGGTGAAACCTCTACCCCAGCACCCTTACCCGCACTTGCTGTACCCGCAGCTGGTGCAGGTCATGCAGCCTTCCACCATCTGCAGCGAGAAGTCTCCGCAGCTTGGGCAGGCTTTGCCGCGTGGGGTTTCGCCCACCGCCACAACCTCGGCCTTCGGGTCGGATTTCAGCCCCATGCCTTCACCTTCGATGAAGCCGATCGCGATCATGTGGCGTTCCAGCACGCCGCCGATGGCTGCGAGAATGGACGGGATGTATTTGCCTTCCATCCAGGCACCGCCGCGCGGGTCAAACACCGCTTTGAGCTCTTCCACCACAAAGGACACGTCGCCGCCGCGACGGAATACCGCCGAAATCATCCGGGTCAGCGCCAGGGTCCAGGCGTAGTGCTCCATATTCTTGGAGTTGATGAACACCTCAAACGGGCGGCGGTGGCCGTTGATGATCACATCATTCACGGTCAGGTAAATCGCGTGCTCGCTGTCAGGCCACTTGAGCTTATAGGTCGCGCCTTCAAGGCTCTGCGGGCGCTCCAGCGGCTCGCTCATGTAGATCACTTCACCGCTGTCGGCCACGTGATCGGCTGGCTGTTCGCCCGGCGCTTTCTCATCGCTTTCCGATACGGTCAGAACCGAGCCGGTCACGTCGTTCGGACGATACGTGGTGCAGCCCTTGCAGCCGGTGTCCCACGCCTGCATGTAGACGTCTTTGAACGCATCAAAGCTGATGTCTTCGGGGCAGTTGATCGTCTTGGAGATCGAGCTGTCGATCCATTTCTGCGCCGCCGCCTGCATGCGCACATGCGCCGCTGGCTCCAGAGTTTGCGCGTTCACGAAGTAGTCTGGCAGCTCTTTGTCGCCAAACTTATCGCGCCACAATTGCACAGCATAATCAACGACTTCTTCCTCTGTGCGGGAGCCGTCTTTCTGCAGCACTTTACGTGTGTAGGCATAGGCAAACACCGGCTCGATGCCAGAGCTGACGTTGCCCGCATAAAGGCTGATCGTGCCGGTTGGCGCAATCGAGGTCAGCAGTGCGTTGCGGATGCCATGCTCTGCAATCGCCGCTTTCACATCTTCATCCAGATCCTGCACCATACCGCCGGCGAGGTATTTCTCTTTGTCAAAGAGCGGGAAGGCCCCCTTCTCTTTTGCCAGCGCCACAGAGGCCAGATAGGACGCCCGCGCAAT
Source organism: Shimia sp. R9_3 (assembly GCF_017743755.1). Lineage (NCBI taxonomy): Bacteria > Pseudomonadati > Pseudomonadota > Alphaproteobacteria > Rhodobacterales > Roseobacteraceae > Shimia > Shimia sp. R9_3. Next base: position 425,673 of record NZ_JAGHRP010000002.1, on the reverse strand, counting down.
CGCTTTCATCCAGGCTTCGGTCTGAGCTGCGGCTTCTTCGGTGCCGTATTTCAGGCCCAACATCAAAAGTGCATCCGCCAGACCGGTCACACCAAGGCCAATGCGGCGCTTGGCTTGGGCTTCCTGCGCCTGCTGCTCCAGCGGGAACTTGGAGGCATCCACCACATTGTCCATCATCCGCACAGCGGTCGCCACCAGCTCGGTCAGCGCCGCCTCATTCAGCTCGGCCGCCTTCTCAAACGGATCGGTCACCAGACGCGCGAGGTTGATCGACCCCAGCAGGCACGCGCCATAAGGCGGCAGCGGCTGCTCCCCGCACGGGTTGGTCGCCGCGATTTCTTCGACGTAGCTCAGGTTGTTGCGCTGGTTGATGCGGTCAATGAAGATCACGCCCGGCTCGGCATAATCATAGGTGCTCTGCATGATCTTGTTCCACAGATCACGCGCCTGAACCGTGTGATACACGCGGTCTTTGAAGACCAGCTCCCAGGGGCCATCCGCCTTCACCGCTTCCATGAACGCATCCGTCACCAGCACGGACATGTTGAACATCCGCAGGCGCGCCGGATCGGACTTCGCGGTGATGAAATGCTCAATATCGGGGTGGTCGCAGCGCATGGTCGCCATCATCGCGCCACGGCGGCTGCCCGCGCTCATGATGGTGCGGCACATCGCATCCCAAACATCCATGAACGACAGCGGGCCAGAAGCATCCGCCGCCACACCTTTCACATCCGCGCCGCGCGGACGGATGGTGGAGAAATCATAGCCGATGCCGCCGCCCTGCTGCATGGTCAGCGCCGCCTCTTTGAGCATGTCAAAGATGCCGGACATGCTGTCAGGAACCGTTCCCATCACAAAGCAGTTGAACAGTGTCACCTGACGCGCGGTGCCTGCACCTGCGGTGATGCGGCCCGCTGGCAGATACTTAAAGTCTTCCAGCGCAGCGTAAAATTTGTGTTCCCACTTGGCCGGGTCTTTTTCCACGCGCGCAAGATCACGTGCAATCCGCCGCCAGCTGTCCTCCACCGACAAATCAATCGGCGTGCCATCCGCCCCTTTGAAACGATACTTCATATCCCAGATTTGCTCGGCAATAGGGGCGGCGAAACGGCTCATCGTGGCGTCCTCAACTGTTCTGCTATGATGTTCAGGGTTTCTTAACCTATAACAAACCCGTGTATGGTGGCAACGGGCAAATAGAGTCCCGCGCAAAGAAAAGCCACATGATTTTGGGGTTGAAGGTTAATGAACCCACTATATAATGTAGGTTCAGTGCATAACCCTGTGGGAAAGCTGTGGATAAATCAGTCCATCTTGTAAAACTGTCCGTCGGGTCGGAAACTCCCGAAACTCTGGCCGCTTGGCAAGAGGCAAATGCGCATCGTTTTCCCGATGGGCTGCCCCGTCACGTCACCCGCATGTGGCCTAAACGCGAGGCTGAAATCCTCAACGGCGGATCAATCTATTGGGTGATCAAAGGGTCGATCCAGTGCCGTCAGAAGATCATACGGCTGGACGAAGTGATTGGATCAGATGGCATCCGCCGCTGCGCCATTGTGCTGGACCCGCAGGTCCACCTCACGCAGGCCGCACTCAAACGCCCGTTTCAGGGCTGGCGCTATCTGAAGCCCGAAGATGCCCCAGCCGATCTGCCGGAAGGCCGGGAAAACGACGACGTGCTGCCTGACGACTTAAACCGCGCTTTGGCCGAAATCGGTGTGCTTTAGGGCGCGGTTGCCGTGCGCCGCGTTAACTACTCGCTCTGGCTGTGTGACACCTTTTAACACCGACGCGATACCGTAGGGATACCGACGCGATACCGAAGGCGCTTTTTGGTCGGGGAGTCCGCGTTAACAAAGCGACTCAAAACCCGAAAAAACCGCGTTACCGCGTGCCAATGTCCTGTGGCGCGACCGAGACCGACTTGATCACCGCATAGCACGCAACACCTTCGCGCAACGCCAGCGCCTGAGCAGAGCGGCGGGTGATGCGCGCCAGCACACGCCCGGCCTTTGTGTCCACCGAGACAATGGCCCCTGGCCCGCCTCCGGCCCGCACAGACTGCACAGTGCCCGCGATAATATTGAGCGCGGACAATCCCTTAGGTTCCTCTCGCGACAGGATCACATCATGCGCGGCAACCCGCACGCGCACTGAATGGCCCAACGGATGTGCCACTTTGGGCAACAGCAATGGCACCCCATTGGCGCTGAGTTCCGTCAACCCGTCCGCATGATGGGTCGCAACCTCCGCTTCCAGCACCGCCCCCACGGCCCGCACGCCCAACGGCGTAAAGCTTGGATCAGACAGCACCTCCGCCGCAGGTCCAACCCGCACAACACGCCCCTGCTCCATCGCAACCACCGTTGTCGCCAGCCGCGCAACCTCCGCAATTGAGTGGCTAACATACAGTATTGGCAGCGAAAATTCGTCGCGCAGCCTTTCAAAATACGGCAGGATCTCCGCTTTGCGTGGCTCATCCAAAGCGGCCAGCGGCTCATCTGCGAGGATCATTTCAGGGCGCGCCAACAGCGCCCGGCCAATCGCCACCCGCTGTTTTTCCCCCCCAGAAAGCGCCGCAGGACGCCGCTCCAAAAGCGACCCGATCCCAAGGATCTCCACCACCTGATCAAAACCCGCCACCTCGGCCCGCTCTTTGGCATAGCCCGCCCCGTACAGCAGATTGCTGTGGACATTCAGATGCGGGAACAAACGCCCCTCTTGGAAGACATATCCCACGGCGCGTTTGTGCGGTGGCGTCCACAGGCCTGCGTCGCTGTCCACCAGCCTGCGCCCCGCAGCCGTGATGCGCGCATGGCTTGGGCGGCTCAGCCCCGCCACCGCATTGATCACCGATGTTTTGCCCGAGCCTGAGCTGCCAAACAGCACCGTCAAACCCGGTGGGGCATCAAACTGCACATCAAGGTCAAACCCTTGAAAGCGCTGTTTTATCTCCACGGACAGGCTCATGCCTGCCCCACTTTCCGCGCAATCCGTCGCGCCAGAACTTCCGACAGGATCAAAGCGCCCATGGCCACCACAATGGCCACAATGACGAGCCGGATCGCCGCCGTTTCCCCGCCCGGCACCTGCAGGAACGCATAGATTGCCGAGGGCACGGTGCGGGTTTGTCCGGGGATATTGGAGACAAAGGTGATGGTTGCGCCGAACTCGCCCATGGCCTTGGCAAAGGCAAGCACCATCCCGGCCAATATGCCCGGCAAAATCAGCGGCAAGGTCACGGTTGTGAACACCCAAAAGCGGCTTGCGCCCAAAGTGGCGGCGGCCTGCTCCAATTTCGGATCCACCGCCTCAATCGACAGCCGGATCGAACGCACCAGTAACGGAAACGCCATAACTGCCGCGGCCAGCGCCGCGCCGGTCCAACGGAAGGCAAAGACGATCCCGACCTCTTTCAGTGCTGCGCCCAAGGCCCCTTGGGTGCCAAAGGTCACAAGCAACAGATACCCCGTCGCAACAGGCGGGAGGACAAGCGGTAAGTGTACAAAAACATTGAGCAATTGTTTTCCGTAAAACTGCCAGCGCGCCAGCGCATAGGCCACAAAAACACCGGGAATCAGCGCCCCCAACGTGGCCCAAAACGCCACTTTCAGCGACAGCGCCACCGCAGCCCACTCCTCTGGCCCCAGCCACTCCGTCACTCACCGCCCTCCAGCACCCGAAAGCCCCGCTCGACAAAGGCGGCCTTTGCGGCTTCGCCTTGCCAAAACTTCATAAATTCAATCACTTCAGGACGATCCTGCCCGGCCACGACAGCCGCAGGATACACAATCGGATCGTGTAATTCCGACGGAAAGACCGACAAAACGCGGACCCGCTCTTCCGCCAAAGCGTCTGTCACATAGACAACCCCGGCCCGCGCCTCGCCCAGTGCCACCAACGCAAGGGCCGAGCGCACATTATCCACCTGCGCCACCTTCGGAGCTACATCCTGCCAAAGCCCCATGCTTTCAATCGCTTGGCGTCCATATATCCCGGCAGGCACAGCCTCCACCAAGGCCATCGCCAACCGCCCGTCCGCCAGCAAAGCGTCAAAGTCGACGTCAGATATCTCAACAGGCGCGGCCCTATCATCCGCAGCAACAACCAAAGCCAAGTCATTGCCAAATAAGGATTTTGTCTGCCCCTGCGCCAACACAGAGCGGTCCTCCAAATGCGTCACCCAAGCCGCATTGGCGGAGACAAACACATCTGCAGGCGCCCCATACTCAATCTGCCGCGCCAGCGCCGAAGACCCTGCCAGCGTCAAAACCACCTCATGTCCGCTCACAGCTTCAAAGGCATCGCCCAAGTCTTTCAAGACCTCCGCCAAACTGGCGGCCGCAAAAATAGAGACCTCTGCGGCCTGCGCCCCGGCAGGCGCAAGCGCCAGCATCGCCGCGCAGGCAGCGTGTTTGACACCAGAAAGCAGAGCGTTACGCCGCATGGAGTTCCATTGACAATTCACCGTCTTTTCATGGGGATACCGAATGCGCCCCCCACAAGGCAAGGTCTTTGGGATTTGTCAGACACCGCCCCGCTGCTACTGTGGCGCAAACAATCGGGAAGTGCCATGCCAACAGCCTCTGATCTACCAATTGTCATCGCCGGCGGCGGCATCGGCGGGCTGGCCACCGCCTTGACCCTGCACCAGATCGGCCAGCCGGTGGTTGTTCTCGAAGCAGTGGAGACCATCCGTCCGCACGGCGTTGGCATCAATCTGCAACCCAACGCCGTGCGCGAGTTGCTTGGGCTCAGTTTTACACGGCACGATCTTGACGCCATTGGCCTGCCCATCACCGAATGGGTCTTAGTCGGTCTGAACGGCAAAGACATTTACAGCGAACCGCGCGGCGAAGCGGCAGGTTATCATTGGCCGCAATACGCGGTGCATCGCGGACGCTTTCATATGATGCTGCGCGACGCCTTTCTGGCGAAAGCAGGGCCTGACGCCTTGATCACAGATCGCCAAGTGCTCGGATATTCCCAATCAGAAGAAGATGTTACGGCGCATTGGAAGACCCGCAGCGGCCTTACCGGGGAGACCAAAGCTGCGCTTTTGATTGGTGCTGACGGCATCCATTCCAAGGTCCGCGCGCAAATGCACCCCGACGACGGTGGCGTTCAGTGGGGCGGCGTTCTCATGTGGCGGGGCACCAGTCTGGCAAAGCCCTTACGTACAAAAGCATCCTTCATCGGGCTGGGAACGCACGACAAACGCGTTGTGCTCTATCCGATCTCTGCAGCGGATGCGCAAACCGGGCTGGCCGAAATCAATTGGATTGCTGAAATCACCCTTGATGGCGATGCTGACTGGCCCAAAGACAGCTGGTTTTCGCCGGTGTCCCCGGCGCAATTTTTGGAGCATTTTGCAGACTGGAAATATGATTGGCTGGATGTCCCTGCCCTGATCGCTGCCGTGCCCACCGCCTTTGAGAACCCGATGATAGATCGCAATCCCTTGCCGCATTGGCACCAAAATCGCGTGGCGCTCTTGGGCGACGCGGCCCACGCGATGTATCCGACGGGTTCAAACGGGGCGACGCAAGCCATCATCGACACGCGCGAACTTGGCAAAAGCCTGTGCGATCTTGGCGTCACCCCCGCCGCGCTTGCAGACTACAACAACAAACTTTGTGATCCCGTGGCCAAGCTGGTTTTGCGCAACCGCGCAGACGGCCCCTTTGGCCTCCTCAAACATTTCGACCAGCTATGCGGTGGGCAATTTGATGACATTGACGCGGTGATCTCTCCCAAGAAGCGCGCCGGTTTTATGCGCGCCTATCAAACCGCCGCAGGGTTTGAGCGCGATGCCCTCAATGCCTCACAGCCCATCCTGTCGCGATCCGCGTCACTGCGCTCCCACTAAGGGTTTTGCTGTGCGGCCATGGCTTCGAGATCCGGCAGAACAGCTGATTTGAAGTAGCGCGAAAGCAATATGTAGTCCTCTACAGTCACCTGACTGACGGTTGGCTCCGCAGGTTCGCCACCACCTGTTGCGGCCATCATATCCGTTTCAAGCTCAGCAAGTATCTGATCCACCAGCTCATTCTGGTAGAGCACCGGTTTGGCAGCAGGCTCCGGCGCAAGTGGCGCGGAGGTGCTGAGTGTTTCAGCAGCAACCGGAGTGGTCGGATGTGCTCCCACGCCTTGGGCTGTGTCTTTGGCCGCCATCTGCAGCACCCGCAGCGCGGCTTGTGGGTCCAGTCCCAGATCGGAAATCAGGTAATCCAGCTTCTTCACTGTATCCGCCCGATGGTCAGGTTGTGGCTGAACGGCGGGGCTTTGCGGCATCACCTCAGGCTGCGCGCTCAACACTAGAGAGCCCTGCACTCCGGCTCCAGGAGCCCCCGCAGTAACAGGAAGAGAAGGCTCTTGTTGCAGCCCATCCAATTGGGTCTGCAGCCCCTCAACCGCCGCAAGCAGTTGCGCCAGACTGGGCTCTGCTTGCATGCCCCCTGCCCCACGCGCGGGCATCTCAGCCTGCGGCGGAAATGCCGGTGCAGGGATCGCATCAGGCACCTCTGCGGCCCGCCCAAGCTGCGCCTGCAAAATGATCCGTTTGAGCGTTTCAAGTTCTGTGCGCAGCTCTTGCCCGCTGACCGTGTCGGCCATCGGCGCAGACCCGGCTTGTGGCTGGGCTGTGGCGGTGGGCGCCGCCAACGTCACCGGGCTCACCGTGGTCGCAGGCGCAATTCCAGCGGCAAGCGCACTGGCATATTCAGGCGCAAGCACCTGTGGCTGCGGCATGGGCGAGTTCCAGGCGGCAGGTTGTGTCATGGATCCCGCGCCCCCTGCCCCGTCGGCATTTGGCACCGGCCAGCCCCTTGGCAAAACAGAATAATCCTGCCGCGCCGCGATCCAGCGCAGATAGGCGGTGACCGCCGAAAACCCTTTGAGTGACACACGCGACACCTCAGATCCCCCGCGGCGTACAATCAGCTCGCCGCCCGATCCCAAAAGCAACTCAAGCGGGACATCCAAGGGCTGCAAAATCCGCTCCGGCACCTGAATTTCAGACACCCCTTCTGAAACAAAGAACTGGTCCCCGGCCAGCGCGTTCTCAAGCTTGACCTGCAGCTGCCCGCGATCCGTCAGGAAAGCCTCAAGCCCCTCTTTTCGCGCCGCACAGGCATAGGTGCGCGGGCGGCAAATCACCTCAAAAACATCCACATCCAGTCGGGGCGTGGGCGCAAAGCGGGCATAGCCATCCGGATCAAACCGAAAATAGACCCCTTCCACCAAGCCTTCCTGAAAGCTGGGCCAGCCAAAAGCGCCGCGCAAAGCCTGCCGCGCCTCCCGCGCGCCAATGGCGAAGGGAATGGAGGTATCCAAGATCGCATTTTCCGAGGCGAAAGCCTCCTCTCCACGCTCAGGCGCGCCAACCGTCTGTGCGCCGGCTGATGTGGCCGCCAAGAGCGCAGCGCCAGCCGCTGCAGCAAAGGTTTGAACAAAATATCGCATCAGTAATCAGCCTTCTCTTGAACGGAATGACGCAGCGCCGGGAGCCAGTCGTCTTTCTGTGGAGGGTCCGGGTAATTCCGCAACAGCCGGATGTCCTGCTCGCGGAACGCGGTGTACCAGACCTCGGTGTCGCCGGTGTAAGGGGTCAGAATGGTGCCCTGCACCTTGTGCAGCAGGGAGGTGAGAATGATGCCGTTGTTGTTGGCCGTATAGATCGCCACACGCCCCTGCCCACGCTCATAAAGCCCTTCATACATGCCGTTTTCCGGATCATAGAGCTCGATGATCGCCTCATAGAGCACATCGGTATATTCGGTTTCCCACAACGCCCAGAGGCCCAGCGCCGCCTTTGCGGCCACGGCGGAGTGATCCGGCACATAGTCGCCGCGCGGCGTCACCGTGTTCCATGGGTAGCCATCCGAGAAGATGGTATCATAGGTGAAATACGGCGGGCCTTTGACATTGTGCTCAGAGCGCGCCGTCATAAACCCGGTCTGCCGCCAGCGGTTTTCCTGCACCTGATAGATCCGGTCTGCAAACTCCGCCCGCCAGCCATCCGTGTGCACCCATTCCGGGCTGCTGTCGTCATGGGGCATGTCAAACCCCAGCTCCAGCCCGTCTTGCAGGTAGGATTCCGTCACCACATAGTTTTGGGAATGAAACACCCGCGGGTCACGCCCGTCATAGGGCACCTGAATGCCAAAAATCGAGGCTGTCAGAAACGGCTCCGCCCGATGGGCCAGACGCGGCTGAAACCCCCAGAGCGCAAATCCCTTGGCCGCATATTCCTCATAACCAAGGCGCCCTTCTTGGGCATAAACGGTCTCATCGGTTTCCTTGTCGATATAAGCGCCAAACATTAACCCTTCAGAGTCAATGGCATTACGAAAATCCCATTTTAGCAATACGGAATCAATTGTATTTGCCAAATAAGGGTAGCGATTCTTACAAATACGAAGCCACACAAGAAACCGCCCGATATCCAAAGCGGAAAATCCGATTTCACCGGGCTTATTCGTATAATCCACCTTCGCGCCGGTTTTGGTGTGATACACTTTATTGGGCAGTTCTTTGCGAAACAGCTCGAGCCCTTTCACCGTTGTCAGAAGCTGTGTGATCCGGCGATCAAACTCCGGCTTCTCGATCAAACACAGCTCATAGGCAGACACCAACCCCGCCATGTAAGAGGCTGTGTCCCAAAGCGTGGTGGAAGGGTAGTTGCCCACCGAATTGGCAAGCCCCGTGGTCTCCTGCGTGAATTTCTCAAAATAGTGCCAGGCCACGCGCGCCACCCGCAGCTCCCGTTCATTCAGAAAACCACGCCTTGCCCGATACTTACGCACATATGCGTTGTGCCTATCATAACCATGCGGCACGTTCAGGCCGCGCTCCAAAGTGTCAAAATAATCCGCGGGCATTTCACACATTCAAGGCGGTTTTTTGCGACGTGGCACATCCGAGAGCATGCTGCTTGTCACGCTTGGCAAATTCCCCCGCATCAGCGCGGGAATGTCATCCAGCTCACCGCCGGCAATGATCGGAATGATCTCTTCTTCCTGCGCCAGAAACACCTTGCGCGCAGATAGACCAACCGAATATCCGGCCCCGCTCAGCACAAGCACGGCAGCAAAGAATATAACAACGCCCCGTAGCGGCGACCGCTTGCCAGAACCAACAGCACTCTTCATCAAACACACTCCAAACGGAATGCAACCATGAAACGACAAAGCTATTAACAATTGGCAACCAACGCCGCCAATTACCAATTTGAACAAAACAAGAACATAAAATTGAAAACACCTTACCATGCAATGCTTTTGTTAACTTCTGCGCGCTAAAACAAAGGCTTGTAGTGAAGGTTTCCTTGGTTATGTCCGATATGTCTCCCACCCAAAACGCTTTGGAAGCGTCCAGACGGTCTTCTGGCCCCACCGATGCGCAGCCGGTGCCTTTTCGGGATCGCGCCACCCCGATGTGGGCCACGGCGATCTCCATCCTGTTTTCTCTGGGCAGCGGCCTGTGTTTGCTCTCGGTCGCGATCTTTGTGGTGTTTTTTTATGAGCAGGTTGCACTGAACGGGCAGACACTTCTGGCGGCCCTGCTGGCCGTGGGGGCTGTCGTGCCGCTTTTGGGGATGATCATCTTTGAAGTGGGTCACAGCCGCGCCTTGGCCGGATACCGCTATATGCGGCTGCGCCATGCGGTGACCGGGCGGGCGGTTGTCGGGCTGTTTGCCTGCGCGATCTTTGCTGTGTTCTCCCCCTATTTGGCAGTGCCTTTTGTGCTCACCGCCGCGCTCAGCTGGCTGTTCTGCGGGGTCGTTGCGCAAAGAATGCGCTCTGAGCCGATGTGGGAATTTCTTCCGCAGGAGGCCGTCGCCTTTCTGTCTGGGCGTGATCAGCGCGCGGTTGATCTCGCAAATGCCGCGCGGGGAGATAGCGCCTTTCTGGACGCCACACAAAGCGCGCTCGCGTTGTGCGGCCTGATCGCTGGCTTTGCCATGGCCTCCTGGCTTGTGGCCCAAGATGTGCTCAACGTCGCCGCGGTCGCCACCATCGCCCTCGTAACCTGCTGGTCAGCCGACGCTTTCGCCACTTTCTTTCGCCAGATATCCCGCGCCGATCCGGAACTGCAGCACCGCGCGGCCGAGGTGCGCCAATTGCCTGCTCCCTATTCCGCAGACGCCGAGGGAGACGACACAGCTTTGATCGTCAGCCATCTCTCTGTGCGCACGCCGGATGGCACGCCTCTTTTGTCCGATGTCTCCTTTCGGGCAGAGCCGGGTACCATCATTGGCCTGTCTGGGGACAGTTTTTCCGGAAAATCCCTGCTGCTGCGCGCACTGCATGCCCCCCATGATCTTGATGGGCTTTTGGTGGAAGGCCATGTCGCTCTACAGGGCACAGAGCTTTGGGCGCGTCAGGCAGAGGCCCGCGCCCTATCCTCTGCATTGGTGGGGCCAATGCCGCTTTCGGTCCCCGGCGGCGGCGCGAACAATCTCAGCTGTTTCATTGGCGATTTGCAGTTGCAGCGCGCGCGAAAAGCGCTGCAAAATCTCGTCTTCACCGCCGATACTGTGGATCGCATCCAAAACGCCAGCGACGTCACGCAGCTGTCTTGCACCGAACAAAAAGCGCTGGCACTTGCGCGCGCGCTGGCGCTGCGGCCCAGCCTCTATCTGCTCGACCGCCCCGAAGATGGCGCCAGCGAAAGCCTGTTGGTGGCCTTGGGCCAGCGCCTGAAATCTGACGCGCGCCTTGGCCATATCACGCTGATGATCACCGAAAACCGGCAATTGCTGGAACAATGTGACCAACTCTTGATGATGCAAAACGGGCGGATCATCGAATTTGCCGCCACCTCAGACATTCGCGAAAGGCAGGCCTCCGGTTGGCACCGCTTTGTCACCCCGCGCAGCCTTGAAAGCGAAGAGGCGCTGGATGGCTGGATCTGCAGCCATTTCCGCCGCGAGAGGGACGAGGCCAACCGCCGCGCTGTCTGTATGGTGGCCAATGAAATGCTCAGTCTGGCCTGCCAATCGGGGATTGAGACACAAACAGAGGCAGACAGCTTATCCTTTGAATTCAAGCATTTTGTCGGCAAATGCCAGATCCGGATGATCGACAGCCGCCTCGCGCTTTCTTCTGGTGCGATCCAGAAAGCCAAAACCGCCGCAGACACCTCGGTGGACGGGGAGCGCCTGTCCCCGCTGGCCAAGATCATGCGCGACTCGCTTGATGTGGAAAGCAGCGCCTCTGATGGCGGCGGCATCCTGCTTGTGGCGATCAAAACCTATGATCCACGACTGCTGTCCTCTCGCAAGGTGAGCCATGATGCGCCCCGTCAGCGTTGATCTCAAACCGTCGCGCCGTTTTCACCGGATGCCGCTGGTCTGGCTGGGCTGGGCCACGGCCTCTTGCGCCCTGCTCGGGGTCAGTGCCTGGTCACTCTCCCAGCACATCACCATCACGCCAACACAGCGCTACACCGGCACCTTTGTCAGCCAGGCGCGCACGCTCCCCGTGGTGCTGCCCGCGGGCGCCGTCCTGCAATCCGTACTGGCCCAAGATGGCGATGACGTCTCCAAAGGGCAGAAACTTGCCCGATATGATCGGGGCGCGATGGCCCAGCATAGTATAGAGCTCTCAAACCAGCTGGCCCTGAACCGACAGCACCGCTGGTGTCTTATGCAAGAAAATACCGGCACGCCTGTCTCCGAAGCACCCGCCAATTCCACGGATGCGCGTTCAGCAGAAACGGATCTACCCCTGGACCTGCGCAAGGAAAGCATTTTGGCGCGGTGTCACAACACCCATCGCCTCAACCGTCTGGCCCGGGACAAGCTGCAACAGCGCCGCGATAGCCTGCGCCGCAAAAGTGCCTTGGCGGTACAGGAGCTGCTAGCCCGGGCCGCCCTGGCCAAACCGTCGGCACAGGGCGTGCTCAAACTGCGCGCCGCAATCGAGAAAGAAGCGCTTGAGGCTTCCATTCGCGAATTGGAATTTGATCTGGCCTTCCTGCAGGAAACCCAAAGAAAAACTGTTTTAAATGAGGTGCAGCGTCTAGAGCAGGACGCGCTGACAATCGAAGCAGAGCTGACCGCTCTGTCCGCCCTGATCGACGCGCCTTGGCTGATTTCTCCCGGCACCGGCCAGCTCCTGCGTCTGCGACAGCTGTCACCGGAAACGGCCTCAGACACCGCGTTGACGCTCGCGCAAATTCACCAGCCGCAAAACAAGGTGTTTCATACGGTAATCACGCCCCCGGAAGAACAGGCCGCTCAGTTGAAAGCGGGCGACCACCTGCCCGTCCGCCTGCTGGACATGGGGGCACTCCAGGCGCAAATATCAGGTCAGATCAAGCAGATCACGCCCGCGCAACAGGCCGCGACGCTGGTACAGGTAGAGCTGGAACTGCGCCCGCAGAAAGCCGACCACTTGCTTCAAAGCACATTGGAAGATCTGCCCGCTGGCACCCACGCCGCGATCGAGGTGACAGTGCCGGAGCGCTCATTCACAGACATTCTGTCGGGATCGGCGAAAGCAGTCCTTCAAAGTTTCTGACGAGCAGGAGCAAAAGCCCCAGGAAACCGCTGATCACCGCAGCACAGCTTAAAAGATCAGGCCTGCACGCCAACCGCCTTCACACCAGCTATATCTGGCGCCGCGCAAAGCTGCGCACCCCCGCTATGTGGGTATGCTCCCCCTCAAGTCGGGGCCTTTTGTCAGCTTAGACGCCGATCATTGTCACTGCCCGCGGCCATCAGCGCAGCAGAGGCCCCTTGAGCTTATAGTGAAGCGCTTCCAGAACCACCGCATTGGTGTTGAGCGTCAAGGCAGAATTAGTGCGCCCATCAGCTTCATATCGACCGGCCATCCAGCCCGTTGGCCCGGCCAAATCCGACAACTCTTCCCTCAGGTTCTCCGTGTAAGCCGTGCCATAAAGCGCATCCCACCCGATGGTCGCCTTTAGGCTCACGGTGCGCAGATCGTCATGCAGGCTGCCGTCTTCTGCAACCACGGCCCAATCACGCCCGTTGCCATAAACCGCGCCATAGAGAAAATGCGGTTCCTGATCGATGTGATCTTCTGACACCATCGTCGCCGCCCCGGTCTGCACATAGCGCGCTTCCTGAGCCGCATAGACCCGGCTCGCCAGCAGCCGCGATTCACTGTTCAGCCCGACCTCAAAGGCTTGCAAGAGATAGGGTTCACTCAGAACCGGCGTGATCGCGCCAAAGCTGCTTGCGCGCCGCCTGTCCGCCGCAACCTCCACCCCACTGACCGTTTCCCAGGCCAGGATCGGGCGGGCTGTGCTGGCTTCAAGCACATCCAACCCCCAAAGCGCCGCGGCGCGCGCGCCATATTGCTCATAACCGATGCGCCCCTCCTGCGTGTATTGCGTCACCCCATCTTCGCGGGTGGCGCCCCAAAGCCGCCCATCAACCGTCATCGCGCTCAAATCCCACTGCGCCAGCAGCGCCCGAATACGCGGCCCGTAGGCCGGCTCGCCGATTTCAAACACCCGCAGGGCCATCAACATGCGCGCCACATCCAGCGCCGACCAGCCGACGCCCTCTGCCACCGGGGTATTGGCGTAATCCACCATCACCAGGCTGCGCGTGTCATACGCCTTGTTGGGCAAACGGCCCTCAAACAGCGGCAATCGCTCAAGCCCCGCCATCAAGGCCTCGCTCCGCGTCAGGAAATCCTGCCGTGACAGCAGCCCAAGCCCCTCTGCCGCCATCAACGCCAGCAAATGGGACCCCTGATCCCACATCGTCGCATTGGGGTGGCCGTCAACCGCATCGACAAATCCGGTTTCTGCGCGGAAATTGGCTTGGAAATACCGCCAAGCGGTTTCAGCATCCTGCCAATCCTGTGCGGTCAACCCGCGGGCTGGCTGCGGCACATGGCGCAGCTCCTCGGACAGCGTGGCGAGCGTGTTCTGCCGCATCACCTGCCCCCAGCCATCGGTCCCAACCGCAAGCCCCGCCGTGGCCAAGAGCCCGACCACAAAGGCCCAGCTCATGCGGTTGGAATTGCGGGTCTTCTCAGGTTGCAAGCTGACATGCGCCATGGGCGGTCTCCGGTTCTGTCTGCGTTTCTTCGGTGTGGCGCGCCGTTGGCGGGGTCCACCAGGCCATCGGCACCAGCCGTGCAATCAGCGTCATATTGACCCCAAGCCAAAACAGGTTGACCCACAACAACGGCGCGCTGAAGCCCGTGTGGCCGAGCGCGGTGCACACAATGCTAACAGCCGCGGCCCCGCTCATCAGGGCAAGCAGCACGAGATGGGGCAAAACATGCCGCAGCCCGCCGCCAACCAGCGGCAATTTGGGCGTGGGTGCAAATCGCGGCTTTTGCCCGCGCAGCACGCAGATTAGCGCATGCCAATGCACAGGCAGCGCGGCAACGCCAAGCACCCGCCCGGGCCCGACAGGGTACCCTTTGCAGGCCGCCAGCATCGCGAGCTCCCCCAGCACCACCGCGGGCAGGAAATGCATAAAAAATTCGAGCGAATAAGCTTTCACCGGCGTCACACCGGTGGTCAGGGAAACCATCGGCGCAAGCAGGAGTATCGGCGCCCAGAGGACATTGAGGTAGGACCAGAAGGTCGCACCGTAGTGCAGCTTCTGACGCCAGCTCAGGCCCCGTCGGAAAATCGGGTTGTCATGCGCCGCAATATCAAATGTGCCGCCCGCATATTTCAGGCGCTGCGCGGCCCAGGCGGTCAGGCTCATGGGCGACAACATCCGCGCCTCAACCTGCGGGTGGTAAACACTTTTCCACCCTGCCGTCGCATCCTCATGCAGCAGGATCGAGGTATAAAGATCCTCTGACACGTGAAACCGGTATGGCTGTAAAGGCAGCGCGCGCAGGCAGGTCGCCACGGGCTGCCTCAAACGTGTTTGCAACCGCCCCACCGCAGCCGATTTGCGCTTTATCGCCCCGGCAAACACCGCTTCGCGCCGGTGGATTGAGGCCGCCCCGCAACAAAATGCGGCGTTGTTCCGGTTGCGTAGGCGTTGAATGACGTCAAAAAACACGGAGGGATCTGCGAGGAAAGGGTCTGCCCCAATCCGGCCACGCCCGGTGACCCAAGTCAGCACAGCTGCGGCCAGCCTGACCAAGCGATGTGCAGGGGGGCTTCCTATGCGCCTGACAATCCAGTCAGACCAGCTCTCCCCCGGCGGCACATCGTAAAACCAATGGGGCGTCTGCACCCAGGCGACCTGCGGATCAGAAAAATAGCCCAGCGTGTTTTGAAGAAAGCCCGGCAACAGCCGCGTATCCGCATCGCAGATGACCACAAAGTCGCCCGACGTCCGCAGCAGCCCATTGCGCAGGTTGCCCGCTTTGAACCCAAGGTTTTCGCTTCGCGCAAAATACCCGATGCCGTGGTGCTTGGCCAATTGCGCCATTTCGGCCCGATCCCCATCGTCCAGCAACCAGATCTGCACCCGCATATCCTCGGGCGCGATAACCGCCTTTGCATCCGATATCGATGGAGCCACAACGGCCACATCCTCATCATAGGTCGTGATAAAGATATCGACGCTTTGCGGCGCGGGAGCACCTGATGCCGCCTCAAACGCTGCGCTATCATAAGGCTTAGCGGGCGTGTCCCCTTCGTCCCAAAAATCGAAGTAAAACAGCAGAGTTCCCAGAAAAAACAGTGTTTCGGCCCCGACCACCAGCACTGAAAACCCCAGCGCATCCGCGTTCAAAGACGCGCTCCAGCGCCACTGCAGATAATAGGCTCCGGCGGCGACAGCGCAGCCTGCCAAAAAATGCCAGATCGCGCGCTGGCGGGCGGACATCGGGGCAAACGCTGGCGGTTTGCGCCTCTCATAAGCAGTAAAATACGGGCGCGTCATCAGGGCCTTACACCTTCACTTGGATCATTTGGTTTGGCTCAAGCGACTGGATGCCGCTTTGCGCATCGTCTCTTGGGGCTCAGCGGCCATTGACCTTCTGATGGTCGCGCACAATGGCCTCTGCCACGCGCAAAATGGCATCCCGTTCATTGCCGCTGTGATCACGCGCGGAGGAGCCTGTGGAAAAGGACCAGACGCCAGCCGCCACCTTGATGCGCGGATCGCGGGTCAGCAGAACATCCTGAGAAAGAGAGGCAAACACCGAGTACTGGTAATCACACAGGTCCTCCGGATCAGAAAACGAGAAATAGAGGTTCAGTGTGGGCTGCCCATCCAGCGAAGGAAGCGCGTCTTTGTCGACCACCTCTATCCCCGCGGCCTGCAGCTTGCGCACAAACGTCTTGTGCAGTGACGGCCCGAAATCTGACGAAAA
This sequence comes from Shimia sp. R9_3, assembly GCF_017743755.1. NCBI lineage: Bacteria > Pseudomonadati > Pseudomonadota > Alphaproteobacteria > Rhodobacterales > Roseobacteraceae > Shimia > Shimia sp. R9_3. Next base: position 409,393 of record NZ_JAGHRP010000002.1, on the reverse strand, counting down.
CCCGGGGGGGGCTTTCAGCCCGGTCAAATCAAGATGCAGCGCGTCAACGCCGCGCAAAACCTCGCCCTTCTCAGATTTGGGCAAGGCCATGGGATCAAATCCAAGCGCCGCCTCAATCTGATTTTTGCGACAGATATTGGGGGCTTCTGCGTGATCTTTTGGCAGCTCGGCAGCTTTGTGCAGGCCACCTTGCAATCCGAACAACCGGTAAATGAAGCCGGTGTTGTTGGTGGTCAGGGGGCGGCTGGAATAGCTTTTGAGTTCAACGCATTGCGCACCGTCCGGACAATGGCGTCCGGCGAATTTGACCCGCTCCCACAACAGCCAGAACCGATCCTGCGTAAGCGCGGGATTTGGGGCACCTACGCCTGACTGCGCGCTGACCGGCTGCGCAAATGCGCCCCACAAGAGACAGCTGAGCACCGCGGCGCGCAGGATCGAGTCGGACCACAATGTCATCACAAGCTCCCGACGCGCGGCAAGTCCGCAGGGGCTTGCGCGACTTCGGCGTGGGTAACCCCTTCCATCGACGCGGCGGTTGTTGTGCCGCCATCTGCAAAGCGGTGATCGATGGCCCAACCTGCCGAGACAATCATATCGCTGAGCCAGGTCCCTGGGGCGACGGCAGTGTTCGGCATCAGGATCGAGCGCTGTACCAGCGCGCGGGGCGCGACCCTGGCCCCTGCGCCGACCACCGTGGGCCCGTCAAGTTTCGCGCATGCCGAAACCTTTGCACCGGGGCCGATGTAGCAGGGCCCCACCACCACCGCGCGCGCAGACAGCTCCGCCCCCGGCGCCAGCCAGACATGGCGCCGCACCTCTTGGGCCTCAGGAGACAGGCCCGCGATCAAGCCGCGCAAGGCTTTGGAGACGGCGGCGAAATAGTCCTTGGGGCAGCCGATATCAACCCAGTCAAATGGGGCCTCATACACCTGCAGCGCTGCGCCTGATTTCAAGATTTCCGGCAAAAGGTGCTGCGCGATATCAAGCCCCTTCGGAGAAACGCCAGAGGAGATGAGATGGCGCAGCGCGCTGGGTTTCATGACATAGATGCCAGTGCTTGCCAGCCGTGATTGCGTTTGCTCCGGCGCTGGCTTTTCCACAAAACGCGTGATGCGCCCGCGCACATCCGCTTCAATGATCCCGTATTTCTGCACCTCCCCATGTGGCACAGACGTGGCCGCCACCGTGACCTCCGCCCTGCTCGCGCGGTGCTGCGCCATCATCTCTGCAAGATCAATATTGATGAGCGCGTCCCCGCAAAAGACAAAGAAATCCTCTTCAAAAGCAGCGCATTGCGCCTGCAACGCCAAAAGCGTGCTGGCAGAACCCAGCGGCGCAGGCTGCCAGCGCTGATTGACAAACTGCCCCTCGTTAAAGAACTGGATGCTGCGGTGGGCAGTGGTTTTGAAACGGGTGTGGAATTGCGGCCCCAGATGGCACGGGTTGAGAATGAAATCCCGCAGGCCAAAGCGCTCCAAATGCCGCATCACATGTTCAATCACCGGCTGTCCAAGCAGATCCACCAACGGTTTTGGCGTGTCATGTGAAATCGGCGCCATCCGGCTGCCAGCGCCCGCAACAAGCAGCACCGATTTGACACCGGCCAATTGGCAAGCGCGAAACGCGGGATGGGCCAAGGCCTCCTTGCGCGTGTCAAACAGGCTCAGAAGTGGCGCTGTGCCAAGCTCGGTGACCGCGGCTTTCACCGCAGGTTGCGCGCCAAAAAAGGCAATGCTGCCGTTGGATTTGGCCGCGCTCTGAAACTCCAAAAGCGCTGCGAGGCCGGAGACAGCGGCGCGGCGCACGCCGCTCAGATCCACCAAATGGGCAAACCGCCCGCGCTCTTCCGCCGCCGTCTGTGCCTTTTGCAGGGCGGCAAAATCGGCTGAGGTCAAACGGCTTGTGGCCACTTTCATCACGGAAATCATGCCAAGGTCTTCGCTTGTTGTGAGCATGTTTGCCTCCTTGATCAAATCGGTTGTGAGCGCGCAGCACGCGAGATTTGGGGAAATCGACCCAGACCAATGGTCCATCCCAGCCATCGGGAGCGTCCAAGCAGCCAGACAAACCCAAGAGTCATCGGCAAGGTCCACAGGAACTCCACCCCGATCAACGCGATGGGTGGCAGGTGGCTGTCTTTCAACACAACTTCTGCGAGGTCGAGAAAGATCGGGTGACACAGGTAGATGCCAAAGGTGTATTTCGCGACCTTGGAAATCCAGCTTGGCCAAGCCCTGTGCCCCAGGCACATACAGATGAACAGCAGCGCAATCGGCATCAGATAGTCGGCCCAAAAGCCCGGCGCATAGGCAAAATCCCATTGCCCCGTGACGATCACATCGGAAATCGCCACCAGTTTGAACGCAAAAAGCCCCACAGCAAAAAGCAGCACCGGCCCAAGCCACCCCTCGCGCTCAGGCGCTTCGGACCGCCGCCAGAGTCCCAAAATCGCAGCCGCCGCAAGCCCATAGCCGGTATAGGTCGCCACTTTGGCCAAGCGCACGATGTAGGGCAGGATATCCGCGCCCCAGAACATCTTGAAGATCACCGGGTCTAGCACCTGTTTCATCAACAAAAGTACCACTGCGAACAGGCCAAAAATCGGTGCTTTCTCGGCCGCGCGGTAAGCTGGGTAAAACAGCAAAAGCGCAAACAGCGTTGGGATGAAATGCATGTGATACTTCACATTGCCGAGCAGCAGAAAACCAACCCAGCTTTGCCAGGCCACGAGCTCCGCCCATTCGGGCGAAAAATACCCCAGCGCGTCAGCTTTGATCAGCCCGTAAAACGCAAAGATCACGGTCCAGAAAACGAACGGCACCAGCAACCTGCGCGCCTGTTCCTTTATGGTCGCACCATAGCCGCGCGGACGGCGTTCAAGTGCCATCAACAGCAGGAAGATCGAGATCATCAAAAAGAGCTCTGTGCGCGCCGTATAGAGCACCGCACGGATCAACATCGGGGCAACCCGTTCTGACGGCGTCGCATCCGGAAACGGCTGCCCGTGGGCATCCGCGGTGACATGTAATCCAACCATTGAAAGCCCGGCAAAGAGACGCATCGCGTCAATCCACGTGTGCCGGTTGGCCAATTGACCTTCTGCAACCATGCAGCGCACCCATACAAACAAACAACAGGGTCCATACTGCGCAAGAGGCGTGAACAAAACATAAACATATGTAATTTCACCGCGCGCGGCACCCCTTTCGGGGATTTACAAAAATTCAACGACTTGGCGGGACAATTTATCCAAGGAGTGCTCGTTATGCGGTTGTTTGGTTATGTCTGCCTGTTGGCGGCGATTGGGTTTTGCTCACCGGTTCTGGCGATGAGTGAGTCAGAGATTTGTGCACAAATCATGCGGGAATATGGTGTGCGTGCGGATCAATGCGCCGATGCGCCCGATGCGCAGCCGCAGCGCGGTGTAACAACAGAGCTGTCAGCGGACATTCTGGAGAGCCATATTTTCTTTGAAAAAGGTGGCACCGTGCTGGATGGTGACGCCCGCTTGCAATTGGCCACCTTGGCCGCTGTTCTCAATGCGGCCCCGATGCAAACCGCCTGTCTGCGCCTGATCGGCCATTCTGACACCAGCGGCGCCGCAAACGCCAATCAGGCCCTGGCGCTCAAACGCGCAGAGGTGGTGGCCGCCTCCCTCAGGGCCTCCATGTCGGATGGCAGCCGGATCAAAGAGGTCATTTCAATGGGGGAAAGCCAACCGCTGGACAGCCTGCCGGGGAGTTCCCCTCTGAACCGGCGTGTGGAAATCCGTGCCAAAACATGCCCCTAAAGCGCATGCAGGTGGGTCAAACGGATAGACCGTGACGTCCCCCTGCCCTTGCTCGCTGTCGTCATAGGCAGCGCGAGGTAGCTCACCCCCTATTTGACGACCAAAAAGCTGACACGGCAACCACAGCCACGGGCTTGAACCTTCGGCCGCGATCGCACACGCTGCACGACCGCGTCCTCAACCCGCCCCCTCAAATAAACCATAAATGTAAATTTCCCTTGCCGAGCACCGGTGCCCCCTCGGATACATTAAGGTTAACGACTATTAACCTTAATGCGGGGTGGAGACGGGGTGCGGATCTGGGGGCAACTGTATGAGTGGTTCAAAGGCGCACCGCATCTCAGCGGCGCATATGCTGCCTCATCGACCATCGCGCCTTCTCTGCGGGCCCGCTGGGCCATCTCTTCTTCTGTTGCGCTCGGCGCCTTGCTGATGTGGCTGGCCCCCACCTCGCTACACGCAGCCGAGCCACCGGGCGACCCAGCCAACGGGTTTCAGGTCCGCTTTGAGGCCGCCGCGCCGCCCAACTGGCAAGTGGCGTACTATGCCTTTTCGCATCCGATGTTTGACACCGATTGGTCCCGCGCGAATGTCGCCTTTGACAAGGGGCTTCACCTGACGCTGACGCCGCAAGAAGCCTGTGAAAACCGCTTTTCCGGCGGCTCCATCCGCCACACATCCCTCAGCCACTACGGGCGCTATGAGGCCACCATCCGGCCAGCCAAGGGCGACGGTGTCGTGACCGGTTTCTTCACCTACACCGGCCCCTACTACGGCGCGCGCCACGACGAAATCGACATCGAATTTCTGGGACAGGACACCACAACCATCAATCTCGCGTGGTTTGTGGATGGCCAACTCCATGACCGCAAAGTGCCACTGGGCTTTGATGCGGCAGAGCGCGCAGCGCGCTATGCCTTTGAGTGGCATCCGGACCGGTTGCGGTGGTTCGCGGGGGATCATCTGTTGCTGGAGGTCACCGCAGAGGAGGCCCCGCTGCCGCAGGTGGCAGGCTACCTTTTTGCAAATCTCTGGGCAGTCGACAAAAGCCTTAAAGATTGGGCCGGTGAGGCAAAGGCGCAAACCACGGCGTCCGCCTTTGTAACCGACATCCGGTTTATCCCTCTGGCCCAGATGCCCAGCGCTCAAACAGGTCGCGGCAACCTCAACGCCATGCGATAAACCCTTTTAAAAGGGCGTTTTTTCCGCAAAGTACGTGGGTGGGTTCAAACCCCCAACCAACTGGTCGCACTCAGCACGACCACAGACAGCAGAACCAATGCAAAGAAGTGTTGAACTGACTTACTCATGACGTCGCTCCCATCCCCTTGGGGCCAAAAGACTCTCGCGAATCCAGGTTACCATAGGAGTCGTCCTGAGAGGTTAATTTGTTTGAAATTGTCTGCAATGAGCAAAAAAAGACCGGAACACATGGGCGCGTTCCGGTCTTTGGTTTTTCGAACGATCAGGCGGACTGGCGGAAGCTCAGATCGCTCTCATCTTCGTCCCAGTCGTCCGTGTCAGAGGCTTCCTGCTGCGCCTCAATAGAGGACGGGCGGAAGCTCGCAACCAGCTCGGCCAATTCCCCGGCCGCCGCCTGCAGCGCCCGGCCCTGCGCGCTGGAGCGCTCTACAAGGCTTGCGTTCTGCTGGGTCACCCGATCCAGATCCATCACACCGGAGTTGATCTCAGTGATCGCGGTGGACTGATCGCGCGAGCCTTCGGCAATCTGCACCGCCAGTTTGCTCACGTCCTCGATCTTCTTGATGATCTCTTCAATCGCCTTACCGGCCGCATCCACGAGATCCACGCCAACCTGCACCTTGTCGGTGGAGTTGTCGATCAGCTCCTTGATTTCATTCGCACTTGTGGCCGAACGCAGCGCCAGCGAGCGCACCTCGGAGGCCACAACCGCAAAGCCACGGCCGCTGTCCCCAGCACGCGCCGCCTCCACGCCGGCGTTCAACGCCAGCAGGTTGGTCTGGAAGGAGATGTCTTCGATCACGCGGTTGATTTCAGAGATCTTGCCTGCGGAATCCTCGATGTCCTGCATCGCGCCAACCGCACGTTTCACAATGTCCCCGCCGCGCAGCGCTTCGGCTTTGGTGGCATCCACCGTCGCCTCAACCGATTTGGTCTGGTTGGTTGCGTTCTGCACGCTTTCGGTGATCTGGCTGATCGCCGCCGCGGTTTCCTCAAGCGTCGCCGCCTGGCTCTCCGTGCGTTTGGAGAGGTTGTGCGTGCCCTCCGCCATCGAGCCGGTCTCTTCCTCGATCTGGGAGATCGTTGCCAGAACCCGGCCAATCACATCATCCAGCGCTTCCGCGGTTTTGTTGAAATCCGCGCGCAGCATTTCATAATCTTCGCCAACTTCCGCCGTGATCCGGTGGCTCAGCAGGCCCTGCGCCAGATGGTTCAGACCATCCGCCAACTCGCCAACCACCTCGGTCTGCTCCCGTGCGGTGTTGCGGGATTGCTCTTCCAGGGTCTTGTTTGCCTTGATGGTCTGCACAAATTCCACCACCGCGCGCGCCAGACGGCCCAGCTCATCCTTGCGCCGATCGCTCGGCACCTCGCCCTCGGTGTCGCCTTCCCGCAGGCTGTCGATGCGCTCGATGATGCCACCCAGCGGCAGGGTCACACTGGCCGCGATAATGTAAACGATAAAGGCCATCACCAGCACCATGGCAAGCCCCACAACCAGCGACTGCATGTAAAGCTGGTTCACAACGGCCACGACCCGGCTGTGGTCAAAGCCCATCACCATTTCGCCCACCAGCGTGCCATCGCTGTGGTGCACCGGGAATTTGATGTATTCAACGTCCCCAACAGACAGGCGGGCGCTTTCCGCTTCCAGCGCCAGAACCTCGGCAACGCCGTCGTCCCAGCCGGAAGTGTCCGCCCCGTCCAAGGCGACCTCCGCAAAGATCTCACCATCGACAAAGACTTTGGCAAACATCGCATCTTCGATCTCAACGATGCCCGCGATTGCGCCTTCCGCGCCATCGGTGTTGAAATCCCAAACCGCCGCAGCCACAGGCGGCGCAACAAAGGTCTGCGCCATCACCACTTCGTTCTCAAACGCGCGCTGCAAGGTGCTGGTTTGCAAATTCATCCACCACACGGTGGAGCTGGTGAAGAAAACCACGATACAGCCGACGATGGGCAGCAGCAGCCGCCCCATGATCGAAAATCCCAAGAAACGGTCGAGCAGACGCGTCAGAAAGTTTACCAAATAGGCCATTGCCTCGATCCGCTAAGCGGCCCCCAGTTTGCCTCTGCAAGAGAGGTCATTGCCATAGTCTCAGGGGGGCATCTGTGCCTTTTGGCGGGTGAGTGACCGCACTCATCTGCGCGCCACGGCGCCTTTGCGCACCAAGGGGATCAGACGGTTTTGAGCACAAGACAGCCCTGTCCTGTTGCGCTCACCGTAGGAAAGTTGCGTTAACAGTTGCTTACAGGCGCTCGGGCAGAAAGATGGGTTTTGAACTAACGCCTAAGCGTCTGGCCAGGCACCATTTTTGCGCAGTTCAGTGGAGCTGATTGCGCGCATCGGCACATTGGCAAAGCCCCAGGCCGGCGCCGCTGAACGACTCAACAGCCGGTTTTCACGCGGCTTCAGGCGCGCCTTGCGAAACACCTGCGCCGCCTTGGCAGTGCGCGCTTCAATCCGGTCTCCCGGGCGCGCCAGCACGCCCACCGGCACCCGCGCCATGATCTCCTGCCAGTCTTTCCAGCGATGAAACTGCGCCAGATTATCCGCGCCCATCAGCCAGACAAACTGCGCCTGCGGCACGGCCTGCTGCAATCTGGCAATGGTTTCGGCAGTGTAGCGCGTGCCCGCCTGCGTCTCAAAATCGCTCACAAACACCCGCGGATGCTGCATCAGCGCCCGCGCCGCCAGCAAACGCCGCCCAAGCCCCGCCGGGCCGTGCGCTTTCAAGGGGTTTCCCGGGCTCACCAGCCACCAGACCTGATCCAGCCCAAAGCGTTTCATCGCCTCCAGCGTGATATGCACATGCCCCGCATGCGGCGGATCAAACGATCCCCCCAGCAGGCCAATGCGCTGGCCGCGCGCGACATATGGCAATCCGTAAGGCACCCCGCCTCCTGACCTTTTCCCGCCCCGGCTGTCAAGCCCGCCCGGCGCACCCGCGCGCCCCTATCGCCGCTGTGAAGCACCCCGTATTGCACTGGCCGCGCACAGCCACTAACGTCGGCGAAAAAACTGAGGCACAGCATGATACCCAAAGCCGCCCTAGCCGCGCTCACCCTTCTGGCCGCCGCCACCCCGGCGCTGGCGCAGGACAAGAAATTTGTGGGCTACACGATCACCACGCAGTCACCGGACGTGCGCGGTGTGATGCTGCATGAGGGCTACAGCGTGAAACAGGTGATCGCCTTTGTTCAAAAAAACTGTGGCGGCAAGATCGGCCCCTTTGCGCTGGCCACCAAGACCCACCGCAAGGGCGGCTTTACCCTGAAAAACTTCCGCACCACCTGCCCCGCAGGCCCTGCCGCCCGTTTTGACGGCACAGAGCGCCTCTCGGTCGAGCACGAACGCCTGCCCGACGGCCGCACGCTGACCGAATATTTTTATGTGAGCGGTGGCCAGAGCAAACGGCTGGTGGAGTTTGAGTAGAAGCGGATAACGCTGGACAATCGGGAAATCCAAACGCACGTATAAGGCGATTACCCCAAGGATTTCCCCATGGCGCGCCTCTACATTCCCGAACCAAAGATCAAGCTTTACGAAGATGGCTTTGAAGAACACGATAAGCTTGATCGCAAAACCACGGGCGACAAACTCTCCGATCTTGTCGAGCGCATAGACGACCCGCTGGTCATCGCGCTGGACGGTGCGTGGGGTTCCGGCAAATCGGTGTTCCTGAAGTGCTGGGTCGGGGAGCATCTTAAGCATCATGGTGATAAAACACAGACAGTCTACTTCGATGCGTTTCAACACGACTATCTCGACGACCCGCTGATTGCATTGACCAGTGCAATTTCGGAGCGGATTGAGCGAAACCCCGAAAGCAAATCCGCAAAAGCATGGCGCATCGCAAAGAACGCCGCGCCTTTCCTAGGCAAAGCCGCGCTCCGGCTCGGCACCGCTGCACTTGTGGGCAAAGCAATCTCTTTGACCGGAGACGAAGATGGCGCTCTCAATGACATTGGCGACAAGCTTTCAGAGGAAGGCGGCGACATCGCCAAATCGCTGGATGACTTTTGGAAAAAAGAAGACGGCAAACGCGCCGCAATGGAAGCTTTCCGGAGCGCGCTTGTCCAGCTTACTGCCCCTGATGAGCAAGGATCGCCAACTCAAAAGCTGGTCATCGTCATCGACGAATTAGACCGCTGTCGCCCCGACTACGCACTCTCGGTATTGGAAATCGCAAAGCATTTTTTTGATGTAGATGGCGTACATTTCGTACTTGGGTGCAACATGGATGCTTTGGCATTCTCTGTGAAGTCACGGTATGGCCAGGACTACGAGGCAGAAAGATACCTCCAACGTTTTGTTAGCCTAACCATAAAACTCAATCAAAAGTCCCCTTCAGATCCTTCACTAAATCCAATCTCTAGGTATTTCGAGAAAACAGCAATTCAGATGGGGCTTGGGAAAAGCCCTTACCTGCAATCGCTTCAGCAATATCTGCTCAACATGCAGTTTCAACAAGAGTTCTCAATTCGAAGCCTTCATCACTTGTTGCGCAGATTAGCAATTACACCTCTCCCACGAAACCGAGATCATTTCGAGGCCGCCTTAGTTTCAGGCTTACTGTTACTCGAAGCTTTTTCGCCGAACGTCATACAAAAAATAAGACGCTTGGACGCCGATATGAACGATATTTCGGTAGCTTTGAAACTACAGGACCCTGACACAACTGACAGCTATGAACATCAAACAAATTGGGCGGCTTGGTGGGCATGTTATGAGGATACATCAGACGCGCGCTTTGCCATTGTGATGGGAATTGGAAATGCCCTATTTGCGAAAGGATATGATGCCAACTACGTCAAACACCTCCTAGAGGAAAGACTTGATGTCTTTGAAGTTCAACAGCTGACGCAGTTCCAGTTCGACCGATAGTCGAATGCAACACCACCTAACCAACCTCCATTGCCCCCGCCCGCGCCCTCCGCTATCACACGCTCTAACGTGATTTTGGCGAACGGAGTCGGCTCCCATGGCATCTTATCAATATGTCTACCACATGCAGGGTGTGTCCAAGACCTACCCCGGTGGTAAAAAATGTTTTGAAAACATCCACCTGTCCTTCCTTCCGGGCGTGAAAATTGGTGTGGTCGGCGTCAACGGCGCCGGTAAATCTACGCTGATGAAGATCATGGCGGGTCTCGACAAAGACTTCACCGGTGAGGCGTGGTCCGCCGAGGGTGCCAAAGTGGGCTACCTGCCACAGGAGCCGCAGCTGGATGAAAGCCTCTCCGTGCGTGAAAACGTCATGCTGGGTGTGAAGGAAAAGAAAGACAAAGTTGATCGGTTCAACGCCATCGCCATCGAAATGGCGGAGAACTACACCGACGAGTTGATGGAAGAGATGACCGTCCTTCAGGACGCCATCGACAGCGAAAACCTCTGGGATCTGGACAGCCAGGTCGACATCTCCATGGAGGCCCTGCGCTGCCCGCCTGATGACGCCAATGTTGCCGATCTCTCCGGTGGTGAGAAACGCCGTGTCGCGCTCTGCAAACTGCTGCTGGAAGCGCCCGACATGCTGCTCTTGGACGAACCGACCAACCACCTGGATGCGGAAACCATCGCCTGGCTGCAACAGCACCTGATCGACTACAAAGGCACCATCCTCTGCGTCACCCACGACCGTTACTTCCTGGATGACATCACCGGCTGGATCCTCGAACTCGATCGTGGCCGCGGCATCCCTTACGAGGGCAACTACTCCGCATGGCTGGAGCAGAAAGCCAAACGTCTGGAGCAGGAAGCCCGCGAAGACAAATCCAAGCAGAAAACGCTTGAGCGCGAGCTTGAGTGGATGCGTCAGGGCCAAAAAGCCCGTCAGGCGAAATCCAAAGCACGTATCGCCGCCTACAACGATCTGGCCAGCCAGTCTGAGCGCGAGAAAATCACCCGTGCACAGATCGTCATTCCAAACGGCCCGCGCCTTGGCTCCAAGGTCATCGAGGTCAACGGGCTGTCCAAGCACTTTGGCGACAAGCAGCTGATTGAAAACCTCGAATTCTCCCTGCCGCCGGGCGGCATTGTTGGCGTGATCGGCCCCAACGGCGCCGGTAAATCCACGCTGTTCAAGATGCTCACCGGTCAGGAACAGCCCGATGAGGGCACCGTGGAATATGGCGACACCGTCAAGCTCAGCTATGTGGACCAGTCCCGCGATGATCTGAACGACAAAGACACCGTCTGGGAAGCGATCTCCGGCGGGGCCGAGATCATCGAGCTGGGCGACGCGCAAGTGAACTCCCGCGCCTATTGCTCCTCGTTCAACTTCAAAGGCGGCGATCAGCAGAAGCCACTGAACCTGCTCTCCGGTGGTGAGCGCAACCGTGTGCACATGGCGCGTCTGCTGAAAGAAGGCGGCAACGTGCTGCTGCTCGACGAACCTACCAACGATCTGGACGTGGAAACCCTCCGCGCGCTTGAAGACGCGCTTGTGGATTTCGCCGGCTGCGCCGTGGTCATCTCCCACGACCGCTTCTTCCTCGACCGGATCTGTACCCACATCTTGGCGTTCGAAGGCGACGCCCATGTGGAGTGGTTCGAAGGCAACTTTGAAGACTACGAAGAAGACAAAAAGCGCCGCCTCGGCCCAGATGCCCTGGAACCCAAGCGCCTGAAGCATAAGAAGTTCACAAGGTAAGTGTTTGGCGCAGTCAAACACTTACAGCGCGTGGTAGGGTTTTGGCGCAGCCAATAACCCGTACGCGCCCCGGTGAGACGGCACAAAAACGCTGAGTGACATAGACAAAATACACCCGCGCCCCCGCGCGGGTGTTTTCGTTCGCCCCCACAGGCAATCCCCGTAGGGTGCGCATTCACTGCGCACCACCGCCCCAACGCCCTCTGCGCCCCCCAACGCCACAAACAACAAAGGTGCGCGGGAACCGCGCACCCTACCCCCACCGCCCTGCGGCAATCTCCCGAGGCACGGAGGAAAACGACCAATCCTCCGCCCGCGCCACAAACCCATGTTTCACCGGATTCATATGGCAATACCGAACCGCAGCGGCATAGCTCTTTTCACCGCGCACATGGTGTTCCCAGAACCGTCGCTGCCACACCCCGCGCTCCCGGCACGCAATATGGCTTGGCCGCAGCTTGCCTTTCGGCACATGTCGTGAAAACCGCGCTTTGATCAACCGCCACCGCGTAGCATATTCGCTGTCACTCGGCGGCAAGGTCCAGACCGCATGCATGTGGTCGGGCAAGACCACCCAGGCATCAATGTAAAACAGCCGCTCCGCCCGCGTGCGCCGCACCGCATCGCGCAAGGCCTCAACATGGCTCACCAGCAGGTCGCCACCACGTTGGGCGATATTCACGGTAAAGAAAATCGTCGCGCCCGGAACCCTGGGCCGCACATAACAAGACATCCCTTAAGTCTGCCCAATCTTGGATAACCAAACCCTACCCCGTAAGGTGCGCACTCGCTGCGCACCGCGCGCGTGCAACCAAAACACACCCCATCACACCCCCGCCATCCCTCTGTAACAACCCTTCCCCGCTCCCCCGCGCATCCCCATCTCCTAGCCAACATCGGAGACACACCATGCGCCACCTTATCCCTGCACTCGCCGCCACCCTCCTCATGGCCGTGCTCATCCTCGTCGATGTGGCCCGCCCGCTCGGCGCCCATCCGTGGTGGAGCCAGCAGACCCTACTGATTGGCGCGCCCCTTGGTCTGTTGCTGGCCACATTGGCGGGCTTGCGGCTCAACACGCTCCCGCTGACGGTCGCTTTCCTGCTCGCCACGGCGCTTGCCTTTGGGGCGGCCAAATACGGTCAGCACCAGTTTGCGGCCTCTTATGCCGAAGATCAGCTTGCCGGGCAGCTCTGGCATTTTGGCTGGATCGCCACCGGCCTTTTTACCGCCGCCACCCTCACCGCAGCCGCCGCCACTCTGATCGACACCTGGGCTGCAACAATCCGCTCATCCGCCAACCCATTGCGTAAAATAAGGAAAATCTGACGCTCGGAAAACTTGGGCAATTTTGCGCCGACCGGGAAAATCAAAGCCCTTGCCAGGCCCTACTTCCGCCCTATTTAACCGACACAATGACGAGGCACACCGTGATAGGACACCCCATGGCACTCGCACTATTCATCCCCGGAAGTATCGCAGGTTTCATTATTGGCCTGGTCCAGGTGTTTGTGCTGGGAGCGGGTGTCTGGACCGGTATCGCCACCTATTTCGGCTTCTCCCTGGGCTTCCCGCTGGCGGTGTTTGCCCTGACCTATCTCGCCTGCGCCCTGCGCCGCTCCGAAGACGAACGCGAAGAGATCACGCTGCACAAAGCCTGATCTCGCCACCACTCACGGCGCGTTCGTTTCCGGCCCAGCTGACTGCGGCCCCAACAACTGGCTTTGCGCCGCCTCTGCACTGTCGCCCTGATCGTCCATCGCCGCATCAATATGCAGCTCTTCGGCGATCTTCATCTGCGCCCAGGTCGCCAGCAGCCGGTTGATGCGCGCCTGATAGCCTTTGCCCATCGCCCGATAAAACCGCGCCACGGATTTATCGAGGTACAGCGTCACCTTCTCCTTGCGCTCCTGCACCTCCAGATCCTGCTCCAGATGATGCCACGCCCCCGCACCGCCTCCCGTAGCGCCGAGGTGACCCAGCTTTCCGTGGTCAGCATCAAGAGGTTCCGCCCCAATGCCGCCCGCGCCTGTCGCTGCGCCTTGGTGCCTTTGATCACCGCGCTTTGGGCGGCGCGGCGGCTGGGTCGATGTGGCGGGCGGATCTCTTCTGACATGGCGCTCTCCTTTGCGCCCATGTCAGCGCCAAGCCTTTAACGCGCGGCCAATCCACCGCGCGCCGCCCGTTGCCACCCCGCCTTCACGCGGCAAACGCCCATGTCTCAGATGGAAGCGCCGCTCAAGCACCCGGCCAAGGCGTCTCTTCCTCGGGCACCGGCCGTGGATTGCCATCCTCGTCAATCGCCACATAGGTAAAGACCGCCTCAGTCACCTTTTCCGAAATCCCCTGCCGGTGACGCACCGCCCAGGCTTCGATCTTGATCGCCATGGAGCTGCGGCCAACCCGCTCGACCCAGGCCCAGACACAGAGGATATCCCCCACCCCGACCGGGCGGATAAATTTCATCGCATCCACCGCCACCGTGGTCACGCGCCCCTTGGCCCGCTGCGCCGCGATGATCCCGCTCGCGATGTCCATCTGGCTTAACACCCAGCCGCCAAAGATGTCCCCGTTCACATTCACATCCGCCGGCATCGCCAGCACCCGCAATGTCGCTTCGCCCGCGGGCTGTTTCTCTTCGGTCATGGCTGGTCCTTTCACTTGCTGCGCCACCGTATCCGTCTGGCCTCGGAGGGAAAAGCTGATAGAAGCAAACCGAGGGATAAAGCATGACAGAGTTTGACATCATCATCATTGGTGCCGGTCCGGCAGGCAGTGCGGCGGCCGCTTGGGCGGCCAGACAAGGCCAGCGGGTGGCCTTGGTGGACAAGTCGCGTTTTCCACGCAGCAAACTCTGTGGCGGCCTCTTCACAGAGCGCAGCCGCAGCTATTTCCGCGAGATTTTTTGCCAAGATCCTGACCTGTCCCAAGCCGTCACCCGCCATGACTGCGCCCTCTGGTATCAGGGCGCAGAGCTGGCCAAGCTCGAAGACATCCCGCCCCTGCATCTGACCATGCGGCTGGACATTGATGCCCAGATGTTTGGCCACGCGCTGGCCGCAGGCGCAGTGGATTTCACCAGCTGCCCCGTGGCGACGCTCACCGACAGCTCCGTGACCTTCCGCGATGGCGAGACCCTCACCTGCCGCGTGCTGATCGGCGCGGATGGGGTCAGCTCGATTGTCGCCAAACACCTCTTTGGCGCGGCTTTTGACACAAAAACCATCGGCTTTGGACTTGAAATCGAGGCTCCGCTGGCGTTGCAAGACCCGCAATCCCAGCCCCTGCGCATTGATTTTGCTGCCGCCCAATGGGGCTATGGCTGGTCCTTCCCCAAACAGGGCTCCACCACCGTGGGCATCGGCGGCCTAAGGGCTGAGAACCCGGATATGAAGGCGCGGATGGCCACATATCTCACCACCTTGGGCCTGCCGACTGACGCGGTGAAGGTCAAAGGCCACCACCTGCCTTTTGGCGATTTCCGCCCCCACCCCGGGCGCGCCTCTGTGCTGCTGGCCGGAGACGCAGCCGGGCTGGTGGATCCGATCACCGGTGAGGGCATCGCTTTCGCCATGAAAAGCGGCCAACTCGCCGCACAGGCCGCTTGCGACGCTCTTGCGGCACAGGCACCGGAGACTGCGCTGGCTCGCTATCAAAAAGCGCTCAAGGACATGCACCGCAACCTGCGCATCGCCCGTGCCCTGCGCCATGTGATCTTTGGCCCGCGCTGGCAGAAGACACTGATGGCCAGCTTCCGCCGCTCCGGCACCATGCGGATGATGTATATGCAGCTGCTGGCCGGTCAGGTGGAATACCCCGAGCTCGCCCGTCGTCTGCTGCTGCGTCTGCCGAAATACCTGCTTACGGCTCTACGCCCCAGCCGCTAAACGCAAAAAAGGCCGGGTTTCCCCGGCCTTCCTCATTCACAACGCCCTGAAATCAATCACTTCAGCGCTTTGTCGGTGATGGCGTGGGTCCATGCGCCTTCTGGGGTCGCAGTGATCACCGGATCAGAGCCACCAGACATCAGGCTTGCCACCGTGCGCTCATAGTCCGCCGGATCAAGCGCGCCGTTGGAACCAGCGGTCAGCTTGGCAATCTCGCCCATCATCCGCACCTGATGCTCTTCGGTCTGCGCACCGGTTTCATCATACTCCAGCACGATCATGGCCGCGTCTTCAGGGTTCTCTTCGGCCCACTTCCAGCCCTTCATGGACGCGCGCACAAAGCGCACCATCTTGTCCTCAAAGGCCGGATCGGCAAGGTTTTCTTCCAGCGCATAGAGACCGTCTTCCAGCGTCGCCACACCCTGATCTTCGTATTTGAATGTGGTCAGATCATCCGGGGTCAGACCCGCGTCAATCACCTGCCAGTATTCGTTGTAGGTCATGGTGGACACGCAGGCCGCCTGACCGTTCAGGATCGGATCCACGTTAAAGCCCTGCTTGAGCACCTCAACACCGGCGTCGCCGCCATCGGTGCTCAGCTCCAGCTGCGACATCCAGCTCAGGAAGGGGAATTCGTTGCCAAAGAACCAAACGCCCAGCGTCTTACCGGCAAAGTCATCGGTGGTTGCCACGCCCGCATCTTTGCGGCAGGTCAGCATCATGCCCGAAGATTTGAACGGCTGCGCAATGTTCACCATCGGCAGGCCTTTTTCGCGGGCCGCTAGCGCCGCAGGCATCCACTCCACGGTCACGTCAGCGCCGCCACCAGCCAGCACCTGTGTTGGCGCAATGTCCGGACCACCCGGCTTGATGGTCACATTCAGGTCTTCGTCCGAGTAAAACCCGTTTTCCAGCGCCACATAGTAGCCCGCAAATTGGGATTGGGTCACCCATTTCAGCTGAAGGGTCACATCATCTGCGGCCAGTGCGGCAGACCCCAGCAGGGAAAAGGCCGCGGCCGTAAGAGAGGAAGTCGAGAGTTTCATGCAAGTTTCTCCTTGTTGAATATCATTTGGGTTGTTGTTCAACCTCTTTGTGATGGGTGCCAGAAGGTCACCCGTTTTTCGATCCATGCGACAACCCCATAAAAGGCGCTGCCCACAAGTGCTGAGACAAAAATCTCAGCCCAGACCAAATCTATTGAAAGACTGCCAACGCCGGTCGAGATACGAAACCCCATGCCCCGCGTGGGCGAACCAAAATACTCCGCAACAATGGCACCGATCAAAGCAAGGGTTGTGGCAATCTTCAACCCATTGAAAATGAAAGGCAGTGCGGCAGGAATACGCAGCTTCAGCAACGTCTGGAAATATCCCGCCGCATAGGTGCGCATCAGATCGCGCTGCATCGCGTCCGTGGCGCGCAAGCCCTGCACGGTGTTCACCAGAATGGGAAAGAACACCATCACCACCACAACGGCCGCTTTGGAATGCCAGTCAAAGCCAAACCAGTTCACCAGGATCGGTGCCACGCCAACAATCGGCAAAGCGGCGACAAAGTTGCCAATCGGCAGCAGACCACGGGTCAGAAACGCACTGCGGTCAATCAGCAGCGCCGCAACAAAGGCCGCCGCCGCCCCCATCAGAAAGCCGCGCAACGCGCCTTTCACAACGGTCTGCACAAAATCCACCCACAAAAGGTCTGTGGATTGGGCAAACACCACCATCACCTGGCTAGGCGGTGGCAGGATCACCTGGCTGACCCCAAAGCCACGCACAAGGCATTCCCAGAGCACCAGTATGGTGATCCCAAACAGCACCGGCACCGAGATGCGCACCGCTGTCATATCCGCATAAGCCGAGTTTGCGAGCCAAACATTGGTGCGCCAGGCAGCCGCCCAAAACACCAGCATTGCAACAATCCAGATCATGAGTTGAACCCCATCTTGCGCAGCGTGACCCGCTGGGTGATGTCAATCAGAGTGACCAGAATACCGGCCAGCACAGCGGCACAGACCAGCGCTGACCAGATCGCCAGCGGCGTGCCAAACTGATCCCCGATCAGGATGCGCGCACCCAGCCCGCTGATCGCACCTGTTGGCAGCTCGCCCACGATCGTACCCACCAGCGCAGCGGCAATGCCGACCTTCAGCGCGGTGAAAAGATAGGGCACACTTGCCGGCAAGCGCAGCTTTAGAAAGCTCTGCAACCCACTGGTGTTATAGGTTTTTAAGAGATCCAGCTGCTCGCCTGTCGGAGAGCGCAAGCCCTTCACCAT
The DNA here is from genome assembly GCF_017743755.1 of Shimia sp. R9_3. Classification (NCBI taxonomy): domain Bacteria; kingdom Pseudomonadati; phylum Pseudomonadota; class Alphaproteobacteria; order Rhodobacterales; family Roseobacteraceae; genus Shimia; species Shimia sp. R9_3. Next base: position 391,577 of record NZ_JAGHRP010000002.1, on the reverse strand, counting down.
GGACACCAGCACCGGGAAGAAGCACAGGTAAGCCGAGATGATCGCCTTGGGTACGCCGCGTCCCTCGATGCCCACCTGATTGGAGACCACGATGATCATCGGGGCCAGCGCCACAATCGGCACGGTCTGGCTGATGATCGCCCAAGGCATCACGCTCAGGTCCACCACACGGCTATAGACAATGGCGACCGCGCCCAGAATGCCCACGGTGGTGCCCAGCAGGAACCCCCACAGGGTGGACTGCAGCGTCACCCAAGCATGATAGATCAGCGAGCGTTTGGACCATGTCCGCCCTTTCGCGACCATCGCGCCGGTTGTCTTCCACAGCTCCTCGCCCACCTGCGCCGGTGTCGGCAGCCGCGGCCGCTTCAGATCATAACCCGCCGCCACCAGCGACGGGTTGTCGAGCATCAGCTTGAAAACCGACACATCGCGGCGTTCCACCGAGCCTTCCGGCACCACAACCGCGCCGCCCCGTTCGGCAATATCCAGCGCCGGGCGCACATTCATCGGCGCCACCGCCAACCACCAGATGCCCACAATCGCGGCCAGTACGGTCAAAATCGGGAGTAGATTTCTCATCGCTGCCACTCCATCCGCACTTCACGCACCGTGTTGGGCGGCTCCGCATCATGGCGGCTCACCTCGACAAAACCTTCGCGTTTGTAGAACTTCTGCGCCTTCAGATTTGGCTCATGGGTGGTGAGCCAGAGGAAATCCCGCCCCTCTTTCACCTTGTCCATCAGCGCTTTGCCCAGCCCCTGCCCGCTCTTGCGGCAATAGAGTCCGCCCACGCGGGTGGCTTTGGGATCATAGGAGAGATAGCCTTCAATCGGTTCCCCCGCGACCCACATCTCCCGCTCTGGCATGGCCTCACGGATAAACCCGGAGATGTCCTCCGGCCCATAAGGCGAGCTCATCCACTCCGTCGCAGCCTCCCAGTCACAGACAATCTGCGCCATCGCCCCGACATCCTCAGGCGTCGCCCGTCTGATGTGCAGCTCAGTCATTTTCATGCCCCGCCCGCAGGCCATCCCGCACGCGATGCGAAATATCGATGAACTCCCGGCTGTCGCGAATATCCAGCGGCCGCTCTCTTGGCAGCGTGCTCTCGATCACATCGTGAATACGGCCCGGACGCGGGCTCATCACCACAATCTTGGTGCTCAGATACACCGCCTCAGGAATGGAGTGGGTCACAAAACCGATGGTCTTATTGGTGCGCGCCCACAGCTCCAGAAGCTGCTCATTGAGGTGATCGCGCACAATCTCATCCAGCGCGCCAAAAGGCTCATCCATCAACAGGATATCAGCGTGAAACGCCAGCGCGCGCGCAATGCTGGCCCGCTGCTGCATCCCGCCGGAGAGCTGCCAAGGGAACTTCTTCTCAAAGCCCTCCAGATGCACCAGCTCCAGCACCTCTTTCACGGATTTGTCCTGCTCGGCCTTGTCCACGCCCATGATCTCCAGCGGCAGGCGAATGTTGCCGCCAATGGTGCGCCACGGATAAAGCCCCGCGTGCTGGAACACATAGCCATAAGCGCGGCTCTTGCGCGCCTCTTCAGGGCTCACCCCATTGACGGTGATCTCCCCCGCCGTGGGCTGTTCCAGATCGGCCATACAGCGCAGAAACGTGGTCTTCCCGCAGCCCGAAGGCCCGATGAAAGAGACAAAGTCCCCCTTCTTGATATCAAGGTTCACATCCTTGAGCGCATGCACCGGACCATCGTTGGTCTCAAAGGTCAGGCTCAGGTTCTTGGCGCTGATCACGGTTGACACACCGTTCTCCCCATCTGTCATAGTCATATCATTATTGCCTTTTTCGGGAGCACGCCCCCATGACATCTTCTTCCATGCCCACCAAATGCCAAAAGCTGCGCCCAGGCGGCACTTATGCCGGCAAACAGGGGTTCAGCTATTTTGAGGGCATTGCCCGCGAAACCACCGGCGCTCAGGGCATCTGCATGCACATCCTGCGCATCCCGCCCGGCGGTCGCGCCAAAGCTCATCTGCATGAAAGCCATGAAACGGCGATCTATGTGATGGAAGGCTCTGCCGCGATGTACTGGGGCGAAAAGCTTGAGCACTATATGGAAACCGATCCGGGCGATCTGGTCTATATCCCTGCGGGCGTGCCCCACCTGCCGATCAACACCGGCACGGTGGAGGCTGTCGCCATCATCGCGCGCACCGACCCGCACGAGCAGGAAAGCGTGCGCCTCCTGCCCGAGCTTGAGGATCTGGTGCCCGCCTAAGCGCATCAGACGCCCGTCGCCGGAATGCCGCTGCGCTGCACCGGGCGCGGCGCGCTCAGCTCTTTCCACGTGCTCAGCGCCTTGTTGACTGTGGTGTTCGCTTCACGCTCCACAAACTTGCCATGGCCTTCCTGCGTGCGGATCTCGCCGTCATGCACCGCCACATGGCCCCGTGTCAGGGTGAAGCGCGGCAGGCCTTTGACCTCTTGCGCTTCAAACACGTTGTAATCGATCGCGCTCTGCTGGCTGCTTGCGGAAATCGTCTTGGTCTTCTTTGGATCCCAGACCACAAGGTCCGCATCCGCCCCAACCAGAACCGCGCCTTTCTTGGGATAACAGTTCAGGATTTTCGCAATATTGGTGGAGGTCACGGCGACAAACTCATTTGGCGTCAGACGGCCGGTTTCCACACCATGTGTCCAGAGCATCGGCATCCGGTCCTCAAGCCCGCCGGTGCCGTTCGGGATCTTGGAGAAATCGCCCACGCCATAGCGTTTCTGCTCGGTGGTGAAGGCGCAGTGGTCGGTGGCCACCACACTCAGGCTGCCCGATTGCAGACCCGCCCAAAGGCTGTCCTGATGCTGCTTGTTGCGGAACGGAGGTGACATCACCCGGCGTGCCGCATGGTCCCAATCCGGGTTGAAATACTCGCTCTCATCCAGTGTCAGGTGCTGAATGAGCGGCTCGCCCCAAACGCGCTTGCCCTGCATCCGCGCGCGCCGGATCGCTTCATGCGCTTCCTCACAGGAGGTGTGCACCACATAAAGCGGCACACCGGCCATATCAGCAATCATGATCGCGCGGTTGGTGGCTTCGCCTTCCACCTGTGTCGGGCGCGAATAGGCATGGCCTTCCGGCCCCACATTGCCTTCGGCCAGCAGCTTGGCGGTCATCTCCGCCACCACATCGCCGTTTTCGGCGTGCACCATGGCAATCCCGCCAAGCTCCGCGAGACGGTTGAAAGAGGCAAACAGCTCATCGTCATTCACCATCAACGCGCCCTTATAGGCGAGGAAGTGCTTGAACGTGTTGATGCCGCGCTGCTCGATCACGGTTTTCATATCGTTGAAGACCTGCTCGCCCCACCAGGTCACCGCCATGTGGAAAGAGTAGTCACAGTTGGCGCGGGTGGATTTATTGTCCCAGCGCTTGATCGCATCCAGCAGGCTCTCGCCCTGATTGGGCAGACAGAAATCCACCACCATGGTGGTGCCGCCTGCCAGACCGGCGCGCGTGCCGCTCTCAAAATCATCGCTGGAATAGGTGCCCATAAATGGCATTTCCAAATGCACATGCGGGTCAATCCCGCCCGGCATCACGTAACAGCCGGTCGCATCCAGCTCTTCGTCGCCCTTGAGGCCTTTGCCAATCTCGATGATCACGCCGTTCTCGATCAGAACATCCGCCTCATAAGACAGATCCGCCGTCACAACGGTGCCGTTTTTAATGACTTTCGTCGCCATGTCTTCACTCCCTGAATAACCCGCGCATGATGCGCTCAATTCCCCCCCGGCTTCCTCTTGCGGGAAATATCCCGGGGGTGTGGGGGCTGGCCCCCACTCAAATCACTGTGCGGAGAGTGCCCCCGCACATTTTTGGTGGCCGGAGACAGCGCCCCCGGCACTTCCGTGCTTATTCCACGATCTCCGCGGTCTCGAGCACCGCATGCAACAGCACATCCGCGCCCGCTGCCGCCCAGTCTTTGGAGATCTCTTCGGCCTCATTGTGGCTCAGACCATCCACACAGGGGCACATCACCATGGCTGTTGGCGCCACCTGATTGATCCAGCAGGCATCATGGCCCGCACCGGAAATGATATTGGTGTGGCTATACCCCAGACGCTCCGCCGCATTGCGCACAGCTGTCACGCAGCCCTCATCAAACTTCACCGGATCAAAGCCGCCCACCTTCTCAAAGGAGATCGTGAGGCCCATGTCATCGGCAATCTTCTGACCTTCCACCTTCAGGCGAGCTTCCATGTCCTCAATCACCGACAGCTCCGGGCTGCGGAAATCCACGGTAAAGACCACCTTGCCGGGGATCACATTGCGCGAGTTCGGGTAGACATCGATATGACCCGCCGCGCCCACCGCATGGGGCGCATGGGAAAAGGCGATCTCATCCACCTTGTCCAAAATCCGCGCCATGCCAAGGCCCGCGTTCTTGCGCATCGGCATCGGGGTCGATCCGGTGTGCGCATCCTTGCCTTCGATGGTCACCTGCGTCCAGCTCAGGCCCTGCCCATGCGTGACAACCCCGATGTCCTTGCCTTCCGCTTCCAGAATAGGCCCCTGCTCGATGTGCAGCTCAAACATCGCGTGCATCTTGCGCGCGCCCACTTCCTCATCGCCACGCCAGCCGATACGCGCCAGCTCATCGCCGAATTTCTTGCCTTCCGCATCTTCGCGGTCGTAGGCCCAATCCTGCGTGTGAACGCCCGCAAACACACCCGACGACAGCATCGCCGGCGCAAACCGCGTGCCTTCCTCATTGGTCCAGTTGGTCACAACAATCGGGTGTTTGGTCTTGATGCCAAGGTCCTTCATCGTGCGCAGCAGCTCCAGACCGCCCAGCACCCCAAGCACACCGTCATATTTGCCGCCCGTGGGCTGGGTATCAAGGTGACTGCCCACATAGACCGGCAGCGCCTCAGGGTCCGTGCCCGGATATGTGGCAAACATATTGCCCATGGTATCCAGCCCCATGGTGCAGCCCACATCCTCACACCATGTCTGGAACAACGCGCGGCCTTCGGCATCTTCATCGGTCAGCGTCTGGCGGTTGTTGCCCCCGGCCACACCGGGGCCGATCTTGGCCATTTCCATCAGACTGTCCCAAAGACGGTCGCCATTCACCTTCAGGTTTTCACCGGGTGCACTCATGATTTCACTCCCTATTTTCGGCCCGGGTTCCTGACCCTTGTGGGTCGGTCCCTCACTGGCGGGGCTCTTGCTTTCACGGCCATCCTGACCGTATGGTCAATTTCAGAGCACCACAGCCTGACCATTCGGTCAAGAAATTTCTCAAGGCCCCATTCATGACCTCCACACGTACAACCAACAGCAAAAAACTGCGTCGCAAAGAGGCGGAAACGCTGATTTTATCAGCAGCAGAAAAAGTCTTTGCCGAGGCGGGTTTTGGCGGCGCCACCATGCAGCTGATTGCCGATGTGGCCGGTCTGCCCAAGGCAAACCTGCATTATTACTTTCCTACCAAGGAGTTACTCTATCGGCAGGTGGTTCAGAACATCTTTGAAATCTGGCTTCAGGCAGCCGATTCCTTTGACAACGCCGAAGGGCCGGAAGACGGCATCGGCGCTTATATTGATGCCAAGATGGAAATCTCGCGCCGCCACCCGGACGGCTCCAAGGTCTGGGCCAGCGAAGTGATGCACGGCGCGCCGGTCATTCAGGATTATCTGGAAACCACGCTCACCGATTGGACCAACGGCAGAATCAAGGTGATCGAACGCTGGATTGCTGAGGGGCGCATGCAGCCGATCGATCCGCGCCAGCTGCTCTATATGCTCTGGGCCACAACCCAGCATTACGCCGACTTCGGCCATCAGATCGAAACCCTCAACCACGGCGCGCCGCTCTCGGACGCGCAATGGGAAGAGGCAAAAAGCACCATAAAAGCCATCATTTTGCGCGGTATCGGCACCATTTCCTGACCAATCGCACGGCAAAACCTTTGCCCTACTGGACCGCGCCCGCGCCCTCCAGTAGCCTCACTTGCAAAGAGCAATGGAACATCACGAATGCCTGAGGCCCAAACGCGCAAACCCAGCCGCATCCAGCAACGCAACCGCAAACGCATCCTCGATGCCGCGCTCGAAGTGTTCTCCAGCCACGGTTATCGCGGCGCAACGCTCGACTTGATTGCCGATGAGGCCGGTCTGTCAAAGCCCAATATTCTCTATTATTTCAGCGGCAAAGAAGACATTCACGTCACCCTGCTCAACCAGCTGATGGAAACCTGGCTCGATCCGCTTGAGGATATGGACGCCGATGGTGATCCGCTCGAAGAGATCATGAGCTACGTCCACCGCAAGCTGGAAATGAGCCGCGAGTTCCCGCGTGAAAGCCGCCTCTTCGCCAATGAAATCCTGCAAGGTGCCCCGCGCATGGCGCCGCATCTGCAAACCGGTCTGAAACCGCTTTTTGACAGCAAAACTGCCCTGATCCGCAAATGGGTGGCAGAGGGCCGTCTGGCACAGGTTGAGCCGCGCCACCTGTTGTTTTCGATCTGGGCCACCACGCAGCACTACGCCGATTTTGACGCGCAGGTGCGGGTGCTGACCGAAGGCGAAACCAATGTGCTCGACGGCGCAGACGCTTTCCTCGACCAGATGTTTCGCAAACTCCTCTCGGTCTGAGGCCGCACGCCGCCCGCGCAAATCCTTCACACCAAACGCAAAACGCCGCTGCATCTCCTGCAGCGGCGCTTATTTTTATATGGACTTAACGCCTTACTCAGCAGCCGTCGCGGTCGGGTTGTTCGGATGGCTGGTCCAGTTGCCATATTCCGCAGCAACCGGCGTGTTTGTGCGCTCATCCATCTCGCCCGCATCCAGCGTGCGCATGGTGATGCAATTCTCCACAGGACACACATTGACGCAGAGGTTACAGGCCACGCATTCATCATCCTTCACGGTGAACACACGGTCCTCAGACATCTCAATCGCCTGGTGGCTGGTGTCTTCACAGGCCGCATAGCAGCGACCGCATTTGATACAATCATCCTGATTGATCACCGCTTTGGTCACGTGATTGAGGTTCAGATACTGCCAGTCGGTGACATTGGGTGTCGCCATGCCGACAAAATCCGCGGTGGAGGTATAGCCCTTCTCATCCATCCACTGGGACAGACCAGAGATCATTTCCTGAACAATCTTAAAGCCATAGGTCATCGCCGCTGTACAAACCTGCACGTTGCCCGCGCCCAGCGCCATGAACTCTGCCGCATCGCGCCATGTGGTCACGCCACCAATGCCGGAGATCGGCAGCTTTGCCGTCTCAGGGTTACGGGCAATCTCCGCCACCATATTGAGCGCAATCGGCTTCACCGCCGGGCCGCAATAGCCGCCGTGGGTGCCTTTGCCGTCAATCATCGGCTCCGGGCTCATCGCATCAAGGTTCACCGAGGTGATGGAGTTGATCGTATTGATCAGGCTCACCGCATCCGCCCCGCCGCGCAGCGCCGCTTCGGCTGGGTAAAGAATATTAGTGATGTTGGGCGTCAGCTTCACAATCACCGGCAGGTCGGTGGCCTCCTTACACCAGCGCGACACCATCTCGATGTAGTCCGGCACCTGTCCCACAGCGGAGCCCATGCCACGCTCGGCCATCCCGTGCGGGCAGCCAAAGTTCAGCTCAAACCCGTCACAGCCGGTTTCCGCGATCATCGGCAGGATGCGCTTCCACTCATCTTCTTCGCACGGCACCATCACCGAGGCGATCAGCGCGTGATCAGGATAGTCCCGCTTCACCCGCGCCATTTCCTCAAGGTTCACCTCCAGAGGACGGTCGGTGATCAGCTCGATGTTGTTGAGCCCCAGCAGGCGCCGGTCTGCGCCGTGAATAGCCCCATAACGCGGGCCGTTGACGTTCACCACCGGCGGGCCTTCCGCCCCCAGCGTTTTCCAAACAACGCCACCCCAGCCTGCTTCAAAGGCGCGGCGCACGTTGTATTCCTTATCCGTTGGCGGCGCGGACGCGAGCCAGAACGGGTTGGGGGATTTGATCCCTACAAAATCACTTTCGAGATTGGCCATATCGCTTATCTCCTACCTTACGCCGACAGTGCAGCGTGAATGTCTTCGGCCGCATCGCGGCCCTCGGCTACGGCGGTCACGGTCAGGTCATCGCCACCCGTGGCACAGTCGCCACCGGCCCAGATGCCCTCCACAGAGGTCCGACCGGTTTCATCAACCTTGATCTTGCCCCACTCCAGCGCTGGCAGGCCGTCGCCTTCCAGTGTCTGACCAATCGCCTTGAACACCTGATCCGCCACCAAGCGCACGCTTTGGCCGGTCGGCTTCAAGTCATTGTCGGTGTACTCAAACTCGATCTCGCGCACCGCACCATTGCCGATCACCGCCTTGGGCGAGGCATTGGTGATGATCCGCACCCCTTTGGAAGCCGCCAGATCCTGCTCAAATTCCGAGGCATTCATCCGGTCTTTGCCACGGCGATAGACAAGGCTCACGTTCAGCGCGCCGAGCAGCTTGGCTTGCACAGCGGCATCCACCGCCGTCATACCGCCGCCGATCACCACAACATCACGCCCGATTTCCATTTGGGTGAGATCTTTGGCCTGACGCAACTCCGCGATGAAATCGACCGCATCATCCACGCCGTCTTTGTCTTCGCCATCCACGCCCAGCGCGTTCACGCCGCCCAGACCAATGCCAAGGAACACCGCGTCAAACTCGTCCTTCAGGCCGTCGAGCGACAGCCCCTCACCCAGCTTCTTGCCGGTCTCAATGGTGATGCCGCCGATTTTCAGCAGCCAATCCACTTCGCGCTCCGCAAAGCTGTCGACAGACTTATAGGCCGCGATGCCAAATTCGTTCAGACCACCCGCTTTATTGCGCGCGTCATAAACGGTCACGTCATGACCATGCATCGCCAGACGGTGCGCTGCCGACAGGCCCGCAGGCCCCGCGCCCACCACGGCCACTTTCTTGCCGGTGGAGGCTGCACGCTCAAACGGATGCACACCCGCATCCACCAGCACATCTGTGGCGTAGCGCTGAAGGCGACCAATCTCCACCGGATTGCCCTCCGCTGTCTCGCGCACACAGACCTGCTCACAGAGTGTCTCGGTCGGGCACACACGGGCGCACATGCCGCCCAGAATGTTCTGATCCAAGATCGTCTTGGCCGCCGCTTCCGGCGTGCCGGTGGCGATCTGGCGAATGAACAGTGGAATATCGATGTCTGTCGGACAGGCCGTCATGCAGGGCGCGTCGTGACAGAAATAACAGCGATCCGCCGCGACAAGCGCCTCGTGATCGTCAAAGCGGGGGTGCAAATCCCCAAAATTTTCGGCCAGTTCCGCAGAGTTCAAACGCCCTGCTTGGATGCCGTTGCTGAACAGTGTGTTGGACATAAAACCTCCCCAGACACCTATTTGGCTACGCAATCAGGCTGGCACAGGCTTTTTTATCAATCAATCATTTTTTACCGAGCGGTCAAATTTAAGAAGCACCTCCCCAGTGCTTGTGCATTTTTTACGCAGCCGCCCAAAATACAGACACTCAACTCAAGAGGGAAATTTTCCTGCTTTTGAGCGCAAAGATGCCGACAGGCGGCAAAATATCACTAAAAAGACCCTGTTTTCATTGGCTTGTTACACGAAAATCCTTGCAATACGGCGATACCCCCTTCAGATGGACGTGCTAAGTTTTCATCTTCGACCTTCTGCTCCGCTATCTGGCTCAGTCATTCGATCATGTGACCAAGCCGCGCTGTTGCATTCCGTGGACAGCATAAGATCAGGAGAGACGACGATGGCCACAGGCACCGTCAAATGGTTCAACACCACCAAAGGCTTCGGCTTCATTGCACCGGACGAAGGCGGCAAAGATGTGTTCGTGCACATTTCTGCTGTAGAGCGTTCCGGGCTGACCGGTTTGGCTGACAATCAGAAAGTCAGCTACGAGCTGCGCGCAGGCCGCGACGGCCGCGAAAGCGCCGTAGATCTGGCACTGCTCTAAGGCTGCCACCTTATGGTGAAAAAGGCGCTGCATCCGCAGCGCCTTTTTTGTTTTTTTTGGGGGGGGAGTGAGCTTGACTGGCGCGCGCGTGGCCTGAAAGCGCTCTGCAACCACATGAAAGGTCAAATGCAAGTGAATAAAGAAACAACTGAAATCGAATTGGAGCACGCGCTCCGCGCACACGATCGAAACGACAGCATGATCGCTGATTCACGCAAGGCGGCGATCGAGTCGGCCAATATTGCCATCAGATCCATTCTTTTGGTCAACGGGGGCGCCGTCGTCGCGTTACTGGCATTTATCGGAACCATCGAAAGCGGAAATAGCGAAGCGGTGAACGCCATTGAGTTTGTTGCCGCCCTGAGACTGTTCTCATACGGCGTCGGATTTGCTGCCACCACAGCGGCGTTGGCCTACCTCATCAACATGCTCGACACTGACCTGCTTAGCGACACCAGATACACTTGGAAAAACCCCTTTGTAGAAGCTCAGCCAAGTCAAAAGTGGTTGCTGCGAGTGCGCACAACACTCCATTTACTCGCCCTACTTCTCGCTGTGTTAACCCTGATATCTTTCTTTTCAGGGGTCTCTGCTATATCCGGAGCTGTTCTAGATCTCGGCATTTAGCAAGATCGCAAAATTCAATGCCTACTGTCCCCGGATACAGTTAACCCTGCCATCTATCTGAGACTCTTCGCGGGCCCGCCTCCCCCAACCCTTGCTCCAAACGCCTCCCTCATGCACACTCTTCCTATAGGCGCGCGACTGGGAGGATCACCGCGTCACTGCCGGAGCGGTCCTCAGACCACCCGGCACAAAGGCAAGCTTTGGGAGGAGTGTGTCATGACGTCCGAAACCGCAGACCCCACCCCGCCGGGCAATCTGGCACCGCGCCCGCAGAGCGTGCTCAAGGTCAACAAGGTGACCGCAGCCGACATCACCGCCGCGCTCAAAGCTGGATACGCCGATTTTTGCGCCCAACCGCTCCTCAGCGGCTTCTTCGGGCTGTTTTATGTGGGTTTTGGCCTGCTGATGGTCTGGTGCCTGCTCTGGCTCAACCAGATCTGGATGATCATCCCCGCCATTGTCGGCTTCCCGCTGGTGGCACCTTTCGCAGCCGCAGGCCTTTACGAGATCTCCCGCCGCCGACAGAAGGGAGAGCCCTTTGGCTGGTCCGACATCCTCACCGTCATGGCCCATCAGCGCAAACGCGAGATGGGATGGATGGCCTTTGTCACCCTCTTCATCTTCTGGGTCTGGGTCTATCAGGTGCGGCTGTGGCTGGCGATCATCCTCAAAAACGCCTCGTTTTCAGACCTCAACGGCTTTCTGACAACGGTCTTCTTCACGCCGGAAGGCTGGACCTTTCTGGCCGTGGGCAGCTGTGTCGGCGCGGGCCTCTCTGCCGCGCTCTTTGCTGTCACCGTGGTGGCCATGCCCATGCTGCTGGATCGTGAGACAAATTTTGTCACCGCCATGCTGACTTCGGTGCGCACAGTCACGGAAAATCCACTTGTCATGCTCACATGGGCGGCCATCATCTCTGCCACCATGCTGCTCTCGCTGCTTCCTGCCTTTCTCGGCCTGATCGTCACCCTGCCGATCCTTGGTCACACCACATGGCACCTCTATCAGCGCGCTGTGCCGCCCGAGGGCAGCTGAGTCTCAACGCGCGCACAGATCACAACATCGGCCAGCCGCTGTGCGGCTTGATCTCCTTAAGCGCAAAGCTGCTCTCCATCGCTTTGATCCCCGGCATCCGGCGCAGATGCGTCATCGAGAATTCCGCATAGGCATCAAGATCCTGACAGACCACCTGCAACAGAAAATCCGCATTCCCGCCGATGGAATGGCACGACACGATCTGCGGATAATCCGCCACCGCCTTCTCAAAAGCGCTGGCCTCTTCTGCTGAATGGGTGTCGATCTGAATGGTCACAAACACCAGCACGCCCAGCCCGATCTGCTTGCGGTCAATATCGGCGCGGTACCCCTTGATATAGCCCTGCTCCTCAAGCCGCCGCGTCCGCCGCCAGCACGGCGAAGTGGACATGCCCGTCGCCTCCGCCAGATCCGCATTGCTCAACCGCCCCTCGGCCTGCAGCGCTGCCAATATCCGTTTGTCCGCCGCATCAAGCGGATCCTGCCCCTGTCCCATGCTTTCACTCCTTTTGGCATTTCCTACCCGATGCTGCCCATAAAAGGTAGATCTTACCCAAAAACCCACAAACCTAAATACAATCAGATGCAGATCACCCGCCTCAATGATGCTGTTCTTCCGGAAAATATCATGAAGACACCATGCCAAACGACACCACGCCGCTCCCAGTCCAAGCCCTCCCCCTGCATGGCACCGGCGATCTGCGCCTTGCCATCATCGCCTCACCCGAGTTGCCAACCGGGCACCTCGCCAACACGGTTGCCACCATTGCCGCAGGCCTCGGCGCGACACACCCGGGAATCGGCAACGTCCCGCTGTCAGATGCCAATGGCGTGACCATCCTGAACTCCGCCGACCGCCCCATTCCGATCCTTCAGGCCAGTGCGGCCCAGATGTTTGAGATCATCCAGAAGGCGCAAGCCCACCGCGCGAACCTTACGCTGGTGGCCTTCCCCGAATTTGCCCGCAAGCTGCATTCCTGTGCCGATTATGAGGCGGCATTCCCCCAGCGCGCCCTTGCCACCGAACCGCTCAGCGGCGTCGGCCTCTGCGGCCCCACAAAACTTGTGAAGTCCCTCACCGGCGCGCTGAAGCTTCTCCGATAAAACCGCCCCGCGCACTCAGACCAAAAGCAAAGCCCATGGACCTCTCACATCTGCTCCTCTTCAACGCCGCCCTGCTGGCCGCAATCCTCAGCCCTGGCCCGGCCTTCGTTGTCGCCATGCAAAACACCCTGTCCTCCGGCATCCGGGCGGGCATCGCCACCGGCCTAGGGCTGGGGCTGGTTGGCGCGCTCTGGACCGCGGCCGCCCTGCTGGGGCTGGATCTTGTCTTCAACTGGATGCCATGGGCCGATACCGCCGTGCGCGCCTGCGGCGGCCTCTATATCCTCTATATCGCCTACCACATGTGGCGCGGTGCGGGCGCACCGTTGGCGACCGTCGCTAAACCCGCATCCCAAGCCTTTGGCCAGGGCGTGATGATCAACGCGCTCAACCCCAAAACCGTGGTCTTCGCCGCCGCCATTCTGGCCACGATCTTCCCGCCAGCGCTGAGCAGATCAGAGACCGCCCTCATCATTGCAAACCACTTTCTCTTTGAGCTGAGCTTCTATGCCGCCATGGCCTTTGGTCTCAGCCGCCAAAAGGTGCGCGACGGCTACCGCACTATCAAGCGGCCTCTGGATCGTCTCAGCGCTGTTGCCCTCGGCGCATTGGGAGCGGGCTTGATGCTCAACAGATGAAATCTAAGGTCTGTTTACTGCACCCAGACAATCACTGCGGCCATCCCCAGCATCGCTGAGGTGATCGGCCCCCACAGCCGCCGCTCCGGCGCTGATGGTGTGATCCAATTGGCCAGACAGGAAAGCCCCTGCACGCCCAGTGCGACCCAACTTGTCCAGATCGGCCATTGGGGCCGCCAACCCGCAGCGGAGGTGATGGCCACCGCCATCCCCAGCAGAATCACCACAGAGACCGCCGCCGCAATCCGCCCGGACAGAGGCAAAGCGCCCTCATGCTGACCACCCTGCGTGATCCGCCCCCAGGGCGCTCCAAAGAGCAGCGCAAATTGAAATCCGATCACCGCCAGACAGGCGGCAAAATAAAGCGCGGGCAAAATCTCTAAAAAACTCATGCACCGGAGCTTAGGCAAAGCGCCCTGCGCTTCAAGGGGCGGCAACAGCAGGCTTCGCGCCCGAGATTGCAGGCCACAGGCAGCACGATCCCCGCAGGCCTCAAACAGAAAAAGGCGCCACCCGAAGGTGACGCCTTTTTTCTTTTCCTCTCAGAGGAAACATGGTCGGGACGGCAAGATTCGAACTTGCGACCCCCTGTACCCAAAACAGGTGCGCTACCAGACTGCGCTACGCCCCGGACCGTGGAGCACCGTTTACCCCCACTGTTCGGGAATGAAAACCCCTAACAACGCCACTTTGCGATTTCTTGTAAAAAATTTGGGTGCCGCATCACGCTTCCCTTTGTAATTCCTAGAGATTTTGCCATTCCGCCATTGATTTCCAAGACGTAACGAATGGCCTCTCCACCCGGAATCGGGGTCTCATCCAGAGGAATCGCCTCGTGATGGATGTGTTGAATGACACCTGTCTCATCCGCAAACAGCATATCGAGAGGAATCAGCGTGTTCTTCATCCAGAACGCCACCGGGCCGGTCTGCTCATAAATGAAAATCATGCCCGCACTCGCAGGCATGGCGCGGCGATTCATCAGCCCCACCGCACGTTCATCAAACGTATCTGCCACTTCTACGGAGAATCGCGCCTGTCCCCAGTCCCCTTTCAGCCAAAGGGTGTCTTCTCGACAGGCACTTTGTGCATCGGCCCGCTCTGGCATCATGCCAGCCACTGCCAATGCGATCAAAACGGCGCCGACCCTACGTCCGGCGCCAGTTGGTCTTAGGAGAGCTCTAACGCTGCGTTTTCCCACGCCAATACCTCGGTTGCCATGCGACCACGTTTACCGTCGATCACCCGCAACGCCAAGGCTTCACCTGGCTGGAGGTCTGCCAGGCCGGAGCGGCGCAGCACCTCGATATGCAGAAAGATGTCTTCAGAATTGCCAAAAACATTGGCGAACCCAAAGCCCTTGCCCTTGTCGAACCATTTCACACGTGCCGGCTCCAGAGGCGTGGAGCGAATCTCGCTCAGGTCCATGCCTTCGAAATCTGCCAGGGCAACGGGGGTTTCGGTTTCGGGGGCTTCGATCTTATGCACCTCGACGGCCTGTGCGCCGCGGTTGGTGACCTGGATCGAAACTTCGATCACCGAATTGTCGGCGACAGAGCTTTGACCAAAATTGCGCAGAACGTTCGCATGAAGCAAAATATCCGGACCACCATCGTCAGATACGATAAAGCCGAATCCTTTTACCGGATCGAACCATTTCACCACGCCAAAGATACGTGTGGTGTCTTTCTCTAGAGTACTCAATGCCTCAACCTTAGTTTGTATCATCCCCATGATGAGGTTCATCATTGCTGCATCAGGACCAAATCGGCAAGCTCAAAAATATCTTGCATTTCATGCGCTTGCCAGATGCGGCAAAAATTCATCACGGGTTGAGACGGGCAATTTCCCACTGTTTTTCAGGAGCTTCACGGGTCCAGCGGAAGCGATCATGCAGACGAAACGCCCCATCCGCCCAAAACTCGATTTCGGTCGGTATGATGCGGTAACCACCCCAAAAATCAGGGCGTTTGGGGCTTGGGCCATGGGTTGCGGTCACTTTTGCCACTTTTGCCATCAATTCTGCGCGAGAATTGAGCGGTTGGGATTGATTGGAGGCCCAGGCCCCCAGTCGGCTCTTCAAACTGCGCGACTCAAAGTAAGCATCCGCCTGAGGTCCCTCTTCGCGCGATACGTGTCCTCGGACCCGAATCTGACGG
Source organism: Shimia sp. R9_3 (assembly GCF_017743755.1). NCBI lineage: Bacteria > Pseudomonadati > Pseudomonadota > Alphaproteobacteria > Rhodobacterales > Roseobacteraceae > Shimia > Shimia sp. R9_3. The sequence goes on along the minus strand of NZ_JAGHRP010000002.1, from coordinate 376,035 downwards.
CGCAGGGATTTCCAGTGCATCACAAAGGCTGCCGCCCCCGCGCTGTCGATTTCCTGCGCCTTGGCGCTGCCGTAGTTTGTGTAAAACACAAAAGCCGCATCCTCGATGTCTTTGAGCAGCACCATACGCGCATTGGGCATCCCGCTTGCGTCCACCGTCGAGAGCGCAATCGCATTCGGATCATTGGGCTCGCTCTTCTCGGCCTCTTTCAGCCAGGACCGCGCAATCTCAAACGGGTCATCCCCCGCAAATATCCCGGTACGATCAGTCATATTCCCTCTCCGCTCGCCTTGGGCCACACCGCATATGGTGCCGATTAGATGCTTTGTGAAGCTCTTGATGCACCATGGGCAATCGCCTAAAGGTCAGCAATAACGAATTGGGACTGGGAGTGCGGTATGTCAAATCACCTCATGGCGGGCAAACGTGGCCTGATAATGGGCCTGGCCAACGACAAATCCATCGCTTGGGGCATCGCCAAAGCCTGCGCCGACGCAGGCGCGGAACTGGCCTTTTCCTACATGGGGGACGCGTTCAAAAAACGTGTGGCCCCTCTGGCGGAACAGCTGGGCGTGGACACGCTGATTGATTGTGACGTCTCTGATGCGGCCTCCATTGATGCGGCCTTTGCCGAGATCGAGGCCAAATGGGGCAAGCTCGACTTCATTGTGCATGCCATCGGCTTTTCGGACAAAAACGAGCTGCGCGGCCGCTATGTCGACACCTCCAAAGACAACTTCCTGATGACCATGGACATCTCGGTCTACTCTTTCACCTCGGTGATGCAGCGCGCTGAGAAGCTCATGAAGGAGGGCGGCTCTGCCCTGACGCTGACCTATTACGGCGCCGAGCAGGTCATGCCGCACTACAACGTGATGGGTGTGGCCAAAGCCGCGCTGGAAGCCTCCGTGAAGTACCTCGCAGAAGACCTTGGCAAAGACGGCATCCGCGTAAACGCGATCTCCGCCGGGCCCATCAAAACCCTCGCGGCCTCCGGCATTGGCGATTTCCGCTATATCCTGAAATGGAACGAGCTCAACTCGCCCCTGCGCCGCAATGTCTCCATTGAGGATGTGGGCAACTCCGCGCTTTACCTGTTGTCTGATCTCGGCAGCGGCGTCACCGGTGAAAACCTGCACGTGGATGCGGGCTATCATGTGGTTGGCATGAAGGCCGTTGATGCCCCTGACATCGACGCAGTGGTGGGCCGCAAATGAGCCTGACGGCCTTTATCGCGACCATCTCGCTCTGCCTCATGGCCGCCATCAGCCCCGGCCCCGCTGTTCTCATGGCTGCCCGCGTCGGTCTGCGCGACGGTCTGAAAACCGGTGCCGCGCTGGCCGCAGGCATTGGCCTTGGCGCGGTCTTCTGGGCAAGCGCCGCGCTCTTTGGTCTGGCACTTCTGTTTGAATACGCCCCCTTCCTGCTGACCGCCCTGAAAATCGGTGGCGCCGCCTTCCTGATCTGGACCGCCATCAAGATGTGGCGTGCTGCAGATGTGCCTCTGGAGGACACCGAAGACGCAGCCGCCCTGCCCACGCTCTGGTCAGCCTTCCGTCTTGGCATCTGGACCCAGCTTGCCAACCCAAAGCCTGCAGTCTTCTTTGGCGCGGTCTTTGTGGGCACCGTGCCTGCGGGCACCACCACCCCGGCTCTGGTGCTCCTGCTGATCTGCATCTTCCTTGGCGAATTTCTCTGGAATACCGTGGTGGCGCGCCTGTTCTCCCTGCGCAAAACCCGCGAGGTCTATGTCGGCCTGAAACACTGGATCGACCGTATCTTTGGCGGGCTTCTCGCAGCCCTGGGCGTGAAAATCGCAGCGCTCTGATGCGCCGCCTGCTTGCAATCTTTGTGGCATGCAGCGCGCTTGCGCTGCTTGCCCTACACTTCAAACCCCAGATCCTCTCACTGCTTCCTGTGCCAGGCAGTCAACCGGATCTGCGCTCCCCCCGCTCCGGCATTTCCGAAATCCGCCGCTACCAGACGCCGCGCCTCGCTGCAGCCATGGCCGAGGCTGGCAGCCATCTGGGCGCGCCCAGCTACATTCGCATCTTCAAAGAAGAGCAAGAGCTCGAACTCTGGCTGCAATCAGACAGCGGCCCCTATCAGCTCTTTAAAACCTACCCGATCTGCAACCACTCCGGCGCGCTTGGCCCCAAGCTCAAGGAAGGTGACCGGCAATCGCCGGAAGGGTTCTACCGCGTGGGCAAAGCCGCGCTCAACCCGAACAGCCGATTTCACCTCTCCTTCAACCTCGGCTTCCCCAACACCTATGACCGCGCACAGGGGCGCACCGGCAGCTATCTCATGGTGCACGGCGATTGCGTCTCCATCGGCTGCTACGCCATGACCGATCCGATGATCGAGGAAATCTACGTCACCGTGGAGGCCGCTTTGAACGGCGGACAAGCCTTTGTGCCGGTGCATGCCTTTCCCTTCCGCCCCACCAAGGCGCGTATGCAGGCAGCCAGTGATCACCGCTGGCATGACTACTGGCAAAGCCTCGCCCCCGCCTACCACGCCTTTGCCCAAACCGGGCAACCGCCGCGCATCTCCGTGCAAAATGGCGGCTATGTCGTCACGCCATAGCCCGCACCATCAAACAGTTTGCGCAACAAAGCGCTTCTGCTAGAAGACCCGAAATCTGCGACAAAGGGGTGAGTCCACCATGAGCGAGCGTCTGCCACACGAAAAAGGCTTCCACATCAGCTGGGATCAAATCCACCGCGACAGCCGGGCATTGGCATGGCGTCTGGACGGCAAAGGCCCCGATGACGGCGCATGGCGCGCGATTGTCGCGATCACCCGCGGCGGCATGGCACCAGCGATGATCGTGGCGCGCGAACTCGACATCCGCGTGGTCGACACGATTTCCGTGAAATCCTACCACTCCGGCGGCGGCAAAGCCGATCAGCGCCGCGAAGCGCAGATCCTGAAAGCGCCGGATGCCGAGCTGATGGGCGACGGCGAAGGTGTGCTGATCATCGACGATCTGGTGGATTCCGGCAAAACCCTTGAGTTGGTGCGCGAGACCTACCCCAAGGCGCATTTTGCCACCGTTTACGCCAAGCCACAGGGCGAGCCGCAGGTCGACACCTTCATCACCGGCGTGAGCCAGGACACATGGATCTTCTTCCCGTGGGATATGGCGCTGCAATACGTCGAGCCTTATCGCGGCACAGACTGATCACGCCTGTCGCGCTTGGGGAGTTTTTGAGGGCTCCGCCCGTTCACCGCTGAATGTGTCCACTGGACACATTCCAAGACGCGGTTCACCCCCGAGATATTTTCGGCAAGAGGAAACCCCTTTCATTCTGCCAAAAATACTCCGGGGATGAATTGGCGCAGCCAAGAAGGGGCTGGCCCCTTCCCGATACGACACTCGAGCAAACATCTGCTTGCACATCTTTGAATTGGCGGCTTTTCTGCGGGGAAAGCCGCTGACCTCCGCGCTCTGCGCCCCTTGGTTGGCCCCACCTCTGATCTCAGGATGCCGCCATGACCGTCTCCCGCACCACCGCCACTTTTGCTCCTCCCGTGATGGAGGCCCGGCGCTGGCTTGAGGGTGTGGCCTTCACGGATGAAAAGCCGCTCATCAATGTCAGTCAGGCCGCCCCGGTGGCCCCGCCACCTGAGGCTCTGCGCCGCCACATTGCCGACACCGCAATCAACGTGCCGGAGGCGCATCTTTACGGCCCCGTGCTCGGCCTGCCTGAATTGCGCAGCGAAGTGGCCTCCCAATGGAGCAGCGCTTACGGCGCGCCTATAGCGGCAGATCAGGTTGCCATCACCTCAGGCTGCAATCAGGCCTTCAGCGCGGCCCTTGCCGCCATCGCTGGTGAAGGGGATGAGGTGATCCTGCCAACCCCCTGGTATTTCAACCACAAAATGTGGCTCGATATGCAGGGCGTGACGGCAGTGCCGCTCAATACCGGCGATGATCTGTTGCCCACAGCAGAGGCCGCCGCCGCCCTGATCACCCCGCGCACCCGCGCCATTGCGCTTGTGACCCCCAACAATCCGGGCGGGGTGGAATATTCCGCCGATCTGGTGCGCGCCATGTATGATCTCGCCAAAGCCCACGGGCTGCGTCTGATCGTGGATGAAACCTACCGCGATTTTGATTCCCGCGACGGCGCGCCCCATGATCTCTTTTCCGATCCGGAGTGGCCGGACACGCTGATCCACCTCTATTCCTTCTCCAAGGCCTACCGCCTCACCGGCCACCGCGTCGGCGCGATGATCAGCAGCGCGGCGCTTTTGGCAGAAGCGGAGAAGTTTCTGGACACCGTCACCATCTGCCCCAACCAGCTTGGCCAACACGCCGCCCTCTGGGGCATGCAGAACCTCACCGACTGGCTGGCAGGCGAGCGCCTTGAGATCCTCGACCGCCGCGCCGCGATCGAAGACAACCTGCCCAAACTCACAAAAAAAGGCTGGGTTTTGCAGGGCGCAGGCGCGTATTTTGCCTATTTTGCCCATCCGTTTGACATGCCAAGCGATCAACTGGCGCAAAATCTGGTGCGCGATCACGCCATCCTGACCCTGCCCGGCACCATGTTCATGCCGGAAGGTGATCCCGCCGGTGCACGCACCCTGCGCATCGCCTTTGCCAACGTGAACCGCGCCGAAATTGGCGTGCTGTTTGACCGCCTCGCAGCCGTGTCCTACTAAGCCGCCCGCACAGCGCGCTCACAGCGCTGTGTGGCAGAGCCAAAGGGCAGGCCAAAGCGGCTTGCCCCCCCTGCCCCAACCGCGTAGACCTTGCCCTCAGAAACTTGAACGATCACAGGGCGGACAACCGACATGGCGCAGAGCAAAACCTCTAAAACAGCGGTCTGGATTCTCATGGGCCTGCTCATTCTGGGCTTGGGTGGCTTTGGCGCAACCAGCCTGACGGGCACCGTGCATTCTGTCGGCTCCGTGGGCGACAAGGACATCTCTGTCGATGACTACGCCCGCGCCCTGCAGGAAGAACTGCGCGCGCTTGAGGCCCAGACCGGCCAGTCTCTGCCATTTGTGCAGGCCCAGGCCTTCGGCATCGACCGCCTCGTGCTCTCCCGCCTCGCCACCACCCGCTCGCTGGATGCAGAAAACGACCGCCTCGGCCTCTCCATAGGCGACGAAAACCTGCGCGACGAGCTGCTCAACATCCCAGCCTTCCAGGGCCTAGACGGCTCCTTTGACCGCGACGCCTACACCTTCGCCATCGATCAGGCCGGCATGAGCGAGTCCGAATTTGAAGACAGCGTGCGCGAAGACACCGCCCGCAGCCTGCTGCAGGGCGCGATTGTCTCCGGCCTCAACATGTCTGACGCCTACGCCGATGCGGTCATCACCTACATCGCCGAAGAGCGCGACTTCACATGGGCGCAGCTCACCGGCGACAACCTGACCCGCCCGGTCGAAACACCCGCAGACGCGGACATCGCCGCCTACTATGACGCCAACCAGGACAGCTTCATGGTTCCGGCCACCCGTCAGATCACCTATGCCTGGCTCAGCCCCGACATGATCATCGATCAGGTCGAGATCGACGAAACCGCGCTGCAGGCGCTCTATGAAGAGCGCGACGCCGAGTTCAACCGCCCGGAGCGCCGCCTGGTGGAGCGTCTGGCGTTTGGCGATCAGGCCGCCGCCGAAGCTGCTCTGGCAGAGATCACCGCAGGCACCACCACCTTTGAGGCGCTGGTCGAAGGCCGCGGCCTCCAGCTCGCCGATGTGGATCTGGGCGACGTGACCAAAGCCGAACTCAGCGCCGCAGGCGAAGCCGTGTTCCTGACCCCGGCAGGAGGCATCGCCGGTCCGGTGCAATCCGACCTCGGCCCGGCCCTGTTCCGCGTCAACGGCATTCTGCCCGCCCAAAGCACCAGCTTTGAAGAGGCCAGCGCCGTGCTGCGCGATGAGCTGGCTGCCGACCGCGCCCGCCGCCTGATCGACGCCCAAATCAGCGACATCGACGACCTGCTGGCCGGTGGCGCCACCCTCGAAGAGGTGGCCGATGAAACCGACATGCAGCTTGGCTCTGTTGACTGGCACGCCGCTGTTGACCACCCGCTCGCAGGCTATGAAGGCTTCCGCGCCACCGCTGCGGCCGTGACCGACAGCGACTTCCCACAGGTCGAAGTGCTTGAGGACGGCGGCATCTATGCCCTGCGTCTTGAGGGCGAAACCGAGGCCCACCCGGCCCCGCTGGCAGATGTGAAAGACGAAGCCGCTGCTGCGGTTGTCGCCGAACGCACTGCCGAGGCGCTGAACGCGCTGGTGGAGCGCCTGATGCCACGCCTGTCTGAAGGCACCGAATTTGCCTCCTTCGGCTTCACCGCTGTGGAGGAAACCGGCATGGATCGCGGCGGCTTCATTCCCGGCACCCCGGCAACCTTCCTCAATGATGTCTTTGAGATGGGACCCGGCGAGCTGCGCGTACTGGAAAGCGCCAATGGCGTCATCCTCGTGCGCCTGAACGCCGTCACCATGCCAGACACCTCTGATCCGGAAATCGCCACCCTCAAAGCGCGCATCACCGAGCAGCTGGCCAGCGGCGTGTCTCAGGACATGTTCCAGGCTTATGCCGAAGCGCTGCAGGCGATGTACCCGGCAGAAATCAATCAGCAGGCACTCAACGCAGTGCACGCGCAGTTCCAATAAGAAAGGCCGCCAAGGTGGACCTGACCCCGAGCTTTGACGAGTTTGCCGCCGCCTATGAGGCGGGCAAAAATCAAGTTGTCTACACCCGGCTTGCCGCCGATCTGGACACCCCTGTGTCCCTGATGCTGAAACTCACCGGCGCGCATAAAGACGCCTTTATGCTGGAGTCGGTCACCGGCGGCGAAGTGCGCGGGCGCTATTCCATCATCGGCATGAAACCCGATCTGATCTGGCAGTGCCACGGCACCGAAAGCCGCATCAATCGCTCTGCGCGGTTTGATCCCGAGGGCTTTGCCCCGCAGGAGGGGGACCCGCTCACCAACCTGCGCGCCCTCATCGAGGAAAGCCGCATCGACCTGCCCGAAGACCTGCCACAGGCCTCCGCCGGACTGTTTGGCTACCTCGGCTACGATATGATCCGGCTGGTCGAGCACCTGCCCAACATCAATCCTGATCCGCTTGGCCTGCCCGACGCCTGCATGCTGCGCCCCTCCGTGGTCGCCGTGCTGGATGGTGTCAAAGGCGAGGTCACCGTGGTCTCCCCCGCATGGGTGAGCGAAGGCCAATCCGCCAAGGCCGCCTATGCACAGGCGGCCGAGCGTGTGATGGATGCGGTGCGCGATCTGGAACGCGCCATGCCACAGGCCGCACGCGATCTGGGCGAAGCCCGCGAGGTGGCCCCGCCCACTTCCAACTTCACCAAGGAAGGCTACATGGCCGCCGTGGAGAAGGCCAAAGACTACATCCGTGCAGGCGACATCTTTCAGGTGGTCCCAGCACAGCGCTGGACACAGGATTTCCCGCAGCCGCCCTTCGCGCTCTACCGTTCCTTGCGCCGCACCAACCCCTCGCCGTTTATGTTCTACTTCAACTTCGGCGGTTTTCAGGTGGTCGGCGCGAGCCCCGAAATCCTCGTGCGGGTCTTTGGCGACGAAGTCACCATCCGCCCCATCGCAGGCACCCGCCCCCGTGGCGCAACGCCCGAAGAGGACAAGGCGCTTGAGGAAGATCTGCTGGCCGACAAGAAAGAGCTGGCCGAGCACCTCATGCTGCTCGATCTGGGCCGCAACGACACCGGCCGCGTGGCCAAGGTCGGCACCGTGCGCCCCACCGAGAAATTCATCATCGAGCGGTACAGCCACGTGATGCACATCGTCTCCAACGTCGTCGGCGAACTGGCGGACGACAAAGACGCGCTGGATGCCTTCTTTGCTGGCATGCCCGCAGGCACCGTCTCCGGCGCTCCCAAAGTGCGCGCCATGGAAATCATCGACGAACTGGAGCCGGAAAAACGCGGCATCTATGGCGGCGGCGTGGGCTACTTCAGCTCCGGCGGCGACATGGACATCTGCATCGCCCTGCGCACGGCGATTGTGAAAGACGAAAAGCTCTACATTCAGGCCGGTGGCGGCGTTGTCTATGACAGCGACCCGGAGGCCGAATACATGGAGACCGTCCACAAATCCAACGCCATCCGCCGCGCCGCCGCAGACGCCGCGCGCTTCACCGGCAACGGCAATACGTGAGCGAGCCGATAAACCCATCTGAAGGTCTCAGCACCGTGACCCCATATTTCACGGTGCCGGACGCGGATGGGTTTATCACTTTCCTGAACGCCCTCTTTGGCGCAGAGCTGATCAAAGAAACCCGCTATGGCGATGGCACGGTCCAGCACGCCCGCCTGCGGATCGGCACTTCGGTTCTGATGCTCAATCAGGCCACGGCAGACTATCCCGCAAACATCTCCCAGATGCACATTCAGGTGTCTGATGCGGCGACGGCCCATGCCAAGGCTCTGGAGCTGGGGGCGACCTCGCTCATGTCTCCGAACCTGCGCCCGCACGGCGAGCATATGGCCGGGATCACCGATCCCTTTGGCAACATCTGGTGGCTCGCCAGCCCGGCGAAATCGTAAGCCTGTAACGCCGCTCAGCACCCCGCGTTTTGTTGCGCGCTCCCCCCGTTGCGCCGCACGCCGCGTTAATCCGCGCCGCCCGAAAATCGCACCTCCGCAATACAGCCGCATTACCGACGCGATACCGACGTGGAATCCGCCGCAAATTTAAGTGTTAACGCGCGAACATCCGCCGCCGTCGCAGAAGTTTATCCACCCGGTCAAATTGCTGTTACAGTCATCCCATTGATTGCCTTCCAAACCCGCCTTCACTTCCAACCGGCGGGCCTCATTCATTTCCAACAGCGAGGGTCCCATGTCTCAATTCACCCTGTCCCGCCGTCATTTCCTCGGTGCCACCGCAGGCTTCATCGCGCTGCATCCGTTCTCGGCAAAAGCCTCGACAAATCAAGCACATCTGCGGATCATGGAAACCACAGACCTGCATGTGCATGTCTTCCCCTATGACTATTATGCCGACAAACCACGCGACACAGTCGGCCTTGCCCGCACCGCCTCGCTGATCAAAGGGATCCGCGACGAGGCCACCAATTCGCTCTTGATCGACAACGGCGATTTCCTGCAGGGCAACCCGATGGGCGACTACATCGCCTATGAACGTGGCATGAAAGAAGGCGACAGCCACCCCATTATCACCGCCATGAACGCCGTCGGTTTTGACGCCGCCACTATCGGCAACCACGAGTTCAATTACGGCATTGATTTTCTTATGAAATCCATGTCTGGTGCGAGCTTTGAAACCGTGCTCTCCAACATCTCTCTGGAGCAAGGCGCAAGCCCTCGGGAGGACAAAACCCTATTCAAACCCTACGCCATTCTGGAGCGTGAAATCACCGATGGCGCAGGGGAGAAACACCAGATCAAAGTTGGCGTCATCGGCTTCACACCACCCCAGGTCATGAACTGGGATCGCCGTCATCTTGAGGGAAATGTCCAGGCCCGCGACATCGTTGAAACCGCGCAAGCCTTTGTTCCGCAAATGAAAGAAGAAGGTGCCGACATCATCATCGCCCTCAGCCACTCCGGCATCGGTGCAGCCGATCATTCTGACGGCATGGAAAACGCCTCCGTCCCACTGGCCGCCGTTGATGGCATCGACGCCGTGCTCACCGGCCACCACCACCGCGTCTTCCCCTCCTCCGCATACGAGGGCATGGCAGGCGTCGACGTCGCCGCTGGCACCCTCATGGGCAAGCCCGCCGCCATGGGTGGTTTCTGGGGCTCCCACCTCGGTCTGATCGACCTCATGCTGGAACGCGACGGCAGCTCTTGGCGCATCGTCAGCCACAGCACCGAGGCCCGCCCGATCTCCAAACGCAACGAGGATCGCTCCATCACCGCGCTGGTGGAAAGCCAGCAGAACGTATTGAAATCCGTACAAAAAGAGCATGACGAAACGCTCGCCTATGTACGCCGCGCCGTTGGCAAAACCGACGCCCCGCTGCACAGCTACTTCGCGCTCGTGGCCGATGATCCCTCGGTGCAAATCGTCTCCATCGCGCAGCTTTGGTATATCGAGCAAATGATGAAAGGCACCGAATATGAAGGCCTTCCCATCCTCTCCGCCGCCGCGCCCTTCAAGGCTGGCGGCCGCGGTGGCCCGGAATATTACACAGACGTGGCCAAGGGCGACGTGGCGATCAAAAACGTCTCCGACCTCTACCTCTATCCCAACACCGCCCGCGCGGTGAAAGTGACTGGTCAGGAGGTCAAAGACTGGCTCGAGCGCTCTGCAGGGATCTTCAATCAGGTGGAACCGGGCAAAGCCGATCAACTTCTCCTGAACCCGGATTTCCCCTCCTACAACTTTGATGTGATGGACGGTGTTTCTTATCAGATTGACCTGTCCCAACCCTCAAAGTTTGATCCCAAAGGCGCGCTGATCAACGCCGATGCCAACCGGATTGTGAATCTGATGTTTGAGGGCAAACCGATTGATATGAATGCGGAATTCATCATCGCCACCAACAACTACCGCGCGGGCGGCGGCGGCAAATTCCCCGGTGCGATGGGCGACACCATCGTGTTTGAAGGCCCGGACACCAACCGCGATGTGATCGTGCGCTACATCGTCGAAAAAGGCACCATCAGCCCCCGCGCCGATGCCAATTGGACCTTCGCGCCCCTGCCTGACACCTCGGTGTTGTTCGACACCGGCCCCAAGGCTGCCGGGTACAGCGACAGCGTCGAAGGGGTCTCTATTGAGGCCGCTGGAGAAGGCCCAGACGGCTTCGCCCGCTTCCGCATACAGCTCTAAGAAAACGCACCCAAAACCAACACGAAGGGCTGGAGAACTCCCCGGCCCTTCTCTTTGCCCACATCACCACAACCGCAGCGCTCACAAGCTCACAGCCCTTTTTGTGGCCCCGAGGGCCTGCTTTCACGTAGCCTGATTGAAACACGCCTAAACCGGCCCCACCCAAACAGCGGAGCGGACGATGACACTCACGAGACGGCACTTCCTGAAAAGCACAGCGGCGCTCTACCTCGCTCCCACCCTCGCGCAGGCCTCAAGCAACGTGCTCGAAGCCAAAGCCGCAGCGGTGCAACTGATCGACGCGGAATTTGGCGACTATCCGGAAACGCAGGTTTGGGCGTTTGACGGCACTGTCCCCGGCCCGCTTCTGCGCTTCAGACAGGGAGAGACGCTGCAGCAAACATTGCGCAACAGCCTGCCTGAGCCGACGTCCATTCACTGGCATGGATTACGGCTCCCCAATGCCATGGATGGCGTGCCGGGCTTCACTCAACAAGCGGTGCAAACCGGCGAAACCTTTGACTATGCCTTCCCGCTGAAAGACGCCGGAACCTATTGGTATCACTCCCACAATCACTCCACCGTGCAGGTCGCGCGCGGCCTTTACGGTGTGATCGTTGTTGAGGAGCAAACTCCGCCCGATGTGGACCATGACATCGTGGTGGTTCTTGACGACTGGCGACTGGATGAAACCGCACAGATCACCGAGGACTTCGGCGCCATGCATGATTGGACCCACGCTGGCCGCATGGGAAATTATGTGCATGCCCACCTCACACCGTCGCCCGCCTCTGTGGCGGAAAACGCGCGTGTGCGCTTAAGGTTTGTCAATGTCGCCACCGACCGGATCATGACCATCGCGGTGAAGGGTGCCGTCGGAAAAGCGGTGGCAAGAGACGGCATGCCTCTGCGCACGCCCGAGGATTTGGATACGCTGGTGTTTGCCCCGGCAGAACGCGCAGACGTGATTGTGGACATCACCTCATCTGAAGCACAGCCCCTTCAAATTGTCTTTGTCGAGCGTGACACAGGATACCTGCTGCACGACATTCCCCTCTCAGGCCGCAGATCAGATCTCAGGCCGCCCATCCAGCCCTTGCCAGCCAATCCAATGCGGTATCTGACAGATCTCTCAGGTGCGCGAGAGATCCCACTGGTCATGTCCGGCGGCGCAATGGGCCGCATGGAAAGCGCCATCTGGCAGGGTCAGGAGATGTCCACCCGCGACTTGGTGCAGCAAGGCAAGGTCTGGGCGTTCAACGGCGTTGTGGGCATGCCCACAGCCCCTCTCGCAGAGTTGCGGCAAGGGGAGCTCATACGCATCCCCATCGTGAACGAAACCGCCTTTGCCCACGCGATGCACCTGCACGGCACCCATTTCCAAGAGGTCTTGCCCGACGGCGGATTTGGCCCGCACAAAGACACGCTTTTGGTGCAGCCCCGTGAAACTCGCGAAATCGCCTTTGTCGCTGAAACGCCGGGGAAATGGCTGTTTCACTGCCACATGCTTTCACACCAGGCCGCAGGCATGAAGACCTGGTTTCACGTCATCTGAAGCGCGCCGAAGCCGCATAGTTCAAACAAAAAGGGCCGGAGAAACTCCGGCCCTTTGATCTTTCCAAACGGGGATTTTACGCAGCTTCGCTTGGCTCGTTTTTCTTGCCAATACCCTTGATCCATTCGCGCATGCCCTGCAGCAGCACATAGAGGATCGGCACGATCACCACGCCAATCACCGTGGCCGCCAGCATCCCGCCAAAGACCGCCACACCGATGGCTTTCTGGCTGGCTGCCCCGGCCCCGCTCGCGGCAAGCAAAGGCACAACGCCCAGCAGGAACGACAACGCTGTCATCATCACCGCGCGGAAACGCTGGCTGGCCGCTTCAATCGCCGCCTCCCGAATGGTCATCCCTGCGGCCCGCCGCTCCATGGCGAACTCTACGATCAGAATGGCGTTTTTGGAGGCCATCCCAATCAGCATGATCATCCCGATCTGGGTGTAGAGGTTCACATCTCCACCAGAGACCGCCACCGCAGTCAAAGCCCCAAACAGGGCGACCGTGACCGAGAGCAGAATGCCCACCGGCATGGTCCAGCTCTCGTATTGAGCCACAAGGAAGAGATACCCAAACACCACCGCCATAATGAGGATCAGGATCACCAGACCACCAGACGATTGCTGCTGCTGCGCCGTGCCGGTCCATTCATAGGAATACCCTGGCGGCAGTGCCGTCTTGGCCTCTTCTTCCAGCACTCGGATCGCGTCGCCGGTCGACAGGCCTTCCTTTGGCACGCCTGTCACAGTTGCCGCCCGGAACATGTTGTAGCGGTTTAGCGCCACCGGTCCGAGCTCGTTTCTGACCGTGACCAGCGTGCCCATCGGCACCATGTCTCCGGTTTGGGAGCGCACATAAAGCGAATTGATGTCTTCGACCTGCGTGCGATAGTCGCCATCCGCCTGGATCATCACGCGGTAGACACGACCAAAGAGGTTGAAGTCATTCACATAAATCGACCCCATGTAGCCCTGCAATGTCATGAATACATCCGAGATCGCCACGTTCAGCGACTTGGCTTTTTCACGGTCCAGATCGACATAGACCTTGGGCACATTTGCGCGGAACGTTGAATAGCTCTGCGCCATTTCATCGCGTTGGTTGGCAGCATAAACCAGAGAGCCAACCGCAGAGGCCAGATCCTGCGCGGTGCCACCGCCGGTCTGCTGCACCTTCATCTCCACACCCGCGCTCAGGCCAAGACCTGAAATCGGCGGTGGGTTGAATGCGATCACGCTCGCGGCGATCTCCTGATTGGCAATGCCGTAGACCTTCTGCAAAATCCCGTCCGCACTCAGCTCGTCGGTCTGGCGATCATCCCAGGGCGCGAGGTTCAGAATGATCATCGCCCCATTGGAGCCAGAACCGGTCAGCAGGCTGAAGCCGTTCACCTGAACAGATCCAACAACGCCGGGGATTGCCATGAGCTTTTCATTGAGGCGAGAGGCCACATTCTCTGTACGTTCCAGAGACGCCGCATCCGGCAGCTGAACATCGACAAACAAGGTGCCGTTGTCTTCCAGCGGGATAAACCCGGCGGGCAGCGATTTCATCAATGTGCCCGAACTCAGGCCAAGCGCCACAAGGATCGCCACCGCGATCAGCGGGATACGTACGAGCCGCCGCACGATGCCGACATAGCCGTTGCGCGCGCCGTCCACACCGCTCTCAAAAACCTTCAGCAGTCCCTTGGGCCCTTCCGGATTGCGTGGCTTCAAGATCAGCGCACAAAGCGCTGGAGAGAGCGTCAACGCGTTGATTGACGAGATCACCACGGCCACGGAGATAGTGACAGCAAACTGCGTGTATAGGCGTCCGGTGATGCCGGGCATGAAGGTCACCGGCACAAACACCGCCAGCAACACCAGCGTCGTGGCAATCACCGGCCCGGTGATCTGCCCCATGGCTTTGCGGGTGGCTTCTGCCGCGGGCAGCCCCTCCTCTGCAATAAGGCGCTCGACGTTTTCAACCACCACAATGGCGTCGTCCACCACGATCCCGATTGCCAACACCAGCGCAAACAGCGAAATCGTGTTGAGCGACATGCCAAAGGCCAGAAGGAAGGCAAAAGCCCCAATCAGCGACACCGGGATGGCAATCGCAGGGATCATTGTGGCCCGCAGGTTGCCCAGGAAGATGAACACCACGGAGATCACAAGAATGAAGGTGAGGATCAGCGTGGAGACCACATCATTGAGGGATTGCTCCACAAACAGTGTACTGTCGTAGGGGATCTCATAGGTCACATCATCCGGGAAGGCGCGTGACAGGCGATCCATTTCGGAAATCACCTTCTCCGCCACTGCCAATGCGTTTTCACCCGGCGCCTGATAGACCGCCAAAACGGTTGCCGGGTTGCCGTCTGCACGGCCCGATGCATTGTAGTTGCTGGACCCAAGTTCCACTTCCGCCACATCTTTGATGCGCACGATGCTGCCAGCATCGCCGGTGCGCAGCACAATGTCCTCAAACTCCTTCACCGTGGTCAGGCGGCCTTTGGATTTGATGGTATATTGAAACTGCTGCCCGGATCTTATTGGCGGCGTGCCGATCTGACCGGCGGAGACCTCAAGGTTCTGCTCGCGAATGGCAGCCACCAGATCGGCAGGTGTCAGGCCAAGGCTGGCCATACGGTCCGGATCCATCCACATCCGCATCGCATATTCAAAGTTGGTCATCACATCCGCACGGCCAACACCTTTCACACGGGCCAGCGCGTCGCGAATGTTGATGGAGGCATAGTTGGACAGAAACACCTCGTCATAAGTGCCGTTGGGTGAGTTCAGCGTCACAATCAACAGCATGTTGGTGGAGGATTTCTGGGTCACGACGCCGCTGTCTGTCACCTCGGTCGGCAACTGCGATGTGGCCTGCGCCACGCGGTTTTGCACGTTCACAGAGGCAATGTCCGGATCGGTGCCCACCTCAAAGGTGATCGCCAGGTTGTAAGACCCGGTGTCGGTGCTGTCTGAGGACATGTAGATCATGTCATCCACACCGTTCACCTGCGCCTCAATCGGCGCGGCAACCGTGTTTTCAACGGTTTCGGAGTTTGCACCGGTGTAGTTGGCCGAGACATTCACCACCGGCGGCGTGATGTCGGGGAACTGTTCAACCGGCAGCGCGTTATACCCAATGGCCCCCATGATGGTGAGGACCAATGAGATCACAAACGCCATTTTGGGGCGCTTAATAAAGATCGTTGAAAACACGGCTTATTGCTCCTCTGTCGGCTGGCCCGCCAGAACCGCATCGACCTCGACACCGGGGCGCACGCGCTGCAGACCTTCGACAATCACGGTTTCGCCTTCACGCATCCCGTCTTCGACAACAACCGCAGCCTCGACCTGACGCCCCAGCGTGAGATAGCGCTGCTCAACCGTTTTCTGCTGGCCAACAACCAACACAAAATCACCGCGCTGATCACGCTGCACAGCGGCTTGCGGGATCATCAGAACTTTCGAAGGCTCCGCGCTGGCAATGCGCAGATTGAGGAAAGCCCCGTCAAGCAACAGCCCGCGCTGGTTCTCAAATTTTGCACGCAAAGTGATGGTGCCGGTGGTCGGGTCAATCCGGTTGTCGGCAAACACAATTCGGCCGACCTCGTCCAGCTCGTCACCCGTTGGCAGAATGGCAAACACATCCGGTGCCTTGCCCTCATCCGCCAGCTCAGCGACCTCAGCGTCGTGGCGCTCCATCACGCTGACCAGTTGCTTCTCTGTCAGGGAAAATTCCGCATAAATCGGCGCTGTGCGCACAATGTTGATCAATGGCACTGACCCCGAACCAACCAATTCGCCCACGCTGACGGCCACACGGCCAACACGGCCTTCAAACGGGGCGTGAACCTTGGTGTAATCCACATCCAGTTGCGCCTGCTCAATCGCGGCCTTTGCAATCGCTACCTGCGCTTTGGCCACCTCATTGTTGGCCAGCGCCACGTCACGATCTGCTTCCGTGCCCACATCACGCTCAAACAGCTCGGTTTTCCGGACAAGCTCAACCTCAGACAGGCGCAAATTCGCTTCAGCCTGCGCCAGATCCGCCTGACGCGCTGTCAGAGCCGCCTGATAGACCTCCGGTTCAATTTCAAACAAAAGGTCTCCAGCTGCGACCTCATCGCCGTCGCGCACATGGATCTTGTCGACAAAGCCGCTGACCCGCGCGACCAGATCCACCTTATCGACCGCTTCCCCTTTGCCGATGAAAATCGCCTGATCCGCCAACTCTTCGATATAGGCTGCCGCGACGGCCACTTTCGGAGCCGGGGCGTCCTGCGCAAATGTTGCAGAAGCAGCCAGAGTCATCGGCAAAGCCACGGATGCCGTGCGCAAAAACTGTAGAAAGGTCATGTGATATTCCCAAAATGATATTGCGAGCAGCGCTATTTACAGTTGCACGCTGATCGAAACAGAATTCGAACAATAGAAACACGCCCCTGCGCGAGGGGCAAGGTTTTCAAAAGGCTTCCGTTGAGTTCGGCAAAAAATAAGCGTGCAAAGGAGCTTGCACGCTTGCTTTCATCCGGGAACGGCCTGAGCGCCTATGTCAGTCCTGATCAAAGGCACTGGGCGGATCATCAAACAGCGCCCAACCATATTCGCCGTCACAATCCGGCAAATCCTCGGGTTTCAGGGATGCCTGAATATAGGCTTTCGCCACAAAATGCGCCGCCACCGGGGCTGTGATGAACAGGAAAAGCGTGATCAACAGCTCATGAAAGGACACCTGCCCCTTCACCAGAAGGAAGTAGAGCATCGAGGCGACGAGCACACCGCCCACCCCCAATGTCGTCGCCTTTGTGGGCGCATGCAGCCGCTGCATGCTGTCGCGCAGTTTGATCAGCCCGAAGCTGCCCACCAGACCAAAGAAGCCTGCCAGAACGAGGAAAAAGGAAACCAGAATTTCAGCCAACATCTCGCTCTCTCCTCACTCAATAATGTCGCCGCGCAGCACGAAGCGGCAGTAGGCCACGGTAGAAACAAAGCCAACCATTGCCACAAGCATCGCTGCCTCATAGTAGATCGCGGTTCCGCGCAGGATGCCGTAAAGGATCAGGACCGCGATCATGTTGATCACCATCGTATCCAGCGCGAGGATGCGATCCGCGGCTGACGGCCCCCGCGCGACGCGCCAGAGGCAAAGCAGCAGCCCCAGACCAAAGCAGGTAAAGGCGAAATAAAGCGCAGCTGTGATCATCGGAAAATCTCCTTCAGTCGGCGCTCATAGCGGTGTTTGATGTGGTCGCGCACCGCGTCTGGATCATCGGTGTGCAGACAATGCACCAGCAGGCTGCTGCTGTCCGCGCTCAACATCGCGGATACAGTGCCCGGGGTCATGGTGATCGTACCGGCCAGAACCGTGATCGCCTCTGGCGAAGTCATATCCAGCGGCACGCAGACCCAGCGCGAATGAATGTCTTTGTCGCGCTTGAACAAAATGATGAAGGCCACCTGAAAATTGGCCACCACAATGTCCCAAAGCACCACGGCGAAATAGGCTGTCACATGGAACGGTTTGCGGATGTCCGGACGTCCCGGCCAATAAGGCGCGGTGATGATCGGCACCACGACACCAAAGAAGCCGCCAAGGATCAAATTGCCCACGGTGACCTTGTTCACCAACATCAGCCAAACGATTGCCAGCGTCAGGCTGAAAAATGGGTGGGGGAGCAGTCTGCGCATCATTTCAGCACCTCCTCACTTGGCTGAAGCACCGCTTCGACATATCCGTTCACGTCATAAAGTTGGGATGCCGCGCCCTCCAGATAGGTTGCAACCCGTCCAGAGGTGGCCACCAGCAGCCCCATCATCAGAAGCATCACAAAGATCGAGGTGAGTTTCTGCGCATTGAGCGGAGACTGGTCGCTTCTCACCGCCATATGAAGGGCCACATCACCTTTCTTGGGTTGGCGCGCTTTCCAGAACAGCGTGCTGCCCGCGCGGGCAAAACCAACGATGGTCACCAGCGAGCCTGCCAAGATCGCGACCCAGGCCACCGTCATCCAAGGCGCCTCGCGCACCGCATCCAGAACCAGCAGTTTCCCGAAGAACCCGCTGAGCGGCGGCATGCCTGTCATCGCAATGGCGCCTGCAAAGAACAGGGCGGAAAACAGCCCGTGCCGCTCCGTGGCGAACTGCGGCGACAGCGCGTCATTGCCGCGCCGCCGGATCACCAGATCTGCCAACAAGAACAAGGCGGCTGCGGAAAACGTTGAATGCACCAGATAGTAAAGCGCAGCGGTGGTGGCCTCCGGGGTCATGCCTGCGATGGCAAAGGTCAGCGTCCCCATAGAGCCGATCACCGCAAAGGACAGCATCGGCATGAAGCGTTTGGCCGCCAGTGCGCCGATTGCCCCCACCGCCAGTGTCAGCGTCGCAGCGATCACCAGCAGGTTTGTGATCAGCTCTTGTGTGGCGGCCACATCAGGGCCGAACACCAGCGTGTACATGCGGATAATCGCATAGGCGCCCACTTTGGTCATGATCGCGAACAGCGCCGCCACGGGTGCAGGCGCGTTCGAATAGGTGCCCGGAAGCCAGAAGTGCACCGGAAACAGCGCCGCTTTGATGGCAAAAACCATGAGCAGCAGCACAGCGGCAACCCGCAGCAGAGCCGCTTCCTCGATTGGCATTTCACGCACCTTCACCGCAAGATCGGCGAGGTTCAGCGTGCCAGTCGCCGCATAAAGCGCGCCCAAAGCAAAGAGGAACAGCGTTGAGCCTGCAAGGTTCATCACCACATACTGCAGCCCCGCACGCAAACGCACGCGCCCGCCGCCGTGGATCATCAACCCATATGAGGCGATCAGCAGCACCTCAAAGAACACAAAGAGGTTGAAGGCATCCCCTGTCAGAAACGCGCCGCACACGCCCATGAGTTGGAACTGAAACAGCGCATGGAAATGCCGACCGCGCTGATCCCGGCCGGTCGCCATCATATGCCCCAACACACAGACCGCCAGAATGCTGGTCAGCAGAACCATCAGAGCGGACAGTTGATCGAGCACCAGCACAATGCCAAATGGCGCGGGCCAATCGCCAAGGTAGTAGACATGCGTGTCGCCGCCAGCGGCCAACACCGTCAACCCGATGGAAATCAGCAACAACGCCAGTGCACCGGCAGCGGAAAAACAGCGCGCCAGCACGATGTCATGCCGCATCACAAACGCAATGATCGGGGCCAGCAACGCAGGGAGGATGACCGGCGCAATAATCCAGTGGTTCATACGCCCAACCCTTTTAGTTCTTCCTCGTCAGACAGGTCCAATGCACTGGACTTGGCAGCGGCCTCCGCAGCCGCAGCTTCCACCTCAAACTCGGCATCCGGCGGAGCCTCCTCGTCGATCAGCGCCATCTCGTCGCTGTCGGCTTCCAGATAAGCTCCAAGGGCAATCATCACCAAAACCGCTGTCATGCCAAAGCTGATCACAATGGCTGTCAGCACCAGCGCCTGTGGCAGAGGATCGGTATAGGTTGCATCCCCGTATTTGTTGAGGATGGGCGGCGCGTTGGTTGCCAACCGACCTGTTGAGAACAGGAAGATATTCACCGCGTAAGACAGTAGCGAAATGCCAAGGATCACGGGAAAGGCCCGAAGGCGCAAAATCAAATAGATCCCGCCTGCGGTCAAAACACCAATGGTGCTGGCCACGATCATCTCCATGTCACTGCCCTCCCTTTGCGGAATCTTGGTCTGCTTTTTCGGCCACCCGTGCTGCGGATGGGTCGTGGTCCATCGGGTTGATGTTCACCGTCTCACCGGCAAAGCGCGCAATCCGCGACAGGCTGTAGAGCATCAGCATCACCGCGCCGAGCACGGCAAGGAACACCCCAAGGTCAAAGGCAATGGCGGTGGCCCATTCAAATTCCTCAATTGGTGGGAAATGCAGATAGCCGTATGCGCTTGTCAGGAAGGGTTTGCCCGCAAGCCACGCACCTGCGCCGGTCAAACCGGCAATCAGAACGCCCCAGCCAATCAATGTGTGGTATTCCGTGCGCTGCCGCATTTGCGCCCAGGCAAAGCCAGAGGCCATGTACTGCATCAAAAGCGCAATGGAGATCACAAGCCCGGCGATAAAGCCACCACCAGGCTGGTTGTGCCCGCGCAGGAAGATATAGATCCCGACCATCATCGCAATCGGGAGCATCGCCCGTGTGGCCACCACCATCATCAGCGGGTGACGATCCCGCGACCGGTCCGGTGCAAACACGCGGTCGCGCAGCTTTTTGGCGGCTGGTCCCCGCAGCAAGGAGTCCATCAGCGCGTAGATCGTCAAACCGGCGATCCCCAGCACGATGATCTCGCCATAGGTGTCATACCCCCGGAAATCCACAAGGATCACGTTCACCACATTGGTGCCGCCCCCGCCCTTATAGGAATTGGCCAGATGATAGGCCGAGATCGAGCTGAAATCGCGGGTCAGATAGACCATCGCCAGCGCGGCGACTGCAAGACCACCGGTAATCGCAATGGCACCGTCGCGCATTTTGCGCGCCGCGCTGCTTTCACGCGGGGTTTCCTTGGGCAGGAAGTAGAGTGCCAGCAACAAAAGAAGGATGGTCACCGTCTCCACCGAAATCTGCGTCAGCGCCAGATCAGGTGCGGAGAGATAGACGAAGCCGGACGAAATCGACAGACCGATGACCGAGATAAACACCAGCGCCCGGAAGCGGTTATGGTGTTGGGTGACCACCAGAAACGTCGCCACAACCAGGCCAATCCAGGCTACAAACACCAGAGGTGGCACAGGCAGCATGTCACGCGTCGGCGGCAGCATGCCCCCAGTGGCAAAGGCGTGGTACCCAAGTCCAATGGTCACCACGACCATGATCGCCAGATAGCGGCTCATGGCGCCATTGTGCATGCTGAAGACAACCGCTTGGGCAAACTGCACAGCGCCCGCCAACAGCCGGTCAAATATCACCTTCGCCTCAGGCCGTGGCATCGCGTTCCAGATCCGCTCCAACCCGCCATGCAGGTAGAGCAGGATAGCCCCAACCACAAAGGCAATGGCCGACATATAAAGCGCAGGTGTCACGCCGTGCCAGAGTTTCAGATGTGGATGGGTGTCATAGCCCGTGACCGCATTGGCCGCCACGGTTACCAAAGGCTCGGCAAGATGTGGCATCAGCCCCAGCGCCACCACCAGAACGGTCAGCAATGCTGGCGAGGCGTAAAGCCCGAAAGGCGGATCATGTGGTTTCGCAGGATAATCATCCCGTACCGGCCCGCCAAACACGTGAAAGACAAAGCGGAAGGAATAGGCCACCGACAGGCAAGCCCCGACCGTTGCCAGCACAGGCACAAGCCAAGGGTTCTCAAACCACTTCGTGTGTGCCGCTTCTTCCAGCATCATCTCTTTGGAGATGAAGCCATTCAGAGGGATCAGCCCTGCCATAGAGAGCGCAGTGATGGTGCCAATAACTGCGGTGATCGGCATCAGCTTTGCCAAGCCGCCCAAGCGCTTTATGTCGCGGGTATGAGCCTCATGGTCCACGATCCCCGCGGTCATAAACAATGCGGCTTTGAAGGTCAGATGGTTGATGATGTGAAACACGGCCGCAATCGCCGCAGCTTTGGTGCCAAAGCCCAAAAGCATGGTCAAAAGGCCAAGATGGCTCACGGTTGAAAACGCCAGAAGCGCCTTCAGATCATCTTTAAAAAGCGCAATCAGCGCGCCAAGCACCATGGTGATCAAACCCGTGGTCGCCACGATGTAAAACCAGGCCTCGGTTCCTGCCAGCGCAGGCCACATGCGCGCCATCAGGAACACACCGGCCTTGACCATCGTCGCACTGTGCAGATATGCCGAGACCGGCGTTGGCGCGGCCATCGCGTGCGGCAGCCAGAAGTGGAACGGGAACTGGGCTGATTTTGTAAACGCGCCGATCAGGATCAGGATCAGAGCGGGCAGATACCATTCGCTCGCTTTGATCGCATCCCCCTGCGCCAGAATGTCGGTGAGATTGAAGCTGCCCGCAATATTTCCAAGGATCAGCATGCCCCCAATCATCGCCAGCCCGCCTGCCCCGGTCACGGTGAGCGCCATGCGCGCGCCCTGACGGCCTTCAGGCAGATGTTTCCAATAGCCGATGAGCAAGAAGGAAGAGAGGCTTGTCAATTCCCAGAGCACCAGCAAAAGCAGGATGTTGTCAGACAAAACGATGCCCAGCATCGCGCCCTGAAACAACAGCAGATAGGTGTAAAACTGCCCCATCGGATCATCGCCGGACAGATAGAACCGCGCATAGAGCGTGATCAACAGCCCGACCCCGAGGATCATCATTGCAAACAGCAGGCCCAAGCCATCCAGAAAGAACGATGCCGACAGACCCAGCTGCGGCAGCCATTCAATGGAGGTGGTCACCACCTCGCCGCGCATCACAGCAGGCGCTTGGGTCAGAAGCAGAAGAAGCGCAAAGGCCGTGGGCACCGCGGCAAAACTGGCGCATGCATTGCGCCCGGCCCGGATCATCACCCCGGGCAGCAAAGCGCCCAGAAAAGGTAAAATGGCGATGATCGCCAGCACACTGCCGTCGTGCATTACTGCCCTCCCGTTCGTTAACAGACATTGATAATCATCCGAGCGTCACGAAACAATGGGAGCACATAAATAACCCGCTGAAAACCTGTTGATTTCTACTGGCGGGCAGACAGATGCAAAAAACCTGCTCAGAATTGCTTGGCACGTGACAACAAGGTGAGGTCTCCTGGGTTCCACTCCAAGGCGCGCTCCAGCGTTGATTTGGCGGCCTCGCGCCCCTGCAGCTCAGCGGTCAAACGCACCAAAGTCTGCCACGCCTGAACGTTCTGCGGATTGATCCGCACCGCTTCGGTCAATGCCCCGGCGGCAGACCGCATGTCCCCAGCGACCATAGCGTATCCGGCCATCTGCAGGTGCGCTTCAGCAAAATCCATCTGATTGCGGATCATGGCGCCAAAGGTTTGGAAAGCTTGGCGCATATGGCTCCGCAGGCTGTCTGGCAAACGATGTGCAGGTTGGCTCATGATGGCGCGTGCCGAAGCCACGCGCACCGCCTGCACCTCATCCTGCAAGCCTTGGATCAGGTACGGCGCCGCCGCCACCACCGCTCGGGATTTCAGCGCCTCAAGCGCCCCGATGCGCACTTGCGGATCATCATCCTCCATAAAGGCGGCAATGTCTTGCAGCTTCAGACTGGTGGCCCCAGGCCCCAAAAGCCAAAGCGCCGTTGCGCGCACCAGATCAGCCTGTGTCTCATCCTGCGCCAAGGCCAAAAGATCATCAGCCGCCGCGCGCGGATCGGCCCGACCGCTGGCCAGAATGTCACCGTAATGCGCCTCACGCCAGCGGCCTTCCGGGAACCACGCTTCGATCTGCGCCGCTGCCCACGCTGGTTCCTGATCTTCATGGCATCTTGTACAGACATCCGGCGTCCCGAGGCGGGCAGACACATCCGGGCGCGGTACACGGAAGTTATGATCACGCCGCCAGTCATTGCCCATATAAACCTGATCCATCATGTGGCAATTGACACATTGCGCGCCTGCGCTGCCTTCCGGATGACGGGTATGCTCTACTGTGTCATAGGCCGCCAAACGCAGACTCGGAAAATCCGGATTTCCTGCCTCGGAATGGCACTGCGTACACACCGCGTCTCCCTCAGCGATCACCTCTGCATCATGGGGCGCATGACAGTTTGCACAGGTCACGCCCTTTTGATGCATCTTGGACTGCAAGAAGGAGCCGTAGACGTAGACTTCATCCTGAATTTGGCCGTCTGCGTGATACAATCCGGGCCGCAACAGCGCGAGATTGTAAGCATCGGCAAAGGCTGTGCCTGGTAGTGGATTGCCATCACCAAAGGCTTCGCGCCGTGAATGGCACCCGGCGCATTGCTCCATCGCCTGCTCCGGCACCGACGTATCTGCGGTAAAGCCCCAATCCGTCAAAGCCACCGCGTAGTCCTGCGTCGGCTGGTTTGCCACAAGATCCAGATGCGCCTGTCCGGGGCCGTGACAGGCCTCACAGCCCACACCAATCTCAATTTGGGTGGACGCATAGCGTTTGCGCTGAAAATCGTAGTTCTTTTCAAATCCGGTGGCGTGGCATTCCGCGCAGCGTGCGTTCCAGTTCTTGTAAGCCCCGGACCAGTGATACGCGTCCTTCGGGGGCAAATCCTGATCCGGATACAGATGATACCACCGCTGTTCTTCAACATCCCAAACCACATCAAAACTCTGCAGCCGCCCGCGACCGGTCTCTAGGATCAGATGCTGCAATGGTTCCGTGCCGCCCACTGAATGCAGAGTATAGACGGTTTCCACCCCGTCTTTCTCAACCACAGTGACAACCCGCGCACCATCCTTGGTGTCAAACTGCGCGCGCATTCCGTCATGTTCAAACACTTCGCCCTGAAAGGCCCCGACCAACACCTCATCGCTCGGCATCCGCCAGGCTTGCGCATGGTGAGACTTGCGCCAGGCCTCAGCCTCATCCTCGTGACAGGAGACACAGCGCTGTGAGCCGACATAGGCTGGTGCATGCGCACCCTGCGCCGCAGCGCGGTCCCCCTGCTGCGCAAAGCTCGCTGAGCTCAAAACGAGGTAGGCCACACAGATGGCGGCCAAATAGGTGCACAAGGCGCTCGGCGCCCGGAGCGAATAGATCATAGAGTTCTCTTTACTTCCTGGCCGCAGACACCGGATTAAGTGCTGCCAAAGCTTGGTACTTTAAAGGACGTTGCCCATGCAACGCGCGTCTCAGTTGTTTCAGGTCTGTCTCCAAGGCGCGCCACTGCGGCCCCAGCTCAGCGGAGGCCTGCTGACCAAAAAACCCGCTGCCCACCCCCAAAAACGCCGTCTCCACCGAACCATCCAGCTCAATTGCGCCCGTACCCGCCCGCGCCCGCCAAATGTCAAAGGCCCGACGTGCAGCGCCAAGATCCCGGGCATGCACCGCGGTGAGCAACCACCTCCAAGCATAGGCTTCAGAGACCTGCCAGCGGGCAATAAACCCCGCGCGCTTTGCTGCAATCAAACCACGCGCAAACCATAGCACTGCGAGAGCCACTATGAAGAGGCCCGCCGCCACCAACACGCGCAGGTCAATGTTAGCGCGTGCATCTTCGCCAAGGACATTCACACTTCCTGCAGGCGCTTCTGCCTGCACGTTCACAGCTGGCACCGTTGCTTCCTCGATGGTGTTGGATGCTAAATTATACCACCGAATAGTGATCTCAGGCAGCATCCCATCGACCGCGTTCTCCGCGACATAGACAGTCTTTTCACTGCGCGTTCCGGAGAGGATGCCGCGATCCTCTTTGTCTTCTACCACGGGGTTCTCCGGATAAGCCCGCAGCCCGTCTGGTGCCTCTTGTGGCGTCATTGGCGGCACAAAGATCGGAGACACGCCCTTGATTTTGGCCGTCAGAACACGGCTAAAGCTCGCCCCAGCGTCGAGGCCTTCGGTTTCCCCGTCAATGGTTTGGGTGAGGCTCAGCTCCTGTGCCGCAATAAACGGATCAAGCCCTTCGGCCCCTTCAGGCAAAATGCCTACGACCGAGATTTCCGGCACAGGCAGCACTTCTTGCAAAAGCTCGCCGCCAGTCGCATCCCGGTAAGTCACCTGCACCGAGCCCGGCGCAATCTGAAAACTGCCCAGCACCATAGGTGTGATCTGATAGCGCCGCGAAATGCCAGACCAGGTCTCTCCGTTCACCGTTTTGCTGGTGGGAGAGCTCGCTTTCTCCGGCAGCCGCACCATCAGGTTCGGACTTTCCAGATCCGGCCAGACAGGCGGCTCGGGCATGAAAGTCGGCACTAGAACCGTAAGTCTGAGGGTCAGCGGTTGTCCGGGGATCGCTTCTGTTTCTTCAAACACCACATCGAGCTGGGGTTTGTCCTGCGTCAGCCCCGCCCCTGCCAAAGCCACCCAAATCCCAATTACGCATCCCCAAAACCGCACTGTTTCTAGTCTCCAGTTCGTTGTGCGGCTTCGAGGCGAAACCGCTGTCGTAGAAAGTCCTCGGTGCGCGTGTCCACCGTGCGCATCCATTGTTCGGCTGACAGATGCCCGCCTGCGGCCTCTTCTTCTGGGGCCTCAATCTGGGTCTCCGCGCCCTGTCCGTTTTCGTTGTCAAAGACCACATCATCTGCGCCGATGCCGGACTCCTCGCCAGTGTCCGATTGTGCCTGTGCGGTTTCCACATAGGCCACGATGTCCTTGGCGATCGGCAAATTCTGCTGCGCGCCCGCGTGGTCCGGATCAATCTGCAAAGCCCGCTCAAAGGCGCGCACGCCATCGCGATATCCCCGCGACTTAAGCCGCGCCATGCCTTCTATGAAAGCGGCATCCGCCGTCTCAATCCGGGCCATCTCCTGCGCAGCGGTTTCATATTGTCCGCCGCGATAGAGTGCCACTCCGCGCATGTAGGGATCTGCAAAACGCGCTGCAGCGGTCTCATAGTCTTTCCGCTGATACGCGAGCCAGCCCTGCTGATCCGCTGTTAAGAACCAATCACGCCAGCCTTCTGCCTGCACCTCTGTGGGCATAACAAACCACAAGACCAGCGCCATCTGTGCCGCCCAGCGCACGGCCATTCCCCGCCGGAACCAGACCAGAAGCAACAGCGCTGCGGGCCAGGCGAGCCAAGGTCCGCGATCTTCCCAAGGCTGCGCAGTATTGCTCAGCTGCGCGCGCTGGTAGGCAGACGCCAGAGAGCGCTCAATCGCCGCCACATCGCTCCCGTCCGCAGTCACTCCTTGGGCAAAACTGCCGTCCGGCCCGACCGGCAAACTGCTTCCATCTGGGAGCAGATAGAGAAAACTCATCGACGCCACCGTTGCGCCCACAGCCGCGTCCGCCTGCTCTCGCGCACCACCCGCGCGCCATGCCTCCTCAAGGCCGGAGGCATCCGCTGCGGACAGATCATCCAGCAAGAACACAACCCCGCCAGCCGCAGCCTCCCGCGCCAAAAGCTGCTGCGCCACGTCAAAGCCCGCCAGCACATCCTGCCCTTCAATTGGCATCACATCAGGCCGCAGACCTTCGAGATAGGGCTGCATCACACCCGGATCTTCGCTCATGGGCACCACCACATGGGCGCTGCCACCAAAGGCCACCAAAGCCGTGCGCGCACCGGCCCGCAGCTCCAGCAAATCCCGCGCCTTCTGTTTCGCGCGCTCAAGCCGGTCAGGTGCCACATCCGTCGCTTCCATTGACGGTGACACCTGCAAAGCAATCACCAACGGTGCGGTCTGCGCGGCAAACGGCGCCGGAGCGCGTGTCCAGCTTGGCCCGGCGGTCGCCGCGATCAACAGCAGCATCACCAGTGCAATCACATCAATGGGCTGCACTCCTCGGCGCGTTGTGCCGGGCACAGTCAGCGCTTGCGCCAAATGGGGCGCTATCCAGCCCGCATCACTTACGTTTGCCCCTTGCCTGCGCCGCATCTGCCACCAGATCCACAAGACAGGCACAGCCGCCACAAACACCCAGCCGCGCAGAAAATGAAACGCCTCAAGATAGACCCAGAACACCGATCCGCTCATGCCGCATCCTTTCGCGGCATCCGCATCGCTGCCGACATCAACAGCGCCAGTCCCACGCAAACCGCTGCCAGCAACAGGTAATGCGCCAGAGGCTCCTTTTGCCGCCAGCTGATGCTGTCTTCTTCACGGGGGGTGAGCCCGTCAATTTCCGCATAAATCTGATCAAGCGCTTCTCTATCCGAAGCAAAAAACGCCTGTCCGCCAGTGCGCTCAGCCAGATCGGAGAGCTGGCCCATATCAAGTTGATCCTCGCCGCTGGCGTCGGGGTCCCCAACACCGATGGCGAACATGCGCACGCCATTCTCCTTGGCGATCTCGGCTGCGTTGATCGGGCTCATCCGGCTTGCGGTGTCGTTCCCGTCAGACAGGAAAATAAGCAGGCGTTCCTCTATCTCGCTTGCCTCAAAGGTGCGTATCGCCAGCCCGATGGCATCGCCTAGCGCCGTGTGAGGCCCTGCCATCCCCACCTCAGTTTGCGCCAGCATCGCCGAAACAGTCGCCAAATCCTCAGTCAGGGGTGCCTGCACATAGGCGCGCGAGCCAAATACGATCAACGCCACGCGGTCGCCCTCACGCCCTTCCAGAAACGCGCCAACCACATCTTGCACTGCAGCAAACCTTTGCTGCGCCGCACCGTCTTCTCCGGGGAAATCAACCGTGTCCATGGAACCGGAGATATCAATGGCCAGGATCACATCGCGCGTGGCTTTGGTGATTTCCTGCGGCGGGCCAAGCCGCATCGGCCCGCTCAACGCCCCTACAACGAGGATCCACATCACAAAGCCCGCAACCAAGGCCCAACGCTTATGGGCCACAACCATGGCCCCGTCACGCAGAGACACACCTGCCGCCCGCGCCAAAGCCTCAAAGAATGGCAACCGCACAGCAGACTCCCGCTGATGATACGGCGCAGCCAGCCAACGCACCAGAAGCGGCAATGGCCAAAGCAGAAGGGCAAATGGATGGGTCAGCTCAAACATCATCCCCTCCCAACGCCTCTGCTGTGGGGTGGTTCCGTATCCAGTGCCGCGCCAAGGCCTGCAGATCAGGGCCTGCGGCCACCGGCCCGGGACGATATGCGGCAGCTGCCAAACTACGCCCGGCCCCTTCGGTAAACCCGCTTTCAACAGCGCCCCCGGTTTTGTCCAGAAAGCGCAGCCAATCATCCCCGCTCAGAGCCGCTACAGATGTGCGCCCATAGGCGGTCAGTGCAGCACGTTTCAAAATCGTTGAGATCGCTGCCGCGTCAGTCGCCGCCGCGTCCAAAGCTACGAGCGCCTCACGGCGGTAGGCATTGGCCTGATAGCGCCGCCAAATCCGCCAGACCCAGCCCAGCAAGGCAAGTCCCAATGCGCCAGCCAGCACGGCCCAACCGACCGTTTGCGGGATCATCGAAACCGGGACGGGCTCAGGCACCTCCGCCAACTGGTTGATCAATCCCACAAGGCCGTCCGCCTGCACCGGCGTATTGGCCTCCGCGTTCTCGCTCATGGCCGCGCGCCTCCCATGAGGGAAACGATCTGCGGCAGGGTTTCATGTTCCGTTGTCACCGGCAGCACAGAAAGCTTCATCTTGCGCTGCCAACTTTCCACAAGCTCCGTCCGGTCCGCCGCCACAGATAGGACACCGGCGCGCACATCCGCAGCCGCCATATCCAATCGCGCCTGCTGCTGCCCGTCTGTGCCGGTCACGGCGCCCTGCTCGGGCAGCTTCTCGGCGGTCGGGTCTGTCACCAGCGCCAGAACAACATCATTGTGCTGTGCAATTGCACCAAGATGACGCTCGGTCTCTGCGTCCGCCGCATCAAAATCGCTGATCACAATCACCAGATGATCGCGTGTTGCAAGCTTTGCGGCGGCCCGCAGAACAGCGTTCATGGCCATGGGCTGCACTTTGGCTGCATCCGCGCGCAAACGCTGGTTGGCATGTGTAAGCACGCTCAGAAACCGGGTGAGCGCCGGCGCACCCCGCCCCGGGCGCAGCTCTTCAACACATTGGTCGCCAAACACAATGCCGCCCAGCCGGTCTCCTTGCGAGATAACGCGATGGGCCACAATCGCCGCGGTCTCCGCCGCGGTGACGGATTTGGTGTTCCGCACCGTGCCAAAAAACATCGACATGCGCTGATCGACCACAATCAGTGTCGGACGGTCGCGCTCCTCGTTGTAAACCCGCACATAGGGTGCGCCAGCCCGCGCTGTGACCTTCCAGTCGATGGCGCGCACATCATCGCCGGGCAGGTAGTTGCGCAATTCCTCAAAATCGAGCCCCCTTCCCCGGATGCGTGCCCGATGCCGCCCTTGCAGGGCTGAACGCGCAGGCTGTCTGGGCAGGAAAGAAATTGCCCGTGCAGCTGCGCGAAAACCCTGCAAATGTGGCAAAGTCACATGCACCCGCAAATCCCAGCTGTCGGTTGATGGTGCCGCGGCAGGCGCAAGCCCCATGCGTGATATGCTGGCGCGGCGGTTCATTGGCGGTGCGCCCCCGTCATGGCAAAGCCACCACAGACAGCACCCTTGCACTCACCTGATCGGCGGAAACTCCGTTGCCCTGCGCCTCATAGCTCAGCGTCAAACGGTGGCGCAGCACATCCGGGGCAATCGCACGCACATCTTCGGGGTCAACATAGTCCCGACCTGCGAGCCAGGCATGCACCCGCGCGCAACGGTCCAGCGCCAGCGAGGCCCGTGGGCTCGCGCCGATGTCGATCCACTTCGCAAGGTCGCCATCAAAATCTGCAGGCGTCCGTGTGGCCTGCACGATGGTCGCCATATAGGTTTCCATGGCCTCGGCACAGTGCAGCGTCGCAATCTCGCGGCGTGCGGCAAAGACCACCTCTTGCGACATGGGGTCCACCAAATTTGCGGTCTTCTCTGCCTGAGCTTCAGCCAATGCGGCCTGCTCTTCAGCTCGCACAAGGCGGATCACCTGCACCTCATCCTCCAGCGGAGGGTAATCAATGCGCACATGCATCAGGAAACGGTCCATCTGCGCTTCTGGCAGCGGGTATGTCCCCTCCTGCTCCACAGGGTTCTGGGTCGCCAGAACCATGAACAGCGGTGCCATCTTGTGGGTTGTGCCTGCAACGGTCACCTGCCGCTCTTCCATGGCTTCCAAGAGCGCAGCCTGCACCTTTGCCGGGGCACGGTTGATCTCATCCGCCAGCACCAGATTGGCAAAAATTGGCCCGGGTTGGAATTTGAAATGCCCACCGCCTTCGCTTTGGAAATACATCTCTGTGCCGGTCACATCCGCAGGCAACAGGTCTGGCGTGAACTGGATACGCGCGTAGTCGCATTCCAAATTCTTCGCCAACGCCTTGACCGCGCGCGTTTTTGCGAGCCCCGGCAGGCCTTCCAGCAACAGGTTGCCGTTAGCCAGAAGGCCAATCAACAAACGGTCAATCACATCACGCTGCCCGATGATGCTCTCACCCATCTGGGCCGCAAGGCGCTCAATCTGCTCTCTTGGGGTCATGGGTTTGCTCACTCAGCCGGGGTTGCCGTGAAAATTCTGGACCAGTCCTGCGCCATATCCACAATCAGCCAGCCGCGCTCTGGGCCTTCATCCAGCCCACGGTTCAGAACCCCGATGTGCCCCTCACGGTCATAGGCCCATTCACGCTCCGCATCGGTGTGATGCACATAAAGCCCCAGCCGCGCGCCCTCGCCCGCCGTGGTGAACTCCAGCATCTCAAAATCGCCGTCAGAGTTGCCGCCCGCGAGAATGGGCTGCTTGCCGATATGATGGCTGATGCCCACGGGCTTGCCTGCCTTGTCATCGTTGAAGAACAAATCCGCGCCCTTCATGATCAGCGGGACACCATCAACAACCTCGTATGTCGAGGTGATGGAGCTGCCAATGACCTGTTGCGGCGGGATGCCATAGGCGTCTTCGGCAAAGACCCGCATGAACTGGATACCGCCGCCGGACACAATGTATGTGGCGAACCCCTCATCGCGCAGATAGCGCAGCAGCTCCACCATCGGCTGATAGGTCATCTGATCATAGCGCAGGCCCGTCTTAGGGTGGCGCGCCTCTTCCAGCCAGGCAGCCACATCCTGTTTGAACTGATAAAGCGACACTTCGGAATGGGACGCAGCCAGCACTTCCACAAGCCCTTCTTTGCCCGTGGCCGCCAGCGCCTTATAATCCCCTGCCGCCGCCGCACGCAGCGCATCGGTGGTGAGAATGGAGGGGTCCTGTTCTGCAAGCTTGGCCACCTGATCAACGGCAAAGATCAGCTGGAAATAAACCGGCTGTTCCGCCCAAAGCGTGCCGTCATTGTCGAAGGTCGCAATGCGGTCTGCCGGGGTGACATACTCTTCGGAAGCCGGATCCGTCACGGCCTCAACAAAGGAAATAATGCGCGCCTTGGCGTCGGTGTCGTTCCACGACGGCAAAGGATCTGCCAGCGCCATTCCAGAGGTTACTCCAACGCCACTCACAACAAAGGCGGCCATATGCGCAAGCTGTCGCATTACCCAATCACTCCAACGAAAAATTAGTGATAATCATGGTGCCACCCCGCAAGGGCGGGATGGCGGTTTGTCAAACTCTGATCACCTCAGGATCAGTCGCCGATTGGCGAGGACATTTTTTCCATCACCTGATCCAGGCTGAAGCTCGCCGCTTTCTGGCGTGGCGGGAACTCCTGGAAGGTGGCCAGGAACTGAGCCACATACTGCTGCGCAGGCACGAGGAAATACGCACGGTCCAGCAGCCAGTCATAGTAGGTGTTGGAGGTCTGGTACGCGCGCTCGTATGGATCGCGACGCAGGTTCATGATCAGCGGCAGACGCAGCACGGTGAAAGGTTCGATCCATGCACGCAGAGTTTTGTACTCTTTCTGCTCCATGAAGATGAACTTCCAGTCCTGATAGCGCAGCGCGGTCAGGTCACCATCGTCAGAGAAGTAGAAAATCTCGTTGCGCGGGCTTTCGGTGGTTTCACCGGTCAGCATCGGCAGGATGTTGTAGCCATCCAGATGCACCTTATACTCACGACCAATCGCCTGAACGCCACCGGCTTTCAGCTCTTCCTTGATGTCCGGACGACCGGCGGCCGCCAGCAGGGTTGGGAACCAGTCCATGTGGTGCACGATTTCGTTGCTCACAGAACCCGCTTCGATTTTGCCAGGCCAACGCACCATGGATGGCACACGCCAGCCACCTTCGTAGTTGGTGTTTTTCTCACCAAAGAACGGAGTGGAGGCTGCATCCGGCCAGGTGTTGTAGTGTGGGCCGTTGTCGGTGGAGTAATGCACGATGGTGTTGTCTGCGATGCCCAGCTCGTCCAGCAGGTCCAGCAGTTGGCCAACATGCATGTCGTGTTCGATCATGCCCGCAGAGTATTCATCCAGCGTTTTGCCGGTGATCTGGTTGGCTTTCTCGCGCATGGTCTCCTGCACGTGTGTGCGGAAGTGCATACGTGTACCGTTCCACCAAACGTAGAAAGGCTTGCCCTGATCGTTGGCGCGCTTGATAAAGTCGATGGCAGCCGCCAGCGTTTCCTCATCCACGGTTTCCATACGCTTCTTGGTCAGCGGGCCGGTGTCTTCGATCTCGCCATCCGCAGAAGACTTGATCACACCACGCGGGCCAAAGGCTTCGCGGAAGGTGCGGCCGTCCGGCAGCACGGTGTCGCCCGGATAGTCGACATTCTCAGGCTCTTCTTCGGCGTTCAGGTGGTAGAGATTGCCAAAAAACTCGTCAAACCCGTGGTTTGTCGGCAGGTGCTCATCCTTGTCGCCAAGGTGGTTCTTGCCGAACTGACCGGTCAGGTAACCCTCGGATTTCAGCAGGCCCGCAATGGTTGGATCTTCTTCCTGCATGCCAAGCTCGGCGCCCGGCAGGCCAACTTTGGACAAACCGGTGCGGAACACGGATTGGCCCATGATGTAGGACGCACGACCGGCGGTACAGGATTGCTCACCATAGTAGTCGGTGAAAATCATACCTTCGTCCGCAACACGGTCGATGTTGGGCGTGCGGTAGCCCATCATGCCCATGGTGTAGGCGGAGATATTGGACTGACCGATATCGTCACCCCAGATGACCAGAATATTAGGTTTATCTTGCGCTGATACAGCTGTTGCAACTGTTGTTAGAACTGCTGCGACCGTCGATAGCGCCCTGACGGTCTTAAGCGGCGATAATGGCATCGCTCTGAACTCCCTAAATAAAACGCACCCGCAAACCAAGAAACGGAGATCTCAAGAAAAAGTTCAAAAAAATCAGGCAGGTGCAACGCGCGAGAGAGTCGTTGATAAGCTTCTGATTGTCAAACGAATTATCTGGAAGCAGAGGTAAGGAATACAACCACTAGACGCATATATTCACCCACCAAATCAACCAAATCACAAGAAACACACGCCAAGTAGTTGTATTACTTGGCACAGAAGAGGCTGTCGGCTTGCAGAGTCTTACGAATTGATCTCGGCAAAGCACGCCGTCAGATGGGCGGCTTCTTGCTCAAGACCATAGGGCGCGTTCAAAATGAACATACCAGACCCAATCATCCGGTGTCCTTCGCGCGCCGCCGGAAAGCTGACTTCGTGATGCAGGACCTTGGGAAAGTTCTTGTCCTTGAGCGCTGTGATCATCGGCTTGTGCAAACCGTCGCGCAAAACCGGATACCAGAGCGCGACCACGCCCACGTTCCACTTCCGGTGCACATGCGCGATCATATTGGGTAAGGTCTTGTAATCGCTTTTGATCTCGTAGCTGGGATCAATCAAAAGCACACCGCGGCGGGGTGTCGGCGGGCAAATCCCCATGACCGTCTCATAGCCGTCTTTTTGGTGCACCTTCGCTCCGCTGCCGCGCATCGCGCCGCGCAGGGCCTCGGCTTCCTGAGGATGCAGCTCGCAAAACTGCAGCGTATCCTCTGCCCGTGTCAGTGCTACTGCCAGTGCGGGCGAGCCCGGATACGCCTGCGCGCCATGTTTGGCCCGCACTGCCGTCAGTGCCCGCATATAGGGATGATCTGCGTCAAACCAGTCTTCCGCACGCCCGATACCGGCTTCGGCTTCTCCGGTCTTCACCGCTGCTTCAGCGTTAAGTTGATAGACCCCGCGCCCCGCATGGGTTTCCAGATAGCTCATGGGTTTTGGCTTTTGCCCCATGTAGTCGAGCATCACAGCCAGCAGCGCGTGCTTTTGCACATCTGCCAGATTTCCGGCGTGGTAAATATGTTGATAAGACAGCATGACGCCTTCTTTAGACGACGCGCCCAGCTTTGCCCAGAGACAGCATTCGGCTGCGCGTCACCCCCTGCTTTCGCAAGGCAGGCGGTCATGAAAGCGGCCAGCAATCGCCCTGACAACCAGCCAAATTCCTTCAATTTGAGACATCTTCCGCTCTCAGCATTTTTTCGCACAGAGCACCTGCCAATTTGGCAAAAACACACTGAAATATCAGCGCCTTTTTGCTTGGGATTGCCCCAAAGGCGGTGCATCCATCACTTCCTGCTCGGCACCATGCAATAAGAAAGGACTGCACATGGTACGAGCAAGTAGTTTTGAGCGGCAAATGCTTGAACTGATCAATGAGGAGCGGGCGAATGCCGGGTTAGATCCCCTGCGCCTGAACACGCTTCTGAACGATTCCAGCGAAGAGCACACAAACTGGATGTTGGAGACGGATACATTCTCCCACACCGGCGAAGGCGGCTCCTCGGCAACCGATCGCATCGACGCTTCGGGCTACCCGCTCGAAGGTTCTTGGGGCACCGGCGAGAACATCGCATGGCAGTCAGAGCGCGGGTCAGAGAGCATCGAGGATGATGTGCGCCAGCTGCATGAATCGCTGATGAACAGCCCGGGGCACCGCGCAAATATTCTGAACCCGGACTTCACCGAAATCGGCATCGGCATCGAGCGCGGCAATTTTCGCGGCTATGACGCTGTGGTCGTGACACAGAATTTTGCCCGCACGGACGGCGACACATCCGGATCCGTCGAGCCAGAGACCACTCCCGCGCCCAAACCGGCCCCAGAGCCGACACCAGAACCAACACCTGCGCCTACACCGGAACCCACTCCCGAGCCTATGCCAGACCCTTCTCCGGAACCAGAACCAGAACCGGAGCCGGAGCCCACTCCGGAACCTGTGCCGGAACCGGAACCAACGCCTGAGCCAGCGCCCGAACCTGAACCCACTCCCGAGCCTACGCCAGACCCTTCTCCGGAACCAGAACCAGAACCGGAGCCGGAGCCCACTCCGGAACCTGTGCCGGAACCGGAACCAACGCCTGAGCCAGCGCCCGAACCTGAACCCGCGCCTGAGCCAGCTCCGGAACCTGCGCCACAGCCGACACCCGAGCCTACCCCGGAGCCGGAACCAGCCCCCACTCCAGAACCAGAGCCCACCCCGGAGCCTGCGCCCGAACCGACACCAGAGCCGCAGCCTGAGCCGCAACCTGAACCTATGCCAGAGCCGACACCGGAACCAACTCCTGAGCCTGCACCGGCGGTCGCCGTATCCGGCTTCGCCTATGGCACAAGAGGTGACGACACCCTCACAACAACCGGGTCTTGGAACATGGTCTTCACCGGTCGCGGCGATGACACGGTAATCGGGCAGGATGGCTTTGACTACCTCAACGGCGGTAAAGGCGATGACATGCTGCTTGGCGGCGGCGGGAATGACTTCCTGATGGGCGGTCGCGGCGATGACAATCTGGATGGCGGAACCGGTCGCGACTATCTGGTTGGCGGTGCTGGTGACGACGTGATGACAGGAGGCACAGGTGCCGATGTCTTCATATTTGCCAAAGGCGACGACACCATCAGCGACTTCACCGTCGGTGAAGACACGCTCGTGCTCAGCGCCAGCCTCTGGAGAGGCGGAGAAAACCCACTGTCAGCCTTCGCAAACAACGTCACAATCGAAGACGGTAACGCTGTGATTGACTTTGGCGCAGGCAACACGCTGACCCTAACCGGCGTCACCGACACCTCCGACCTGGATGTCTACGGCATGTTCTGCTGAAGCCACTTTTCCCTAACAACAAGGTGCCTTTTGCGCGCCCCTCACCTGCCGGAGTCCCACTCCGGCAGGTCCTTATGTTGCCACCCAAACAACACGTTCCTGCGTAGGCAACTCCACCAACAACACCGCTTGATTGTTCCAGGTCTCAGGGGTAGCGTCCCCGCATGTCTGAATTTCTTCATCTCGTCGTTCTGGAACGGCACAGCGCCCACCGCAGAAAGCGCTTTGCCGGATAGCTGCGCCCCATTCTCACGTCTTAAAACACAACAGAATGGAGTCTTCAGATGACTGAATTCACGGAAATTCCCGTCCTTGATCTTGCACCGTTGATGGCCGGTGGTGACACGCGCAAACTTGCTGCCGATTTTGCCAAAGCTTACGGCGAAACCGGCTTTGGCTATGTGATCAACCACGGCATTGACCCCGCGTTGCGCGCCGCTGTTTTTACGGCTTCAGAGCGGTTTCACGCGCTGCCTGAGGCGCAAAAACAGGCCATTGCGCTGAACCAAAGCCATCGCGGCTATATCGCAATCAACACCTCCACCGACATCAATTCCGATCTGGCCGAGGTGACAAAACCGAACCAATCAGCGTCTTTCATGATGATGCGCGAAGATGCTGCGGCTGATCCGGACGTTTACCTGTCCGGCCCCAACCAATGGCCGGAGCTCGCGGGTTTTCGCGAGGCTTGTGAAGCCTATGCCGCCGCCATGACGGCCCTTGGCCAGAAACTCATGGCGCTGGCACTGGAAGCCATCGGCGTGACAGATTGCAGTATTCTCGCGGCCTTCGATACGCCAACCCTATGGCTGCGCCTCTTGCATTACCCCCCGCAACCACCGCAGGCGCCAGAGGATCTGTATGGCTCTGCCCCGCATAAAGACTTCGGCTGCCTGACCCTTCTGGCACAGGACGATGTGGGGGGCTTGCAGGTCCAGACGCCTACCGGAAACTGGGTCGACGCCCCGCCGATGGAAAATGCTTTTGTGGTCAATGTCGGGGATATGCTGCACCGGATGTCAAACGGCAAACTCCTGTCCACGCCGCACCGGGTGATCAACGCCTCAGGCCGCGAGCGCTACTCGGTGCCCTTCTTCTTTGACCCGCATGTGTCCACCGACATCGCACCGCTTGCCGGTACAGGCCCCGCCAAATTTGAGCCGCTCAATTTTGGGGACTTTCTGAGGAGCGAGCTCGAAGCGGGCTATGAGGCCCATCAAGGCGAAGACGCCACACCATAGCGGCTCCCTCTGTCTGGTGGCAGGGCCTCCCTTGTCGCCAACCAAGGTTCCAAACCCTGAAACCCAAGTCGCAAATCTCGGCCTCCCCTGCCCATCAGACCGGCACTGGGCCCGCTTCCACGGCAGAATGTCGCCTTTGCTTCAACCGAGGCCTTTAATAAAGCGTAACCACTTCCTATAAGAAGGCGCCTGCGCTCCGTAAGAGAGTCGCGCACGAAGGGAATTTCTGGGGAACGAAATCATATGCTGGGAAATTTGGGCGGCCTGTTTACATCTGACATGGCTATCGACCTTGGGACGGCGAACACGCTGGTCTATGTCAAAGGAAAAGGCGTCATTCTCAGTGAACCCTCTGTGGTGGCCTATCATGTCAAAGACGGCGTGAAGAAAGTCCTCGCCGTGGGCGAAGACGCCAAGCTGATGCTGGGCCGCACGCCAGGCAGCATTGAGGCCATCCGCCCGATGCGTGACGGTGTGATTGCAGATTTTGACACCGCCGAAGAGATGATCAAGCACTTCATCCGCAAGGTGCACCGCCGTTCCACCTTCTCCAAACCCAAGATCATCGTATGCGTGCCACATGGCGCCACTCCGGTTGAAAAGCGCGCGATCCGTCAATCCGTGCTCTCCGCAGGCGCGCGCCGCGCCGGCCTGATTGCAGAGCCAATTGCCGCAGCGATTGGTGCAGGCATGCCGATCACCGACCCGACCGGCAACATGGTTGTCGACATCGGCGGCGGCACCACCGAGGTGGCCGTTCTGTCCCTGGGCGACATCGTTTACGCCCGCTCCGTGCGCGTGGGTGGTGACCGCATGGACGAAGCCATCATCAACTACCTGCGCCGCCAGCAAAACCTGCTGATCGGTGAAAGCACAGCAGAACGCATCAAAACCTCCATCGGCACGGCGCGCATGCCTGACGATGGCCGCGGTGCATCCATGCAAATTCGGGGCCGTGACCTTCTCAATGGCGTCCCAAAAGAGACCGAAATCAGCCAGGCACAGGTTGCTGAAGCCTTGGCTGAGCCGGTGCAGCAGATCTGCGAGGCAGTCATGACCGCTCTCGAAGCC
Organism: Shimia sp. R9_3; assembly: GCF_017743755.1. Lineage (NCBI taxonomy): Bacteria > Pseudomonadati > Pseudomonadota > Alphaproteobacteria > Rhodobacterales > Roseobacteraceae > Shimia > Shimia sp. R9_3. The sequence goes on along the minus strand of NZ_JAGHRP010000002.1, from coordinate 336,819 downwards.
ACCCCGCCTGATCTCGCCGCCGACATCGTGGACCGCGGCGTCATGCTCACCGGCGGCGGCGCGCTGCTGGGTGATCTCGATCTCGCGCTGCGCGAACAGACCGGCCTGGCCGTGTCCATCGCCGATGAAAGCCTCAACTGTGTGGCCATGGGCACCGGCAAAGCGCTGGAATACGAAAAACAGCTGCGCCACGCGATCGACTACGACAGCTGATCATTTGCGACGCATTTGCCGGTTTGGCCTACGCCTACCGGCGGTGTAGCATAGGGCTGATCCCAAGGCATCGGAGGCATCTTGGCCAGAGACCGCAATCAGGGCGAGGATTTTTCCGCACCGCTTCGGCGGCTCATTCTGGGTGTCATCCTGTTGGTCCTGCTGGGCATCTTTCTGGTCTGGCGCATCGACAGCCCGCGCGTGGAGCGTTTCCGCGCACAAATCACCGATGCTGTTGTGCCAAATTTCGACTGGGCCATGGCCCCTGTCACCGGCACCGTGAACCTGCTGCGCAACTTCCAGAGCTATCAGCGCATTGCAGAGCAAAACCGCGAATTGCGGCGCGAACTTCAGCAGATGAAAGCCTGGAAAGAAGCGGCCATCCAGCTGCGTCAGGAAAACGCGCGTTTGTTGGATCTCAACAATGTGCGCCTTGATCCTCAGCTCACCTATGTGACCGGCGTCGTGCTGGCCGACAGCGGCTCGCCATTTCGGCAGTCCGTCCTTCTGAACATCGGCGCACGGGACGGCATCGTGGATGGCTGGGCCGCCATGGACGGGATCGGCCTTGTGGGCCGCATCTCCGGTGTGGGGCAGTCGTCCTCCCGCGTGATGCTTTTGACCGACAGCTCCAGCCGCATCCCCGCCCGCATCCAGCCTTCAGGCCAAACCGCTCTGATCGTGGGTGACAACTCCGTTGCACCACATGTGGATTTTCTGGAAACCCCTGATCTGGTGCGCCCCGGCGACCGGGTTGTGACATCCGGCGATGGCGGGGTCTTTCCCGGCGGTCTGTTGATTGGGCAAGTGGCAACAGATCCAAGCGGTCGCCTGCGTGTGCGGCTTGCGGCAGATTATGAGCGGCTCGAATTCCTGCGGGTACTGCGACACCACGGTCAGGAGACGCCCGACACCACCGGCACGCTGATCTCTCCGCTGACGCCGGAAGTCTTCGTGGAGGAGACCGATGGCTGATGCCGCGCAATCCCGCAAATGGGTGATGCGCGGTGTCTTTGCGCTGTTGTGCCTGACCCTGATCTTTGCACAGCTCCTGCCTCTTGAAACCACTCCGCGCCGCTGGGCAGGGCCGGACTTTCTGGTTGTGCTCACCTTCGTCTGGTCAGTGCGCCAGCCCGATTACACCCCCACATGGCTTGTGGCGCTGATGTTTTTGCTCGCGGATTTCCTGCTGTTGCGCCCACCGGGGCTTGCGGCCGCAATTATGGTTCTGACCGTCGAAGCACAACGCAACCGCGCCTTCCGCCTGCGCGAGGCCACCTTTGCCTATGAGTGGCTCACGGCGGCCGCCTTTATGTTGCTGATCGCTGTTGGATATCGCGTGATCGGGGCGGTCATGCTGTTGCCGCAGCCTTCACTCGGACTTATGCTCATGCAGGTGATCATGAACATCGCCGTATATCCCGTTATTGTGGTGCTCTCGCACTTTCTCTTCGGCATCCGACGCACCCATGCGCAAGATGGCGGATTAGGGGCAAACTGATGCGCAAAACGCCAACCGAGATCAACGAAGTCCACACCCGTTTTTCCCGTCGCTCCCTGCTTTTGGGCGGCGGCATGGCCGCCTTCATGACCGGCCTCGGCTTCCGCATGCGCCATTTGCAACTTGATCAGGCCGATGAATACCGTCTGCTCGCCGAGGAAAACCGCATCAACATCCGCCTGATCCCACCTGCACGCGGCGAGATCTTTGACCGCAACGGCATCCTGCTTGCCCGAAACGAGCCCTCCTATCGCATCATCCTCGTGCCAGAGGACACAGACGACGTGGACCGCGTGATCGCCAAATTGGCCACGCTGGTGGAGCTCGATCCGGACGAGCTTGACCGTGCCATGACCGAAATGCGCCGCTCCCCGCCCTTCCTGCCGGTCACGATTGCTGATCGCGTCAGCTGGGAGGAGCTGTCCCGCGTCGCCGTCAACACCCCGGCCCTGCCCGGCATCACGCCAGAGGTGGGTTTGTCGCGCTACTACCCGCTCAAAGGCGATCTGGCCCATGTGCTCGGATATGTTGGCCCGATTTCGGACTATGACCTTTCCAAGATCGACAACCCTGACCAACTGCTGCGCATCCCGCGCTTTCAGATTGGCAAAGTCGGTCTTGAAGGCCGCATGGAGGACGATCTGCGCGGCGCTGCCGGAACAAAGCGGGTCGAAGTCAACGCCGTGGGCCGCGTCATGCGCGAGCTGGACCGGCGCGAAGGCGAACAGGGTGACGACGTCCAGCTGACCATCGATCAGGATCTGCAGTCCTATGCGCAGGCCCGCCTTGGCGAAGAAAGCGCAGCTGCGGTGGTGATGGACTGCCAGACAGGCGATCTGCTGGCGCTTGCCTCGGCCCCAACGTTTGACCCCAATCTCTTCGTGCAGGGTATTTCGGTGGCCGACTATGGCCTGCTCACTAACAACGAATACCGCCCGCTGGCGGCTAAATCCGTGCAAGGCACCTACCCGCCCGGCTCCACCTTCAAGATGATTACGGCGCTGGCCGCTCTGGAAGCGGGCATTGTCGGGCCGGAAGAAACCGTCTGGTGCCCGGGGCATTTGTCTGTCTCCAACCGGCGCTTCCACTGCTGGAAACGCGCAGGCCACGGGCACGTGAATCTCTCCCAAGCGCTGCGCGAAAGCTGTGACGTCTATTTTTATGACCTCGCCGTTCAGGTCGGCATCGACAAGATTTCTGAAGTTGCCGCCAAGTTCGGATTGGGGGAGAAATATGATCTGCCCCTCTCCGGTGTGGCGCGCGGTCTTAATCCAACCCGCGACTGGAAGTCTTCTGTGCGCGGCGCGGATTGGGTGGTCGGCGACACGGTCAACGCCTCCATCGGTCAGGGCTTTGTGCTGACATCGCCATTGCAGCTTGCGGTCATGACCTCCCGTCTGGCCACAGGCAAGGCGCTCTCGCCGCGTCTGGTGAAATCTGTGAACGGTGTGGAGCAGCCCACGGCTGACGCGCCAGACATCGAGGTAAATCCCGTACACCTCAAAGAGGTGCAGCGCGGCATGTACGCGGTTTCAAACAACCGCCGCGGCACCGCTTACGGCAGCCGCATCATCGAAGATCAATATCGCATGGCAGGCAAGACCGGCACCTCTCAGGTCCGCAACATCACCGCAGCCGAACGTGCCCGCGGCGTGACCCGCAACGAAGACCTGCCGTGGAACCGCCGAGACCATGCACTGTTTGTGAATTTTGCGCCTTATGAGAACCCACGCATTGCCGTGGCGGTGGTGGTCGAACACGGCGGAGGCGGATCCAAAGCCGCAGCCCCCATCGCACGCGACATCACGCTGCAGGCGCTCTATAACGGCACCCCGCCGCTCGCTGCTTATCCGGCAAAAGACCGCGATAAAATCGAAGCACAGCAGGAAGAGCTTCAAAAACTCGCACCGGGTCGGGAAATCACCCGCCGCAATCGGGCCTGATCAGGAACGCGCACGGACATGAGCTATCTAGAGTATAACGTCAAACATGTGCCCACCGGGTTTCGCAAGATTCTGCATCTGAACTGGGCGCTGTTCCTGCTTGTGACCACTGTCGCAGGCGCAGGTTTTCTGATGCTCTATTCCGTGGCTGGAGGCTCTTTCCGCCCTTGGGCAGAACCTCAAATGAAACGCTATGTGCTCGGCGTCGCGGTGATGTTCACCGTCGCCATGGTGCCGATCTGGTTCTGGCGTTCCGTGTCCGGATTTGCCTATCTTGTCAGCCTGATCCTTCTGGTGGCGGTGGAGGTGATGGGCAGCGTCGGCATGGGTGCCCAGCGCTGGATCGACCTTGGTTTTATGCGGCTCCAGCCTTCGGAACTTATGAAAATCACCCTCGTGATGTGTCTTGCCGCCTATTATGACTGGCTGCCCACCGAAAAGACCTCACGCCTGATCTGGGTGATCCTGCCGGTCTTCCTGATCCTGCTACCCACAGCACTCGTGCTGCGCCAACCGGACCTTGGCACCTCACTGCTGCTGATCACCGGCGGCGCCATCGTGATGTTCCTTGCCGGTGTGCATTGGGGCTATTTTGTCACCGTGATCGGCATGGCTGTGGGGGTGGTTGTGGCCGTCTTCCAATCCCGCGGCACTCCTTGGCAGCTTCTGAAAGACTACCAATACCGCCGCATTGATACCTTTCTGGATCCCTCTCAGGACCCTTTGGGGGCTGGTTATCACATCACCCAGTCCAAAATTGCCCTAGGCTCCGGCGGCTGGACCGGACGCGGATTTATGCAAGGCACCCAGAGCCGGCTGAACTTCCTGCCGGAAAAGCACACGGACTTTATCTTCACAACGCTGGCCGAAGAGTTCGGCTATGTCGGCGCGGTCACCCTACTGTCGATCTATGGGCTGATCATTGTCTTCTGCATTGCCTCCGCCATTTCCAACCGCGACCGCTACGCCGCCCTTCTAACGCTTGGCATCGCCGGGGCATTCTTTCTGTTCTTCGCAGTGAATATGTCCATGGTGATGGGCCTTGCACCTGTGGTGGGGGTGCCCCTGCCTCTGGTGAGCTATGGCGGCTCGGCCATGCTGGTTCTGATGGTGGGCTTCGGCCTGATCCAAAGCGCCCACGTCCACCGCCCGCGCTAACACTCCGCCCCCAAGTCTAAGGCTTCTGCCGCAAAATATCGCGCATGAGGGCGATCACCGGGCGGCGTGCATCTCTGCGCCATGTCAGCAGGCCTACGTCGCGGTAGGCTCCGCCCAACGGCACAAAATCCAGCTCCTGCTGATAGCGGGCAAGCCCGGCCCATTTTGGCAAAACCGTCTGCCCCAGCCCGTCCGCCACCATCTGCGCGATGATCTCCACCGCATCCATTTCGCAAAGAATGCGCGGAGCCGGATCATGGGCTTGCAGCGCCTGCCAACACAGAGCACCGCCCCAGGCTGAGCGCTTATACAGAACATAGGGCAGTGATTTTTGCGCATCGCGCGGCCGCAAAAGCCCGACAGGTTGGCGCGCAAGCCGCTCAAACGTCATGGTTTTGGGCAGCGTGAAGGGCGGCGCCACGATCAGCGCCGCATCCAGATGCCCATCGACAAATTTCCCGTAAATTTCATCTGATGGTGCCGGGATCAGCGACAGCGCCACCTCTGGCGCATGCACTTCCAACGCGCTAACAAGCTGCGGGCCAAAATCACTTAGCGCTGTGGACACCGCCCCAAGCCGCAATGTGCCGCGCAGCTGCTCTGCGTTCAGGTTCGCTGCCAGACCAGCATGCAGCGCCACCATCTGGCGCAGATCCGCCAACAATGCCTCACAATCCGGCGTCGGTGCCATCTGCCGCCCCGCCCGCACCAACAAAGGCACCGACAGCTCAGCCTCAAGCGCCGCCACCCTCTGTGACACAGCTGCTGCCGTGATCCCAAGCCGTCGCGCGGCTCCCGCAAGCGAGCCTTCTTCCACAGCCGCGAGCAAGGTTTCCACAAATCTCACATCCATAGAAAACCTTATGTCTAAAGAAAGGAAAATAAGCTACCCTAAGCCTCTTTCATCTTTTACCCAGAGGCCAGATCCCTATTCTCTTGCGCAAAGGAGCGCCCACAATGAGCATTTTTCATCTGGCCTATAACGTCCGCGATCTCGATCAGGCGCGCGCTTTTTATGGCGACCTGCTGGGCTGTGCAGAGGGACGCAGCACCAAAACCTGGGTGGATTATAACTTCTTTGGCCATCAGCTCTCGCTGCATCTTGGCGAACCCTTTGCCACGGCTGCCACGGGCCATGTGGGCGAGCATCTCGTGCCCATGCCCCACCTCGGAGTGATCCTGCCCAAAGCCGAGTGGGATGCATTGGCCACCGAACTGACAGAGGCGGGCGTCGAATTTGTGCTGGCGCCCTTCACCCGTTTTGCCGGAGAGCCGGGGGAACAGAGCACAATGTTCTTCACCGATCCGTTCGGCAACCCGATCGAAATCAAAGGTTTTGCCGACATGTCCGGAGTGTTTGCCACATGATCAACGTTCTCTTCGCCGCCAAAGCTGACCGTTGGGCGGCCTATGAGCCTCACCTCAAGTCCGGGCTCGCGGCCGCCGGCATAAAAGCGGACCTGCGCACGGAACTTCCGCCAGAAGAGGTCGACTACATCATTTATGCCCCCAACAGCGCGGTGCAGGATTTCACACCCTACACGCGGCTGAAGGCCGTGTTGAATCTCTGGGCAGGTGTCGAAAACGTGGTGGGCAACCCCACACTCAAAGCGCCCCTCGCCCGCATGGTGGATCCGGGCATGACGCAGGGCATGATCGAGTGGGTCGTTGGCCATGTGATGCGCCATCATCTTGGCATGGACCGCAATATTCTTGGCCAAGACGGCACCTGGGAGCCGCACATTCCTCCGCTGGCGCAAAACCGTCGGGTCACGGTCTTGGGCTTGGGAGAATTGGGCAGCGCATGCGCAACCAAGCTCAGCCAATTGGGCTTTGACGTTGCTGGCTGGAGCCGCCGCCCCAAGGACGTGAAGGGCGTGACATGTCTCGCAGGTGACGATGGCCTGACCGCAGCGCTTTCCCGCGCCGATATTCTTGTGTTGCTTCTGCCCAAGACTCCGGCCACGGAAAATCTGCTGGACGCCAAACGCCTCGCGCAGATGCCAGCGGGCGCGATCATCGTGAACCCCGGGCGTGGTCAACTGATTGACGACGAGGCCCTACTGGCCGCCCTCAATAGCGGACATATCGCCCAGGCCACCCTCGATGTCTTTCGCATAGAACCCCTGCCCGCGGATCACCCCTATTGGGCCCATCCCAATGTGACGGTCACCCCCCACATTGCCTCAGAAACCCGCACAGAAACCGCCAGTCAGGTGGTGGTGGAAAACATTCGGCGCGGCGAAGCTGGCGAGCCGTTTTTGCACCTCGTGGATCGCGCGGCCGGGTATTAAGCGCAGATTTATCTCGGCGGTGAAGGGGCCAGCCCCTCTGCCACAGCAAGCTGTGGCATTCACCCCGGGATAGTTTGGGCAAGAGGAAAGGCGCGTTTAGCGCAGGCGGGGCGGCGCATCCGGGTCGCTTCCCGGCGCAACCGGTTTATATTCCTGCGCTTTTGGCGGTTCGGGCAAATCAAACCGCAGACCGGATTTGGCGAGCTGTGCCGCCACCGGATCTTTGGCGGCAAAAAAGCCCACATCCAGCGATCCGGCTTCGATACCGGAGAACGTCAGCGCTTCATTCACAGCTTTGGCCAACGCCCCTTCCGAGCCCGGTAGCGTGTCCACAAACCCAAGCATGTGGGATCGGCTGCCATTCTCATAGGTGGTGCCAACCAGATAGGCCATTTTTGCAAGCCCCGCAGCCGTGGACAGCTTCATGTCCAAGGCGGTGATCAGATGTTCCGGCAAACCTGCCGGCGGCGCAAAGCTCTCCACCTTGGCCTCAACCTCATCCGGCGCATGGGTCAACGTGTCAGACAACCAGCCAAGCGCCTCTCCTGGAATCAAGATGGACGACGGCGCCACCTCCGGATTCACAGCCAGTCCAATGCCTTGATCTGCCAGCATAGTGGCAATGATCCGACCTGAGAGCGCCGCATAAGGGGCCACTCGGCCAACAAATTCCGCCAGACGCTCTTCGGTGTCAAACACCAGCACAAAGCGCGCATCCGAGGTTTCAAAGATTTCAGGCGCGATGCGATCCCCTTCAGGCTCTTTTTCCAAAAGAAGGAACAGCTCTGCATCCGCCAGCCGCTCATAGAACCTCAGCCGCGCCCCGTCATCCTGCGGGGCCGCTTCCATGGCCATATGGGCCTGATCCAGTGGGGTCATGTCGCTCACGCCAGAGCCTCCTTGATGCGGGCCTGCAGGCTGGGCAACAGCTCCTCGGCAAACCACGGATGTTTCTTCAGCCATGCCGTATTGCGCCAGGACGGATGAGGCAAGGGGTAGACGTCCGGCGCATGGTCGCGCCACTGCGTCACCGTGTCGGTCACGCCGGTTTTCACACCCAGATGCCACTTCTGCGCATAGCCCCCGATCACCAGCGTCAGCGGCACCTCACCCAGCGCATCCATCACCTGATGCCGCCATGTTTTCGCGCATATGGGCGGCGGCGGCAGATCACTGCCTTTGGCGTTGTAGCCCGGAAAGCAGAACGCCATCGGCACAATCGCCACCTTTGATTGGTCGTAAAAAACGTCCGCCCCAATCCCCATCCAGTCGCGCAGGCGATCGCCTGAGGGATCGGTAAAGGGCTTGCCACTTTCATGGACCCGCGCCCCCGGAGCCTGACCGACAACCAAAATGCGTGCGCCGGGCTGAAACCAGGCCACCGGGCGCGGCTCATGCGCCGTGGCAGTCTTGGCAAAGCGTTCCACACAGATCTGGCAGGCCCGAATATCTTCAATCAATTGCATGGGTTTAGAGATAGCCGCTACAGCTTATTTCGACAATATTCGAAATAAGCCTTGCACGAAGGATTTATTTCGATATTTTTAGAAATATGAAACACACTGATCCCTCCGATATCTCTCTTGAGATTGCCGCCTCCACCTTTGCCGCTCTTGGCTCTGAGCAACGGCTGGCCGTTCTGCGCTGCTTGGTGCGCGCGGGCACAGATGGCCTGTCCATTGGCGAACTTGGCAAACGCACCGGCGTCACCGGCTCCACCCTGACCCATCATATGAAGATCCTCGCCCAAGCCGGGCTTGTGACCCAGGAAAAGCAAGGCCGTTCAATCATTTGCGCCGCTGTCGCCTATGACGCGGTGCGCGATCTTTCGGCGTTTCTTCTGGAAGAATGCTGCGCCGACAGCCCCAGCCCAGATAAGGACCACACCCATGGCTGACCTCACGCACACGCCTTCCCCACTGCGCCGCCATTTGGCGCGGATCGACGCTGCATGGGCCGCCAGCGCGGTGATCCTGCTCCTGGTTGCCCTCTTGGACTGGCCGCAATTTCTGCCAACGGTGATTTTCACCAAGGATGCGCTGCTGCACACCGCACCTTTCATTCTGTTTGCGGTATTTGCCATTGGCTATCTGAAGGCAACCGGGGCGGAGAACCTTCTCGCCAAAGCCTTTGAAGGGCGCGAGACCCGCATGATCTTCTTCGCAGCCCTGCTCGGAGGCCTGTCACCTTTCTGCTCTTGCGAGGTGATCCCCTTCATCGCAGCACTCTTGGCCGTCGGCGCGCCGCTGTCAGCAGTTATGGCCTTCTGGCTGGCCTCCCCGCTGATGGATCCGGCCATGTTTGCCATCACCTCCGGTACGCTGGGCTATGAATTTGCCATAGCCAAGGCGCTCTCAGCCATTGGGCTCGGGCTTCTGGGCGGCTTTGGCACTATGGTACTGAAATCCACGCCTGTGTTTACAGACCCGCTACGTGAAAAACCTCAGGTAGGTGGCTGTTGTGGCGTACAAAAGCCCTTCTCAGGCAAGCCCGAGAGGAAGTTCTGGCAAGACGCCGACCGCCGTGTGACCTTTCGCGAAACCACGCTTGAAAACGGCCTCTTTCTGCTGAAATGGCTGCTGCTGGCCTATGTGATTGAGGCGCTGATGATCCACTATGTGCCCGCAGAATGGATCGCAGGCATTCTGGGCGGCGAGGGTTTCATGCCAATCCTTCTGGGCGCTCTGGTCGGCGCACCGGCTTACCTCAACGGCTACGCCGCCGTGCCGCTGGTCGCTGGTCTGGTGGAGCAAGGCATGTCCAACGGAGCGGCGATGTCCTTTGTGATTGCGGGCGGCGTCAGCTGCATCCCTGCGGCCATCGCTGTCTGGGCCTTGGTCAAACCCCGCGTCTTCGTCGCCTATTTCGGCTATGCCATGCTTGGCGCGCTGATAGCAGGCTCCATCTGGCAAGCGGTCGCCTAAAGCCCGCTTCCATCAAGACGATCTACCGGCGCTGCCCCTCGCGGTGCCGGTATTTTTTCATCCCGCTGTCGGCCCCCGCTGGCGTGCCTTCACAACTGTGCGAATTCCGCTGCAGTTTTATGTGTTTATTGCCCAATTCTTGCCGCAGATAGTTGCTAATAGACATCACAATCCTCCATATTGGAGCAAATCGCCGACAGAGCGTTAACAATCATGCGCTATACTTACCCAAGTATACGCATATTTGAGCAGTACCGGGAGCAGTCGATGCTCGAGTTCGACAACGTGAGTAAGTCCTTTTGGACGGGCACGCAGCGCAAGGTCATCCTTGAGCAGGTGTCTTTTCGCGTGGAGTTGGGCAATTCTCTCGGCATTCTCGCGCCCAATGGCACCGGCAAAACCACTCTGATCAATATGATGGCAGGCTTGGAGAAACCCGATGAGGGTGTGATCCGCCGCGAATGTCGCATCTCCTTCCCGCTTGGGTTTATGGGCGGCGTGGTGAACAAACACACCGCCGTGGAAAACAGCCGCTATATCGCGCGACTTTACGGTCTTGATCCGGACTACGTAGAGGCCTTCTGCCGCTGGCTCTGCAATCTGGGTGAATATTTTGACCAGCCGCTGGGGACCTATTCCTCCGGCATGCGCTCGCGTTTCACCTTCGCGCTGATGCTCGCGCTGGATTTTGATATGTATCTGATCGACGAGGGCATGCCCTCGTCAACCGATGTGGAATTCAACAAGAAAGCCGGTGATGTGCTGCGCGAACGCCTGCGCACCACCACAATTGTGATCGTGTCACACCAGCCCCAGGTGCTGGAAAAATTTGCACGCTCAGCCGCCGTGCTGCTGAATGGCAAGCTCTATATGTTCGACACCTTGGAAGAGGCAAAACAGCTCTATGACTACCAAACCCAAGGCTAAGAAATTCCGCATCCGCCGGTCAGAGTCCCTGGATGTCCCCGCAGCAGGTGGCGCCCAGCACAATGCCGCGCCGGGGGCTGCCCCCACGCGCCCGCCGGTTCAGGTGGTGAAAAAGGGAATGCATCCGGCAGGTGCCGCGCAATCCGCCCCTGACAACAGCGCCGCCGCCCCCGCAGCACAAGCCGCGCCTGAACAGCCCACACCTCAGGGCGCAGAGGCTGAAATCGACGCCATCAAACGCGAAGGTTTGACAGGCCGCCAGCTGCGCATGGCCCGCCGCATGGCGCAAAAGAACGAATTGCCCGCCACCTCGGACTATGACGCCGTGCGCGTGTTGCGCAACGCTGGCATCGACCCATTCCAGCGCACCAATATGCTGGATCTGATGCCCACCTCCAAAGGCGAGAAAGCTCCTGCCGGTGGCCGCGTGCAACTCCCGCAAACCATGCCTGTCGGCAAATCCAATCTGCCTTCCACCGAAACCATGTCACCCTCCGAAATGCGGGCGCTGGAAATTGGGGAAATTCAGAAAGACATCGCGCGCCGCCGCCGCAAGCGTATGCTGCTCTTGCTGGCGCGCCTGTCCGCTTTTGTGTTCCTGCCAACGCTGTTTGCCGGATGGTATTTCTATTCGGTGGCCACACCGATGTACTCCACCAAATCCGAGTTCCTGATTTTGCAGGCCGACGCCGCCGGCGGTTCAGGCGGTATTGGCGGGCTGCTTTCGGGCACGCAATTTGCAACCAATCAGGACAGCATCGCCACCCAGAGTTACCTCGCCTCCAAAGACGCGATGCTGCGACTGGATGCCGATGAGGGCTTCAAGGCCACCTTCAGCGAGCAAAACGTCGATCCGATCCAACGGCTGGACACAGACGCTTCCAATGAGGAAGCGTATAAGCTCTACAAGAAATACGTCAAAATCGGCTACGACCCTACGGAAGGCGTGATCCGCATGGAAATCGCCACTCCCGATCCGCAAACCTCCGCCCGCTTTGCCGAGGCGCTGATTGGTTATGCGGAACAACGGGTTGATGACCTTTCCCAGCGCAAGCGCGAAGACCAACTGCGCGATGCCCGCGCCAGCCTTGAGCAGGCCAAAGCCGAACGGCGCGAGGCTCAGGCGGCCATGGTTGGCCTGCAGGAAACCACCATCCTTGACCCCGAAGGCGTGATAGGCTCCCTGCGCCAGCAGATCTCCAACATGCAGATCCAGCTGCAGGAAAAAGAGCTGCAACTCGCCGCTCTCGAAGACAACCCCCGCCCCAATCAGGCGCGTGTGGACGGTGTGCGCGGTGACATCCGCCGCCTCAATGCGCTCCTTGCTCGACTGCAAAGCGAGATGACCGAGGCCACACAAGGCGAAAGCTCTCTGGCCCAGCAGACCGCACAAATCCAGATGGCGCAAGCTGATCTGGCCACCGCTGACCTATTGATGCAATCCGCGCTGCAAACCCTCAAACAGACGGAGCTCGAGGCAAACCGCCAGGTGCGCTATCTCACCACGTCTGTTGTGCCTGTCGCCTCAGAGGATCCATCTTATCCGCGCAAGTTTGAAAACACGATCTTGGCCTTCCTGATCTTTTCAGGCATCTATCTGATGATCTCGCTCACAGCGTCCATCCTCAGAGAACAGGTATCTTCGTGATGAAACATGTAAACGTCGGCAATCTCACCATCGGCAACGATCTCCCGCTGACCGTCATCGCAGGCCCCTGCCAGCTGGAGAGCAAAGACCACGCTGAGATGATCGCCGGCACCATGAAAGAATCCTGCGAGGCAGCCGGCGCGCAATATGTCTTTAAGGCCAGCTACGACAAGGCCAACCGCACCTCGCTTTCCGGCATTCGCGGCATGGGAATCGAGGCGGGCCTCGCCGTGCTGGATGGCATCCGCAAGGATTTTGGCGTGCCCGTGCTGACCGATGTTCATACCGAGGAGCAATGCGCCATTGCGGCTGAGGCCGTGGACATTCTGCAAATCCCCGCGTTCCTTTGCCGCCAGACAGACATGCTACTGGCAGCGGGCAATACCGGCGTGGCTGTCAACGTCAAGAAGGGCCAGTTCCTCGCCCCTTGGGAAATGGGCAACATTGTCACCAAGATCGAAAGCACCGGAAACACAAACATCCTGCTGACCGAACGTGGCACCTCCTTTGGCTACAACACCCTTGTGGCGGACATGCGCTCGCTCCCGCAGATGGCCAAAACCGGCTATCCGGTGGTGATGGATGCCACCCACTCCGTGCAACAACCCGGCGGTCAGGGCGGCAGCTCCGGCGGCCAGCGTGAGTTCGCACCGGTGATGGCCCGTGCTGCCGTGAGTATCGGAACCGCCGCTGTTTTCATCGAAACGCATGAAAACCCGGACACCGCCCCCTCTGACGGTCCCAATATGATCCCGCTGGATCAAATGGGCGCGCTTGTCACCTCCCTGATGCAATTTGATGCTTTGGCAAAGGCCAACCCGATCTCAATCTGATCACATGATCGCCTCCTTTTTGACGACCACGGACCACGTTTTATTAGAGAGTATTTGATATGATGAAACCGATTGCCGACGTGCGCCCCAACACTTGGGAATTTCTGCGCGACCCGATGATTAAGCCCACCGGCTTTCGCGAATATGACGCGCGCTGGCAATTCCCCGAGGAGATCAACCTGCCCGGCATGACCGCGCTTGGCTTTGGTCTGGGCACCCAAATGCGCCGTCGCGGGATCGAGCCGGTGATCGCTGTGGGCAACGACTATCGCGACTACTCCGTGGCCATCAAAATGGCGCTGATCGTGGGCCTCATGAAAGCAGGCATCCATGTCAAAGACATCGGCCCCGCGCTTTCGCCCATGGCCTATTTTGCGCAATTTCATCTGAACACACCTGCCGTCGCGATGGTGACCGCCTCCCACAACCCCAATGGCTGGACCGGCGTGAAAATGGGCTTTGAAAAGCCTCTGACCCATGGCCCGGATGAGATGGCCGAGCTGCGCGACATCGTGCTCAATGGTGATTTTGACGCCCATGAGGGCGGCAAACATGAGGTCGCGGACGGTGTGCGCGAGGCCTATATCGACGATCTGGTGGGCGATTTCAAAATGTCCCGCCCACTGAAAGTGGTCTGCGCGACCGGCAACGGCACCGCCGCCGCCTTTGCGCCGGAAATCTTCAAACGCATCGGCGTTGAAGTGGTCGAAAGCCATTGCGAGCTTGATTACACCTTCCCCAACTACAACCCCAACCCCGAAGCCATGCTGATGCTGCACGACATGTCAGACAGCGTGAAGGCCTCCGGCGCCGATCTGGCGCTGGGTTTTGACGGCGACGGCGACCGCTGCGGGGTGGTGGATGACGAAGGCGAAGAGATCTTTGCCGACAAGGTTGGCGTGATCATGGCCAAAGATCTGGGCAAGATCTATCCCAACGCAACCTTTGTGGCTGACGTAAAATCCACCGGCCTTTATGCGGCGGACCCTGATCTGCTCGCCACCGGTGCCAAAACCGACTACTGGAAAACCGGCCACAGCCACATGAAACGCCGTGTACATGAACTCGGCGCGCTTGCGGGCTTTGAAAAATCCGGCCACTACTTCCTCGCCGAACCAATTGGCCGCGGCTATGACTGCGGCATGCGCGTCGCCGTTGAGGTTTGCAAAATGCTCGACCGCAACCCGGACATGAAGATGTCTGACCTGCGCAAGGCCCTGCCCAAAACCTGGTCGACCCCGACCATGTCCCCCTATGCGGCCGACACTGAGAAATACGACATTCTTGAACGTCTGGTGGAGAAGCTTGTTGCCAAACATGAGGCTGGTGAAACCGTCGCTGGCCGCGCCATCAAAGAGGTGGTCACCGTCAACGGCGCCCGCGTCATTCTCGACAACGGCAGCTGGGGCCTTGTGCGCGCCTCTTCAAACACTCCCAACCTTGTGGTGGTGATTGAAAGCGCCGAAAGCGAAGCAGAAATGCGCGCCATCTTTGCCGACATCGACGCGGTGATCCGCACCGAGCGCGGTGTTGGCGACTACGACCAGAGTATCTGACGCGCACGCGCCACGCATCACCAATTAAACAGAAAGCCCGGGCCACACCGCTCGGGCTTTTCTCATTCGTCAAATATCCCGGGTGAAGCCCCAACCTGTTGGGGCGAGGGCGGCGCCCCTAAACGCGCTACTCCTCCTCCGGTACAAACTCCAGAATATCACCAGGCTGACAGCCCAGATGGGCGCAGATCGCCTCCAGAGTATTAAACCGGATGCCCTTCACCTTGCCCGATTTCAGCAGGCTCAGGTTGGTTTCCGTCAAACCAATCGCCTGCGCCAGTTCGCGCGAGGTCATTTTGCGTTTGACCAGTTCAAGATCGAGGTTGATGCGTATGGGCATGCGGCCTCCTACAGGAACTGGCTGTTTTCGTCAGCAATTTCTTGCGCCTGATTGAGAGATCGGCTGATCGCAAAGAAAACCGCCGCAAGCACCAGGAAAACCACATCAATATCAATGTCGATATATTCAATCTCCGGTCGCAGCGCCTCCGCCAGATGGGCGCTCAAAACCACGGGTTGCATCGCGACATTGAGCGCGTTGAGCAACCAGAACCCCAAAAATGCCCAGGCACACAGCCGCAGATGTTGCCCCATGCGGGCGAAATCCTGCGGATCACGCAGCATCAAAATCCGGTCCAGCGCCCAAAACCCCAACCCAAGGCTGAACAGCGCGGGCCACATCATCGTCATTCCCACAATCAGCGCCCAATGCGGCGGCACCGCCATATCAAGGGGCAGATCAAATGTGTCCGCCAGCATCTCTGCATGCCCCAGAAAGGCGCCGATCCACAAAACCGACCACCCGAAGGTGAAATAAACAAGGGTGATCAGCATGGCGAGGCGGGCGACTAATTTCATGTTTTTGCTCCCAAAGTTATTGCCCCTCAGTAATTCAATTAAGCTAAACATGCAATCTTTTACGTAAAACATAAAACTTTTCTCTTGAATTGAAAAACGACTCCTCTTAGGTAGCCGCCATCAAGACAAACCGATTTTCAAAAAAGGAATGAATGATGACCAACCGCAAACTGTCCCACAACGCATTGATCGCCTGCCTGTGCTCTGCCATGGCGCTTGGCGCCTGCACGGCGCCTGTTGACCGCCCGCTGACAGTGGATGGCACCCGCAACGCAAGTTTCAATGACGACTACGCAGAATGCCACACCCAGGCCGCAACATTCAAAGACGGCACCGGCACGGAATATGCCGCCACCGGCGCAGTTGTCGGCGGGCTGATCGGGGCGGCTGATGCAGATGATGCACTCGAAGGTGCCGTGGTTGGCGCCGCCGTGGGCGGGCTGGTCGGCTCCGCCGAAGCCGCTTCAGAGCGTGACCACACCCGCCGTGACGTGCTGATCCGCTGTATGCAGAATCGCGGCCACAGCGTGATTGGCTAAAGCTTCCTCTTGGCTTACCTCGCCAATAAAAAGACCCGCGCAAGCCTTTGCCAGCGCGGGTCTTTTTGCTTTTATTGAAAAGCCTTAGGCGGCAAGACCGCGCCCCTTCAAAAGCGCTTCGACACCAGGCAAACGCCCCCGGAACCGTTCATAAAGCTGCCCCGCATCCACCGATCCCCCGGTGGAGAGGATATGCGCTTCCAGCGCTTTGGCCGTCTCCGGATCAAAGGCACTACCAGCCTCGTCAAAGGCTTCAAACGCATCCGCATCCATCACCTCCGACCACATGTAGCTGTAATAGCCGGAGCTATAGCCGTCCCCGGCAAAGACATGGGCAAAATGCGGTGTGGCGTGACGCATGGTGATCGCTGCGGGCATACCTAGTTCTGCCAGAACCTCGGATTGCTTGGCCATCGGATCCTTTGGCGCAGCCCCCTCATGGAACGCCAGATCCACCAAAGCCGAAGCGACATATTCCACCGTGGCAAACCCCTGATCGAAATTCGCCGCCCCCAACACTT
This sequence comes from Shimia sp. R9_3, assembly GCF_017743755.1. Lineage (NCBI taxonomy): Bacteria > Pseudomonadati > Pseudomonadota > Alphaproteobacteria > Rhodobacterales > Roseobacteraceae > Shimia > Shimia sp. R9_3. The sequence continues at coordinate 319,904 of NZ_JAGHRP010000002.1, read as the reverse complement.
TCTCCAGCATCTCATTCGGCATCGCCGAACCGGTCTCTGCATGCGTTGCATATTCCGCCAGCACCTCTGGCACCTCCAGCCAATGCTCATAAAGTTGGCTGGGCAACTCCACAAAATCCCGTGCCACAGAGGTGCCTGAAATGCTTTCATAGGTCACATTGGACAGCATCTGGTGCAGCGCATGTCCAAACTCATGGAACAGCGTACGCGCATCATCATAGCTCAGAAGCGCCGGATCACCCTTTGCAAAATTGCAGACATTGATCACCACAGGCGCCTGCACCTCGGGAAATTTCGCCTGCGCCCGCATCGCAGAACACCAGGCACCCGAGCGTTTGCTCCCGCGCGCAAAGTAATCGCCGATGAACACCGCAACATGCTCACCGTTGCGCGTCACATCCCAGGCCCGGCAATCTTCGTGATAAAGCGGCACATCCAGCTCTTTGAACTCCAACCCAAACAGGCGGGTTGCACAGGCGAAGCTCGCTTCGATCATCCGATCAAGCTGCAGGTAAGGCTTCAGCGCCGCCTCATCCAGATCATGCTCCGCCTTGCGCCGCTTCTCCGCATAGTAGCGCCAGTCCCAAGGAGCCAGATCACCATTCACACCATCCGCATGCATCATCTCTGTCAGCACAGCCGCATCCGCCTCCGCGCGCGCCTTGGCTGGCTCCCAGACCGCCATCAACAGATCCCGCACCGCACCGGGCGTTTTGGCCATCTCGGTCTCAAGCTTGTAATCCGCAAAGCTCGCGTAGCCCAAAAGCTTGGCGCGTTCCTCACGCAGCGACAGGATCTCCGCAGCAATCTCACGGTTGTCAGTTGCACCGCCATTGGCCCCGCGCGCAGCCCAGGCCGCAAAGGCTTTCTCCCGAAGATCGCGGCGCGGTGAAAACTGCAGGAACGGCACAATCAACGAACGCGACAGCGTCACAACGGGCCCGCCTACCTCTTTCTCCTCGCCAGCCGCGCGCGCCGCATCCACCACAAAGTCGGGCAGCCCTTCCAGATCCACTTCGGCCAGCGGCATGAACCACTCGCGCTCATCCGCCAACAGGTTCTGAGTGAACTCTGTCCCCAAAACAGCCAGTCGCGATTTGATCTCTTTCATGCGCGCATCCTCAGCGCCCTCAAGCGCTGCCCCACCCCGAACGAAACCCCGATGTGTCAGCATAAGAACCCGCTGCTGCTCTTCGGTGAGGTCCAGCGTGTCGCGCGCTTCCCAGATCGACTTGATCCGACCAAAGAGCGCCTTGTTTGCGGAAATCTCCGCGCTATGCGCCGCCAGTTTTGGCGAGAATTCCCGCTGCAAAGCCTCCCGCGCAGGATTGCTGTCCGCACCCGCCACCGTGAAGAACACAGAGAGCACCTTATCAAGCCCTTCGCCCGCGGCCTCCATCGCTTCAATCGTATTGGCAAATGTCGGCGCCTCGGCGTTATCGGCAATCGCCGCCACGTCAGCTTTGTGCGCCAGCAAAGCCTCCTCAAAGGCGGGCGCAAAATCGGCATCCGAAATCTTGTCAAACGGCGCGAGCGCAAATTGTGTGTCCCAGGTGGACAACAGCGGATTGGTCATATGGGAATCTCCTTTGGGCGCGATCTTAGCACCGCATGCCGGGGCCGCAATCTCCCGCCACGGCTGGCACACAGGCCCTTTGCCACAATGGTTAACGCTGATTTTGTGCCGAAAATGACACCGACGCGTTATTGCCGCGATACAGACGCGATACCGACGCGGATTTCAAAGGTTAACGCGTCCCGCAAGTCGGGCAATCCGCGCGGCGATTGAGGGTGATTTTGCGGGTCTCTCCCCACAGTGCGTCATAGATCATCATCTCGCCGCGCAAAGCCGCACCGGCTCCGGTAATGACCTTGACCGCCTCCGCTGCCATCATGGTGCCCACCACCCCGGGCAGCGGACCAATCACCCCCGCTTCGGCGCAGCTCGGTGCCAGCTCCGGTGCAGGCGCTTCTGGGAAAATGCACTGATAGCACGGCGTTTTCCGGGCTGTATCAAACACGCTGAGCTGCCCTTCCCACTGCGACAAAGCTCCGGAAATCAGAGGCTTGCCCTGCTCCACACAGACTTCATTCACCAGATAACGGGTGTCAAAATTGTCCGTGCCATCCAAGACAAGATCATACTCGCCGATGATCTCCTCCGCATCGTCAACGGTCAGCCTGCGCGGATAAGGCACCACCTGCACAAAGGGGTTTTGCGCCACCATCGCCTCCGCTGCCGATAGCACCTTGGGCGTGCCAATGGCCTCATCCTTGTGGATCACCTGACGCTGCAGATTGGAGTTGTCGACCACATCGTCATCCACCACCCCGATGCGCCCCACGCCCGCCGCCGCAAGATAGAGCAGAACCGGCGATCCAAGCCCCCCTGCGCCAATCACCAAGACCTTGGCATCCTTAAGTTTTTTCTGCCCCAGCCCGCCAATTTCGCGCAGCACGATATGGCGCGCATAGCGGTTGAGTTCAGTGTCGGAAAACAGCTCCTGCGCCGCTTCTTCCTGCGCTGTCTCGGCAGCCCGAGCCTCAGCTTTCACGCGCAGTTTCTGCAACATTGTAGAATAGGCCAGCACCAGCGCTACCGCGCCGCCGATCATCAGCCACATGGCAAGGCTGCCACCGGTGGCAATCGCGAGCGGGTGATCAGCTGGGAACACCACCTGCACGCCAATAACCGCCAGATATAAAACAAAAATCATGCTCCAACGGGCAGACTTCGGAGCGCCCATCAAAAGGCCAATCCCCCAAAGCATCGCTGCCATCGCCAGAACCAGCAGCATCAGCTCACCCCGGTGGAGCCAAAGCCACCCGTGCCGCGTTCAGTCTCGCTAAGCTCTTGATCCAATTCAAAATCTGCGACAACCACCGGCGCAACCACCATCTGCGCAATGCGCATGCCATGGCTGATCTCAATGGTTTCCAGCCCAGCGTTCAACACAATCACCCCAAGCGGGCCGCGATAGTCACTGTCAATTGTTCCAGGCGAGTTTGGCAATGTCAGGCCCTGCTTCAGCGCAAGCCCGGATCGCGGCCGCATCTGCACTTCATAACCCGTTGGTATTTCGAGAGAAAGACCCGTTGGAATCAGAGCACGCAATCCCGGTGCAAGTCGCAGCCCTGCGCGTTGTTCAGGCGGAAAATTTGCCCGCACATCCGCACCGGCCGCCCCACCTGTTTCATAAGACGGCAGGCCAACAGATTGATCCGCCCCGTCAAGCCACTTCAGCTTAATGTTCACGCGTCCCATGATCTTCTCATTCTTCAAATATCCCCGCCGGAGGCCGCGCGGCAGCGCGTCAGCCAACCAGTGTTTCCGCTATCCGGGCAGCCAATTTCTCGGCCACCTCAACTTTACCCATACGCGGCCAAGCCTCTGATCCCGCATCAGAAATCAAGGTCACCGCATTTTCTCTGCCGCCCATAATCCCTGTCGCAGGGCTCACGTCGTTGGCGACAATCCAGTCACATCCCTTACGGATACGTTTGGCCGTGGCGTTTTCGATCACATCATCGGTTTCCGCCGCAAATCCCACAACCAACGGTGGCCGCCCGTCGCCTATTTGGCTGACGGTCGCGAGAATGTCCGGGTTCTCCGCGAACTCCAGGACAGGCAATCCGCCTTTGGTCTTTTTTATCTTGCTGTCAGAAGCGCTTGCGACCCGCCAATCCGCCACTGCCGCACAGAATACGGCCGCATCAACCGACAGGTTTTTCTGCACAGCCGCCAGCATCTCCTGCGCCGTTTCAACCTCAATCAACGTCGCGCCTTCTGGCCGCGCCGCATCCGCCGGGCCGGTGACAAAGATCACCTCCGCCCCCAATTTTATGAGCGCCTGCGCGATCGCACTGCCCTGCGCACCAGACGAGCGGTTCGCAATGTAGCGCACCGGATCAATTGGCTCATGCGTCGGCCCTGAGGTCACCAAAATACGCCGCCCCTGCAGCGGCCCCTCGGCCAGAACCTCCTGAACTGCCTGCACAATTCCCATTGGCTCAGCCATGCGGCCGGGACCAAACTCACCGCAGGCCATATCCCCTTCATTGGGGCCGACAAAGGCAATCCCATCAGCCTTCAGCTGCCTCAGATTGCGTTGTGTCGCCGGGTGATCCCACATCCGGACATTCATCGCGGGTGCGACAAGCACCGGTGTGTCTGTCGCGAGCAGCAGCGTGGAGGCCAGATCATTGGCCATACCCTGCGCCATTTTCGCCATCAGATCGGCTGTGCCCGGTGCGACCACGATCAAATCTGCCGAGCGGGACAGCTGGATATGCCCCATGTCCGCTTCATCGGTCAGATCAAAAAGATCCCGATAGGCCTTCTCTCCTGCGAGTGAGGACACCGATAGTGGCGTCACAAATTCTTCTGCAGCGCGGGTAAGCACCGGGGTCACCCAGGCGCCGCGCTCACGCAGCCGCCGGATCAGCTCAAGCGATTTATATGCCGCGATTCCACCTGCGATGATCAGAAGAATACGTTTGTCTGTCAGCATTTAGCAGGCCTTTCTGATGCCGGGTTGGCTCAAGTTAGGCCGCCGCGCTCACAGACTCAAGCCGCCGAATGGCGTAGTAAGCTCATTTGAAGGCCGCACAGGGATCTTCACGCTCCGCCGCTTCGGTGACAATCCAGGCGTCATAGGGCGGCACACCCTCAGGCTCCGCCTCAAGCTGCCCAAAGGTCACCACGGAAATACCCGGATCCATCAGCGAGGGCGCCCCCCAGTCGTTGCGCACATGGCCGTTGCCGGTGATCACCACGACGGGCCCGCCGGTGTCACGGAGCGCCTCCGTGGCCGCCTGCGCAAGTCGCGCATCCCGCACCCGCTGCGCGGTCACCATGATCGGCAACATCTCCTCCGGCAAAGCATCACAATGCGCCGCCATCTGCATCTCTTCCCGTTCTGCCTGCTGCGCCTCTGGCAGAGGGGCTGTCAGGCCATAGAGATCGGCCTCTCCGCCCACTGCAGCGCTGAAGTCACCATCTGACAACACCCGGCGCACCACTTCACGCGGCACTTGTGCACCATAGATGCGCGCCCCTTCAGAAACCGCAAATATCGGGTAGTACATTGAAAAATCGGGCCAACCGCTCTCATCCCACCCCAGGGCCTCTTCCAGCGCCTCAGCATTGTCGAGGAGATCAGGCGCCACCACGGCAGCCTGAAATGGGGTCAGCATCTCAAACACAATCGCCTTGGGGCCAATCGACAACGTGGCCTGCGCTTGGGTGCCATGATGCACCGGATTGTCATGCACTTCGCCAAGGAACACCACATCAACCCCTTTAAGGAGGCTGAGATCCAGCTGTTCCGCCTCTGCTGCAGCACCTGCCAACGCAAACGCCAGAGCACCCGCTTTCACCATATACTTCATAGATTAACCAATACGCCTCTGATCCGGGGATGCAAGCGATCTTGGCTGTGTGGTTTTGCCTCATCCGCTTTCCGACTTGCCCTCGCCCGCTGTTTCCCGCAGGGTGCGCGCCAACCAGTCGAAAGGACCATTAATGCTGCCCAAACTGAGCCTTATTCTTGGCGGCGCAGCGTCAGGAAAATCTGTCTTTGCAGAACAATTGGTAATGGATACCGGGCAGCCCCGTATCTATCTCGCCACGGCGCAGGCATTTGATGGAGAGATGGAAGCCAAGGTTGAAAAACATCTGCTTCAGCGCGGCCCTGACTGGCAAACCATTGAAGCGCCTCATGAAACAGCCGAAGCGCTTAAAGACCTGCCAGCGGAGTCTGTCGTGCTTCTGGATTGCGCGACCATGTGGCTCTCCAATCACTTGCTGGCAGAAAGCGATCTTGTGGCGGAGCAAGACAAACTCCTGAATACGCTCACAGACTGTGCTGCACGGGTGGTGGTGGTCTCTAACGAAGTGGGCCTTGATGTGGTCCCGGAAAACAAACTCGCGCGCCAATTTCGCAACGCCCAAGGCTCGCTCAATCAAGCACTTGCACGACAGGCAAACCTTGCGGTTCTGGTGGTGGCCGGACTGCCCATGGTCTTGAAGGGGAAATTGCCATGACCGAATTGCATCTTGTGCGCCATGGACCAACCCATGCGAAATCCATGGTGGGCTGGTCAGACCTGCCCGCAGATCTTTCCGATACCGACGCTCTTTCCCGGCTCTCAAACCACCTGCCCGAAGACGGTCTGGTGATCAGCTCTGATCTGCAGCGGTGCGTTGCCACAGCAGACGCCATTCAGGGCAGTCGCACCCGCCTTCCACATGACCCGAAGCTGCGAGAAATCCACTTTGGCGACTGGGAACTCAAGAATTTCAAAGAGATCGAAGCCGAGGATGCCGCCCTCGCCCGCGCCTATTGGGAAAACCCCGGCGATGTGCGACCGCCAAATGGCGAAAGCTGGAACGAGGTCTGCGCGCGTGTAAATCCCGCCATAGACCACTTGATCGACACGCATCGTGGTGGCAAGCTGATTGTGGTTGTGCACTTTGGCGTGATCCTCACCCAAGTGCAGCGTGCAGAGCTCCTGACAGCCGAAGAGGCCTTTGCCCATCGGATCGACAATCTCTCCGTCACCTCTTTCAAAATCGCAGACACCGGCTGGGCCACGCAGCAAATAAATCAATTACTGTGATGGATATCGTCAAAATGTTTCGTTTTGACGATTAATCACCAATTGCTAGCCTACCGCCATGACGTATGATCTTTATCTTGGCGATTACGCCTATTCCTCGTGGTCCCTGCGCGGCTGGCTTCTGTTCGAAAAATTCGGCATCGCCCGCAACACAACGCTGGTGGACTTTTCAGACCAATCGGTGGCTGAGCAGCTCACTAAAATCGCCCCGGCACGCACGGTGCCAGCGGTCAAATTCCCCGAAGGTACGGTCGTCTCAGACAGCCTTGCCATCGCCGAGGAATTGGCAACCCAGCATCCGGACGCCGGGATCTGGCCGACCGACCCCGGCGCGCGTGCGACAGCACGCAATTTGGCCGCAGAGATGCACTCCGGGTTCTTTGCCTTGCGCAATGACTGCCCGATGAACCTGCGCATATCCTATGAAGATGCTCAGCCCTCAGAAGCTGTCCTGGCGGATCTCGCCCGCCTTGAAACCATCTGGGAACACGCTCGCACTTCATATGGAGAAGGCGGCCCATGGCTCTGCGGCAGCTATAGCGCAGCGGATGCGTTCTTTGCTCCGGTTGCCGGGCGGATTGCAGGCTACAATCTTCCCGTTGGCGACGTGGCGCAGGCCTATGTTGCAGCCCATCTCTCCGATCCCGCATTTCGCCGGTGGCGCGCCATGGGGCTCGTGCATGGGCAAACCCTGCCTTGGTATGCCAAAGACTACCCACCCCGCACTTGGCCCGGCCCGGCGCCCCGCAAGGCCGTAGCTGTCGCAGCCACAAGTGCTGAGAATGCCAACTGCCCCTATTCCGGCAAACCTGTCACCCATTTCATGGAAATGGAAGGCCGCATCTTTGGCTTCTGCAACGCCTTCTGCCGCGATAAAACTGTCGCCGATCCAGAGGCCTGGCCCGCCTTCATGGCCCTACTGTAGAGGGCAATTAACCTTTCGCTAACCATCCCCCGCTACCAATTCTTTAGGTTTTGTTAATTGGTTTGGTGGCGGGGTGTGCCATGGTTGCGCGCGCATATACGGTGGCGTTTGAAGGGGTTGAGGCCCATCAGGTCGAGGTGCAATGCGCCCTCACGCCGGGACTTCCAGCCTTCTCAATTGTCGGGTTGCCGGACAAGGCGGTATCTGAAGCGCGAGACCGGGTCCGCTCGGCACTTGCCGCCATGGCAATTGCTTTGCCGTCAAAGCGCATCACCATCAATCTTTCTCCCGCAGATCTGCCCAAAGAAGGCAGTCACTTTGATCTGCCGATCGCGGTGGCGTTGCTTGCGGCGCTTGGAATCATCCCTGAAGATGCCTCTGAAAGCACTGTCAGCTTGGGAGAGCTTTCGCTGGACGGCTCGCTCGTCGGCGTCACAGGCGCGCTGCCGGCTGCGATGAGCGCCGCCGAGGACGACCGCACCCTGCTCTGCCCCGCCGCCTCCAGCCCGGAGGCCGCTTGGGTCGCCGCAACGCAGGTCATTGGGGCCGCGACACTTGCGGATGTTGTGCGACACTATAGCGGACAATCGCCGCTTCAGCCCTCAGAGCCGGGCGAAGTTCATGCCCCCCAAAGCTCCCTCGACCTCAGGGACGTCAAAGGGCAGGAACGCGCTAAACGCGCTTTGGAAATCGCAGCGGCGGGGCGCCACCATCTCTTTATGGTCGGCGCGCCGGGGTCCGGGAAATCCATGCTGGCAGCGCGCCTGCCCACGATTTTGCCTCCGCTCAGCCCGGCAGAGGCGCTGGAAACTTCGATGATCCATTCCATCGCGGGCCTGCTGGATCAGGGCGGCATTTCACGCAGCCGGCCGTTCCGTGAACCGCATCACACAGCCTCCATGGCAGCGATTGTCGGCGGTGGGCGCCGCGCCAGCCCCGGAGAAATCTCGCTCGCCCACAATGGCGTTCTGTTCATGGATGAGATGCCGGAATTCTCTCGTGCCGTACTCGAAACCCTGCGCCAACCGATAGAAACCGGGCAAGCCATGATCGCCCGCGCAAACGCCCATGTGACATACCCTTGCAAATTCATGCTTATTGCCGCGGCCAATCCCTGTCGTTGTGGCCATATGTTTGATCCTTCCCAAGCCTGTGCACGGGTACCCGATTGCGGACAGGATTATCTGGGGCGTCTGTCCGGCCCGTTGTTGGACAGGTTGGATCTGAGGATCGAAGTGCCGCCTGTGGCCTACCGCGATCTTGACCTGCCCGCAGACGGCGACACATCGCAAACCGTGGCCGCGCGCGTTGCACAAGCCAGAGAGCGACAGCTTCATCGTTTTGGTGAGGATAGCACCATCCGCGCAAACGCCGATATTCACGGTCAGCAGCTCGAAGAGATCGCCACTCTGGATGCGGAAGGGCGGCAATTGCTCTCTCAAGTGGCGGAGAGCTTTGGCCTTTCGGCCCGCGGCTATCATCGGGTCTTAAGGGTGGCGCGCACCATTGCCGATCTCGACAGCTGCGACAGCATAAGGCGCCCGCACCTCGCAGAGGCTATCAGCTTCCGCCTGTCAACCGCACCTGACAGCTGATCAAAGAAACAAGGCCCAGCAGTCGCTGAGCCTCGCAAAAATCAAATTCTGTGGCTGAGCTGATACCTCTCCGTCAAAACCAAGAGAAGCGCCCCCATTCTGCGGGGTTAAGCCAATTTGCCTTCAATCGCTTCCCAGATCTTCTCGGCGATATTCACCCCGTCAAAACGCTCCAGCTCCTGAATACCGGTTGGCGAGGTGACGTTGATCTCTGTGAGGTAGTCCCCGATCACATCGATCCCGACAAAGATCTGACCCTTTTCGCGCAGAAGCGGACCAATCGCGGCACAGATTTCCAGATCCCGCTCAGTCAGGCCAATCTTCTCGGGGCGCCCGCCCACATGCATATTGGAGCGGGTTTCCCCGGCAGCTGGCACGCGGTTGATGGCACCGACAGGTTCCCCGTTCACAAGGATCACACGTTTGTCGCCATTGCTCACATCGGGCAGGAACTTCTGAACGATCAGAGGCTCCCGACTAAACCCGGTGAACAGCTCATGCAGCGACGTGAGATTGCGGTCGTTGGCGTCCAGACGGAACACCCCTGCACCGCCGTTGCCATAAAGCGGCTTCAGGATCACATCGCCATGTTTGGCTTTGAATTCCTTGATGGTTTCCAGATCCCGCGCAATCGTCGTGGGCGGTGTCAGCTCTGGGAAGTCCAGCACCAGCAGCTTCTCTGGATAGTTGCGCACCCAGAAGGGATCATTCACCACCATAGCTTTGCCCGCCAGCCGATCCAGCAGATGCGTGCTGGTGATGTAGTGCATGTCAAACGGCGGATCCTGACGCAGCCAGACCACATCGAAATCTGCCAGATTTACGCGCTCAAACGGGCCGAGGTCCACATGATTGCCCTCTTCGCGGCGCACCACCATTGAATGTCCGCGCGCTGTAATTTCGCCTTCTTCATAGGCCAGATGATCAGGGGAGTAGTAAAACAGCTCGTGGCCACGCGCCTGCGCTTCTTCGGCGATACGGAAAGAGCTGTCCGCATTGATATCCACGCCGGTGATCGGATCCATCTGGAAGGCAATTTTCATGTCAAAGACCTCTTGATTTGCCCAAACTACATGGCCCATGCACCGGCGGCTTGCAATGGGGGCTCACATCTCCCACAGCGCATTTTCAAGGATGTGAACACGGCCTTGGCCATCCACGAGCGCAACGTCAAAGCGCATCTCGGTCAACAAGCCAGCCGGTTCTCTTCCAGCAAACTCTTCCGCCGCCTTCCTCAAGCGTCGAACTTGGCTTGGCAAAAGGCGCGCTGCCGCAGCATCAAACGAATGGCTTTTCTTGACCTCTACAAAAACAAGCGCATCGCCGTCACGAAAGATCAGGTCAATCTCGCCAACTTTTCCCCGCCAGCGATGCTCCACCAAGGTCACTCCGAGCGAAAGATACTAGCGAGAGACCACGTCTTCCGCCGCTTGCCCCGCCCAATAGTTGCGGCGTCCGGCATCTGCTTTATGCCCATCACTCATACCAAACCTCATGCGCCCAAACCGCTGGGTCACATCTATTTTTACTCAGCTTTCTGCAGCTTCAACGCCAATTGGTACACTTTACGCCGATTGATGCCATAGGCTTTGGCGACTGTATCGGCCGCATCGCGCACCGACATCGCCTCAAGCGCATCTTTCAGTGCGCTTTCAACATCGTCCTCGCTGGCTGTTTCCCCGCGTTGCCGATCAATCAAAACGACGATCTCGCCTTTGATCTGCCGCTCAGGCAAATCAGACGCCAAATCCGACAGGCTGCCACGCAGCACTTCTTCGAATTTTTTGGTCAATTCCCGCGCTACTGCCGCCTGCCGCGTCCCGCCCAAAACTTCGGCTGCATCGGCGACCATCGCAGCGACACGTTTGGGAGATTCGTAGAACACCAATGTGCCGGGCACCTCACGCAGAGCCTCCAAGACGGTCTGCCGCGCTTTCTTGGCGTTGGGCAAAAAACCGGCGAAGAAAAACGAATCTGTCGGCAAACCTGCGAGAGAGAGCGCTGTGATAATAGCGCTGGGTCCCGGCGCGCTTGTCACCAGATGCCCGGCCTCGGCCGCAGCCACAGACAAGTGATAGCCCGGATCGGCAATAAGCGGCGTACCAGCCTCAGAAGCATATGCCACTGACCGGCCTGCCTCCAGATGCGCCAGAAGCTTGGCGCGCGCGCCTTCTCCCGAGTGATCGTGATAAGACAAGAGCGGACGCCCATTCAGCGCCACCCCGTGAATTTCCAAGAGCTTTTTCATGGACCTTGTGTCTTCTGCAGCGATCACATCCGCAGAGGCCAGAATATCCAGTGCGCGCAGGGTGATGTCGCGTGCCGACCCGATAGGTGTGGCGACAAAGTACAACCCCGGCTGCAATTTAACCGATTGAAATTTCATGGGTAGACCCGCCTTTCCACTCGTTTATTATTCGCACCAACGCCGCCCGGGCGCAATCACGGGCGCGACCCCAACGGGAGTGGAGCTTTGCCGATTTTGTCTTTTCTTAAACCTGCCACGCGCTTTGTGAAAGGGGCCGCGCTCAGCGCAGCGGTTCTTGCTGTGGCAGCATGTGATCCATCCGGCCTGAACACCGGCCAACGCATTTCGACCACGGCTCCGGTTCCTGTGGCTCTGCTCGTGCCTGCAGGCTCCAGCAACTCTGGCGATGCGCTTCTGGCACAAAGCCTTGAAAACGCAGCAAAGCTGGCAATCGCGGATCTGGAAGGCGTGCAAATCGACCTGCGTGTCTATCCGACTGCGGGTGATCCTGCCACTGCGCAGGCTTCCGCACTCAAAGCCGTCGACGAAGGTGCCAAAATTATTCTTGGCCCGGTCTTTGGGGAAGCCGCAAACGCCGCTGCAACCGCCGTTGCATCACAGAACGTCAACGTGCTGTCGTTCTCCAACAACACCACCATCGCGGGTGGCAATCTCTTCGTGTTGGGGCCGACTTTTGACAACACCGCCAATCGCCTCGTGGCCTTTGCCCGGGCAAACGGCAAAGACGGCATCATGTCCGTCTATTCCCAAAACAGCGCGGGGCAGCTTGGCAATACCGCCATCAGCAACGCCATCGCCGCACAGGGTGCGCGCTCTGCAGGTGCGGTTGGCTATGAGTTTTCCCAGGAAGGCGTGATCGCTGCGGTGAGCCAAATCAAACTCACTGCAGAGCAAAATCTGGCGGATGCGCTGTTTTTGACATCAAACACCTCCGGCGCCCTGCCTCTGCTCACACAGCTTTTGCCCGAATCTGGCCTGAGCTCTGAAACCACGCAATTCATCGGCCTCACCCGTTGGGACATCCCTGCGCAAACCCTTGAACTGCCGGGTGTGCAGGGCGGTTGGTTTGCCCTGCCCGATCCTGCTTTGACAGACCAGTTCCAGAGCCGTTATGCACAGGCCTATGGTGGTCTGCCCCATCCGATTGGCGGACTTGCCTATGACGGCATCGCGGCCATTGGTGCGCTGGTCAAATCCGGCAATGCCAATGCGCTTACCTCATCAGCCCTCACGCAGGGCGCAGGCTTCCAAGGTGTGAACGGCATCTTCCGCCTGCGGACAGACGGAACAAACGAACGCGGGCTGGCAGTGGCCACAATCCGCGACAAAAAGGTGGTAATCATTGACCCTGCCCCAACAAGATTTGCAGGCGCTGGCCTCTGACGTCAACGACATCTTTCCAGCTCCGCCAGAGGCGGGGCTGATCTGCGACGCAGATGAAATCTTCAATCGATCAGAAGTTGCTGAGGCTCTTGCCGAAATCCTGAAACAGGAAGGCAAGGAAACCGGTCTGCGCAAAGAGCTGGTGGGCCTTCTGATGGCCCGCCGCAAAGCTGCCATGGCGCAGATCACGGCGGCTTTCCGTGCAAGTCCGCGCGCCGCGCGGGCGATGACCCGTTCCTACACTTGGCTCACAGATTGCCTTGTGGCAGCGGCTTTTCACGCGGCCACAAAACGCTTTCACCCCCTTGCCACCCCGACCGAAGCCGAGCGCATCGCGCTCTTTGCCGTAGGCGGCTATGGGCGCGGTGAAATGGCCCCCCAATCAGACGTCGATCTGCTGTTTTTGACACCCTACAAGATCACGCCTTGGGCGGAGAGCGTGATCGAATCCATGCTCTACATCCTATGGGATTTGCGCCTGAAAGTAGGCCACAGCTCCCGCACTGTGAAAGACTGCCTCCGTTTGGGGCGTGAAGATTTCACCATCCGCACGGCACTTTTAGAGAACCGCTTCCTGCGTGGCTATGAGCCGCTTTCACAGGAACTCAACACGCGCCTTGAAGAGGAGCTTTTTAAAGGCACCGAGCGCGAATTCATCGAAGCCAAGCTGGATGAACGGGATGCCCGCCATGTGAAGCAAGGCCAGCGCTATGTGGTGGAGCCCAACGTCAAAGAAGGCAAAGGCGGTCTGCGCGATCTGCAATCGCTGTTCTGGATCGTGAAATACGTCTATCGCATCACCGATGTCTCTGAACTCGTGGCCAAGGATGTTCTGCGCAAAGATGAGCTGAAGCGGTTTGTTGCCGCAGATGATTTCCTTTGGGCCGTGCGCGGGCATCTTCACCTTCTCGCCGGACGCCCGGTGGAGCAACTCACCTTCGACATTCAGGTCGAGGTCGCGGAGTTCATGGGCTATCAGGACAAAGGTGGTCGGCGTGCGGTTGAGCATTTCATGCAGGACTATTTCCGCCACACCACTTCGGTCGGCGATCTCACCCGCATTCTGCTGACCAAACTGGAAGCGATTCACGCCAAGGGCGAACCGCTTCTGGAGCGCATTTTCCGCCGCCGCCCTCGCGTGAAGGCAGGATATGTCGTCACCCACAACCGTCTGGATGTCCCTGATGAGAAAGCCTTTCTTGCAGATCCGCTGAATTTATTGCGGATCTTTGAGGAAGGTTTGCGGACCGGCATGTTGATCCATCCGGATGCCATGCGTCTGGTCACAGCCAACCTGCACCTGATCGATGACAAGGTCCGTTCAGACAAGGAAGCCCAGCGCATTTTCCTCGGCCTGCTGCTCAAGCACGGCAATCCGGAGCGCGCGCTGCGTCGGATGAACGAGCTTGGAGTTCTGTCCGCCTTCATTCCGGAGTTTGAACCCATCGTGGCGATGATGCAGTTCAACATGTATCACTCCTATACCGTGGATGAGCACACCATTCAGGTGATCTCAAACTTCGCCGAGATCGAACGCGAAGAGCTGCAACAGGAGCTGCCGCTCAGCTCCGAAATCCTGAAAACCGGCATCAACCGCAAGGTTCTGATGGTCGCCATGCTGCTGCATGACATCGGCAAAGGCCGTGACATCGACCATTCCGTTCTGGGTGCACAAATTGCCCGCAAAGTGGCTCCGGGGCTGGGCCTCAACAAGGCGGAAAGCGAAACCGTCGAATGGCTGGTGCGCTATCATCTGTTGATGTCGGATATGGCCCAGAAACGCGACATCGCCGATCCACGTACGGTGCGTGATTTTGCCAAGGCCGTGAAGACCGTCGACCGGCTGAACCTGCTGACCGTTCTCACGGTCTGCGACATCCGTGGTGTTGGACCGGACACATGGAACAACTGGAAAGCGGTGCTGATCCGCGCGCTTTATGGGCAGACCAAGCTTGTTCTTGAGGACGGCATGGAATCCATCACCCGCGAAAACCGCGGCGCGCAAGCGAAGAAGCTGCTGCGGCAGGAGCTGGCGGATTGGCCATCCAAAGAGCTCAAGAAAGAAACCGGCCGTCACTACGAACCGTATTGGCAGGGCCTGCACATCACCGCGCATAAAGTCTTCGCAGAGCTGCTGCGCGACATTCCGGATGATGAAGTCCGCATAGACCTGCACCCTGATGAGGACCGCGACGCCACTCGCGTTTGCTTTGCCATGGCGGATCACCCGGGGATTTTCTCCCGCATGTGTGGCGCACTGGCGCTTGTGGGGGCCAACATCGTGGATGCCCGCACCTTCACCTCTAAAGACGGCTACGCCACCGCCGCTTTCTGGATTCAGGACGCTGAAGACAAGCCCTATGAAGCGGGCCGTTTGCCGCGTCTGCGGCAAATGATCGAAAAGACGCTGGCGGGCGAAGTGGTCACCACGGAAGCCATCAAATCGCGCGACGTCATCAAGAAACGCGAACGCGCCTTCAACGTACCAACCACAATCAACTTCGACAACGAAGGCTCTGAGATCTATACGATTATCGAAGTCGACACGCGCGACCGTGCTGGACTTCTGTTTGATCTCACCCGCACCTTGGCCAACGCCAACGTCTACATTGCCTCAGCTGTCATTGCGACCTATGGCGAGCAGGTCGTCGACACCTTCTATGTCAAAGACATGTTTGGTCTTAAGTTCCACGCGGATGGCAAACAGAAGGGTCTTGAGAAGAAGTTGCGAGACGCCATCAAAAAAGGCGCTGAGAGGGCCAACGCATGAAGCCGATCCGCCTGATGCGCGGGTTTCTGACCGTCGGGTTCTGGACCTTGGCAAGCCGCATTCTGGGGTTTGCCCGTGAAATTCTCCTGCTCAGCTACATCGGTCCCGGTCCGGTGATGGACGCATTTGTGGCAGCCTTTCGTCTGCCCAATATGTTTCGCCGCTTCTTTGCCGAAGGCGCGTTCAACGCCGCGTTTGTGCCGATGTTCTCCAAGCGCTACGAAGGCGGCGAGGATCCCGAAGGGTTTGCCAGCGACGCACTGAGCCTGCTGAGCGCGGCTGTCCTCACTCTGACAGCCACAGCCATGATTTTCATGCCCGCAATGGTATGGCTGACCGCCGATGGGTTTTCGGGCGATGAGCGTTTTGACCTCACCGTGGGCTATGGCCGTATCGTCTTTCCTTACATTGTGTGCCTGTCGCTTGCCGCTTTGTTTTCCGGCGTTCTGAACGCTTCAGGGCGCTTTGCCGCCGCCGCGGCAGCGCCAGCGCTGCTCAACATCGTCATGATCCCGGCACTTGTGATCGGGCATTGGGTCGGCGGTCCGGTGATCAACTGGCTGATCTGGTCGATCCCGGTTGGCGGTATCTTGCAGCTGGGCTTGGTCTGGATCGCCTCTCGCAAGGCTGGCTTCAACATTCGCCTCAAACTTCCGCGCTACACGCCGGAGATGTCAGAAATGGTGCGGGTGGCAGTCCCCGCCGCCTTGGCCAGCGGAGTGGTTCAAATCAATCTTCTGGTGGGGCAGCGCGTTGCGTCCGATTTCACCGGTTCGGTAGGCTGGCTCTATGCCGCAGATCGGCTTTATCAGCTCCCCCTTGGCGTGATTGGCATTGCTGTGGGCATCGTCTTGTTGCCCGACCTGTCCCGCCGCCTGAAAGCCAACGACTCCGATGGCGCCCGCAACGCGTTTTCCCGCGCAGGCGAATTCTCCATGTTCCTGACAATCCCTTGCGCGGTGGCTTTTCTGGTGGTGCCATTGCCGCTGGTGTCGGTCCTTTTTGAACGCGGCGCGACAAGCGCGGACGACAGCGCAGCCATCGCAACCGCTCTTGCCATTTACGCCGTCGGCCTGCCCGCTTTTGTTCTGCAAAAGCTTCTTCAGCCCCTGTTCTTCGCCCGTGAAGACACCAAGCGCCCCTTCCACTATGCGGTTTGGGCCATGGTCATCAACGCGGGCATCGCAATCGGTCTAGCGCCCTACCTGCAGTGGCTCGCACCGGCGATTGCAACCACGGTCGCCTCATGGATCATGGTCCTCCAACTGGCCTTGGGCGCGCGCAGCTTTGGCGACGTGGCACGCTTTGACACCCGCCTGAGGCAGCGGCTCTGGCGCATATGCGCTGCGTCTGCTGCTATGGGCGGCGCTCTCTGGTGGCTGGCTGTTGCGCTTTCGCCTTGGCTTGGCACCGCAGGTTGGCGCTATCTTGCGCTATTGGCCCTAATCCTGCTCGGATCTCTGGTCTATTTCCTGGTCGGCCGTGTGATTGGAGCCTTCGATATCAAGGATCTGCGAAATGCCTCCCGCCGCAATAGACATCAAAACTAACGATTAACGGTTGCTTAAACCGCATCGCTCGCCTTTAGATCGCTCCATTGATTAATTTATGGAGAGCGAAATGAAGACGTCGATCCTTTTGATGATCGTTGGCGCACTGGCCATTGTTCTTGGCATTGTCGCGCTGGCCTATCCTTTTGCTGCCTCACTGACAGCCACCCTGTTTGTGGGTTGGAGCTTTGTCCTGATGGGATTGTTGCAGATATTTGCAGCTTTTCGCGCAGACTCAACAGGCGCAAAAATAGCCGGGGGGCTGCTTGGTGTTGTGGCGGCTGCTGTGGGGGTGCACATCGTTGGTGAGCCCCTGCGCGGCCTGCTGTCTCTGACCCTGATCGCGGGCATCCTGTTTCTCGTTTC
Source organism: Shimia sp. R9_3 (assembly GCF_017743755.1). Taxonomy (NCBI): domain Bacteria; kingdom Pseudomonadati; phylum Pseudomonadota; class Alphaproteobacteria; order Rhodobacterales; family Roseobacteraceae; genus Shimia; species Shimia sp. R9_3. Next base: position 302,425 of record NZ_JAGHRP010000002.1, on the reverse strand, counting down.
AGGTGCGTTCAAACTGGTCTTTGGGGTGGTGAGCTTTCAGGGTAGCGCCCGGCTGGCACTGGTCCTGTCAGGCGCCATCTCGGTGGTACTGGGCCTGATGGTACTCAACAATTTCCCGCAATCCGCATCTGTACTGCTGGGCCTGCTTCTGGCCGTCGAAATGCTGTCCAACGGGATCAGCGCCATTGCGCTCGGCCTGGCCGTGCGCAACTTGGAAAACGAATGCGCTGCCTAAAAGGGCTTCACTGGCGGCGGATTTTCTCAACGATCCGCTGCCAGCCCCCCGGCGTCAGCGCAAAAGACATCGTGAAGCCCGCGCCAAACCCGATCACATCCGCAACCCAATCAGGGGCTCCGCCAAAAATCAGCCCGAACACCAATTGGATCGCAACCAACATCCCAATCAGGGAAAAGGCACGGGCCTGAGGCGCACCAACGGCACCAAGCCGTGTCCACATCAAGAATGTGAACGCACCGATCAGGCCATAAACACCGGGATAGCTGCCAAGCAACGGAACGGCACTGTCCAAAATCACCGCGTAGCCCAGCGCGCCCACGGCCCCGGAGATCACAAAAATTGCCAAGGTCGCCCAGCCAGAAAACACCTCGCCGACCATCTTTCCCATCGCCAGCAGCAACACACCGCCAAACAACGCATGGGTGAAGTTGCCATGCACAAACAGATAGCTGACAAAGCGCACAACATGCTCCAACGGCCAGTTACCGGTGGTCATCATCCAGTCAAAGATTTCAGCTGAAAACGCATAGCGCTGGATCGTTTCCAGACGCCAGCCCACCGCCGTTGGTCCGCCCACAATCCCTTGCAAGCCCAGCCACAACACGGCCTCCACACCCGCCAGAATGAGGAACAATGCCGTCACAACGGGCGGCAGCGGGTTGATAGGGCTTTGATCGTCGGGATGTGACATGCCTGTACTCCTTGCCCGTACTTCTTGACGGGGTTTGACCTCGTAGGTAAGCCAAGCGCGTTAACAAATCCAGACGGAGTATTCCTATGAACGAGGCGGTCCAAACGTCCTCCACCTTTACCCCACGCGTCTTTTCCGGGATCCAACCCTCGGGCGGCCTGACGCTGGGCAATTATCTTGGCGCGATGAAGCGCTTTGTCGACATGCAAGAGGCCGGTACGCATGAGACCGTCTACTGCATGGTTGACCTGCACGCGATCACCGTCTGGCAAGATCCGGAGAAGCTGCGCCATGCGACCCGCGAGCTCTGTGCAGGCTTTATCGCCGCCGGCATCGACCCACAGAAATCTATTCTGTTCAACCAGTCGGCCGCACCTGAGCACGCACAGCTTGCCTGGGTCTTCAACTGTGTCGCCCGTATGGGCTGGATGCAGCGCATGACGCAGTGGAAAGACAAGGCAGGTAAAAACCAGCAGAACGCCTCGCTGGGCCTGTTTGCCTACCCTGCTCTGATGGCGGCGGACATTCTAATCTATCACGCGACCCACGTGCCGGTGGGCGAAGACCAGAAACAGCACCTTGAGCTGACCCGCGACGTGGCGATCAAGTTCAACCACGACTATGGCGTGGACTTCTTCCCGGTCACCGAGCCGGTGATCGAAGGCGCGGCCACCCGCGTCATGTCTCTGCGCGATGGCTCCAAAAAGATGTCCAAATCTGATCCGTCAGATGCCTCTCGCATCAACATGACCGATGACGCGGACACCATCGCCAAAAAGATCCGCAAGGCCAAAACCGATCCGGAAGGCCTGCCTTCTGAGACGGAGGGCCTGGAAGATCGTCCAGAGGCCCGCAACCTGGTGAACATCTACGCAGCCCTGTCAGAACAGACCGTTGCACAGGTGCTCGCAGAAATCGGCGGCAAGCAGTTCTCGGAGTTCAAACCGATGCTTTCCGAACTGGCTGTTGAGAAGCTCGCTCCGATCTCCACCGAGATGGCGCGTCTCATGCAGGATCAGGCAGAGATCGACAAAATCCTTGCCCACGGTGCAGGCCAGGCCCGCGAGCTCGCCGCACCGATCCTGAAGAAAACATATGAGATTGTCGGCATGGTCGGCGCCTGAGCGCTAGATCAGACCGTGCAACCAGTTCGGGGCTCGCCAGCGTTGGCGGGCCCCTATTTTGTTCAAGACTGCTCCACGCGGCACCCCGCGACAGAGAGGGCGCAGCGCCTCTCGGTACTCCCCTCTCGAGCCAACGCAAGCATACCGTCAAATAGATCCGTCGTGAGATTGCGGCGTTTGTGCTATATTGACGGGATCGATTTGTTGATTGGTTTTGTTGCGGTTTTCTTATGAGTGGATTTGCCAATGTGTTGCAGCGGATAACACCTTCCCAAGAAGGCGTTCTGAACATCGCTGAAATGGCGCGTGCCTTTATCGGGACCTGCCTCGCGATCACTTGGCTTCTCGTGCTCTATGCCTTCACCATCTGGATGGTCGTGGGCAGCCTCAGCACAATCCTGCTTCATGATGAATTTGTCGCCGCAGGGATTGAAGGCACCTTTCAGGATATCGCCTTGGCCGAACAGCAGGTCGTCATGCAGCAGGAAACGATCTGGCGACAACTGGATCAGGTGGATCACTACGAAAACCTTGAATTTAGCGCCAACCAAAGGTCAGCGAATTTCGCGACTTCTGATGATTGGGTCTCATATATCGATTTTCATAGCGCGACGTCTCCGCAATCCATCGACTACTACGCCTCACTTGCGCTCTGGGAGTTTGTTGAGACAGACCTGTTCCACATGGCCCAAGCGGAGTGCCAGACAGACGGCAAAGATGCGAACTCAATCACCAATCGGTTCTGCCGGGAAATCGAAAATCTCGATGAACAGAATGATCGCCTCTATGGCATGCGGCTCGATATAGAGACCTCCGATCTCATGGCATATCGCGAAAACCTCTACAAAAAAGCCACGACAATCCGAAATGAACACCCCCTAAGCCAACACATCACGGCAATCGGGTTTTTCTACCGCTGGGGCTACACCTATCTGATCTACCTGCCACGCCCAGTCATGGTGATGGTTTTGACCATGTCGATGGGCATTTTGGGCAGCGTCATTACCATGACCTGGAAACTGCTTGGCAGTGACAAACTAAGCATTCGTAGTTTGGCCATGTTGCCTCTGGTTGGCTGTATGAGCGCCTTCGTCATCCTTGTGTTTGCCAAAGCGGGGCAAATCACGCTCTCAACAGGGATCGACCCGGGCTCACTCAATCCGTTTTTTATTTCCTTTCTGGGCATCATATCCGGTCTGCTTTCCGAAAGCGCCTATGCGCGCATGGCCCAGATTGGTCATCGCTTCTTTGAAGCTTCCGATGACATCACCCGCTGGGGGATTGGGCTGGAAGCCATTGCGCAGAGCGAAGGTCTCAGCCCCGATGACCTGTCCTCCATCCTCGGCATCCATCCCTCAGACCTGCAAAGCATCTTGAGCGGGGAAAGCCCGGCAACACCGGAACATCAGACACTCATCGCCGCGGCGCTGCGCCGCCCGGTCGAGACCTTATTCACCGATTTGCGTCCGCACCCGAACCAAGAGGTGGAACCTCCTCCCCCGCTCCAGAATGGCAATCTTGTCTCCGACCAGAGCTATACCAAGGTTCTGCAGGCGCTATTGGACAATGGCGAGAAAGACCTCGAAGCCCTTGCCGCAGAGTTGGAAGCCCAGACAGGAGAACTCTCTGATGTTCTGTCAGGCAATGCCGCGGTGCCGGAAGGGTGGAAACCAATCATTCAAAAGTTCGCTCAGAGCACGCCCACAGATCCAGCTACCAACGCCAACGATTGAGCAGTCACCGCTTTGACAGCACGCCGGAAAATTACGATTGCTTAAAAAGCGCTGCGCTCAGCCGCTTGGCCGCAGCGTGAAGCACATCAACCCGCTCTACAGCCTCCGAAAGTTTGACCCGCTGCGTCGGCCCATGAAATGCGAGGGCGGAGACAAACCGTCCAGCCGGATCTTTCACCGGCACAGCCAGTGCCACCATACCTTCCAAAAACTCCTCCTGATCCAGCGCGTAGCCTTGCCGCGCGATCAAAGCGAGTTCTTCGAGCAGGCTTTCCTGCGACGTATGTGTTGCCTCCGTCATGCCTTCCAAGGTCAGCGTCGCAACAAATCTCTTGCGGGCGGCAGGGGCCAGACTCGCCAGAAAGCTTTTCCCACTTGCGGTACAGTGAAACGGCACATGCGTGCCTATCGGCAGCTGAATTCGAAACGCCCAATCGGTCTCCACGCGATCCAGATAGCTCATACCCGCATCTTCCGGCACCACATAGTTCACCGTCTCACCGATCTGATGCGCCACATCCAAAAGGATCTGCCGCCGGGCGATGTGGTCGCGAGAATTATAGAGCAACCCTGCCCCAAGCTCGCGCAATCGGCGCGCCACCTGAAAGCGGCGCGAGTTGCCTTGGCGGGTTAGAAATCCGTTCTGCTCCAGCGTTGCACAAAGGCGATGCACAGTCTGCTTGGGCAGGCCAAGCGCGGCATTGATCTCCGTCGCGGTCATCGCCTGATCGCTACGCCCGAGGATCTCAAGGATCATCAGCGTGCGCAGATTGGTCGGTATGCGGTCAGTCTCGGTCATCTTTCCCTTAGGTAAGAAAGGTTTTGATTTATGCGTGAATCACTGTAGCGTCAATAATTGAGCAAAAAACAAGACAAAAAGTCTCATTTTTTGACTTTTGGGAGGAATATTGGAGTTTGACTACGTTGTAGTGGGCGCCGGCTCAGCCGGATGTGTCCTTGCCAACAGGCTGTCAGCAGATGGACGGTACACCGTTGCGCTGCTGGAGGCTGGCCCGCGTGACAGTAACCCATGGATACATATCCCCGTCGGCTATTTCCGCACCATGGGGAACCCAAACACCGACTGGCGTTATCAAACACAACCAGATCCCGGCATCGCGGGGCGATCTATTCCATGGCCGCGCGGGCGGGTGCTGGGTGGCTCCAGCTCCATCAATGGATTGCTCTATGTTCGCGGACAGGCGCAGGACTATGACGGATGGGCGCAGCTCGGCTGCACCGGTTGGGCCTGGGATGATGTGCTGCCCTATTTTCAACGCTCAGAGCGGTGGGAAGGCGAAGATTGCTCCGGCCTGCGCGGCACAAACGGGCCTCTGTCTGTGCAAAACTCCCGCCTTACACGGGAGGTTGTCGATCTTTGGGTCGACGCGGCGGAAGCAGCAGGCTACCGACGCAACCCCGACTACAACGGCGCAGATCAAGAAGGTGTGGGCTACTTTCAGCTCACCATGCGAGGTGGGCGACGGTGCTCCTCGGCAGTTGCCTACCTCGCGCCTGCACGCCATAGGCACAACCTTGAGATACTCACCGAGGCGCAGACCGAAAAAGTACTCTTTCAAAATGGCCGCGCCACTGGCGTGCGGGCGCGACTGAAGGGCAAGCCGCAAGACATAACCGCGCGCGGCGAGGTCATCCTCAGCGCCGGGGCCATTGGCTCCCCGCAGATACTGATGCTTTCCGGTATAGGAGATCCGGATGCGCTCGCACCCCATGGCATCACGCCCAAAGCTGCGCTGAAGGGGGTCGGCAAAAACCTGCAGGATCATCTGCAGGCACGCCCCGTCTTCAAAACCCACCTCAGCACCATAAATGTTGAGGCCAGCAATATCCTCAAGCAAGCCGCCATCGCCCTGCAATACGCAGCCACCCAGCGCGGCCCGATGACCATGGCCGCAAGCCTTGGCACGGGCTTCCTCAAAACCGCTGAACACCTTGAAACGCCGGACATCCAGTTTCATATTCAACCGTTTAGCGCAGACAGCCCCGCCGAGGGTGCTCATAAGTTCTCCGCCTTCACAGCCTCGGTGCTGCAACTGCGCCCGGAGAGTGCCGGACATCTGGAGTTGAAATCCGCCAATATCGATGATCACCCGGAGATACATCCGAACTACCTTGCGACCGACACCGATTGCCACACCATCGTAAAGGGCATTCAGATCGCACGCAAAATAGCGCAGACCGAGCCGCTAAAATCGCAAATTACCGAAGAATACGCACCGGGCCGCGAAATTGCATATGACGATGAGGCCGGCACATTGGATTGGGCGCGCAACACCGCCGTCACAATTTATCACCCCACAGGCACCTGCAAAATGGGCACGGACCCCATGGCCGTGGTTGACGCGCGTCTGCGGGTGATTGGGGTCGACGGCCTGCGCGTTGCGGACGCCTCAATCATGCCCCGCATTGTCAGCGGCAACACCAATGCACCCGCCATCATGATTGGCGAGAAAGCCAGCGACCTCATTTTGGAGGACGCGGCGCCATGACCAGAATTCGGAAGAGGAAGGGCAACATGCCACCAAAGACAACACCAGGTTAGTGCCTTCGGCCCTGGTGAGACAAAAACACGTCCAGAAGGCACACATCTAGGGAGGAAACATGATGTTCAAGTTGAAATCCGTTGCGGTGGGGGTCGCTACCCTCGCCCTAACCGCCTCGACGGCGGTCGCTGAAACCGTGATCCGGGTCCAATCCGTGATCCCGGCGCAGGCGGATGAAGTGCATATGCTGAATGAATTTGCCGCAGATGTCGCCGCGCTGACCGATGGATCGGTCAAGATCGAAGTGCTGCCTGCCGGCGCCGTGGTCGGCGTGCGCGAAACACTGGATGCGGTGGACAGCGGCCTGATCGAAGGCGGCTTTGCCTGGACCCACTACTGGGGCGGCAAGCACCCTGCGGCCAACCTCTTTGGCGCTCCAATCGCGGGCGCAGGTGTCGGCCTGGATAACATCGCCTTCATGTCCTGGTTCCAATACGGCGGCGGCAAAGAGCTCTATGACCGCCTGTGGGATGAAATGGGTGTGAATGTGAAGGGCTTCATGCTTCAGCCGGTTGGCCCGGAAGCACTGGGGTGGTTCCCGGAACCGATTGCCTCCATGGACGACTTCCGCAAACTGCGCTTCCGCGCGCCTCCCGGCATGGTTGGCAAAGCCTATAGCGACATTGGCGTTGCCGCCGTGGCCATGGGTGGCGGGGACATCCTGCCTGCCCTTGAGAAAGGCACGATTGATGCGGCCGAATGGTGCTGCCCCAAGCCTGACTCCGTCTTTGGCTTCCAAAAGGTGCTGAAGCACTACTACTTGCAAGGCTTGCACCAGGTCGTTGTGAACGCTGACCTTTACATCAACGGCGACGTCTATGACGGGCTGACCGATGGCGAAAAGAAAGCGCTGGAAGTTGCGGCCAACGCCTCACTCTCCAAAGCGATGTCCTACCGCATCTATGAAAATGGCAAGGCGCTGAAGGATCTGACAGAAAACCACGGCGTGCAGCTGCACGACACGCCAACAGATTACTTCACCGAATACATGAACGCCGCCCAAGCCTCTCTGGAAGCGGCTGCTGCGGAAAATGAGTTCTTCGCAGAAGTCTGGCAGTCCCAAAAGGACTTTGCAGAAATCGCCGTCCCATTCTGGGCGGGGGCACAGACCTCCAATGCGAACCTCGGCAAGGCCTTTGCTGACAGCCTGAAGTAAGGCTGGCCACACGCGACTGGGAAGCCCTGACCACGCTCGGGGCTTTCCAAAGCACTCAGAAATCCAGAACTTCCAACAAGGGCAGGTCTCATGGCCGAAGAGGTGATTCCGGACGAACTCGACATCACAGACGAGTTGATTGCCGAAAGACGAACAGAGCAGCCGGGCGAAACACCCGAAGACATGACCCCATGGCAAAGGCCGATCACAGCCGCCATTGACGTTCTCAACATGTGGGCGGGCCGTCTGATTTGTCTGCTGATGATCCCGCTGATCCTGGCCATCGTGTTTGAGGTCTTCTCGCGCAACATGTTCGCGATCCTCACCCAAAATGGCATGCACGACGTCGCCACCGCCTGGGGCCTTGGTCCAACGCTTTGGGTATATGACATCAGCCGAATGATCGGTGGGGTGCTCTTTATGGCCGCCGCGGGTTACGCCCTCCTGCGCGGGGTACATATCCGCGCTGATTTTCTCTACCGCACATGGTCCCCCAAGACCCAGGCCACCGTCGACGCGACACTCTACATGGCGTTCTACCTGCCTGCGATGTTGTTCTTCACATGGGTGTCGACCGAGTATTGGCTCAAAGCCTTCCTCGTGAACGAGACCGCTGCGGACAGCACATGGGCGCCCATTCTCTGGCCCGCACGCCTTGCCATGCCCGTCGGTGCGGCGCTTCTATTCTTGCAAGGTTTCCCCGAACTCTTCCGCGCGTTCCACCAGATGGGCAAAGAGCGGGAGCGCGTCTTCCTGCGCATCCTACCCTTCTACGTCATCGCCCTCGCAACCGTCACCGTGGGTGTGTTCTTCCCTGACATCCTGCCACTGGGCGACGTCTGGGAAAGCGTGTTTGGCAAAGGCCCCGGCATCGCAAAACCAACCATCGGCCTGATCATGCTGGCAGTGATGCTCTTCGCCATTTTTGTCGGCTTCCCGATTTCATTCACGCTGATCTTTCTTGGCTTTGTCTTCGGCACATGGGGCGCGAATTTCAAACTCGCGACCTTCCTGATGACGCTGCAAACCAACTCCGTGATGCTGTCTGATCAACTGGTCGCCGTCCCACTCTTCATCTTCATGGGCATTGTCATGGAGCAAGCCGGTCTGATGGAGCGCCTGTTTCAAGCGGTTCAGATGATGATGAGCCGCACCCGTGGCGCGCTCTTCATCGCCGTCTTGTTTGTCTCCACAATCTTTGCCGCGGCCACCGGCATCGTTGGTGCCTCGGTCACCATTCTCGGCATTATGGCGGCACGCACGATGAACAAATCAGGTTACGACGTGCGCCTTGCCGCAGGCACCATCACCGCAGGCGGCACGCTTGGCATTCTGATCCCCCCGTCCATCATGCTGATCGTGATGGGGCCGGTGCTCGAAGTGCCGGTCACAGACCTCTTCCGCGCAGCCATCATACCCGGGATCATGCTCGCCGGACTGTATCTCCTTTATTCCTTGGGTCGTTGCTGGCTCAACCCAGATCTCGGCCCTATTCTGCCGCCCGAAGAACAGCCGGAAACCTCGCCCTACTACCTGCTTGAAGTGGTGTTGGTGATGGCCTCACTGGTCTTCCTGATCTGGCTCATCACGCGCGGGCTGATTGAAGGTTTCGGTTTCCCGCTTGGCGCGCTTGTGGTGCCCTGCGCTTGGGTCGGCGTGATGTTCGCCGTCTATGGCTGGCTCAACAAAGTACGCCCCGGCGGTTTCTACTTCTCAGAGCTTTGGTATGAATTCTTCATGGGTCTTGTGCCGCCCACGGTTCTGATCGCCTTCGCGCTTGGCTCCATTCTGGCGGGCTGGGCCACCCCTGCGGAAGCCTCGGCCTGCGGAGCCTTTGGGGCCATCGTGCTCTCCGTGCTCTATCGCAAATTCACCCTTCCGGGACTTTACGATGCGCTGCTCAAAAGTCTTGAGATCACCGTGCTCATCATGTTCCTCGTGGCAGCCTCCAACTTCTTTGGCGCGGTGTTCTCCAACCTTGGCACCCCCAAGATGCTGACCGAGCTGCTCCTGTCCCTCGACATGAGCCCTGTTCTGATCCTGATGCTGATCATGGCGCTGATCTTCCTGCTGGGCTGGCCTCTGGAATGGGTGCCTATCGTGCTTATCATCGTGCCGATCCTGATCCCCACGGTCACCTCACTAGACCTCGGTTTTGAAAACACCAATGACCTACTGGTCTGGTTCGCCATCCTCGTCGCCGTGAACCTGCAAACCGCCTGGCTCAGTCCACCCGTGGCGCTCTCGGCCTACTTCCTCAAAGGCGTCGTTCCGGAGTGGGACCTGCGGGACATCTACTTCGGCATGATGCAGTTCATGGTGATCCAGCTGATTGGCCTCACCCTGATCTTCCTCTTCCCGCAAATCGCCCTCTGGCTGCCCAACTTCATTTACGGGCAATAACCATGCAGGCACAGAAATCTCCTTTGGCCTATCTGAAGTGGGCGCTGATTGTCACCGTGGTGGGCTTGTTCCTCTCCGCATGGCTGGGCTGGGAAACCGAAGGCACCATCAACGGGATAATCTCTTTCCTGTTGATCGGAGCTGTGCTCGCAGCTTTGGAAATCGCCCTCTCGTTTGACAACGCCATCGTCAACGCAAACAAGCTCGAAGACATGACCCCGGTTTGGCAGCGCCGCTTCCTCACTTGGGGCATCCTCATCGCCGTCTTCGGCATGCGGATCGTCTTCCCGCTCCTGATCGTCACCGTTTTTGCCTGGCTCACACCCCTTGAAGCCCTGCGCCTCGCCCTGATCGCACCAGAGCAATACAGCCACATCATGCATCAGTCCCACAGCTCTATCGCGGCCTTTGGCGGGACGTTCCTGATGATGGTGTCCCTCACCTTCTTTGTGGATGAGGACAAATCCGTGGACTGGCTCAAAGGCCTAGAATGCCGTCTAAAAAAATGCGGCTCCGTCCGCGGCTTTGAAATCGCGCTGGTTCTGGTGATCGTCGTTTCGATCTCCATGGCGCTGCCGGAATACAAACGCACAAACTTCCTCTTTTCCGCCATCATGGGCCTCTTGGTCTTCACCATGGTGGACGGGCTCGGCACATTCCTCGACAACTCCAACAAAGCCATGATCAACGCCGGAGCAAAAGGCGGCTTTGGCGCGTTCATGTACCTTGAGGTCCTCGACGCGAGCTTCTCCTTTGACGGCGTGATCGGGGCCTTTGCGCTGACCTCCAACATCATCCTGATCGCCATCGGCCTTGGCATCGGCGCGATGTATGTGCGCTCCATGACAATCATGCTCGTGGAGAAAGGCACTCTGCAGCACTTCCGCTACCTCGAACACGGCGCCTTTTACTCGATCTTCGCTCTCGCCCTGATCATGTTCATGCAATCGCTTTGGCATGTTCCCGAGATGATAACCGGCGGCGTGGGGGTGATGATGATCGGCTTGGCGCTCTTTTCCTCCATCAGACACAACCAACGCGAAAACAACGAACTTTCCCGCTCATGAGGATCCCATCAATGGCTCGCACCTATCTGAAGAAAGCAACGCTGACCCCCAAATCCGATGCCTCTGACGTGCATGAAACCGTGAAAACGATCCTGAATGACATTGAGGCCGGGGGCGATGCGAAGGCGCTGGAGTATGCGGCCAAGTTTGATCAATACGACGGTCCAACTCTGATGACACAGGCCGACATTGACCGCGCAGCAGAACTGGTGCCGGACAAACTCAAGGATGACATCCTCTTTGCCTATGACAACGTGCGCCGCTTTGCTGAGATGCAGAAAGGCACGGTGCAAAACTTTGAAACGGAACTGATCCCCGGTTTCATCACCGGGCAAAAAGCCATCCCCGTCGACGCCGCAGGGTGCTACGTGCCCGGCGGGCGCTACAGCCATATTGCCAGCGCCATCATGACAGTCACCACCGCGAAGGTCGCCGGTTGCCGTCATATCACCGCCTGTTCACCGCCCCAGCCGGGGGTCGGTGTTGCCCCGGCCATTGCCTATGCCGCCCATATCTGCGGCGCAGACCGTATTCTCGCCATGGGCGGCGTGCAGGGCGTGGCAGCCATGACCTTTGGCCTATTTGGCCTGCCCAAAGCCAATATCCTCGTCGGCCCCGGCAACCAGTTTGTGGCCGAAGCCAAACGCATCCTCTTTGGCCGCGTTGGCATCGACATGATCGCAGGGCCCACCGACAGCCTCATCCTCGCGGACAGCACCGCTGATCCTCATATCGTGGCCACAGATCTCGTCAGCCAGGCGGAGCATGGCTACAACTCTCCGGTCTGGCTGGTCACCGATGACCGCACCTTGGCCGAAGAGGTGCTCACCCGTGTGCCCGATCTGATCGCCACCTTGCCTGAAGTGAACCGCGACAACGCCACAGCGGCGTGGCGAGACTATGCTGAGGTTATCCTCTGTGAAAATCGCGAAGACATGGCCGCCACCTCGGATGAATACGCCCCTGAGCACCTCACCGTGCAGGCCGCTGACCCCGATTGGTGGCTCGATCGCCTGACCAGCTACGGCTCGCTGTTTTTGGGCGAAGAAACCACTGTTTCTTACGGCGACAAGGCCGCAGGCACCAACCATGTGCTGCCCACGTCCCGCGCCGCCAGCTACACCGGCGGACTTTCTGTGCACAAATATATGAAGATCGTGACTTGGCAACGCGCCACCCGCGAGGGGTCGCGGCCAGTGGCAGAAGCCACCGCGCGCATTTCCCGCCTTGAAGGCATGGAAGGCCACGCCCGCGCCGCAGACGCCCGACTTGCCAAATACTTCCCCGGTGAGAACTTCGACCTCTCTGCCAATGGATGACCCGCGTGCGCTCTTTGATCTGACAGGCAAGACCGCCTGCATCACGGGCGCCAGCTCCGGCCTTGGCCGCCGCGCAGCACTTGCCCTCGCAGCTGCTGGGGCAAACGTGATTGGCGTTGCCCGCCGCCAAACAGAGTTGCTGACATTGGTAGAAGAGATCGGCGAACAAGCTGGGTTTGTCGCGTTTGACATCACAAGCCGGAACGATCTCTCCAAACTCAGAACAGCCGTCTCAGCCCCCTTCGGGCCGCCTGACATCCTCATACACGCTGCAGGGATCAACACGCGCCAGGCCGCAGACGAGGTGACCCCGGAAGGCTGGGATGTCACGCTGAACCTAAACCTGACCGCCCCTTTCTTCCTCAGCCAGGCCTTTGCGCCTGCCATGAAGGCCAAGGGCTGGGGGCGCATCGTCACCTTTGCCTCTTTGCAAACCACCCGCGCCTTCCCCGGTGGCATTGCATATGGCGCAAGCAAAGCAGGTGTCGCGCAGCTTACGCGCGCCATGGCAGAGGCTTGGTCGCGCCACGGCATCACCGCCAATGCCATCGGTCCCGGCTTCTTTCCCACGGAACTCACACAGCCGGTGTTTGACGATCCCGACCGCGCAGCCCGCTACGCCGTTCAAACCTGCATCGGGCGCAACGGCGAGCTAACTGACATCGACGGCCCGCTTTTGTTTCTTTGCTCAGACGCTTCCGCCTATACTACCGGACAGGTCCTGATGGTCGACGGAGGATACACCGCAAAATGAAAGCCCTGATCTACGACGCGCCCCAAACGCTCCGCTTTCAAGACGTCCCCATGCCCGCGATGCAGGAAAGGGATGTGCTGGTCCGTGTCGAAGCCGTCGGGATCTGCGGCTCTGATATGCACGCATTCCTCGGTCATGATAGTCGCCGCCCAGCCCCGCTGATCCTTGGCCATGAGGCCGCGGGCGTGATTGAAGAAGGGCCTGAGAAAGGCCAGCGGGTCACAATCAATCCGCTGGTGTCATGTGGCGACTGTGCCGCGTGCCACACCGGCCGGGAAAACCTCTGCCCGCAGCGGCAGATCATCTCAATGCCCCCGCGTGAGGGGGCCTTCGCTCAATTTGTCGCCATCCCGCCGAGCAATCTTGTCACCGTGCCGGAGGATATTGCTTTGACAAAGGCCTCTCTGGCAGAGCCTTTGGCGGTGGGCTGGCACGCTGCGCGGTTGGGGCTCGAAGCCCTTCATCCGGCAATGGAGCCACGCGCCCTTGTGCTTGGCGGCGGTGCGATCGGCTTAGCGAGCTATCTATGCCTGCGCGCCCAAGGGCTGCCCACGGTGGACATCGTCGAGCCCAACCCCGAGCGCGCAGAATTCCTGAGCGCACACTGCGATGCGCGCATCCTCACAAAACCAGATCGGGCCGCACCCCTCGTGGTGGACGCAGTTGGCATCGCGGCCACGCGGGCTGCGGCATCAACCCACGTTGAACCCGGCGGGGTCGTCACGCATATCGGATTAGGAGACGATGCAGGCGGATTGGACATCCGGCGCATGACGCTTCAGGAAGTGACATTCATCGGGACCTACACCTATTCGATGCAGGATTTCCGCGACACAGCACAGGCTCTTTTTGCTGGCGAACTCGGCGCATTGGAATGGTTTGAGGAACGGCCACTGGCAAGCGGCCCAGCCACCTTTGAAGCGTTACAGGCCGGAAACGTCGCCGCGCCAAAAGTGATACTGGCTCCTTGGGATTAGGCACCTACGCCGGTCTTTTTGGGGCAGCGCAAAGGAGATGACGATGTACGACAAAATCCTCGTGCCCATGGCACTCAACCACGACATTTCGCCGGAAACTCTCACCGCAGCGAAAGCGCTCAGCAAACCGGGTGGCGAGATCATTGCGCTACACGTCTATGAAGCCCCCCACAGCATGGCCAAAGCCGCATTGGGAGAGAAGATGCTGCGACAGGGTTTTGACACCGCCAAAGCCCTGCTCGAAGAAAAGACCTCAGCACATCCAGAGGTTAAACCGGTGATTGTGACCGGCCACAGCTACCGCACAATTGTGGAATATGCGGCAGACAATGACATCGGCTGTATCGTCATGGCCTCTCACAAGCCTGATTTCTCTGATTATCTGCTTGGATCAACCGCGGCGCGGGTGGTGCGCCATGCTGCCTGCTCAGTGCTGGTCTATCGCAGTTAAAGACCTTTAGGGGGAGCGGTACGCTTAAGACGCTTTTGCAAAGATACCGTTTTGATCTTCGATCTCGGTCTTCAGCACGCCTCGCAAGTCCTGCAAAGACAGCGGCTTGCTGAGGACTTCGCCCACGTTCAAGGCGCGCGCGCCAGCAATCAACTGAGCGGCATGCGCGGAAGCACTCGGCCCACCCGTAATGAAGCGAATACGCAAATCGCGATCGATTTTGTTGAGCGACTGAATAACTTCGATACCGTCCATCACCGGCATCTGAATATCCACCAAAAGCAGCGCAGGGCCGCGCTCTTCCCGGACTTTTGCAAGCAGTTCCACCCCATTTTGGCAAATGGTCACAGACCACCCTTCCAAAATGGCGACTTCAGAGCAGAACTCCGCAAAATCAGCATTATCGTCGGCAATATATAACCGCATCTTATGTCCACCCGACAAAACAAAGGCGCTCACTACACTTGAAAGATGTGGTGTCAAGAGGCGCAGTCACGGCCTGAGTCATTCCAGCCCCTTCATTCGTTAACAAATGCCTCGGGTAATAAAGATTAACAGAAGTCGCGCGCGGTACTCTTGGCGAATTTTCGCCATCTTCGCCCCGTTCGACAAAGTCTTCCCAGTATACCCCAACCCAACAACCCAAAGGTGTTTGCGCTAACGAGATCATGGGCGTATATCCAGCCTCGCTTTTGCGAGCTTAGGGAAAATCAGGACATTTGCCTCACCCAGGTATGCTGCGCTGCCTATGACTTTTGGCGGAGCTTTGAGTGCCAAGTCCCCGCTGCGCAGAACCCACGGGCAAGTCTTTGCGAAACAACACAGATTGATTGGGCACCCCAAGATGACACTGAAGACTCTTCAACCGCATCACAGCTATAGCGCTGGCCTACGTGGTGCCATGCACATGATCATGGATGTCCTTGCTTCTGCGACAACGGTCTCCGTTCTCATCGCCATGGTGCGAGTTGAACAATTCGGGCCGAGTTTTCTGACCCTCGTTGTGTTGTTGGTTGGCACCTGCATTATCCCGTTCTTCGTGCTGCGTAAGGACGAACACATCAAACTGCGCGCAGCAATTATGATCGCAGGCAATCTGCTGGGCATAGGCTTTACCGTCATGACCCTCGGCGTTGTTGCCACCTCTATGATCGCCACCCCGTTCTTCTTTGCTCTGGGCGCCGCTGTATTCAACCCAAAGGCGATTCAGTCAATCCTGGCCGCCACAGCACTCACCTTGCTGACCATTGCCGGCCTTTTCCTTACAGGCCTATTGCAAGCCCCCGAAATCACTATGCGTGAGTGGAATATCGCCTTTGGCAATTGGGTGGTCACTCTTTTTATAACGCTCGTATTCTGCCAACTGATGATTTTGCTGATTCACAGCCTGAAACGGTCCTGGCAGGACACCGACAGCGAATCATCTGAAAAGTTCTCACAATTTGAAGCGCTGTTTGAATATGCCCACGAGGCGATTGTCATAATGGATGTCGAACTTGGACATTTCATTGCAGCCAATTCCAAAGCCGAAGCCCTCTTTGGCATGCCACGCGAAAAACTGGTCGGAAGCCCGGTCTTCGCAGAGATAAGCCCGGAATATCAGCCTTCTGGCCAGCTCTCCGAAAAACGGGCGCAGTTGCTTTTAAAACAAGCCCTGACCGGAGAACATCCTACGTTTCAATGGACCCATCTTAATGCAGAGGGCAAAGAGATCCCCTGTGAGATTTCACTGTCGCGCATCCCGCCATTTGAAGAGCAACTGGTGCGTGCCTCCATCGTGGATATTTCTGGCCGTCTGGCGGAACAGGCGCAACGCGAGGAATTGCAAAACCGCCTTGCAGCCTCTCAGAGACTTGAGGCCATCGGCCAACTGACAGGCGGAGTTGCCCACGACTTCAACAACCTGCTCGCCATTGTGCTTGGCAATCTAGAGCTTCTGCGCGAGCGCACCGACGACCCCAGCCATTTGCGTTTGCTGAAGCCAAGCATCGATGCCACCCTACGCGGTGCAGATCTGACCCGCAATATGCTCAGCTTTGCGCGCCGCGCACCTTTGTCGCCAAGCCGCCTCGATCTCAACGAACTCGTAAAGGAAACCCATTCCTGGACCGGCCGCACCCTGCCCTCAAACATCGCGGTCCACACCATCTTTGAGGATGCTCTCTGGCCGGTCAACGCCGACCAAAGCGCCGCGGAAAGCGCTTTGATCAACCTCATCCTGAATGCCCGGGACGCGATGGCAGATGGCGGCGCATTGACGCTGAAGACAGAGAACATCACCGCGAACCACCAAATCTCAGATGCGCAAGGCAATGTTCTTACGCCTGGGCAATACGTAATGGTCTCCGTGCATGATACCGGCATAGGCATGCCTGTCGAAACGCTGAAAAGAGTGTTTGAACCATTCTTCACAACCAAATCCACCGGCAAAGGCTCCGGACTTGGGCTCTCTATGGTCCTTGGGTTTATGCAGCAATCCGGCGGCGTGGTGCTCGTTCATTCCACGCCTGAGGAAGGCACAGTCTTCGAGCTCTATTTCCCAGCAACCGATAGCACTCAGGAGCTAATGCAGTCAGACCTTACCCACCCGGAGGCACCTATCATCACCAGAGATTGCCGCATCTTGCTAGTCGAGGACCAAGCCGAAGTGCGCGAGGTGCTTCAGGAAATGCTTCAAGCGGATGGCCATAAGGTCGTCACCACCAAAACCGCTGATGAGGCCAAAACTCTGTTTGATAGCGATCCTGCATTTGACCTGCTGCTGACAGATGTCGTTATGCCCGGCACACTTCAGGGCACCACGCTTGTCAAATCGCTGCGAGAAAAGGTCCCGGATCTGCCAGCGATATTCATGTCGGGCTATGCCTCAGAAGCCTTGCAAGCGGAGAACATAGATCCTGAAGACCTGCGCCTGACCAAACCCGTGCAGCGCTCAGAACTGCAAGCCGCCATCGCCCAAACCATTTCCGGAGCCAAAGCCTCGTGAAGATCCTAGAGGCCGATGCCACAGGGCGGCTAAACAATTGATACCCAAAGGGGCGGTCTGATTTTCGCAGGAAGCCCATATTAAGATCCTAGGGCGAGGATTTCACCGGACCTTGGGACACATCACATATACGACTGGCCCGGTGAAAGAAGACCCGCCCAAGAGGGGCGGGTCAAAGTGATGTTTTTAATCGTACAGAACCGCTTGGATCTTTGGCTCGTCGATGTTGGAAGCATCGTAGTAGTAGAAGCCTGTGTCGATCAGCGCAGGCACTTCTTCGCCTTTGGTCGCCATCACAGCCGCTTTCACGGTTTCATAACCGATGCCCACAGGGTTCTGCGTGATCGCACCTGCCATCAGACCGCTACGGATCGCATCTTTCTGCGCTTTACCGCTGTCATAACCAATGATCACCAGACCTTCGGTGCCCAGCTCCTGCACACCATTCACAACACCGATTGCGGAGCCTTCGTTGGTGCCGAAGATACCGTTCAGATCAGGGTTCGCCGTCAGGATCGCCTTAGTCACCTCTGTGGATTTCAGGTGGTCGCCCTGACCGTACTGAACAGTCACAACTTCGATGTCTGGGTATTTCGCCTCGATGCGGTTCACAAAACCATCGCGACGGTCAATGCCGGTGCGGCTGGTTTGGTCGTGTGCAACAACGGCCACTTTGCCTTTGCCGCCAATCAGCTCCGCCATTTTGTCTGCGGCCATGCCAGCTGCCAGTGCGTTGTCGGTGGTCGCTGTGGAAAGCGGGATGTCGCTGTCTACACCGCTGTCAAAGGCCACAACCGGAATGCCCGCGTCGTTGGCCTGACGCAGCAGAGGGATCGCCGCCTGGCTATCCAGAGCCGCAAAGCCGATGGCCGCAGGCTTGTTGGCCAGCGCCGCTGCCAGCATGTCGATCTGACGGTCGACCATGGTCTCATTGTCTGGACCTTCAAAGGTGATGCGCACCCCAAACTCATCCGCTGCCTGCTCAGCGCCCAGCTTCACCGCCTGCCAGAACTGGTGCTGGAAACCTTTGGAAACCAGCGGGATATACATTTCATCTTCGGCCACTGCCATAGAGGCTGGCGCACTCATCACGGCGGCGCTCAAGGCCCCCAAAATAAAACGACGTGTTAGCATGATATTCTCCTCCATATTGGTCACGCTTTTTTCTTAGTTCGAGGTGCAAGAGGCGCCCCCATGTGCGCCCCTCGCGTCAGGCCTCAGCCCGATTTCTTGCGGCGCACCATGTCGGCATAAACCGCCAGAATGATGATCGCGCCGGTCACAACGGTCTGCCATTCCTGAGCAACCGACAGCACGCGCAGGCCATTGGTCAGCACCGCCATAATCAATGCGCCGATCAGAGTGCCCAGAATGGTGCCGCGTCCGCCAGACAGTGAGGTGCCGCCGATCACCACAGCCGCAATCGCTTCCAGCTCATAGCCAAGGCCCAGTGCCGGTTGTGCAGAGTTCAGGCGCGATGCGATCAGAATGCCGCCAATGCCGCAGATGCCGCCGGCCAGCGCATAGATGCGCATTTTCCAGCGATCGGTGTTTACGCCAGACAGGCGCACCGCTTCTTCATTGGAGCCCAGCGCAAAGGTGTAGCGCCCCAGCACCGTCTTGCTCAGAATGTAGGACGCCGCCGCAGCCACAAGGAACAGGATTAGCACGCCATTGGGGATCGGCAGGGCCGGAAAGATCTCTCCAATCAGCGAACCACGGGAAATCTGATCAAAGCCCGGTGTGTCGTTGAAGTAGATTGGCCGTGTGCCCGAAATCACCAGCGACAGGCCCTTCAGGATCAGCATCATGCCAAGTGTCGCAATAAACGGCGGGATCTTCATCTTGGCCACGAAGGTGCCCGAGCACAGACCACAGAGCGCCCCGGCCCCAATCGCCGCTGCAACGCCCAGCAGAAGCGGCATTCCCAGATAGGTCAGCACAACCCCGGCAATCACCGCACAGAAGGTCATCAATGTGCCCACCGACAGGTCAATGCCCCCGGTGATGATCACCAGCGTGGCCGCCACGGCCAGCACGCCGTTCACCGAAGTCGCCTGCAAAATGGCGATCATATTGGATGTCTGCATGAAGTTCGGCGACGCAATCGAGAAGCCGATCAACAACACAATCAAACTCGCAAACGCCAGAAGCTTTTGGTACGCCCCGGAATCTCCGAGCCCGGACAAGGGCGATTTTTCGTTTACGTCGGTTGCGGTGCTCATTGTACTGTCTCCGTTACATGCATGACCGCCTCGCGCTGGGTCGCCAATTGCATGATGTCTTCTTGAGTGGTGTCCTTGCCGCCGGGCAAAATCCCGGTCAGCCGCCCTTCGCACATCACCGCAATCCGGTGGCTGAGGCGCATAATTTCTGGCAGCTCAGAGGAGATAACGATAATCGTCTTTCCGTCCTCGGCGAGCTCTTCCAGCAGTTTGTAGATTTCCGACTTCGCCCCCACGTCGATGCCACGGGTCGGCTCGTCAAAAATCAAAATATCGCAATCGCGCAGCAGCCATTTGGCGATCACCACTTTCTGCTGATTGCCGCCAGACAGCAGGCGCACTTCCTGCGTATCAGACGGTGTGCGAATGCCCAGCTGGCTGATGTATTTCTGTGCCGTCTCCGCCATGCCCGCATCATTGAGCACCCCCACAGAGGTCGAGAACAGATCCATCGATGCCAGCGCAACGTTGTCCCGTACATTCATTCCGGTCGCCAGACCAAAGTGTTTGCGGTCCTCCGACAGATAGCCAATGCCCGCTTCCACAGCGTCGCTTGGGGTTTTGATGCTGACCTTTTGGCCATGCACTCTGATCTCCCCGGCCTCTTTGACATCAGCCCCAAAAATCGCGCGCGCAACTTCGGTGCGCCCGGCCCCCATCAGCCCGGCAAAACCAAGGATTTCACCGCGTTGCACGGAGAAGCTCACATCCTGAATTTCGCGCCCCCGGCTCAGGCCGGACACTTCAAGCGACACCTCAGCACCAGTCAAATCCGGCACTTCAAGCGGCTCTTCGGTCACCTCTCGGCCCACCATCATTGAGATGATCTGGCTGATCGGTGTCTCCGCGGCCTCAACCACGCCAACATATTCTCCGTCGCGCATCACGGTCACACGGTCCGCGATCTGCTTCAGCTCATCCATCTTGTGACTGATGTAAACAATACCTACGCCTTCGGATTTCAGACGGCGAATGATCACAAACAGCTCCGCGATCTCCGCATCATTGAGCGCCGCAGTCGGTTCATCCATGATCAGAACCTTGGAGCGGAAAGACAGCGCTTTGGCGATCTCCACCATCTGCTGTTTGGCAATAGTCAGGCTGCCCACAATCGTCTTAGGATCGAGCTCAAGGTTCATCGACGCAAAGATCTCGGCCGTCTGCGCGTTCAGCGCCACCTCATCCAAGCGCCCAAAGCTCTTGCGCGGCTCCCGCCCGATAAAGATGTTCTGCGCGACCGTCAGGTCATTCATCAGGCTCAACTCTTGGTGGATGATCCCAATCCCAAGATCCTGCGCCTCGCTTGGCGTCGTCGGGCTGACTTCCTGCCCGTCAATCTTTAGAACACCGCCATCGCGCTGATAGATCCCCGAAAGGATTTTCATCAATGTGCTCTTGCCAGCCCCGTTCTCGCCCATCAGTGCGTGAACTTCGCCCGACATCAGATCGAACTGCACCCGCTTGAGCGCATGTACGCCGGGGAAAAATTTATCGATCCCCGTCATTTCGACCAGTTTATTCATGGTTCCTCCCAAATTCCCGCCCTCCCAAGCAGTCAGCGCAGCGTTACATCACCGCGCCAATTTGCCAGGGGACAAACTCGACCCCGCCAAAGCCAAGTTCCTCACTCTTCGTCCGCTCGCCCGAGGCCACACGGATCAAAATCTCAAACAGCTCTTCGCCCTTAGTCTCGATGCTCACGCCATCGGTCACGATGTCTCCGCAGTTGAGGTCCATGTCTTCTGACATGCGGGCATACATTTCTGAGTTGGTGGACAGCTTGATGCAGGGCGTCGGCTGATAGCCGGACACAGAGCCGCGACCGGTGGTAAACACGATCAGGTTTGCACCGGAGGCCACCTGCCCCGTTACAGAGCATGGGTCAAAGCCGGGGCTGTCCATAAAGACAAAGCCGTGTTTGTCGATGATTTCCCCAAACTGGTAGACATCGCGCATTGGCGCTGTTCCGCCTTTAGCAACGGCCCCCAGCGATTTTTCCAAAATGGTGGTCAACCCGCCGCGCTTGTTGCCAGGGCTTGGGTTGTTGTCCATCTCGCCGCCGTTGCGCTCGGTGTAGTCTTCCCACCAACGCACGCGCTCGATCAACTTTTCCCCAACTTCAAGGCTTTCCGCTCGCCGGGTCAAAAGATGCTCAGCGCCGTAGATCTCCGACGTTTCAGACAAAATAGTCGTGCCACCGTGGCGTACCAGCAGATCAGAGGCATAGCCCAGCGCCGGGTTGGCAGTGATACCGGAATAGCCATCTGAGCCACCACATTGCATGCCCACAGTGATCTCACTGATGGGCGCAGGTGCCCGCTCAGCTTTGTTGGCCATCTCGGCAATCCCGCGCAGCTGCTCAAGCCCGCGTTCAATTGTCTTACGGGTGCCACCTTCGTTCTGAATGGTCATATAGCGCAGCGCGCCATCTGCGCGGATCGGCTGACCGCCCACCAGATCGGCGACCTGCATCACCTCGCAGCCAAGCCCAATCAACAGAATGCCGCCAAAGTTCGGATGTTGCGCATAGCCCGCCAGGGTGCGGAACAAAGTGGCATATCCTTCATTGTCGCTCGACATGCCACAGCCTGTGCCATGCACAATCGGCACGACCCCGTCCACATTCGGAAACTCTTCGAGCAACCCCGATTTCTCAGCCGCTTCGGCGATAAATCTCGCCACAGAACCGGAGCAATTCACCGTCGTCAGAATGCCGATGTAGTTGCGTGTACCCACTTTACCGTTGCTGCGGTGATACCCTTGAAACGTCCGGGCGTCGGTAATGCTCTGCAAAGGGTAAGACGCGCTTGCATGAGCATAGTCTTGCTGATGTGCGCCCATCCCAAGGTTGTGCACATGCACATGCTCACCCGGTGCGATATCCGCTTTGGCTTGCCCGATAATCTGGCCGTATCGGATCACGTTTTCACCCTTGGCGATCGGCGCAACAGCGATTTTATGCCCCCGTGTGACAGAGCCTACCAAAGGCACAGGAACCAAATCCAACTGCTCCGCAGCTGCGATCTCGCGCAGCGCAATCACGACATTGTCAGACGGGCTGAGTCGCAGCACGTCGCCACTAGAGCTTTGTAAATTATGATTTTTATGCGGTGCTTGCATCGTCTTCTCGCTTGCTTTCCCTATTTTGCTAGGCCGCAATTCGCCACTTGTCAACTAACATGTTAGCATGGTAGAAATTTTAGCATGAACCAAATCATTGATATCGACGCCAGTCTTTTGCGCGAAACAGTCCCTTCAGAAGGGTCGCTCGCTCAGCGCGTTTATCTCTCCGTAAAAGAAGCCATTTTGGCGCTGGACTTCCCGCCCGGCGCGAACTTGAGAAAAGCGCCAATTTGCGAGCGCCTCGGCGTGTCCCGTGCGCCAGTAACCGAAGCCATCGCCCGCTTGGCGGCCGAAGGCCTGGTCGACGTCGTGCCCCAGTCCGGCACCCACGTGTCCTATTTTTCCATGTCAGAGATTCGCGAAGGCGTGTTTTTGCGCGAAGCGCTGGAGCTTGCGACGGTTGCCAAGGTCACGCGCGACCTTACGCCTGAACAGCGCAAGCTACTGAGCCGCAACATGCGCCTGCAGGAACTCATGATCGAGGATGAGGACATCACAGGTTTTTATCAGGCCGATGAGGATTTCCACAATTTGCTGATGGAGTTCACGGGCTTCCACCGACTCCCAGCGGTGGCGCAGTCGGTCTCCCTGCAGGTTCGGCGCGCGCGCCTTCTGCTTTTGCCCACACCCGGTCGAATTTCAGAAACTCTGGTAGAGCATCGCGCGATTTTTGACGCCATTTGCGCCGGAGACGAAGCCGCAGCGCAGAGTCAGATGCGCCACCACCTTGGCCAGCTCATGCCCCGCATTGAAACCCTGCACGACACAAAACCCGAATTGTTCAACACCCCCTAAACCGCCCAGCGCGAGACCAGAGAGTTGCCATGTCCGTTTCGAAAACACGTCCTCTAAACAACCGAACGTCCCGTCCGGTGCCCCTCACCCAAATGGGCTTTGGCGGTGCGCCACTCGGCAATCTGTACCGCAAGGTTTCAGAGCAAGACGCACAAGATGCGTTGCAATCCGCATATGACGTCGGCGTGCGCTTCTTTGACACTGCACCGCAATACGGGCTTGGCCGCTCCGAAATGCGTTTTGGCGAAGGCATGAAGCGTTTCGGGCGCGACAACATTCAACTCTCCACCAAAATTGGTCGGCTTCTTCTGGACTGCGAGCCTCACGAGGTCACTCCTGAGGCCTTTGTCGACGTGCCGCAAAAACGCATTGTCTTTGACTACACATATGACGGGGTGATGCGCTCCTATGAGGCCAGCAAAGAACGCCTCGGCATTCAGAACGCGGACATTTTGCTGGTACATGACGTCTGCGTTTTCAGCCAAGGCAGCCAGGAAGCATCGGATGCCAAAGTGCGCGAACTGTTTGACGGAGGCGGTTATCGCGCCCTCACAGAGCTTCGCGACTCAGGCGAAATTGCCGCCATCGGCGCAGGGGTAAATGAATGGCAGGTCTGCGAAAAGCTGCTGGGGCTGGGTGACTTTGACGGCTTCCTGCTCGCGGGCCGTTACACTCTCCTGGAACAAGAAGCCCTCGACAGCTTCCTGCCTCTTTGTGAAAAGCGCGACGTCGGCATCATCCTCGGCGGCCCTTACAACTCCGGCATTCTGGCAACTGGGGCCGTGGAAGGCGCGAAGTACAACTATGATGACGCCCCCGAAGAGATCATGGCGCGCGTGCGCAAAATCGAAGCGGTTTGCGCTGCCCATGACACCCCCCTGATCGCTGCGGCACTTCAATTCGTGCTGGGGCATCCCTGCGTGAAAACCGTGGTCCCAGGTGCGGTGTCCCGCGCGGAAGTCGAGGCCAATGCCCGCCTGATGGAACGCGCCATCCCGGATGCGCTCTGGTCCGATCTGCGCGGTGAAGGGCTGATCCGCCCCGATGCCCCTCTGCCTTCGGAGCGTTCTGATGCTGCGTAATATCAACCCGCTGCTGTCGCCCGACCTGCTGCACACGCTGCGCGCCATGGGGCACGGCGATGAGATCGTCATCGCAGATGCCAATTTCCCCGGCACCAGCACCGGCCCCGCCTGCATCCGTGCCGACGGCTCCACAGCGAGCGAAATACTGGAAGCCGTGCTCTCGATCATGCCTCTGGATAATTTTGTGCCTGACCCCGCCCTAACCATGCAGGTGGTGGGTGATCCAGATGCAATCCCCGAAGCCGTTGCCGACTTTCAAAGCATCATCGAGGCCACAGCCGATAATCCGGTGCAAATCCAAACGCTTGAGCGTTTCGCCTTCTACGACCGCGCGGCCACGGCCTTTGCCATCGTACAAACCGGCGAACGTCGGCTCTATGGAAACATCATCCTCAAGAAGGGTGTAATTTCATGAGGATTGACGCCCACCAGCACTTTTGGTCGATCGCGCGCGGAGACTATGGTTGGCTCACGCCGGAACTGGGTGTGATCTTCCGCGACTTTCTGCCTGACGACCTGACACCTCTGCTCAAGGCTGCCGATATCGAAGGCACCGTGCTGGTTCAGGCCGCCCCCACAGTGGCAGAAACCGAATTCATGCTCTCGCTGGCCGCAGAAAACAGCTTCATCAAAGGTGTTGTCGGCTGGGTTGATTTCGAGGCTCAAGAAGCCGCCGATCAGATCGCGACGCTCGCGAGCAATCCGGCGCTGGTTGGCCTGCGTCCGATGATACAGGACATCGCCGATCCCGACTGGATGCTGCGCGATACGCTCACCCCGGCATTTGAGGCTCTGATCGCACAGGATCTCACCTTTGATGCGCTCACCCTGCCCCAACATCTGGGCAACTTGCACAAACTGCTCGCGCGTCATCCCGACATGCGTGTGGTGATCGATCATGCCTCCAAACCCCTCATCAAAGACGGTGTGATTGAAGGCTGGGCCGAAGACATGGTCGCCCTGGCAAGCGAGACCAAAGCGTTCTGCAAGCTCTCCGGCATGGTCACCGAGGTCGCAAGCGATTGGACCACCAAGGATCTGCGCCCCTATGTGGATCATCTGCTCGGAACCTTTGGCCCTGAACGCCTGATTTGGGGCAGCGACTGGCCGGTCTGCACCTTGGCCAGCAAATATGCGCGCTGGGTCGACACCAGCAACGACCTTTTGAGCGCACTGACAGAAACCGAACTCAAGGCTGTCTGGGGCGGCAACGCCGCACGGGCCTACAACCTCAGAGATTGATATGACTGATCTTTCCCTTGATCCTTCCGGGCTTTGGCTCGGCCGCGTAGAACGCCCCGGTATCGGCCCGGCAGTTGTGACCATCCGTGATGGGCAACTGGTGGACATCACATCCAAAACCGCCCCCACCGTACGCGATATTCTGGAGAGTGAGGACGCTGCAGACTACACCCGCTCTGCCTCCGGCACCTCTTTGGGCGCGGTGACAGAAGACCACAACTGGCTCGCGCCGTGTGATTTGCAGGCCGTAAAAGCCTGTGGCGTGACCTTTGCAGGCTCCATGGTTGAGCGTGTGATTGAAGAGCAGGCTGCCGGCGACCCCGCCAAAGCCGAAGCCATCCGAAAACGCATTGGCGCGCGCATTGGCGACAGCCTCTCCAACATCGTTCCCGGCTCCGATGCCGCAGAAGAGGTCAAGCAAGCCCTGATCGCAGAAGGCCTCTGGAGCCAATATCTTGAAGTCGGCATCGGCCCGGACGCCGAAGTGTTTTCCAAAGCACAGGTTCTGTCATCTGTGGGCTTTGGTGCCGACATCGGCCTGCACCCGATCTCCACATGGAACAACCCCGAGCCCGAAGTGGTGCTCGCCGTGACCTCCAAAGGAGAGATCAAAGGCGCGACCCTCGGCAATGACGTCAATCTGCGCGATGTGGAAGGCCGCTCTGCCCTCCTGCTCAGCAAAGCTAAAGACAACAACGCCTCCTGTGCCATCGGCCCGATGATCCGCCTCTTTGACGAGCGCTTTACGTTGGATGATGTCCGCCAGGCAGAACTGACCCTCACCGTCTCCGGGCCGGAAGGATTTGAGCTTCAAGGCCATTCTTCGATGGCACAGATCAGCCGTGATCCGGCAGATCTGGTGCGCCAAACCATTGGCCGGCATCACCAATACCCGGACGGGCTGATGCTGTTTTTGGGCACGCTCTTTGCCCCCACCCAAGACCGCGACACCCCCGGTGGAGGCTTCACCCACAAGCTTGGCGATGTTGTGACCATCGCAAACAACCAACTCGGACAGCTCACCAACACCGTGCGCCTGTCCACCGAATGTGACGAGTGGCGCTTTGGCGCTTCTCACCTAATGCGCAACCTGGCCGACCGTGGCCTGCTCTAAGAAAGCGAAAGATATGCTGACCGGAAAACACCTAATTGCTGGCGACTGGGTCGCAGGCGACGCAACCTTTGCCTCTGAACCCGCCACCGGCGAAAGCCATGATTTTGCTGTAGGCACACCTGTACATGTGGATGCCGCCGTGGAAGCGGCTGAAGCCGCATTTGCCAGCTTCGGCTGGTCCCCCCGCAGTGAACGCGCCGCGCTATTGCGCAAAATCGCCAAAGAAATCGACGCACGTGGCGACGCTATCACCGAAATAGGCACTCAAGAAACCGGGTTGCCCGCGATGCGTCTGGAAGGCGAGCGTGGCCGTACCACTGGCCAGCTACGCCTTTTTGCCGATCACATTGAAGCGGGTACTTACCTTGACCTGCGCCATGATGAAGCTCTGCCCGATCGCGCGCCTTTGCCGCGCCCGGAGCTGCGCATGATTCAGCGCCCCATTGGCCCGGTGGCCGTTTTTGGTGCCTCAAACTTCCCACTGGCCTTCTCGACCGCTGGGGGTGACACCGCCGCCGCACTTGCTGCTGGCTGCCCCGTTGTGGTCAAAGGCCACTCCGCCCACCCCGGCACAGGCGAAATCGTTGCGCAGGCGGTTGATGCAGCACTGAAGGCACTCGATATGCATCCGGGTATCTTCTCGCTTGTTCAGGGCGGAAAACGCGATGTGGGCACCCGTCTCGTACAACATCCCCTGATCCGCGCCGTGGGTTTCACCGGCAGCCTCGCCGGGGGCCGTGCGCTCTTTGACCTTTGCGCTCAGCGCGACGAGCCAATCCCCTTCTTTGGCGAACTCGGCTCTGTAAACCCAATGTTTGTTCTGCCCGCCGCTGCAGGCGCCCGCGCAGCCGCAATCGGCACGGGCTGGGCAGGCTCCCTGACCATGGGCGCAGGACAATTTTGCACCAACCCCGGGATCGCCGTGGTGATCGACGGTGCAGAGGCAGACGCCCTTCAAGCGGCCGCGCAGACCACACTCGAAGCCACCGACGCCCAAACCATGCTGACAGACGGTATCGCCGCTGCCTATCGCGACGGCGTGGCGCGTGTGACGGGCAGCAAAGGTGTGACTGAAGTCATGGGCTCTTCTTGTCCGGATCGCGCAGCCAAGCCCTATCTCTTTAGCGTTGCGGGCGAAGATTGGCTCGC
The DNA here is from genome assembly GCF_017743755.1 of Shimia sp. R9_3. Classification (NCBI taxonomy): domain Bacteria; kingdom Pseudomonadati; phylum Pseudomonadota; class Alphaproteobacteria; order Rhodobacterales; family Roseobacteraceae; genus Shimia; species Shimia sp. R9_3. Next base: position 274,229 of record NZ_JAGHRP010000002.1, on the reverse strand, counting down.
GGATACCCACCTCCAAGAAGAAGTCTTTGGACCGATGGGCATCATCGTGCGCGTGCGTGACACCGCACAAATGCACGAGGTCGCCCGGGCGATTGAAGGCCAGCTGACCTGCACCCTGCAAATGGACGCGGGCGACACCCAAGAAGCGCAAGCATTGCTGCCGCTGCTGGAGCGCAAAGCCGGCCGCGTACTCGCCAATGGCTTCCCAACCGGCGTTGAGGTCTCCGATACGATGGTACATGGCGGCCCCTACCCGGCCTCTACCAATTTTGGGGCCACCTCTGTGGGCACGCTCTCCATTCGCCGGTTCCTGCGCCCGGTCTGCTATCAGAACATTCCGGCAGAGCTGTTGCCTGAACAGGTATAAGGACCAAACAAATGACTGAGGTAACTGGCCGACTGGCTGGCAAAACAGCGCTCATCACGGCGGCGGGCCAAGGCATTGGCCGCGCCACCACAGAGCTCTTTGTGGCAGAAGGCGCGCAAGTGATTGCCAGCGACATCAACGATGCATCGCTGGCCGAGCTGGCCCAAATCGACGGGGTGACCGCGCTCAAGCTTGATGTGACCGATGGTGCTGCGGTGGCAAAGGCCGCCGCCGACCTGCCTGCGTTGGACGTGCTCTTTAACTGCGCAGGCTATGTCGCAGGTGGCACCATTCTGGAGTGCTCGGAGAAAGACTGGGACTTCAGCTTCGATCTCAACGTCAAGGCAATGTACCGCCTGATCCAGCTGACCCTCCCGGCCATGCTGGAAAACGGCGGCGGCTCTATCATCAACATGTCCTCGGTGGCGTCCTCCATGAAAGGCGTGCCAAACCGCTTTGCCTATTGCGCCTCCAAGGGCGCGGTTCTCGGCTTGACCAAAGCTGTGGCAGCCGATTACGTGGCGCAGGGCATCCGCTGCAACGCCATCTGCCCGGGCACTGTGGACAGCCCAAGCCTGCATGACCGCCTGCGCGCTACAGGGGACTATGAGCAGGCCATGAACGACTTTATTGCCCGCCAGCCCATGGGCCGCATCGGCACCGCAGATGAAATCGCAGAGCTGGCGCTTTATCTGGCCAGCGAGGCCAGCAAATACACTTCCGGCCAGCCCTTCGCCATCGATGGCGGCTGGACGATCTGAGCGAGAAAGGACACCTCAATGAAGCTTCTACGGTACGGCCCGGTCGGGGCAGAGAAACCCGGCCTGCAGGATGATGCGGGCAATATCCGCGATCTTTCCGGCCATGTGGATGACATCGCAGGCGCGGCGCTCAGCGACGAAAGCCTCGCCAAACTGCGCGCGATCGACCCGGCCAGCCTTCCGGTGGTCGAAGGATCGCCACGCATCGGCGCATGTGTGGGCCATGTTGGCAAATTCATCTGCATCGGTCTGAACTACGCCGACCACGCTGCGGAGTCCGGCATGGCCCTGCCAGAGGAGCCGGTGATCTTTTTTAAGGCCACTTCGGCAATTTCCGGCCCCAACGACGATGTTGAAATCCCACGCACCTCGGTGAAATCCGACTGGGAGGTTGAACTGGGCGTGGTGATCGGCAAACACACCAAATACGTCAGCAAAGAAGAAGCGCTGGACCATGTCGCAGGTTACTGCGTGGTCAACGACCTGTCTGAGCGTGACTTCCAGCTGCACCGCTCTGGCCAGTGGGTCAAAGGCAAATCCGCCGACACCTTCGGCCCCATCGGCCCTTGGCTGGTGACCCGCGACGAAGTGGCAGATCCGCAGAACCTGCCGATGTATCTTGAGGTCAACGGCCACCGCTATCAGGACGGCTCCACCAAGACGATGCATTTTGACGTGGCCACCGTGATCTCACATCTCAGCCAGTTCATGTCCCTGCAGCCGGGCGACGTGATCTCCACCGGCACCCCTCCGGGTGTGGGCATGGGCCAAAACCCGCAGACCTATCTCAAGCCGGGCGACAAAATGGAGCTGGGCATCGAAGGCCTCGGTGTGCAGAAACAAAACGTCGTCGCAGGCTAAGTTTTCCTGACATAGCATCGCCCAAAGGGCCGGACTGCCAAGCAGCTCCGGCCCTTCTTTTTTGCCTGCCGCTCAGCGCTGCTCTGCGCGTTCACGCACAGGCTTCGCGCCCAAACGCGAGTTTTCGCCCCCGCCGCCCGCTCCTAAACTCTCCCTAAGCAAAGGAGAGTCCCATGACACAGCCCGCAGCAGCCCTCGCCCCCTCAGCACGCATCGGCCACGTCCATCTGAAAGTCGCCGATCTAGAACGCGCCATTGCCTTTTATGCAGATGTGCTGGGCTTTGAGGTACAAGCTCGCCTTGGCAGTGAGGCCGCGTTTCTTGGGGCGGATGGATATCACCACCACATCGGCCTCAACACATGGCGCAGCAAAGGCGGCACGCCTGCGCCTGAGGGCCACACGGGTCTGTTTCATACTGCCCTGCTCTATGCCTCCCGCGCGGATCTCGCCACCGCCGTTAAGCGCGTCATAGATGCGGGCTTTCCGGTGGTGGGCGCCTCTGATCACGGCGTCTCAGAAGCCATCTATTTCAACGATCCCGACGGCAATGGTGTCGAGCTCTATTGCGACCGCGACCCCGCAGAATGGCCCCGCCATGAAGACGGCTCTTTGCAGATGTACAGCCGCCCATTGCCCTTGGAGCAACTCCTGTCAGAGGCACGATAGCCATCCATGTGCCGGCAAGAACATGCCGAAATCTCAGGGAAATCTACGTCAGCCGCACTGTCATAAAGATGAGTATTTCTTGTCACAAAACTGAATCGGACGCATCCTAGCTTCTTTACCTAGTATTAACTTGGGGTGCGCCCCAGCCAGCTTAAGGAGCCAGCCATGTCCCACGATGACCTGTCGTTTGACGAGATTGACGAATTGATTTCCCCCCGCGCCGAAGAAACTGATTTTGATCGCGTGGTCGAAAGCGCCCTGTCTCGCCGTGGCTTTCTTGGCGGCGTGATGACTTTTGGTCTGGGCTCCTTCCTTGTCGGCACCACGGCTCTGACCCGCGATGCACAAGCAGGCGGTCATGGCCACGCTGACCGCTTTGGCTTCCACCAAATCCCTGCCAATTCCGAGGACACGATCACCGTGCCCGAAGGTTTTGAGTGGGAACAGGTTGTGACCTGGGGCGATCCGCTTTTCAGCAGCACCCCGGCGTTTGACGAAGCCACCCGTGGCACCGCCGCCTCTCAGGCCGGTGCCTTTGGCGACAACAACGATGGCATGGCCTTCTTCACCAAAGGTGGCCGTCATGTGATGGCGATCAACAATGAATATACCAACCGCAAGATCCTCTGGGGCAACAACCCGGACGGCGCTTGGGTCACGGATGACGATGTTGAAAAAGGCATGATGGCCCATGGTGTGTCTGTGGTCGAAGTGGCGCGCGGGGATGATGGCAAATGGCAAGTTGTGATCGACAGCGACCTGAACCGCCGCGTGACACCGCAAACCGATATGGAGATCACCGGCCCTGCAGCAGGCCACGACCTCATGAAAACCACCGCCGACCCAACCGGCACCACCTGCAAAGGCACTTGGAACAACTGCGGCAACGGCGAAACCCCTTGGGGCACCTATCTGGCCTGCGAAGAAAACTTCAACGGTTACTTCTCCGCAGAAGATGAGGCCCATGAGGTCAGCGCAGAGCTCAAGCGCTACGGCGTGTCTTCCAAAGACTGGGGCTATGGCTGGGCCAAAGTCGACCCGCGCTTTGATGTTGCCAAAGATCCAAACGAACCCAACCGCGCGGGCTATGTGGTGGAAATCGACCCGTTTGACCCGACCTCAACCCCGAAAAAGCGCACAGCACTTGGTCGTTTCAAACATGAAAACGCCGCCGTGGTTGTTGCCGCCAATGGTAAGGTTGTCGTCTATATGGGCGATGATGAACGTGGTGAGTTCCTCTATAAATTTGTCTCCGAAGGCACATATTCCGGCGTAGGCGACAACTCGGATCTTCTGGAAAGCGGCGATCTGTTTGTGGCCAAATTCCACGATGACATGCGCGGCGAATGGCTGGCGCTGACACCGGAAACCACCGGCATGACCGAAGCGGAAATCCGCATCCACACCCGTCAGGCGGCTTCTAAAGTGGGTGCCACCACCATGGACCGCCCGGAATGGGTGGCGGTGAACCCCACCAAGACCGAGGCCTATGTCGCCCTCACCAACAACAAGAACCGCGGCGTGAAGCCAAATGCAGGTGGCGATGACACCTCCGCAAACGGCCCCAACCCGCGTGTTGAAAACCACTATGGCCAAATCGCGCGCTGGATGGCGGATGATGAGGACCACACATCCACCGGCTTCAGCTGGAACCTGTTCGCGCTTGCGGGCAACCCGGATGTTCACAGCGATGCATATGCAGGCAGCGAGAACATCAATGCCGGAAATATGTTCAACTCACCTGACGGCATGGCCTTTGACAGCACCGGCCTGTTGTGGATCCAGACCGACGGCAACTATTCTAATGCCGAAGACTTTGCGGGCATGGGCAACAACCAGATGCTCGCAGGCGACACCGTAACCGGCGAAATCCGCCGCTTTCTGGTGGGGCCAAAAGAATGCGAAGTCACCGGCGTGTGCTGGTCCCCGGACCGCCGCACCATGTTTGTCGGAATTCAGCATCCTGGCGAGCGCGGCGACTCTCACTTCCCTGACGGCGGCACCTCTGTGCCACGGTCCGGTGTATTTGCAGTCCGTCGCACCGACGGCGGCCTGATCGGATAACGACAACGCCTATTCTGACTACCAAAACGCTTTTTAGCACCAATACATTCGCCCCCGATCTCACTTTGGTCGGGGGCTCTCCTATTTGGCGGTAGTGACCGCGAAAGCGGCGACGATCTCAGCCGCGCCCGATATAGGGCATTTTGGTCGCCATTACGGTCATGAACTGCACATTTGCGCTCAGCGGCAGCTCCGCCATATGCAACACCGATTTGGCGGCATCTTCCACATCCATCGACGGATTGGGCGTTTTGCCCTCCGCAATCAGGCGCGCGTTGATGCCTGTCACCATATCGGTGGCGGCGTTACCAATATCAATTTGCCCGCAAGCCACATCATAGGCGCGCCCATCAAGCGACAGGCTCCGTGTCAGCCCCGTAATCGCGTGTTTGGTCAACGTGTAACACACCGAGCCTTCACGCGGCACATGCGCGGCCAGCGAACCGTTATTGATGATCCGCCCACCCTGCGGCGACTGACGCCGCATCTGCGCAAAGGCCAGTTTCGCGGCAATGAACATGCCACGCACGTTCACATCCAGCACTTGATCAAACCCGCCAAGATCAATCTCATCAATCGGCCCCACGGGGCCAAACATACCGGCGTTGTTGAACAATGCATCAAGGCGTTCGGTGCGGGCGACAAACCGTGCAAAAGCGCTCTCCATGGCTGCGGCATCTGTCACATCTGCCACCAGCGGCACCGCAGTGTCATAGGAGCTGGCCAGCTCCTGCAGCTTGGCTTCGCTGCGGGCCAAAACACCCACGCGCCAGCCCGCCTTCAGGAACACTTCTGCTGTCGCGCGCCCGATCCCCTGGCTTGCGCCGGTCACAATGATGCTCTTCATGCACTCTCCTCCTGCGCTTCCAACGTCAATGGGGCTGGCGCGGTGATCAGATCATCCACTCGCAGCCCGTCTGACGGTTTGGCCAACCGGTTGCGCACCACCCAATAGAGGCGCTCGCTGGCCCGCGTGATCGCCACATAGGCCAACCGCTTCCACAATGGTTGCCCGGCCTCCATCCGGTTCATTCTTGCTGCCACAAACAGGTCCGGCGCAAAAACCTGCACATTCTCCCACTGAGAACCCTGCGCCTTGTGAATGGTCACCGCCGCCCCGTGCAGAAAGGTTGCCCCCATGCGCGCCGCATAAGGAATAAACGGCTCTTCCTCCTCCGGTGCTTCGATCTTCACAATCGAGGCCGCCGAGACCCGCGGATCTTCCGCGCCCATCACATGCAGCCGCGAAAAGCCCGGCTTACGCCCCGGCCCGAGATAGATCACCTGCGCGCCTTTGATCAGGCCCCGCGCCTCCAGATCCAGCCGCTTCTTGCGGTGCTTAAGCGGCAGCTCGATCCCGTCACAAATCAGCGGCTCGCCCTCAAGCAATTCATCTTCAGGTGCGCCATGCACATGGCGAAACGCATGGATCAGCCGGATGCGCGTCGCATTGCGCCATACCAGAACCGGGCTGCGCGCCATCAGATCCACCTCAACCCGCTGCGCATATTGCACCCGATCATCCTTGCGCGCGGTCTCTTCCACCATGCGCTCAAAGTCATGAAATTGCATCTGCGGGTCGGCCAAAGCATGAGCCAGATCAAGGATCGGGTTGTCCGCCTCCTGACGGTGGATACGCTCCAGATTATAGACCGACGGCGCGGGCAGCTTATCAAACACCATCGCCCCGGATTGGTTCACCGGTGCCAGCTGCGCAGGATCACCAAACAACACCAGCGTGGAGAAAATCTCTTTCAGGTCATCAAACTGCTTGTCATCCAGCATCGAGCTTTCATCGATGAAGCCAATATCCAGCGGCTCATCGCGCCGCTTCCAGCCGGTGATAAAATCACTGCCCCGCAGCCCTGCAGCCGCCAGCGCGCCGGGAATGGATTTATGCACCTTGTAGAACTCCAGCGCCCGGTCCAGCGCCTCATCGGTAAGGCCTTCAATCTCCGGGCGTTCGCCGTTCTCGGCCAGCCACTCCGCAATCTTCTCATATTCAGGATCATAGACCGGGGTGTAGATGATGCGGTGAATGGTGGTCGCAGGCACCCCGCGCATCCGCAGCACACTGGCCGCCTTGTTGGTCGGCGCCAAAACCGCCAGCGTCCGGCGATCTTTCTTCTTTTTGCCCTCAAAATCACCGGAAACGATGTCAACGCCAGCCTCTTCCAGCGCCTTCACAAGCTCCGAAAGCAGCAGGGTTTTGCCCGACCCGGCCTTGCCGGTCACAGCCGCGATGGCCTGTTTGCCTTCTGTGGGCGGGCTCAACAGCCCCTCGTCCAGATCCACCCCCAGCCCTTTGAGCAGGGTGGAAATATTGTCAAAGGCGTCAGCCTGATCATGGCTGAAAGTGATGGATGTACTGCTCATGGCGCGACCCTATAGCGGGCAGTCCGCAGGAGCCAGCAGCTTTCGTTCACCACCCCCCGTCAAGCACGCGATCTCCGCGCAGCTCTATCCAGCCCATCGTATCTTCAAACGCTCCAGATCCGCAAAACCCGCATCCGCGTCAGAGGCAATCGTCACCCCAACATACCCAGCCTCGCCTTGCTTAGGCACCCGCACCGCTTCAAGCGCAGCCACATGTTGCAGCTCAAGCACCGTATAGGGACGCTGATAGGTCCACGTGCGATTGGCCACAGCCACCAGATCCGCTTCCGGCGGCTGCTCTTCTGTGAAGGCGTAAAAATGCAGGGTAAAGCCGTAGTCCGTCAGCGGCTGCACCGACAATTTGCGCATTCCCCAGCGCAGAAGCGTGGGCTCCACTGCTTCAAGATCCGCGATCCGCAAGGTCACAAGGCTCAGATGTGCCCCGCCTCCCAATAGCGCCGCATCACTGGAAACCGGGCCCCGCGCGCCTTTGAAGGCATGATCAATCAGCTCAATTGAAAACCCTTCAGGATCCGCAAAATGCGCCAGATAGCCGACATCTTCAAATTGGTGCGGCTCAGAGACCGCGACACCAGCCTTGGCCAGCTGCGCGCAGGCCAGCTCAATATCCGGCACCGACAGCGCGATCTTCCAGTAGAGGTCGCCGCGCGTCGCCTGATAGCCCTCGTGAGCCTGCTCAAAAACCAGCGCCGCCTCCTCGCCACCGTAGCCGATACGCCCAGCGCCCAGTTCCCGCATGCCCAGCACGTCGCAATAAAACTGCTTTTGCCGGTCCGGATCCAAGACCCGCAAAGTCACTGTGTCTAGTTTTGCCATGGCCATCCCCCCTCTTGATCTAGATCCCTAACGCCCCAGCCCCCAATGGACCACCCCGTAGGGTGCGCAATCTCTGCGCACCACACCACGCACAAGCTGTCCAAAGAAACAAAAAACCCCCGAACCATCTCTGATCCGGGGGCAGGAGGAAAACGGGGGAAACCGTTGGACCAATCTTGTTACTTACCAGCCTCAAGCACGTCTTCCAGGGTGCGCAGACCGGTCTTGGGCGCCTGCACCAGCACAGACATGTTGCCCGGCTTGTGCTCGTTGCGCAGCATCTTCATGTGCGCATCCGGCAGCTCTGCCCATGGGAACACTTCGGACATGCACGGATCCAGACGACGCTCCACCATCAGCTGGTTGGCAGCGGAGGCCTGCTTCAGGTGCGCAAAGTGGGAGCCCTGCAGACGCTTCTGGTGCATCCACATGTAGCGCACGTCAAAGGTACAGTTGAAACCGGAAGTGCCGGCGCAGATCACAACCATGCCGCCCTTTTTCACCACGAAGGTGGACACAGGGAAGGTGCTTTCGCCGGGGTGTTCAAACACCATATCGACGTTCACGCCTTTGCCGGTGATGTCCCAGATGGCTTTGCCGAACTTGCGCGCCTCTTTGAACCATTCGGCATATTCCGGCGTGTTCACTGTCGGCAGCTGACCCCAGCAGTTGAAGTCTTTACGGTTGAGCACACCCTTGGCGCCGAGGCTCATGACAAAGTCACGCTTGCTCTCGTCAGAGATCACACCAATGGCGTTGGCACCTGCGGTGTTGATCAGCTGGATCGCATAGGAACCCAGACCACCGGACGCGCCCCAAACCAGCACGTTCTGACCCGGCTTCAGGTCATGAGGTTCGTGACCAAACAGCATACGATACGCGGTTGCCAGCGTCAGCGTGTAACACGCGCTCTCTTCCCAGGTGAGGTGCTTGGGGCGTGGCATCAACTGCTGTGCTTGCACCCGTGTGAACTGAGAGAAAGACCCATCAGGTGTCTCATAGCCCCAGATGCGCTGGCTGTCGGAATACATCGGATCGCCACCGTTGCAGTGCTCGTCGTCGCCGTCATCCTGGTTGCAGTGGATCACAACTTCGTCGCCCACTTTCCAGCGCTTCACCTTATCACCCACGGCCCAAACGATGCCGGACGCATCAGAACCAGCAATGTGGTAAGGCTGCTTGTGCACATCGAACATGGACACAGGCACACCGAGGCCTGCCCAAACACCGTTGTAGTTCACACCGGCGGCCATCACCAAAACCAGCACCTCGTGGCTGTCGAGCGTTGGCACGTCGACAACTTCCTGAAGCATCGCCTTGTCCGGCTCGCCCTGACGCTCACGGCGGATGGCCCAAGCATACATCTGCTTTGGAACGTGCCCCATGGGAGGCATCTCGCCAACCTCATAGAGATCCTTCTTGGGCGCATCGTAGGTCAAAATGCTGTTTTCGGTATCCAGAGCCATTTTCGCCTCCTGTTTGGTCATATTGCCGCGATGCAGAATCGCGTTTCCACCACCGAGATACCGGCGACAAAGTAACATTGCAACCATCTCCGGTTGCTTTTTGTAATTTTATGACCCAGCAGCTGCAGCATTTCACGCTGCGTATGCGAAATTAATTCAATAGGTGACGTACTGAATTGGCATAGAATGCCAGCTCATCATCTTGATTTTCTTTCCTAAAGTAGCGGTCACCCTCTTGGGCAATCATCCGGCGGCCCACCAAAATACGCAGTCCGGTTTCCGTTGCGTCCTCATCTCCGGCGTCTTGCGCCGCTTCCGATGCGTCACCCAGCCGGACCATATGGCCATCATACACCATTTTGACCTCATCGAGGGTCATCGGAGCCTCGGCATCCTGCAAAATCGCGGCCACCAGCGGCACAGATAGCACAGGCACCACCGCATTGATGCGCTCCATCAGCTCCAAAGACAGCGGTTCGGCAAGGTCTTCACTCTCTTGCCGCGCTTGCCCTGCCACAAACTCCGTCAGCGACAGCGGATGGCCAAACCGCACCCCTGCGGTGCCAAATTTGCGATAGCGCCCAACGAAGCGCAGCAGGATCTGCTTCACAAAAAAGCCGAGGATCACGCTGATGCGCGCGCGGAACCCTTTCCCTCCACGCGCCTTGGCTTCCAGCAAAATGCGGTCTTCCAGCACACGGTCGTAGTTCAGGGCCACCGGTACAAACACCACATCATGCCCCTGCTCCTCAAAACCATCAAAGGCATCCGTGATATATTTGAGCAGCCCGCGCTTCGGCTCCTGCGGGGCACCATCAAGGCTCAAGCGACCTTCAGGGAACATGGCCTGTGTCACCCCGGCCTCGGTGGCCAGCCGCACATAGGCTGCCAGAACCCGGCGATAGAGATCACTTTGTGACCGCCGCCGAATAAAGTAGGCCCCCATCGCCCGGATCAGACGGCTCAGCGGCCAAACACGCGCCCATTCCCCGACAGCATAGGTCAGCGCCGACCGTTGCGCCGCCAGATAAGTCACAAGCACATAATCCATGTTGCTGCGATGGTTCATCACAAAGACCACCGTGGCATCTTTGGGCAGCGCATTGATGGCAGCCTCATCGGCAAAGCCCACACGCACATGATACAGAGCGCGGCTGAAGAAACGCGTCAGGCGAATAGCGACCCCAAAATACATGGTCGCCGAGAAAGACGGCACAATCTCCCGCGCGTACCGGCGAGCCTCCTCAAAGGCCACCGCGTCGGGAATACCTTTCTCACGGGCATATTCCGACACCGCGCGTGTGACGTCCGGCTGATAGATCAGCCGTTGGATCATGTCATGACGCTGTGCCAGCTTGAACGGCTCAATCGGTCGCTGCAGGCGCTCGTTCAACTGCGCCACAGCCCGCTCCATCCGCCGCCGGAAAAACCAGCGCACAGAGGGAAAAAGCAAATGGCTCGCGGCTGTTACAATCGCAAACAGCAGGATCAGCACAAACAGCCAGAGAGGGAGTTCTACGGTCGATGTCATGGCGCGGAGTCTGGCAACAGCGCCTGCTGAGGTAAACAGGTATCTCTGCATGCCCGCCTCCGCCTGCCGGAATGACGGAACGTATTTGCCGCAACGCAGCGAATTGACTTGCGCATGATGTTTCGCATATCTACGCTCAAGCGCAAGATTATTGCCGAGCCCTGTCTTGGCCGCCGAACAGAGGGAAGCCCCATGTCGCAGACGCAGCAAACCCCGACCAAAGACCGTCCCTGGTTGATTCGGACCTACGCCGGTCACTCCACCGCCAAAGCCTCAAACGCGCTCTACCGCTCCAACCTGGAAAAGGGTCAGACCGGCCTGTCCGTGGCTTTCGATCTCCCGACCCAGACCGGTTATGACAGCGACCACGTTCTGTCACGTGGCGAAGTTGGCAAAGTGGGCGTGCCTGTGTGTCACCTTGGCGACATGCGCACTCTGTTTGACCAGATCCCGCTCGAGCAGATGAACACCTCCATGACGATCAACGCCACCGCGCCATGGTTGTTGTCGCTCTATATTGCAGTTGCCGAAGAACAGGGCGCTGACGTCACTAAGCTACAAGGCACGGTGCAAAACGACCTGATCAAGGAATACCTGTCGCGCGGCACCTATATCTGCCCGCCCGAGCCAAGCCTGAAGATGATCGCGGATGTGGCGGAGTACTGCTACACCAATGTGCCCAAGTGGAACCCGATGAACGTCTGTTCCTACCACTTGCAGGAAGCAGGCGCGACGCCCGAGCAGGAGCTGGCCTTTGCCCTCGCTACCGCCATCGCCGTGCTTGATGCCCTAAAGCCCCGCGTTCCCGAAGAAGATTTCCCGCGCCTCTGCGGCCGTATTTCCTTCTTTGTGAATGCCGGCATCCGCTTTGTCACCGAGATGTGCAAAATGCGCGCCTTTGTGGATCTCTGGGACGAAATTCTGGTTGAGCGCTATGGTGTGACCGATCCCAAATCGCGCCGCTTCCGCTACGGGGTGCAGGTGAACTCTCTCGGCCTGACCGAGCAGCAGCCTGAAAACAACGTCTACCGCATTCTGATCGAAATGCTGGCGGTGACTTTGTCGAAGAAAGCCCGTGCCCGCGCGGTGCAATTGCCCGCTTGGAACGAGGCCCTCGGCCTGCCCCGCCCTTGGGATCAGCAGTGGTCTATGCGCATGCAACAGATCATGGCGTTTGAAACCGATCTGCTGGAATATGACGACCTGTTTGACGGCAACCCCGCAGTGGACGCCAAAGTCGAAGAGCTCAAGTCAGGTGCCCGCAGCGAGCTGGCCAACCTCGGCAGCATGGGCGGTGCCATTGGCGCGATCGACTACATGAAGTCCCGCCTCGTAGACAGCAACGCCGACCGCCTCAACCGTATCGAGGCAGGCGAAACCGTTGTGGTCGGGGTCAACAAATTCCAGAAAGGCGAGCCTTCCCCGCTGATGACCGGCGATGGCGGCATTATGGTGGTGGACCCCGCTGTGGAGCAGGATCAGATCGGCCGTCTGAACGAGTGGCGCGCCAGCCGCGATCAGGCCGCCGTGGAGAAAGCCTTGAAAGATCTCCGTGAAGCAGCAGCCAGCGGCGCAAACGTGATGCCCGCCTCTATTGCGGCAGCCAAAGCCGGTGTCACAACCGGCGAATGGGCCGCGCAGATGCGGGTGGTGCATGGCGAATACCGTGGCCCAACCGGGGTATCAGGCGCGCCGTCCAACAAAACCGAAGGGTTGGATGACATCCGTGATGCCGTGGATGCGGTCTCCGACCGTCTGGGCCGCCGCCTGAAGTTTGTTATTGGCAAACCGGGCCTTGACGGTCACTCCAATGGCGCCGAGCAAATCGCCTTCCGCGCACGCGATTGCGGCATGGACATCACCTATGACGGCATCCGCCTTACCCCGGAGGAGATCGTGGCCAAGGCGCTTGAAGACGAGGCGCATGTTGTCGGGCTCTCTATTCTGTCAGGCTCGCACATCCCGCTGGTCGAAGACCTCATGGCACGCATGTCTGCCGCGGGCCTTGGCGATACGCCGGTGATCGTGGGTGGCATCATTCCGGATGACGACGCGGAACGTCTGCGGGCGATGGGCGTGGCGCGGGTTTACACCCCGAAAGACTTCGAACTGAACACCATCATGCGCGATATCGTGACCTTGGCCGCCCCGGAATCTGCCGCCGCGTAAGAAATCGCGCCTCAACTCTTTATTGAGAAAGAAACAGATTTAAGCGGGAAAGAAATACTCTTTCCCGCAACTAATTCGTGCAATTTCTCGGAATTTCACCCGGTTAATAGATATTACACTTGCAATCTCTATGCAGCATCGGCGAAAAGTCGCCACCACCACATGAATAGAGACTACACAAATGAACTTGGAAGAATTGTCCCGCGACGCACTTATTGATCTGCGCGCGCAAATTGACATTCAACTGGAGAAGCGCGAAGCACAGCGCAAAACAGACGCGCTGAAAGCTGTCGAAGAAGCTGCTGAGAAATACGGCTTCTCTCTGGAAGAACTGGCAACTGCGACCGGCAAGAAAAAGAACGGCTTTATGAAAGGCGTGCCGAAATACGCGCACCCCGAGGACAAGACCCAAACTTGGACGGGCAAAGGCCGCAAGCCAAAATGGTTTGATCAGGCACTGGCCGCGGGCATCACGCCTGATCAAATGGAAGTCTGATCGACGACTTTCGGTTCAGAGACGACCGCTTTTGAAAGCCGGGACCTCCGCAGACACCTCACAAAGGTTGATCTGACAGAGGCCCCGGCTTTATTGCTTTCAATTAAGCACTTTCCCTGAATTCCGTCTTGATGTTGCCCACGCGGTTGCGCATCAAGGCTCTTTATTGACAGCGACCGCTCTGCCGTCGCTTTGATGCTTGAAAGGATACCTGCATGACCGTCCATATCGGCGCCCAGCCCGGAGATATTGCTGAAACAGTGCTGCTGCCTGGCGACCCTTATCGCGCCAAATGGGCAGCAGAAACTTTCCTGAGTGACGTGAAGCTCGTCAACGAAGTGCGCGGCATGCTCGGTTTCACCGGAATGTGGAAAGGCAATCGCGTCACCATCCACGGCTCCGGCATGGGCATGCCCTCCCTGTCAATCTACGCCAATGAGCTGATGAAAGATTATGGCGCTCAGACCCTGATCCGCATCGGCTCCTGTGGCGGCATGCAGGACAGCGTGAAAGTGCGCGACGTCATCATCGCCATGACAGCCACCTCGCTCTCCACTCCGTCGCGCGGCATCTTCAAAGAGATCAACTTTGCCCCCTGTGCAGACTACGGTCTTCTGCGTGCGGCGGCAGATGCGGCCACCGCCAAAGGCACCCCTACTCATGTGGGCGGCATCTACAGCTCCGATGTGTTTTATGACGAACGCCCTGATCTGAACGAGCAGATGACACGCCACGGCATTCTTGGCGTCGAAATGGAAGCGGCAGAGCTTTATAATCTTGCGGCCCGCCATGGCCGCCGCGCTCTGGCGGTGCTCACCGTGTCCGACCACTTGCTGACAGGCGAAGCCCTGCCTTCCGAGGATCGCGAGAAGAGCTTTGGCGATATGGTGGAAATCGCACTGGAAGCGGCTTTCGCTTAAAGTCTGCACATTTGACCGGGGGCGCAACTGCGCCCCCGCGTCCTCCTTGCGACCCGCGCCCTGACATGCCACACACATCCCAGAACAAAGCCCCTTCTGAGATCACATAAGGCCATGACATGACGCGCGTATTGCAAACCCTCCGCAAAGAACCCGCCTCCGGCGAAACCCGTTCCGCGGTGATTTTCCTGCATGGCTATGGTGCCAATGGCGCCGATCTGATGGGGTTGGCCGATCCGCTGGCGGAACACCTCCACGACACGCTGTTCCTTTCGCCTGACGCGCCCGAAGAAATTCCTGGCATGCCTATGGGCCGCCAGTGGTTCCCCATCCCTTGGATCGACGGCTCCTCGGAAGAAGAAAGCGAACGCGGCATGATGGCAGCGGTCGATGATCTGAATGCCTTTCTGGATGCCGTGATGGTGGACGAAGATCTGCTGCCGGAGCAGGTTGTGCTGCTGGGCTTCTCTCAGGGCACCATGATGAGCCTGCACGTTGCGCCGCGTCGCGAAGATCCGGTCGCAGGTGTGGTGGCCTTTTCCGGCCGCCTGCTGCAGCCTGATTTGCTCAAGGACGAAGCGGTCAGCAAACCACCGGTCCTGCTCATTCACGGAGATCAGGACGATGTGGTCCCGCCGCAATCTCTTCCCGAAGCCGCTGAGGCTCTTCAAGAAGCCGGTTTTACAGATGTCTACGCCCACATCATGAAAGGCACCGCCCACGGCATCGCGCCAGATGGTCTCGGCGTCGCCCTCGCCTTTATGCGCGACAAATTGGGCCTCTAAAGCCTGCTCCATCTCAGCCCCGGGCAAAATGAAAAACGTCACGGTTTGTTATTGCCAAAGGGGCTGAGATAAAAATGCAGTTCAAGAAGAAAACCCTTTGAGAAGTTCAACCTTGAATTTTCTTCTGTAAATTGCTGGTTGAGTGCATCCGTATTAATGAGGCCGATGCCTCAAGGCCACGCCTTTTAAAAACTCTCACAAAATTCGCGGCTGAAACCCAATTTCGCTTGGGTCGCCCCGACGCCCAAGATACTGTCCTTTCGTACTAACCCTATTGTTACTGGAGCCCACCGTGAGCCATCACAATTCTGAGGCGCGCCCCTTTTCCCCTTTGGTTCTGACACTGAGCTTGACCACTGCCACCGCTATTCCGGCCCTTGCTGCCGCGCAATCCACCAGCCCTTCAGTGGTCGAAGGCCCTCCCACGCGGATCGTGGGCTTTGAAACGGCCAACGTGAACCACGCAGGCACGGTGGAGTTCAACATCGGCGCGCGCCAGAACTCACCAGGCGACCGTCCCGGAACTGGCAACCAGATCTACAATGGCGGCGGCTCCTACGCTTTCACTGACCGCTTTACTATGGGCATCGACGTCCAGAACTTTGTAGATCCCATCGGCGGCCCGGTCGCAGGTTTTCCAACCATCCCGCAGATCGAAACCACCGAAGTCGCACTCTGGGGCAAGTACCAGCTCTTCGACAACGGCCGCCTAAGTGTTGCTGCCCTTGGCTCGGTTGAGAACTTTGTCTCGCTGCGCTCCGATTTCTGGGGCGGATTTGACACCAATCAGGATGGGGTTTTCGTCGGTGCAATCAAAGCACCGATCACCTACAGCGTGTCGCCTAAGCTCCAGTTGCACCTGACCCCGGGTGTCACCCTCGCCCCTGACGACATCGCTGGCGACGAATTTTACGGCACCATCGTCAGCCTCGGCGCCGGGGTCAGCTACCGCGCCTCCAACCGCGTGCTGATTTTCGGGACCGTCGAAACAGCTATCTCCGGCGACAACACCATCAACAGCGATGGCAATTTTGAGAGCGATCCGGTCTGGACCGTGGGCGGGCGCTACAATGTCACTCCACGCCTTGGACTTGAGGGGTACCTCACCAACGGATGGGGCAACACACCGGCCACCAGTGTCATGACCTTCTGGCCCGATGGCGATGACGTCCTCGCCGGCGCCCGCCTGATCTACACCCCCGGCGCCAATCGCCCGGTCAGCTATCGCAGCTTGTCCCTGCCGCCGACCACACGTCAGGTGAACCTGCAACAGGACGGCTTCACGCTTGGCAGCGCCGACACGCTTGAGCCCGGCAGGCTGCGCACCGATGTCTGGGGAGGCAACGACAACAACCAAGGCGTCTCGCTGAGCTTCAGCCCAGATCGCGACGGCGAAATTCAGGTCATCTTTGAAAAATACTCAGACAACCCCACCGCAGATCAGGACCTCGTGCCCACCACCAGCGTGCGCTACATGGTCGGCCCGAAACTGCGCTTCATGGATCAGAACAACGGCAACACCTTCTCCCTCACCGGACGCATGCTCTTTGGCCGTCAGATAGACTCTGCCCCCTTAAAGGTGGGCGTGTTTTACACCGATCTGATCGCCAACTACAAAACCAGAAACGGCTTCTCCTTCACCGCCAGCCCCAAGATCGGCGCCTTTGGCAACAACGAACTGGTCGGCTTTGGCATGGGCGTGAACTACGGCTTTGACAACGGCCTGGAACTGATCGCCGAAGTCACGCCGATCGGTCGCGATGGCGATGAAGCCACATGGGCCGCCGGTGCGCGCTATCACCTTGGCAAATCCGGCTTCACCGTGGACGCCCAAGCCACCAACGCCATTGGCCGTCACGGCATTGGCAGTATGGTCGCACAGGACGACACACGCTTCGCGCTCACCCTGTCAAAAACCTTCGATCTCAACGGACTGAAGTTCTACTAAAGCGCGCTACTCGCGCCAAATTTAAGGCCACGATCCGCTTTGCCGCTCCGACCATTGGGCTAAGCCTCGCAACAGCGAAACAGGTCCAGCACGCAGCAGGCAACTTCCTTCTGCCAAGCCCCCCTTTACGCCGCGCTTGATATTCAGGCGCGGCGCTTACATTTTATCCACAGGCCTGTCATCAAAGCGTCATTGGGCGCTGGCATCCTGCAGCTGTCTCAGCATTGGCGAAAATCACGTATATCGTGAGGCTTGTCAGATCAAAGACACGAGATATAGTGGTTGTAAGCAGGTCGGCCGAAAGGCCAATGGGCGCATAGGGAGAGCTAAGATGGACGGCGATTTCAGGACAGAATTCACACGAAGTCCCGGCGGGTTGAAACACCACCCTGCCCTTGTCCTCAACGCCGACTACCGCCCGCTCTCCTACTACCCGCTTTCCCTTTGGCCCTGGCAAGATGCCATCAAAGCCGCCTATATGGACCGTGTCGACATCGTGGCTGAATATGACCATGTGGTCCGCAGCCCCTCCACCGAGATACGTATCCCCTCGGTTGTGGTTCTCAAAGACTATGTAAAACTGCAAAAGCGCGTGGCCTTCACGCGCTTTAATTTATTTCTGAGGGACGAATTCCAATGTCAATACTGTGGCGCCCGCGGAGATCTGACTTTTGATCACGTCATTCCCCGTGCGGCAGGTGGCGTCACAAGCTGGGAAAATGTGGTCGCGGCCTGTTCGCCCTGCAACCTCAAGAAAGGCTCCAAGAGCCTGCGTCAGGCACATATGAGCCTACGCAAGCCCCCACGCCAGCCCGGCTCTGAGGAGCTGCGCAATGTGGGGCGTAAATTCCCCCCCAACTTCCTGCATGACAGCTGGATGGACTACCTCTATTGGGATGCCGAACTACAGGCATAAAACCCCTTAACTTGCTCAGACAGAGTGTCCGCTATACAGCAGGCATCTGCTGTGTCGCGCAGTGAATACCGCCGCCAAGCTCTCCCAACGGGTCCACGTTCAACATGACAATCTCGCGTCCGGGATAGTGCTTCGCCAGCGCAGCGCGGGCGATCGCGGCGGTTTCCCTGTCGCCGAACTCCGCAGCAATGACTGCGCCGTTACACACATAGTAATTCGCATAAGACGCCACAAAATCGAGACTTTGCACACGGCGGTCATAAGGTTCCGGGATCACGTCAACCTCAAGCCCCGCAGCAACAAGCACATCATGCGTATCAAGCGCAGCGGCGTGAAACGGGTCGCGCAGATCCGGCGCGTCGGGGAGGTTCATCAAGACCCGCCCCGGCCCCGTGAACCGCGCAAGACTGTCGATGTGGTAATCCGTGATGTCCTCATCCCAGACACCCTCAGACCAGATCATCCTCTCGGCGCCGTAGGCGCTCAGCAGCCTCTGTTCGATCTCACCCCGTGAAAGGCCGGGATTGCGGTTCTGATTCACCCAACTGCTCTCATGTGCCATAAGTAGGCCGTGACCATCCTGCTCAACACCTCCCGCCTCG
This sequence comes from Shimia sp. R9_3, assembly GCF_017743755.1. NCBI lineage: Bacteria > Pseudomonadati > Pseudomonadota > Alphaproteobacteria > Rhodobacterales > Roseobacteraceae > Shimia > Shimia sp. R9_3. Next base: position 255,462 of record NZ_JAGHRP010000002.1, on the reverse strand, counting down.
CCACGCAGACCAGACGGCAGAAGCGAGAGCCCGAGCCTCTCGGCCACACGCGCCGCGATCTGGCCGTCGCGCCGATGGAGCTGCTTCTCGCCCCAACCATTGAACTGAATGTGGCTCACCGCCAAACCACCTTGGCTGTCCACCACAAAGATCGGACCGGAATCCCGACACCAAAGATCCTCAGTGGGAATGTCCCAAAGCTCGACTGCGTCAGACAACTTTGCTTGCGCCCCGCTATGATCCTCTTTGGCCGCCAGCATCACAACCGGTTCAAACTCGGAAATCGTATTGGCAATGTCCGCAATGGTCTGCTGGGTCATCTCCCGAAAGACTGGATCTGAATGCACCTGCCGATTGACCGGCCATTGCATAAACGTCCGCTGGTGCGGTGCCTCCTCAGGCGGCACATAAAACCGGCTTTCAGCCGCACCACCGGCGGCCCCGAAAAGGCTGGTCAGCCCCGCCGCGCCACTTGCCAAAATCATCTCCCGACGCCTCATCAGTTTACCGTCCTCATCCACGCTTTTGGCACGGGCCAAACCGCCCCAATCGGCGGTCCAAAACACCTTTGCCACAATGGTTAACGCCGTTTGGGCACCGAAATTCGGCACCTACGCGATAACGTCGCAATACAGACGCGATACCGACGCTCAAAAAAAATGGTTAACGCGCCCTGCCGTGGCTGCGATCATAGCCGTTGAGAGCCGGACTTTCCCAACCGCCCAGCGCCCCTTCAGCGGGGGCAAAAACCTCTACCAGTAGCGGGTGACATGCGGCGACATCACTGCTGTGTTCCGCCGAACAATCGCCGCCCGGGCAAGCGCTCAAAGCGCCCAACAGATCGATCTCAGCAAAGGCCTCAAGATAGTCTCCGGGGCGCACCGGGCTTGCCTTCATGAAGTACTGACCAGTGTCACGCGTGAACCCCGTGCACATGAAAACGTTAAGAACGTCGTGCACATGAGGCTCCGCCTCCTCAAGGCTGATCCCCTGATGCGCCGCCAGGGCGCGGGTCAGATTGGAATGACAGCAATAATGATATTGGTCACCACTCAGCAAATTGCCGGTGTATGGGTCACAGCGCGTACCAATCACGTCATGTACGGAGCCACCATAAGCGTCGATCCCGTACCAGCCAAGCGTATCAGTAACGATCGTCGCCATGGGGCGCAGGCTTGGCAGGCTTGACCACATGCGTTCACCCGTCGTGATATGGGTGCCGTGTAAAGCTCTTGTTTTTCCCGAGAAAAACCGCTCACTCAAATCATTGAGGTTCCACAGATTGAGATCCCCCACCTGCGGGCCTTCAACAGAGGTGATGCGAAAGAAATGCCCGGCCGGCACCTCAAAACACCGCGCATCCCTTGCCGGGATCAGCACCTCATCCACCTTCTTGGCCCCTTCTCTGGCAGCTTGATAAAGCGCCAGCGGTGGGGTCGGCAAAGTGGTGTTTGGATAACAGATCACCGGCTTGATGGCGCGGCGGTCTTCGGCATCGGCGGGGGGCAGGATCGTCTCAGTCATGGCGCGATCCTGCCCCCAATTGTTAACGCGTTGCAATGGCTATCCGCAACGCACGCCGGAGTTAGTTCACAGTAATCGTGATGACATCTGATACCACAGGTGGCGTATGCGGCACGTGGAACTCGTCTCCCAACACGAGCTGCAGCGTATGTGTGCCCGGCGGAAGGTCCAAACTCACTTCGGTTTGCCCGCCTCCGAAATGGCGGTGATTGTCATCTGTCGGCACACCGTTTTCGAGCAGATCGGCATCCTCAGCCCCCTCTCCCAAAGGAGGGCGATTGATGAAAATATGGTGGTGCCCAGTGTTCTCCACTTCCGTCCCCGCAGGCGCCACCCCCATGCCGGACAAGCCAAACTGCACCACAAACGGAGACTGCACCGAGGCGCCATCTTCAATATTGATGAAGTAAACTTCCGCCCCTTCAGGCGATGGCGCACCACCGGCAAGTGCTTGAGAACCAAAGGCTATCAACGCTGCAGCGAACAAGTGTTTCATACCAATTCCTCCCATAACTCTTTAAAACAACGGGAGCCTAACATGGCAAATCACACAGGCCTAACGCTAAACCGCACGTCCCGCTGCACGCCCAGAGAATATGCATCCGCCCAAGAAAGTACCTTCCAGCGCATTGTAGCCGTGATAGCCGCCACCGCCAAAACCAGCCACTTCCCCCGCCGCGAACAGCCCCACAAAGGCGCTCCCATCGGGTTTCAGAACCTGCGCGGTTTCATCCGTGTGCAGTCCTCCGAGAGATTTTCGCGTAAGGATATTGAGCCGCACAGCGATCAATGGGCCATTGGCCGGGTCGAGAATACGGTGCGGCTTCGCCGTGCGGATCAGCCGATCCCCCCGAAAGGCGCGTGCTCCCCGGATCGCAGTGATCTGCGCATCCTTGCTGAACGGGTTCTCGATTTGGGCATCCCGTGCAACAATCTGATCCCGGATTTTATCAAGGTTGACAGGAACTTCCGGCGTGAGCGCATTCATTCCCGCCACCAGCGCTTCCAGATCATCAGCGACCACAAAGTCTTCTCCATGACGCTTGAACGCTTCAATCGGAGCTGGCGCCCCCTTGGACATCAACCGCCCTTTGAGCACTTCGATAAACTTACCGGATGTCAGGTCCGGGTTTTGTTCAGAACCTGACAGCGCGAACTCTTTTTCGATGATCTTCTGTGTAAGAATAAACCAGCTGTGCTCATGCCCCGTGGAAAGAATACGCTTGAGGGTGCCGAGGCTGTCAAACCCTGGCAAATAAGGCGCTTCCATACGGGAGCCCAAGGCGTCAAACCACATAGAGCTCGGCCCCGGCAGCACCCGAATGCCATGGTTTGGCCAGATCGGATCCCAATTGGCCAGCCCTTCAGTGTAGTGCCACATCCGATCCCCATTGATGATCGCCGCACCCGCGGCCTCTGCCGACCGCTGCATCTGCCCATCGACATAGTCCGGCACCCCGGCCACCATACGCTTAGGAGGCTTGCCCAACCGGCCTTCAGGCCAATAGCGCCGCACCATATCGTGGTCGCCACCAATCCCACCGGTGGTAAGAACCACAGCCGAAGCGCGCAGTTCAAAATCTGACACGACGTCACGGGTGGTAGAGCGGCCGCGCTCTGCATCGTCGTCGGCGAGAACTTCGCCGCGCACGCCTTTAACCGTGCCATTTTCCACAATGAGATCAGTTACCTTTCGGCGAAAGAGCAGTTCAATCTTACCCTCCGCTGACAGATTGCGCACATCACGCTCAAACGGCGCAACAACGCCCGGGCCGGTCCCCCACGTGATGTGAAACCGCGGTACGGAATTGCCGTGACCATGCGCCATAGCCCCGCCGCGCTCGGCCCAACCAACCACAGGAAACCACCGCATTCCAATGCTGTGGAGCCAACTGCGCATCTCCCCGCCTGCAAACGAGAGATAAGCCTCGGCCACCTTGCGGGGGTTGGCATCTTCAGGACGGTCAAACTGCGCTGACCCCATCCAATCATTGTAGGCCAACTCTGCGCTGTCCTTGACCCCCATGCGCCGCTGCTCGGGAGTATCGATCATGAAGAGGCCGCCAAGGCTCCAGAAAGCCTGCCCTCCTAGGCTCTGCTCTCCCTCCTGATCCAGCAAAAGAACCTTTCGCCCCCGCAGCGCAGCTTCACGCGCCGCTACGATCCCAGCCAGCCCGCCGCCTACGATGATCACATCGGTCATTGTGCTTCCTCCCCTTTGGCAAAGGCTAGCCAGCGGCCAGCCAAGGACCAAGACCGACCTTACGTAAACATAAGGCCATCAAGCCCTGAGGGAGAAACGCAAAAAGCGCCCCAACCAGGAGGCGCTTTCAACAAGCTTCTATGTGCAGGCTTAGGCTGCTTTCACATACTCGAAGTAGGTTTCTTCATCGCTGTCCTGCACCAAAACCGGGCGGCGTGGCGGCTCGGAGTAATATGCGTAGGCTTGCTCCAGCACCTCCAGGGCGCGCGCTGCAAAATCTTCTGGGGTGTTTGTCTCTAGGGCGGACATGGGCAGTCTCCGTATTCACATCTGACCTCCTTCCCTGCTCCTTCATATAGCTAAGCCAACAAAGTCAAAGAACTGCTCAAATGGCAAAGGCGCCATGCAATCTGCGCAGAGGCAACGTCCCAACAAACAAAAGAAAAGGGCCCGAAACGGGCCCTCGTCAAAGTCGCATGTGCCTGAAATCAGACGTGGCGCTCCACCAGCATCTTCTTGATCTCTGCAATGGCCTTCGCCGGGTTCAGACCCTTCGGGCACGTCTTTGCACAGTTCATGATGGTGTGGCAGCGGTAGAGCTTGAACGGATCTTCCAGCTCATCCAGACGCTCGCCTGTCGCCTCATCGCGGCTGTCAATGATCCAGCGATAGGCGTGCAACAGCGCTGCTGGGCCGAGATATTTATCGCCGTTCCACCAGTAGCTTGGGCAGGAAGTGGAGCAGGATGCACACATCACACATTCATACAGACCGTCGAGTTTTTTGCGGTCCTCGATCGACTGACGCCACTCTTTTGCCGGACGGTTGGTCTTGGTTTCCAGCCACGGCATGATCGACGCGTGCTGCGCATAGAAATGGGTCAGATCCGGGATCAGGTCTTTCACCACCGGCATATGCGGCAGCGGGTAGATCTTCACGTCGCCCTTGATCTCGTCCAGACCATAGATACAGGCCAGCGTGTTGATCCCGTCGATGTTCATCGCACAGGATCCACAGATGCCTTCACGGCAAGAGCGACGGAAGGTCAGGGTTGGGTCAATCTCGTTCTTGATCTTGATCAGCGCATCCAGAACCATCGGACCACATTTGTCCATGTCCAGGAAATAGGTATCCACCTGAGGGTTTTTGCCGTCATCCGGATTCCAGCGGTAGATCTGGAACTTGCGCACATTCGTAGCGCCTTCCGGCTTTGGCCAGGTTTTGCCGGTCATAATCCGGGAGTTCTTGGGGAGGGCAAATTCGACCATCGTCTTTCCTTCCTACACGTGGGCGCGCAAACTGCGCTTACCTTCGTTCCTGTTCAAACACTCTGATGCCGCATTCACACATGCGCGGAGCATTCGGTTGTTTCTGATCACCTGGCCTAAACGGCCACGTTTCCGCTCCTTAGCGGCAGTATTGAGCCCCACCGTGCAACACATCGGAATGACGAGAGCAGCCGGAATGGAATTCAACACCAGCATATTTTGCTCCGCCTTCACGACGCACACATTCACGGTAGTCGCGCTGGATGGTTCCCCACGTCAGCGCATTACCAAGAGCGGCACCTGCGAAAAAGTTGCCGCCGAGAGATGCGTTTATGGCTCCAATGACAACAGTGCCGATGACAAAGCCCTGAATACGTTCCTGCTGACAGACATCAGGTCCGCTCGCCACCTTGTTGCCATCTGCAACACCAAATGCACCATTGTCATATTGGACGTTGTAGTTGTCCTGGAGGCAGTCATTCACATTGCGCGCACCGCGTTCGGTGCCACCCGCATCTGCGACGACCACTGGCACCTTGTCGAACTCTGTAACCTTATAGGCACCTTGGGAACCTGTATCGACAATGCACTGGCTAATTTGTTGAACAACAAGTGTTTCGTCCGCCATAACTTGAGTTGCGGCAATTGCTGCCATCATGACGCCAGTGCAAATTCGTTTCATCAGAAGGTTCTCGCTTTAGGTGCAATCTTTTTAAGTTCGATTCCACCCTCCTCTTCTTTGGTCAGCGGGTCAACAATCACAGGGCGATAAGATAGTTCAACTTTATCGCCTTCTACGCGGCTCACCGTGTGGACCCGCCAGTTCGCGTCATCACGCTCGGAATAGTCTTCATGTGCGTGCGCACCGCGGCTTTCTTTACGGGCTTCCGCACCGTGGATCGTCGCCAGTGCGTTTGGCATCAGGTTGGTCAGCTCAAGCGTTTCCATCAGATCGCTGTTCCAGACCAACGAGGTATCGGTGACGTTCAGATCATCGATCTTGCCCGCAATCGCCGTCATCTTCTCAACGCCTTCTTTCAGCGTCTTGTCGGTACGGAACACCGCCGCATCCGCCTGCATGGTGCGCTGCATTTCAAGGCGAAGCTCAGCAGTCGGCGCGCCGCCTTTGGCGTAGCGCAGACCATCAAAGCGCGCGAATGCTGCATCCACCGACGCTTGGTTCAGAACTGGGTTCGGAGCATCTGCATCCACCACCTTGCCGGCGCGGATTGCGGAAGCGCGGCCAAACACCACAAGGTCGATCAGAGAGTTGGAGCCCAGACGGTTCGCACCGTGAACTGAGGCACAGCCCGCTTCACCCACAGCCATCAGGCCGGGGACCACCGCGGTTGGATCTTCTGCGGTTGGGTTCAGCACTTCGCCCCAATAGTTGGTCGGAATACCGCCCATGTTGTAGTGCACGGTTGGCAGAACCGGGATCGGCTCTTTGGTCACATCCACACCCGCAAAAATCTTTGCAGATTCAGAGATACCTGGCAGACGTTCCGCCAGCGCTTCGGCAGGCAGGTGGTTCAGGTTGAGGTGAATGTGGTCGCCATTCTCGCCCACACCGCGGCCTTCACGGATCTCCATGGTCATGGAGCGCGAAACATAGTCGCGTGGTGCGAGGTCTTTATACTGCGGAGCATAACGCTCCATGAAGCGCTCACCTTCGGAGTTGGTCAGGTAACCACCTTCGCCGCGCGCGCCTTCCGTGATCAGGCAGCCGGAGCCGTAAATGCCGGTTGGGTGGAACTGCACAAACTCCATGTCCTGCAGAGCGAGGCCTGCGCGGGCCACCATGCCGCCACCGTCGCCGGTGCAGGTGTGCGCAGAGGTTGCGGAGAAGTAGGCACGGCCGTAGCCGCCAGTCGCCAGCACAACCATCTTGGCGTTGAAGACATGCATAGTGCCGTCATCAAGCTTCCAGCAGACAACACCCTGGCACTGGCCGTCCTCAGACATGATCAGGTCAATCGCGAAATACTCGATGTAGAATTCCGCGTTGTTCTTGACCGACTGGCCATAAAGCGTGTGCAGGATCGCATGACCGGTCCGGTCCGCGGCGGCACAGGTCCGCTGCACGGCGGGACCTTCGCCAAACTCGGTGGTGTGGCCACCAAACGGACGCTGGTAGATTTTACCTTCTTCGGTCCGGGAGAACGGCACACCATAGTGCTCCAACTCATAAACCGCCTTGGGTGCTTCACGCGCGAGGTATTCCATCGCGTCGGTGTCGCCCAGCCAGTCAGAGCCTTTGACGGTGTCATACATGTGCCACTGCCAGTTATCAGGGCCCATGTTGGAAAGGGATGCCGCGATGCCGCCCTGCGCGGCAACGGTGTGAGACCGGGTCGGGAAGACTTTGGTCACACAGGCCGTGCGCAGGCCCTGCTCGGCCATACCAAGAGTGGCGCGCAAACCAGCGCCACCGGCGCCCACCACGACCACGTCATATTCATGTGTTTCGTATTCGTATGCTGCTGTCATCGGTTTTCATCCTTGCCGCCGCTATGCAGGGCGTTCTGTTCACGGGAAAAGCGCTGGCGCCGCAGCCGAGGCCGGGCGCAACAGCGTTAGAGAGCGAGTTTGATCAGGGCAAACAGGCCCACAGCGATAATGGTGTAGCAAACAGCGCCAGCAGCGATGTAGGTCAGCTTCTCAGCGACGCCGTGCATGTAATCTTCGATCGCGTCCTGCGCTTCATTTTTGATGTGGATGATACCCACAATCAGGGTCAGCGCGGAAATGATAGCCGGGAACGGCTTGCCGAAATAGGCCAGCACTTCTTCATGGGTGCCACCCAGACCAAAGCCGAAAGTCAAAACGAAGAGCGGGACCAAAACAACAAGCAAGGATGAGTTGATCATCATATGCCAGTGATGCTCGGTGCCCTTGCCGGAAGCCCCAGTGCCGTGCGCGCGTTTGCGGTCAGTCAGAAAATTCATCTTTTCAGCTCCTTACACGATCAGCGCGGTGAGAATGGCCAACACAGTGGCACCAATGAACATGCCTTTGCCAAGCGTGACAGCGGTGTCGATGTCCAGGCAGTAGCCGAAGTCCCAGATCACGTGACGCAGACGCCCCAGCATATGGTAAAACACTGCCCAGGAAGCGAGGAACAGGAAGACATCGCCGATAAAGCTGCGCAGCAACCCATCGATGAAAGCAAAGGCACTTTCAGAGGTTGCAGCCGCCAAAAGCCACCAAACAACAATTGCCGCAATCGGAATGAGGGCGATGCCGGTGATACGCACCATGATCGAAGACACGGAGGTCATCTGCGGGCGATAGATCTGCAAATGTGGGGAGAGCGGGCGCTCAATCCTTTTCACGTCAGCCATAATGAATCCTTTCAGGTTCCCTTGATGTCTTCTAACGGTTTTTTGCGATGTGTCACCTTGGCGAAAGCTTAATTCACGCGGTTTTTTGACCCAATCTGAGGGATTTTTTTAATTTTGTGATCACACGTTTTTATTCGTGATCACATTTTGCAATTCAAGTTTTTTTGTCAGGAATTATTCACCCCAAGAGGTTACCACACCATTGCTTAACAGGCCCCTTACGTGTTGGCGCTCACATTCGATCTAACAAAGAACGCTCCACCTCAGGGCCTTCCGCCACTTGTTTGGCGACTTCCCGAATGAGCTTTTGGCGGATGCGCAGCGGGTATTCTTCAAAACCTGCAGCCGTCACAACAAAAGCCCCGGGTCCCGTGATCACATTTTCCCAGAAATACCCGGTCAGGTCCGTATCGTCGGTTTCGATCACCACGGCGTTGACTGTCACGCCCTGACCGGCAAGCCGTTTGCGCCCATACTCCACCAGCGGACCCTCATTGGAAATGCCGTCCCCTGAGACGTCGACCACCTTGCGCTTACAGTCAGGCGCTGTCTCGATCAATTCTGCGGACGCCAGCAGCGCATCCCCTATCGCTGTAGAGTATTGGCTCCATTGGCGCGGCATTTCCTCCACGGCGATGGCCAAAGCCTCAGCCTGCTCGGCGGAAGTCACCTCGGTCCAGGGCACACTGACATGCTGTCGCCCTTCTCCGGTCCACTGCATTAGGGAAACCGATGCTCTTTGGTCTATCAGCGCCTCTACGACAATCCCGTCGCGCAACGCCGCTGCCAGCCCATCCATTTGAACACGGTACTCTTTGGCATCAATGCTCCCGGACACATCGACCGTCAGTAAAAGCGCGAGATCACAGGCGCGCGCCATCGCTGGCGCACACAAAGTTCCCGCTGCTAAGACACTCAAAAACCGCATAAACCGCATAAACCGCAGCCTAGCGCGATCCGGCAGCCTGCGTCATCAACTCCGCGTGTGCGGGCTTAAAACTCCTGCGCCATCTCCACCAATGCGTCCGCAAACTCAGTACACATAGTGATCTCGATCCGCTCAGGATCGTAGAAGGCATTTGCCTCACCGCAGGGCACAACCGAAATCGTCAAAGTCTCCGGTAGACGGAACTCTTCGTTCAGCGCCGTGACTTCTGCCTGGATCACTTCTTCGGTGAGCTGTGCACCATCCGTTTCGACGACAACTTCGCCCATCACCAGCGTCTCGCCTCCACCACCATGGGCAACTTCGTCCAATGCGCCACCCCAGCTGGCAACAGCCTGATCATATTCTGATGGACAATAATCTGCTCGCTCTTCCGGCAAGCCGAGGTCTTCCGCGACATCCTCACGTTCTTCCGGATTGGCCCCATAAAACAAGCAAACCGTATTGTAGTAACGCTGCAAATCCGGGCCATGCACGTCCCAGAAGGCCACTTCAGACGTGGCTTCAGCCTCGCCCAAAAAGCCAAACGCCGCGTCATAGGCCAGCTGAACAGCCGCCTCTTCCTCGTAAAATGCATCAATCAAAAAGATCGATAACACGTCCGCTGCGTCTTCCTCCTGCCCAAAGATCGGCAACCCCAGAAGATCGATCAGAGCGTGACCAAGCTCATGATAGAAAATCCCGAGCAGATTGCCCTCAACATAGGCAAGCGTGTCTTCGGATGTATGGCCAAACTGCACTTCGGCTTGAGCGCCAGAGGCTGCACCACAGATTACCACGGGGAGTAAATATCGTTTCATAAGCGCACTAGAGCGGCAGTGCACCTTGGTGTCGAGCGCTAATTGAAACTCAACGTCTCCATCGGCTGCCAGTGGTTTTCTGGCACCATGCTGAGTGTATCAAACGCGAACCAATAACCGCCGCCCGCTTGATCCCACTTTCGGTCGATCCTGCGCCTTGCAAGAGCGCAGTACAATAAGGTGCCGACACCGCCATAGCCACAGATGAGAAGATTCTCGGATGGAAAAGCCGCTAGGAGCGCGCGCACCTCGCTGAGAATCCGCGCTTGCGCATCCACAGCGCGCTCCCAACCTTCGAAGGACACCTCAGGCGATCCAAAGAACGCATTGGCCGCGCGCTGAAATGCCTGCTCAGTTAGAAACCCTGTGCTTGAACGATCATTCTCGCCAAGCCCCTCTCGGATGGCCACAGGCGTTGAGCCGAATTTTGCCGCCAGTGGCCAAGCGGTTTCCAAAGACTTGCGCTCTGTAGTGGATGCAACGCGCCAGCCCCCTTCGGCACAGCGCGCCGCAAGCGCATCCACGCGCGCCTGCCCCACTTTGCTCAGCCCCCAATCCGGCACAGCTATATGCGGATCGATGTGCACTTCGGGATGGGTCAGGTAAATCGCGCGCGGCATCGCGTTTCCTTACATCGGCATCAATGCCCAATAGTCCAAATCAAGCAGCACTTCGGGCAGGTATTTGCCATCATCGCCTTTCAACGCAAACGGCTCGCCACCTTTTGTGGCCACCAGCCGCAGGCGAATTGCCCCTACACCGGGCGCGGAAGTTTCTGCCTTATCAAGCACTTCAGACCAAGCCTTGACCGTCAGACCAGAGAAGGCCGGATTGGCATGTGCGCCACCGTTCAGCCCCACAATCATCTGTGCGTTGGCCAGCCCGTTAAAGCTCAGCGCACGCGCCAGGGATATAATGTGGCCGCCATAAATCAGGCGTTGTCCATCGGGGCGGAAGGTCGCGTCAAAATGCACTTTCGCGGTGTTTTGCCAGAGCCGTGTCGCCATCATGTGCTCAGCTTCTTCCAGCGTTACACCATCGACGTGGTCAATGGTCTCGCCGATTTCATAATCGCCCCAACGATGGCTTTCCCCAGCCTGAGAGAAGTCATAGCCGCTGAAGTCGAGCCCTTCCGGGATCACAAGGTCCGCAGGATCGATCACCTTGGAAAGCTCTGGCACCACGGCCTCAGGTGCGGGCGCGTCTGCGTCGCGTTTGCGCACCATCACCCAGCGCACATACTCCATGACGACCTCGTCGCGCTGGTTCATACCGCGCGTGCGCACGTAAACCACCCCGGTCTTGCCGTTGGAGTTCTGTTTCAGACCAATCACTTCGGATGTGGAGCGCAGAGTATCGCCGGCATAAACCGGCTTCAGCCAACGCCCCTCGGCATACCCAAGGTTTGCCACCGCATTCAGCGACACATCCGGAACCGTTTTTCCAAAAACCACGTGGAAGGCCGCGAGATCGTCCAGCGGCGACTGCGGCAAGCCAGAGGCACGCGCAAATTCATCGCTGGAATAAAGCGCATGACGCGCTGGGTAGAGCGCATGATAGAGTGCGCGCTCCCCTGCCCCGACAGTGCGTGGCACAGCGTGTTCAATCACCTGCCCCAGCGAATAGTCTTCAAAAAACCGGCCCGGATTGGTCTTGGCCATTTAATGTTCTCCCAGTTTGGTCTCCGGGGTGTAGGTGCCTTCCACTTCCTTCACGACCGCCTGACCACAACGCATCACGCCTGTCGCCTGACAGAAAGTCTGTGTCGGAGAGCCATGAAGCTCCCACCCCTTGTTAAGCGCATCCGTCACCTTGTGACAAAATGCCGATGTGTCTTCTTCTGATAGAAAACGGTAAAGTTTCATGCTCTTAGCCTCCAAATGGCGATGGTCCGATCATGCCGTGAATGGCACCGATCACACCCATCAGGACTATAGAAGCGGCAAAGAACATGCCATCCTTTGCGATGGTGCCGCGTTCAGTCGGCTGCCAAGGGCCATCGACCCGATTGAGCACAACGATTTCTGCAAGCGCCCAAGCCAGCAAGCCGCCAAACAAAACGACCGACGGCGCATCGCCATTCACCAAGATATGCGCCACCGCCCAGAGCGAAAACCCGATCAACATCGGATGGCGCATGTTGTTAAACAGCTTGCCCTTGCGAGGCGCAGGGCTCATCAGGAAGATCGCGATGAGCACGAGCAAGTTGTTGATGTGATAGACAAAGCTTGGCGCAATCCAAAGCACATCCTCAATTTCTGCCGCGCGGTAGCCGAGCACCATCAACACAATGGAGAGGACCAGCGTTATAGCTACCAAGCCCTTCCCCTTGTCACCCAATGGCTCCCGCACACCCGGCATCGCCCGCTTGAAAAAATGGGCCGCCGCCCAAAGCAAAACCCCAAGAACCAATAATATCATCTCGCTCTCCGCTGGATTGTTGGTTGTTGGGGCAGAGGTTACCCCTCAAGCGCAGCGATTGCATCCGCCTTTGCGAGAATCTCTCGTGCGGTGACCACGTGCAGATTTTCGACAATTTTGCCGTCCACCACGGCCACACCTTGGCCGCTGGCTTCGCATTCTTCAAAGGCTGCGATCTGCCGCTTCGCCAGATCAATCTCAGCTTCTGATGGGGCAAATGCCGCGTTGGCCACGTCCACCTGCGCCGGGTGGATCAAGGTTTTGCCATCAAAGCCCATGTCACGGCCCTGATCACATTCCGCTTTCAGGCCATCCGCGTCTTTGAAGGCATTATAGACGCCATCCACGATCACGATGCCTTCTGCCTTGGCCGCAAGCAGACACAGCCCAAGCCCTGCCATCATCGGCAAACGGTCAGCACGGAAACGGGTCTGAAGCTCTTTTGCCAAATCATTTGTGCCCATCACAAAGCCGGTGAGCTGCGGATGCGCTGCAATTTCTGCAGCATTCAGCATCCCACGTGGGGTTTCCATCATCGCCCAAATCGGCTTGTCACCGACCAGCGCCGCCAATGCATCCAGCTGCGCAGTGCTCTCCACCTTGGGCAACAGCACTGCGTCGCAATCCATTGCGGCGGCGGCCTTGGCGTCAGCCTCTCCCCATTGGGTATCGAGACCATTGATCCGCACAATCCGCATCCGGCTGCCATACCCGCCTTGGGAGAGCGCATCCGCCAAAATGGCCCGTGCGTTTTCCTTCTCGTCAGGAGCAACGGCATCCTCAAGATCAAAGATGATGGCATCCACCGGCAGGCCCCGCGCCTTTTCCAGCGCCCGGTCCTTGGACCCGGGAATGTACAGAACCGAACGATAAGGGCGCGCGCGCTGATCCATGGATGTTCTCCGATTTCCATCTGTAATTTTGTTGCGCAGAATGGGGCATTTTTCTCAGAAAACTTCAAGCGCATTTTTGCCGCAACGCAGAAATGACGCGCCGTCTTATGAGCAGATACGATCCGTTAACACTTTTGATCCACACCGTTAACCATTTGTTTTCCAGTTTGGATGCAGATTAACTCTATCGCTTCCTGGGGAGGAGCGAACGCAGACAGAAAGGGCTGCAACACTAATAATAAGAGGCGAAGCAACTAGACACACATGGCGCGCATTGGCGGGAAAACGTCCGCTGCGTGACAAGATTTTCCTGAAAGGAAACCATATGAAATCCCTGCTTCTGACCCTGACGACCGGTCTTTCCCTGCTCACACTCTCTGCCCCTCTGGCGGAGGCACAGACGGCGCGCAATTGCGCGGATCGCGACAAAGTGGTTGAGCGTTTGGCCGACAAATACGGTGAATCTCGCCAGGCCCTCGGCCTTGGAGCGCAGGGCGCAATGGTTGAGATCTTTGCCTCTGAGGTTTCCGGCAGCTGGACCATCACCATGACCATGCCCAATGGCGCAACTTGCCTGATGGCGACGGGTCAAGCGTTTGAAACACTTGCCGAAGTGCTCCCGACCAAAGGGGATGATGCTTAACGTGTCATCCTATGTCAGCGCGTCAAAAATAAGCTTCACGCCGGTCACGGATAGCAGAATATAGGTCACCACGAAGAAGGCCTTTTCTGAAACGGCGTGATGCGCTTTCACACCAAGATACGCCCCCAGGCAAGCAAACGGCGCAAGCAGCAGGCCTGCCAGAAATGTCTCATAGGTGAAGACGCCCAAGAAGGCATAGGGCACAAACTTCGCGATATTGATCGCCCAAAACACCAGCACCGATGTGGCTTGGTATCCGGTCTTACTCAATCCGCGAGACAACAGATAGACGGCGGCTGGTGGACCGCCTGCATGGCTGACAAAACTGGTGAAACCAGCCACACCGCCCGCGAGCAACCCGGCGCCAGCAGGCAATTGGCGGGCCGCGGTTTTGCGCGGCCAAAGCTGCCAAGCGACAAACCCCAAAGAAACCGCGCCGATCAGCAAGCGCAGCACATCGTCATTGGCCACTTTGAACAGTGCAACGCCAAGGGCTACTCCCGGCAAACCGCCTAAAATCAGAACCTTGGCATCAGGCCAGATCCACCGCTTCCAATAGGGGCGTAAGGTCAGGAGGTCGATCAGCATCAATAGGGGCAGCATCAGCCCCAAGGCCTGCGCGGGCGGAAGAATCAGCGCAAGCAAAACGGCGCTGGCAAAAGCGGCGCCTGACCCAAATCCAGCCTTCGAAATCCCTGCAAAAACCACCGCAAGCGGCGCAACAACAAGAAACGCAAGAGAATCAGTCATGACTTTCCGTCAGAATCAGGCATCACCGCCGCGCCTCAATGTCAGAGACAAGACGCGGGCAGCTTACTCGCCGTCCAAAATCTTCTTGCGCTGCTGCTTGTATTCTTTGTCTGTCAGCAGGCCTTGCGCATAGGCGTCTTCAAGGGATGCGAGCTGTTCGCCAACCGTCGCGGTTTGCACCGTTGTCGTAGTATTCGCATTGCCGCCACCGCATGCAGAAAGCGTTAGCGCTGCCAAACTCAGCGCCATCAGGGTTTTCATCACTGTCGTCATTGCCAATTCTCCTCGGCATTTTTTTGTGTCTTACCTCAAACTTAGCCCCACGACTGCGCACAATTCAAGCGTGCGCGCCCATGCCAAACCAATAGGCAGAACCCCCGCAACAGGTGACCTAACCCTGCGACACTTCCTAACAGCTCTTGGCCTAAGGCTTGCGTCAAAGCCGTTTTCGACTTAAGCCACCCGCGATATTTAACCGGACCGGAGACAGATCCAATGGCCAGACCTAAGATCGCCCTCATCGGCGCAGGCAACATCGGCGGCACCCTCGCCCACCTCGCTGCAATCAAAGAACTTGGCGACGTCGTTCTTTTCGACATCGCAGACGGCCTGCCCCAGGGCAAGGCGCTCGACATCGCAGAATCCGGCCCTGTTGAGAAAATCGACGCCGCAATGTCCGGCACCTCCGACTACTCCGCGATCGCCGGCGCAGACGTCTGCATCGTGACCGCAGGTGTGGCACGTAAGCCAGGCATGAGCCGTGATGACCTGCTGGGCATCAACCTCAAAGTGATGAAATCCGTTGGCGAAGGCATCCGCGACAACGCACCGGACGCATTTGTGATCTGCATCACCAACCCGCTGGACGCGATGGTTTGGGCACTGCAGAAATTCTCCGGCCTGCCAACACACAAAGTGTGCGGTATGGCAGGTGTTCTGGACAGCGCACGCTTCCGCCACTTCCTGGCAGAAGAATTCAACGTATCCATGCGTGATGTAACCGCATTCGTTCTGGGCGGCCACGGCGACACCATGGTGCCTTCCGTGCGCTACTCCACCGTTGCAGGTATTCCTCTGCCAGACCTGATCGAGATGGGCTGGACCACGCAGGAGAAACTGGACGCAATGGTACAGCGCACCCGTGACGGTGGCGCAGAGATCGTTGGCCTGCTGAAGACCGGCTCCGCGTTCTACGCACCTGCCGCCTCCGCTATCGAAATGGCCGAAGCCTACCTGAAAGACCAAAAGCGCGTTCTGCCATGTGCCGCATACTGTGACGGCGACCTCGGCGTGAAAGACATGTATGTTGGCGTGCCAACCGTGATCGGCGCAGGTGGTGTTGAGAAAGTTGTGAACATCAAGCTCAACAAAGAAGAGCAAGAGATGTTTGACACCTCTGTCAACGCTGTGAAGGGCCTCGTGGACGCCTGCAAAGGCATCGACAGCTCTCTGGCATAAGCCAAGCGATACGCAATTGAAGGGCCTGCGACATGTTTCGCAGGCCTTTTTCTATGCCCAGACGTAACACATCATTGATCTTTTTGCCTGAGTTCGGGTTAACTCATCTCCGACGGTGCCGGACCAACCGCGCCATATTTCTTTTGAATTCATAAACTTGGAGACACAATGACCAATCCACTCGCAAAAGGCCTCACACTGGGTGCGCTGATCGCCCTTGCCGGCTGCACATCCTCCGCCGTGCGCAACCAACCCGGTGACACTGCCGACTACAACATCCGCAGCGGGCCGCAGACGCAGGCACCAATCACCCCGGGCCCTAACAACACAGTGCCTTACAACGGCACATGGCCATCCGCCGAGGCAGCTCTCGAAGAAGACCTCACCTGATATCCCGCTGCGACGAAACTCAGGCCACCTGAGGCCCGCACCCTTGGTCAGCACTCGTGGGGACCGTTTGCGATAACGGACCCCGCGCATCGACTCAAACCCGCAGCGCCCTTATTTCACTGACAATTTAACAAAATTGTTTTTGGCAGAATTGCTCGCCGCCAATTTGTGATCACACATTTTCCACCTGTGATCACAAATAACGAAAAATCCACCTTCTTCGCAGAATTTGCTTATCGGCCGCCTTGGTCTGTGTCAAAACGCCGCCAATCGCAGCAAGATGGGACAGTTCCATGAACATCCACGAATATCAGGCGAAAGCCCTGCTTCGCTCCTACGGCGCTCCGGTGTCCGAAGGCCGCGTTGTTCTGAAAGCAGAAGACGCCAAAACCGCCGCTGGTGAACTTGACGGCCCGCTCTGGGTTGTAAAGGCACAGATCCACGCAGGTGGCCGCGGCAAAGGTACTTTTGAGGAAGCTGATGCAGGCGAAAAAGGCGGTGTCCGCCTTGCCAAGTCGGTTGAAGAAGCCGCCGAAGAAGCCAAAAAGATGCTGGGCCGCACCCTTGTGACCCACCAGACCGGCCCAGCGGGCAAGCAGGTCAACCGCATCTACATCGAAGATGGTTCTGACATCGAGCGCGAACTGTATCTGGCCCTGCTCGTGGACCGTCAGACCTCCCGCGTGTCTTTCGTTTGCTCCACCGAGGGCGGCATGGACATCGAAGAAGTTGCAGCTGCAACTCCAGAGAAAATCCTCTCCTTCTCCGTCGACCCGGCCACCGGTTACCAAGCTTACCACGGCCGTCGCGTTGCCTTTGCTCTGGGCCTTGAGGGCGCACAGGTCAAAGAATGCGTGAAGCTGATGGGCATTCTCTACAAAGCCTTCATGGAAAAAGACATGGAGCAGCTGGAGATCAACCCGCTGATCGTCATGCCAGGCGGCAAGCTCAAAGTGCTCGACGCCAAAGTCGGCTTTGACGGCAACGCCGTGTACCGCCACCCAGACGTGGCCGAGCTGCGCGACGAAACCGAAGAAGACCCCAAAGAGCTTGAGGCGTCCAAGTACGACCTGAACTACATCGCTCTGGACGGTGAAATCGGCTGCATGGTGAACGGCGCGGGCCTCGCGATGGCCACCATGGACATCATCAAACTCTACGGCGCAGAGCCTGCCAACTTCCTCGACGTAGGTGGCGGTGCGACCAAAGAGAAAGTGACCGAAGCGTTCAAGATCATCACCTCTGACAAAAACGTCAAAGGCATTCTGGTAAACATCTTCGGCGGCATCATGCGCTGCGACGTGATCGCAGAAGGCGTTGTGGCCGCAGTGAAAGAGGTTGGCCTTGAGGTTCCGCTGGTTGTGCGTCTTGAAGGCACCAACGTGGAACAAGGCAAGGAGATCATCAACACTTCCGGCCTGAACGTGATCGCTGCTGACAACCTGTCTGACGGCGCAGAGAAAATCGTCAAAGCGGTGAAAGGATAACACCCATGGCAATCCTCGTAGACGAAAACACCAAGGTCATCTGTCAGGGCTTCACCGGCTCTCAGGGCACCTTCCACTCTGAACAAGCCATCGCATATGGCACCAAAATGGTCGGCGGCGTGACCCCGGGCAAAGGTGGCATGGAGCATCTGGGCCTGCCGGTCTTTGACTCCGTACATGATGCGAAGGCAAAAACCGAAGCCAATGCTTCCGTGATCTATGTTCCGCCCCCCTTCGCGGCAGACTCGATCCTCGAAGCGATTGACGCGGAAATGGAACTGATCATCTGCATCACCGAAGGCATTCCTGTGCTGGACATGATGAAAGTTCAGCGCGCGCTGGAAAACTCTTCCTCCCGCCTGATCGGTCCAAACTGCCCAGGTGTCATCACACCTGACGCCTGCAAAATCGGCATCATGCCGGGGCACATCCACAAGCGTGGCTCCGTGGGCGTTGTGTCCCGCTCCGGCACTCTGACCTACGAAGCGGTGAAACAGACCGCAGACATCGGTCTGGGCCAGTCCACAGCTGTGGGCATCGGCGGCGACCCAATCAAAGGCACCGAGCACATCGACGTGCTGGATATGTTCCTGTCTGATGACGAGACCCAGTCCATCATCATGATCGGTGAAATCGGTGGCTCTGCAGAAGAAGAAGCCGCAGACTTCTTGGCCAACGAGCGCAAGAAAGGCCGCTGGAAGCCAACCGCTGGCTTCATCGCTGGCCGCACAGCGCCTCCCGGCCGCCGCATGGGCCACGCCGGTGCGATTGTTGCCGGTGGCAAAGGTGGCGCAGAAGACAAGATCGCCGCAATGCAAGAAGCAGGCATCATCGTTGCCGACAGCCCAGCCGGCCTTGGCGAAGCTGTGCTCAAAGCGATCGAGCTGGGCTAAATTGTCCGCTCGCACGGCACATATGCAAACGTTCAGCGTCCGAGCCTCATGGGTTCGGGCGCTGTCCCGCATCAGCGTCGCGCAGATAACTGAAAGGTGAACGCGAATTTCTGTGTTTCAAAGCGAACCGCGCTAAGTGTTTTGAAACGTTCACGCGTTCATCTACCCCAACCCCGCCCTACATGGGGCCAATATCAAAACCGGTCCCATTCTCCATGAGGTGCCATCATGACCGAACAGTCGCCTAACGACATCTTCCACGCCTCCTCCTTTATGCAGGGGCACAACGCGGAATACCTCGAACAGATGTACGCCCGCTACGCCGCCGACCCGAATGCGGTTGACGCAACTTGGCAGGAATTCTTCCGTCAGCTCGGCGATGCGGAGCTTGATGTCAAAGCCGAGGCCCAAGGCCCGAGCTGGCAGCGCACCGACTGGCCACAGCAGCCCAATGATGATCTGACCTCCTCGCTGACAGGCGAATGGGCAGAGCCTGCCGAAGCCAAAGCCGCAGGCAACAAGATTAAAGCCAAGGCCGCTGAAAAGGGCGTTACTGTTTCTGACGAGGCCGTCAAACGCGCGGTGCTGGATTCGATCCGCGCCCTCATGCTGATCCGTGCCTACCGTATTCGCGGCCACCTGATTGCCGACATCGACCCATTGGGCATGCGCGATCAGACCCCGCATCCGGAGCTTGATCCAAAGTCTTACGGTTTCACCGACGCCGACATGGATCGCCCGATCTTCATCGACAAGGTGCTGGGTCTCGACATCGCCACCATGCGCGAGATCATGGCCATCGTGAAGCGCACCTACTGTGGCACCTTCGCGCTGCAATACATGCACATCTCCAACCCCGAGGAAGCGGGCTGGCTGAAAGAGCGCATCGAAGGCTATGACAAAGAGATCACCTTCACCCGTGAGGGCCGTAAAGCCATTCTGAACAAGATGGTTGAAGCCGAAGGTTTTGAAAAATTCCTGCACGTCAAATACATGGGCACCAAACGCTTTGGTCTGGACGGTGGCGAAAGCCTCATTCCTGCCATGGAGCAGGTGATCAAACGCGGCGGCAACCTCGGCCTGAAAGAGATCGTGATCGGCATGCCCCACCGTGGCCGCCTGAACATCCTCGCCAACGTGATGCGCAAGCCGTACCGCGCCATCTTCAACGAATTCCAAGGTGGCAGCTTCAAGCCCGAAGACGTCGACGGCTCTGGCGACGTGAAGTACCACCTCGGTGCATCCTCTGACCGCGAGTTTGACGGCAACACAGTTCACCTGTCGCTCACCGCGAACCCGTCTCACCTTGAAGCTGTGAACCCTGTTGTGCTCGGCAAAGTCCGCGCCAAGCAGGACCAACTGAACGACGCGCAGCGCACTCAGGTGATGCCTGTGTTGCTGCACGGCGATGCGGCCTTTGCCGGTCAGGGTGTTGTTGCGGAGTGTTTTGCCCTCTCCGGCCTGCGCGGCCACAAAACCGGCGGCACGATGCACATCGTGGTGAACAACCAGATCGGCTTCACCACCGCGCCGCACTTCTCCCGTTCCTCGCCTTACCCAACAGACAACGCTCTGGTGGTTGAAGCCCCGATCTTCCACGTCAACGGGGACGATCCAGAGGCCGTGGTACACGCCGCGAAAGTCGCGACCGAGTTCCGTCAGAAGTTCCAAAAAGACGTCGTGCTCGACATCTTCTGCTACCGCCGCTTTGGTCACAACGAGGGCGACGAGCCCATGTTCACCAACCCGGTGATGTACAAGCGCATCAAGAAGCAGAAGACCACGCTGACGCTCTACACCGAACGTCTGGTGAAGGACGGCCTGATCCCCGAAGGCGAAATCGAGGATATGAAGGCAGCGTTCCAGGCCCATCTGAACGAAGAGTTTGAGGTCGGCAAAGACTACAAGCCCAACAAAGCAGATTGGCTCGATGGCCGCTGGTCCCACCTCGACAAACGCGGCGAGGACTACGAGCGCGGTCAGACATCTATCAAAAAAGACACTCTTGCAGAGATCGGCAAAGCCCTGACCTCTGTGCCCGCGGGCTTCCCGCTGCACAAAACCGTGGGCCGTCTCCTCGACACCCGTGGCAAGATGTTTGAAACCGGCAAAGGCTTTGACTGGGCCACCGCTGAGGCGCTGGCTTTTGGCTCCCTGATGACAGAGGGCTACCCGGTCCGTCTGGCCGGCCAGGACGCCACACGCGGCACCTTCTCTCAGCGCCACTCCGGCATCGTGAACCAGGAAACGGAAGAGCGCTACTATCCGCTCAACAACATCCGCGCCGGTCAAAGCCAATACGAAGTCATCGACTCCGCACTTTCTGAGTACGCCGTACTCGGCTTTGAATATGGGTACTCGCTGGCAGAACCAAACGCGCTGACCCTTTGGGAAGCCCAGTTTGGCGACTTCGCCAACGGCGCGCAGATCATGTTTGACCAGTTCATCAGCTCCGGCGAAAGCAAATGGCTGCGTATGTCCGGTCTGACCGTACTGCTGCCACACGGCTTTGAAGGTCAGGGTCCAGAGCACAGCTCCGCCCGCCTGGAACGCTTCCTGCAGATGTGTGGTGGAGACAACTGGATCGTGGCGAACTGCTCGACTCCGGCGAACTACTTCCACATCCTGCGCCGCCAGCTGCACCGCACCTTCCGTAAACCGCTGATCCTGATGACGCCAAAATCCTTGCTGCGTCACAAGCTCTGCATTTCGGAAGCCGAAGATTTCACTGATGGGTCTTCTTTCCACCGCGTGTTGTGGGATGACGCCGAAAAGGGCAACTCCAACACTGAGCTGAAGAAAGACAAAGACATCAAACGTGTCGTGATGTGCTCCGGCAAGGTCTACTTTGACCTGCTCGAAGAGCGTGACGCACGCGGCATTGATGACATCTACCTGATGCGGATTGAGCAATACTATCCGTTCCCGGCGCACTCGCTGATCAAGGAACTGGAACGCTTCAAAGACGCCGAAATGGTCTGGTGTCAGGAAGAGCCCAAAAACCAGGGTGCTTGGAGCTTCATTGAGCCAAACATCGAATGGGCGCTGACCCGCATCAAAGCAAAACACACCCGCCCGATCTACGCAGGCCGCGCAGCATCCGCGTCGCCCGCCACCGGTCTGGCAAGCCAACACAAGTCACAACAAGCAGCGCTGGTCGATGCCGCGCTCACCATGGAAGGGAACTAATCCATGACCGAAGTCCGAGTCCCCACTCTTGGCGAAAGCGTCACCGAAGCGACCGTCGCCACCTGGTTCAAAAAGCCGGGTGATGCGGTTGCCGTGGACGAAATGCTTTGCGAACTGGAAACCGACAAAGTGACCGTCGAAGTGCCTGCGCCAGCGGCTGGCGTTCTGGGCGAAATCGTTGCAGCCGAAGGCGACACCGTAGGTGTTGACGCCCTGCTGGCCACCATCACCGCAGGTGAAGGCGCTGCACCAGCCCCTGCCCCAGCAGCGGCGGAAGCTCCAGCAGCCGCACCTGCAGCAGCCGGAGGCGACGCTGTGGATGTGATGGTCCCAACTCTGGGTGAGTCTGTGACCGAAGCAACCGTTTCCACATGGTTCAAAGCTGTGGGTGACACCGTTGCCCAAGACGAAATGCTCTGTGAGCTGGAAACCGACAAGGTCTCCGTTGAAGTACCAGCCCCTGCCGCAGGTGTGCTGAGCGAAATCCTCGCGCCAGAAGGCACCACTGTCGACGCCTCCGCGAAGCTTGCCGTTATCGGCGGCGCAGCGGGTGCCGCAGCAGCAGCGCCTGCAGCAGCCCCAGCAGCGGCAGCACCGGCCTCTTCTGCGGATGTGGAAAATGCACCTTCCGCCAACAAACTGATGGCAGAAAAAGGCATTGATCCAGCCGCTGTGACCGGCTCCGGTCGCGACGGCCGCATCATGAAAGAAGACGTACTGAAAGCCGCTCTTGCCCCTGCTCAGGCACCGGCAGCAGCAGCTCCGGCCCCAGCAGCCGCACCGCGCGCCCCTGTTGCGGCAGAGGACGCCTCTCGCGAAGAGCGCGTAAAAATGACCCGTCTGCGTCAGACCATTGCGCGCCGTCTGAAAGACAGCCAGAACACCGCCGCCATGCTCACCACCTACAATGAGGTGGACATGACCGAGGTGATGGCCCTGCGCAGCCAGTACAAAGACCAGTTCGAAAAGAAACATGGCGTGCGTCTGGGCTTCATGTCCTTCTTCACCAAAGCGTGCTGTCACGCCTTGAAAGAAGTGCCTGAAGTGAACGCAGAGATCGACGGCACCGATATCGTGTACAAAAACTTCGTACACATGGGCGTTGCGGCAGGCACCCCAACCGGTCTGGTTGTGCCTGTGATCCGTGATGCGGACAGCATGTCCTTTGCCGACATCGAGAAAGCGATTTCCGAGAAAGGCAAACGCGCACGCGACGGCAAGCTCTCCATGGCAGAGATGCAGGGCGGCACCTTCACCATCTCCAACGGTGGTGTTTACGGCTCCCTGATGTCTTCCCCGATCCTGAACCCACCGCAGTCCGGCATCCTGGGCATGCACAAAATTCAGGACCGTCCAATGGCGATCAACGGTCAAGTGGTGATCCGCCCGATGATGTATCTGGCGCTCAGCTATGACCACCGCATCGTTGACGGCAAAGGTGCTGTGACCTTCCTCGTACGCGTCAAAGAAGCGCTGGAAGATCCCCGTCGCCTGCTGATGGATCTGTAAGACAATTGCGGGGCTGGAACACACTCCAGCCCCGCATTCGTTAACGGCCGCTCTTGAGCGTGGCGATGGTTCGCTGTCAACTCAGGGCACACACAGAGGGCAGACAATGATCTTTGAACAAGATCGCCTCCATTCCGCTCGCCCCAGATGTCGGGGAGCATGCACATCTAAAATGCGTCAGCACCCATGCCCTACTCGCATCAAAGCTCATGTTCTTTTACCGACAAAAGCACACCCGCTTTAACGACGCTATACAGCTGCAATACCGACGCGATACCGACCCGAAATTTCGCTTGACCTGAGGCCTCTGCCAAAGCCCGATACAAAGACCAAATCACCACAACAGGACGCTCCCCATGACCCACGAACTGACAATCCTGACCTACGCAGGCCTGCTCTGGGGCTTGCAGTTCCTCGCGTATCTCGCGGTTGGGCACGGCAAGATGGATCTCGACTGGGCTATGGGACCACGTGATCAGGAAGGCGAACGCCCCGGCGCTGTTGGGCGTATGCACCGTGCGCTGGCCAACCACACAGAAGGCTTGGTACTCTTTGCCACCGCCGCATTGGTGGTCTCAGTTTCCGGCCAGTCCACAGGCTTCACCGCGACTTGCGCGAGCATCTATCTTGGCGCAAGACTGCTCTATGTCCCAGCGTATGCTCTGGCATGGCAGCCTTGGCGTACAGTCATCTGGTTGGTGAGCTTCTTCGCCACAATGGCGATGCTTGTCGCAGCACTTATCTAACTGACAAATAACATAATCTTCGAACTGTGGCGGCAAATTTCACAATGCCCGGTTCCCTAAAATCAAAAGGACCCCGTAAATGGCAACTTATGACGTCATCATCATCGGCGCTGGCCCGGGCGGCTATGTCTCTGCGATCCGCTGCGCTCAGCTGGGCCTGAAAACCGCCATCGTAGAGGGCCGTGAAACCCTCGGCGGCACCTGCCTGAACGTTGGCTGTATCCCGTCCAAAGCCCTGCTTCACGCCACCCACGAACTGCACGAAGCTGAGCACAACTTCGCAGGTATGGGTCTGAAAACCGGCGCTGTGAAGGTCGACTGGGATCAGATGAAAACCTATAAATCCGAGGTGGTTGGCCAGAACACCGGCGGTGTTGAGTTCCTCATGAAGAAGAACAAGATCGACTGGCTCAAAGGCTGGGCCTCGATCCCGGAGGCCGGCAAAGTCAAAGTAGGCGACGACGTACACGAAACCAAAAACATCGTGATCGCATCCGGCTCCGTACCATCCTCCCTGCCCGGCGTTGAAGTCGACAACGCCAAAGGCATCGTGGTGGACAGCACTGGCGCACTTGATCTGCCAAAGATTCCAAAGAAGATGACCGTGATCGGCGCTGGCGTGATTGGCCTGGAGCTTGGCTCTGTTTACGCGCGCCTCGGCTCCGAAGTCACTGTGGTTGAGTACATGGATGCGGTCTGCCCAGGCATGGACGCGGACGTTCAGCGTACCTTCAAACGCATTCTGGAAAAGCAGGGTCTTAAGTTCATCATGGGCGCTGCTGTGTCCGGTGTGGAAGCAACCAAGTCCAAAGCTAAGGTCAAATACGCGCTGAAGAAATCCCCGGATACGGAGGAAACACTGGACGCGGATGTGGTGCTGGTTGCCACAGGACGCAAGCCATTCTCCGAAGGTCTGGGCCTCGACACCCTTGGCGTCAAACTGACCGAGCGCGGCCAGATTGCAACCAACCCGCATTGGGCCACCAATGTGCCAGGCGTCTACGCAATCGGCGACGTAATCGAAGGCCCGATGCTTGCGCACAAAGCCGAAGACGAAGGCATGGCGGTTGCTGAAGTAATCGCTGGCAAACATGGCCACGTGAACTACGGCGTGATCCCAGGTGTGGTCTATACCACACCAGAAGTGGCCACCGTTGGTGCCACAGAGGCCGCTCTGAAAGCCGAAGGCCGCAAGATCAAAGTGGGCAAGTTCAACTTCATGGGCAACGGCCGCGCGAAAGCCGTGCATCAGGCCGATGGCTTTGTGAAACTCATTGCCGATGCGGAGACCGATCGCGTTCTTGGCGCAGCAATCATCGGTCCGGCAGCCGGTGACATGATTCATGAAATCTGTGTCGCAATGGAGTTTGGCGCATCCGCTCAGGACATTGCCCTGACCTGCCACGCCCACCCAACCTATTCTGAAGCCGTGCGCGAAGCCGCTCTGGCTTGTGGTGACGGTGCGATCCACGCTTAAGTCTCTGTCAGACATCAAAAAGACGAAGGGCGCCCATCAGGCGCCCTTTTTCTATGCAAACGTCACCACATGGTCTTTGCCGCCCGTGCGGCCCAGCCATCATCGTAACTCTGGCCGCCCTCCGCGCCGCGGGTCTGTTCAGCCAGAATTTCGCCAACGGTTGGCAATTGAGCGCTCCCGTCACCTGCGGACCAAAGCCCCGCCCGCATGACCGCTCGCGCGCATTGCGAATAGATTTCGCCAATCTTGATCACTATCACTGACCGCGGATGCTGCCCCTTCACCTCAAAGCTCTCGCGTAACTCTTGATCGGTGGTCACCTTAGCGAGACCATTGATCCGCACCACATTGTTAGATCCCGGCACCATAAACATCAGAGAAATGCGTCCATCGGCGACAATATTGCGAAGCGTATCAATCCTGTTGTTGCCCCGCCAATCGGGCATCAGCAGCGTCTGGGCATCCAATTCCCGCACCACCGGGCCATCATCACCACGCGGGCTGCCATCTGTGCCATCCGGCCCAACTGTCGACAGAACACAGAACCTCGAAGCCATGATCCATTTGCGATAAAGCGGCGTCATCTGATGCGCCACTTTGTGCAAAGAAGCGGACCCCGGCGCGCCGTAGAGCGCCTCAAGCTCCGCAATATCAGTGACGTACTCCATCTGGATCAAACCCTGCTTCGCGCATCAATGCATTGGAACGATCCTCAATGACCGTCTCAAGCTGTGTCATGAAATCCTTCTGCGCAGCACCTGGGGCAATAGGCTCAAGAAATTCAACCACGGCCAATCCAGGTTTGCGCAACATTGTGCCTTTGGGCCAGAACATTCCTGCATTGGTTGCGACAGGTACCGCAGTCTGACCTGTTTCTTTGTAAAGCGCGAAGGGACCAATCTTGTATTTCACGTACTCACCGACCGGCACCCGCGTGCCTTGAGGATAGATCACAAGCTGCCCCGGAGCCACACGTCCGCTCTCCACATCCGCCAACATGGATTTGATGGCCGCGCCCCGCTTGCCACGCCGCACCGGTACACAGCCAAGCCGCCAAGCGTAGACACCAATAATCGGAGTGAACAGAAGCTCGTACTTCATGATGAATCGGGGCTGAGGCACCGCTTTGAAGATCATCATGATATCCAGAAAAGACTGATGCTTTGCGGGAACCAATACCGCTCCTGTCGGGATCTGTCCCCGTACCTCAGATCGGATACCCACCAGCCAGCGCGCACTCCAGATCGCCCAAGTTGCGTAAGACTTACAGGCCGTCATTGCCCCCTTGGGAGAGACAAGCGCCCACGGGAAGAAAAGAATGCCCATCAGCAACATCATCACCGCGTTTTGAAGCACGTAAATGATCGAGAGTATCCATTGAATAGCCAGCCGCATCAGGTCAACTCCGACAGGGTTCTGCGCGCGGCAGACCCCGTTGCAAAATAGGCCACAACCGCAGCCACAATCGGGATCAAGATGAGCGAGAACCAACCTGCACCCTCAAATCCCAATCCAGTCAGGAAACCGCCATCCTCTTGCGCGGAAGGCAACAGGTAGATCGCCAGCGCCCCCAAGGCGGTGCCAGAAAACGCGCCACTCAACGCGCGCAGGGTGAAGCGGCGCACAAAGGCGGACGCGATGTAGTGATCCTGTGCACCGATCAAGCGCAGCACCGAAATCACCTGAGAATTGGCAGCCAAGGCAGCGTTGGCCGCCAGCGTGATCATCGCCGCCATAGCCGCTCCAATGAGACCTATCGACACCAAGCCAAGCAAACGCAACCGCTCTGCGGCCCGCTCCAACGGTCGGCGCCATCGTGTATGGTCGTCCAGCACAGCGCCAGGCACCTCTGCCTGCAAGCGCAAACGCAAGCCCGCTGCGTCATAACCCTCTTCGGTCTCCACAATTTCGACCAACTGTGGGATTGGTAAGCTGTCAATCGGAAGATCAGGCCCAAACCAGGGAGCAAGCAACCCGCGCTGCTCTTCCGCGCTCAGTGCTCTTGCAGAGGCCACACCCGGCGTGCTTTCCAACACAGCAAGCGCAACTGCCGTCTGCGCCCCAACTTGTTCAGCGGGTGCGGAAATTCTAAGTGTGGAGCTCTGCGCCAGCTCCGCTCCCCAACGCGCGGCCAACCGGCCGCTTGCAAGCGAAAGCGCGAGCGCAAAAACGGTCAAAAAAGCCATCGCACCAGCGGCAAACAACGTCAAACGCGCGGTAAACCCTGTTGGCGGAACAACTCGGTCCGCTTGCGCATCGCCAACAATGAGAGAAGAAAGCCGGAGTCTCTTGCTCATAGGTCCGCTCCTGCCAGTTGCAGTTTCCGACCGGAAATGCGCAGCACCCGGGCCTGCACATGATGTTTGGCGGACCGAATGAGATTGAGATCATGGGTCGCAATCAGAATAGTTTTGCCCATCTTATTAAGCTCCACAAGCAACTGCAGCAGCCGCTGTGACATTTCCCAATCCACGTTGCCTGTGGGCTCGTCCGCGAGCACCACATCAGGCGACATGATCACCGCACGCGCCAGTGCTGCGCGTTGCCGCTCACCACCAGACAGCTCTGGCGGCAAAGCATTGGCGCGATGGCCAAGGCCCACCCAACTGAGCAGCTCTTTTAAGTTGGAGTGTTGCTCAAGCGTGTCTCGCCCAGACACCGTCAGAGGCAGGGCCACATTTTCTCGCACCGGGAGGTGATCCAGAAACTGACAGTCCTGATGCACGACACCGATCTGACGACGGGTCATCGCGTGATCATCCCGCGTCATGTTGCGGACATCTTTTCCAAACAGCTGCACTTGGCCCGAAGTCGGGGTCAGCGCACCGTAGCAAAGCTTCAGAAACGTCGTTTTGCCTGATCCTGACGGGCCGGTGAGAAAGTGGAATGACCCCGGCGCAAGTTTAAGGGAAACATCGCTCAGCAGCTCTCCACCGCCGTAGCTATAGGCTATGTTATCAAGTTCGATCACTGCGGGCCTCATTTGTCTTGGCTGTTGTGCACGAGCATCGTCTTGGTTGCAATCCGTTCTGGTCCGGCTTTGCACTTTCGCAAAGCCTGATTACAGAATATGGTTCACAAACAAAGATAAGAATTGGGAGCGCAGGGGAAGACTATGCGGCTGACTTGCCCAAATTGCGGAGCACAATACGAGGTACCAGACGACATCATCCCCACTGCGGGGCGTGATGTGCAATGCTCTAACTGCGGCAACACTTGGTTCCAGACGCATCCCGACCACCCCGTGGAACTCGAAGCCACGCAGGAAGAGACGCTACCCGCTGAGACGCCCTCAGAGGAGGACGTGAATGCTGAGCCTGTAGAAGACTCCCCCGAAGCTGAGCCTTTTGAAGAAATCGAACCACCGGAAATTTCGATTTCACCAGAGACTGCGGAGGACATTTCCGCGGAGGAAGAGGCCGACTCGGACGATATTGATCTGGGCGGTACGGATTGGGATCTGGAGACCGACGAAGCCTGGACCGAACCCAATGCAGCCGAGGTTGCGGCACATTCAGCCCAGGAGCCGGATGACGAGGATTTCTACGAAGATCTCGAGGATGAGGCCGCTGAGGATGAACACATTTTGGAGGAAACCTCCGAAGATGAAGACCAGGAACTTGAACCTGCGCAAACCGGCTCGGACCGCCCCCGCCGCGGACTTGACGCAGACGTTGCCGATATTCTGCGTGAAGAAGCTGCTTATGAGTTCCAAGCCCGCGCTGCTGAGGAGCCTCAGAGTCTGGAGACACAGGGTGACCTAGGGCTCGATGATGCCGGTCATGATGACACCCCTGAAGCGTCAGATCCGGTTGCCGCCCGTGTAGATCGACTACGGGGCCAAGAGCAGCCGAAACTTCGGAAAGCAAAGGTCAAGGACCGGCGCTCTACCCGTCGTGATCTTTTGCCGGACATTGAGGAAATAAACTCAACTTTACGCAGTACGGAAATGCCCAAACGAAAGGCTGACCCACGCAAGGCGGTTGACGAACGACTGCGGCGTGGCAGAGGTTTCCGGCTAGGGTTCTGCGTCGTGCTCATGCTCGCTGCGGCAGCGATCTTTGTCTACAGCTCACATGACACCCTAAGTTTGCGCTATCCAGAAGCGGCGCCCTTCATTGAAGGCTTTATGGCATCAGCCAATGACACCCGCATCTGGCTGGATGACAAAGTGACCCAGCTGTTTCTCAAACTAAATGAGATGACAGGCTAAGCCGCGCGATAGCTTGCTGTTGACAACTGGGCCGTTTCTCACTTTCGGAGATCGACCTCAGAAGCGATCGAGCAGACGCTCCAGATAGTTGCGCTCAATCTCAGGCCGTTCGGCCTCGCCTGCGCGACGGCGGATCTCGTCAAGCAAACGTCGCGCCTGACGATAAACATCTTCGCCCTGCAACAAACCCTCTTGGGTGCCAGCTGCACCACGGTTGCCCTGACTGCGGCCCAGGGGATCTTGCCCGCTACCCTGCGCCTCTGCCGTACCCTGTTGACCTTCCTGCTGTTGTTGCGCCATCGCCTCGCCCAGATTGCGCATGCCTTCGCGCAGCGCATCCATCGCCTCAGCTTGCCGATCGATTGCGGTGGCCAAATCATCTTGGCGCAGGGCCTCCTCTGCGCCTTCCATTGCGCTCTCGGCCTGTCCTAACGCTTCGCGCGCGGCATCGCCTTCCTGCGTTCCTTGGCCTGGCAGGTTGCCAAGCTGACGATTAAGTTCCTGACGCAGCGCTTGCTGGCGGTCTTCTAGTGCCTCGGATTGGCCGGGCTGCTGACCAGCGGACTGACCTGTCTCCCCCCCGCCTTCGCCCTCTCCGCGCCCTTCGCCGCCAGTGCCGTCATGGGCTTGCCCACGTCCTTCACCGCCGCTGAAGCCCTGATTTTCGCTCGATTGGCCACTTTGGGCACCAGGGTTGAACTGCTCCTGCAGTTCACGGAAGGCCTCGTCAGAAAGCCCCTGCTGTTCGCGTAGTGTATCTGCCAAGCCTTGCATCGCTTGCTCACCCGGGCTTTGCTGTCCTTCGCCCTGGGTGACCCGCATATTCTCCATGAGCCGCTGCAACTCTTCCAAGGCCTGCTGCGCTTCCGCCATGCGGCCCTGCTCCATCAATTCCTGGATGCGGTCCATCATGCGCTGCAAATCATTTTGATTGAGCTGCATATTGTTCTGCGCCGTGTCCTGATTTTCCTGACCGTCGCCCTGTTGCTGATCGCGCCGCGCCAACTCGCGCAGATAATCCTCGGTCGCCTCGCGCAGTTCCTGCATCAATCGCGCGATCTCGGCGTCGCTGGCGCCGTTTTTCATCGCTTCTGACAGGCGTTCTTGCGCTTGGCGCAGCCGTTCTGCTGCACTCCCGAGATCGCCTTCCTCCAGATCAAGCGCCAAGGCCCAGAGCGCTTCCGCAAACTCGTCACGTTTCTCGCCGGTCAGCCCGTGGGACACATTGGTTTCAAGCCGCTTCAAAATGGTTCGAAACCGCAGGTAATCTGTTTCCTGCTTAAAAACGCCTTCTTCCGGACGATGCGAAATCGCGCGCATCAACTGCGCAACACGGGCACCGTTCTCCTTCGACCAAAGGAGATCACGCCTCAGCTCAACTATCGCTGCGGCGAGCGGGTCAAAGAATCGGCGCGCAGGCAACGCAAACCGCATCGTGCCTGTTGTGCCCGTCAGCCCGGCATCGTCCTCGACGGTCAAAGTGACTTCGACCGGCAGATGCGCCCAAGGATGCTTGGAGAAATCTTCGATCAGGACTTCCTGAAAATAGGCCCGGTCTCCCGAAATCGGCAAAGGCAGTGGCACTTCGACCTCAGGGTGCTCTTCAGGTGCCACCCGCAGTCCGTAGACGCGCTCAATCGCACTCATATCCAAGCGCACGACAGCGGTTCCGCCAACGACGCCATAGTCATCCGTCGCTTCAAACGGCAGTGTCATCTCTCCACGGCCCGACGTCTCCGGAAGCTGTGTGGCCATGACAGTTGGCGCGCCATCCGG
The DNA here is from genome assembly GCF_017743755.1 of Shimia sp. R9_3. Classification (NCBI taxonomy): domain Bacteria; kingdom Pseudomonadati; phylum Pseudomonadota; class Alphaproteobacteria; order Rhodobacterales; family Roseobacteraceae; genus Shimia; species Shimia sp. R9_3. Next base: position 223,532 of record NZ_JAGHRP010000002.1, on the reverse strand, counting down.
CAGCACCGCGATGCCCCAGCTGGCACCGCCGTTCCCGGAAATTTCAAGCACGCCAGATTGAACGACATCAAAGCTCTGTTCCGCATCTGCCGCACTTTCAACGGCGCTGGTGCGACCCGAGACGGTCTCAGCCACCGTCAGCGCGCCGACCTCACCATAGAGGCGCAAGACAACGCGGCTGCCTTGAGGAAGCTCCAAGCCCCCCTCAGGTTGGTCATTCAGATAAAGCGCTGGTTTGCCTGTGTAAGAAGGCGGTTCGATCCAGCCCTCCCAAGTGGGGCCGCTGGCCAGCGCAGCCCCGCCCGGCGCTCCAATATCTTTCACCGAAGAGATGTTGGCTGCGGAACCAAAAACGAAAGCGACCATCAGGAACAAGGTTGCTATATAGCGCAGGCCAAAAGGATCCAGATAGGAAATCCGCAAATTCGGCTCAACCGCCTTGGCACGTTCCGTTCGTTGCGCCATGCGCGTCTGGTGCGCCTGCCATAGCGCCTCGGAAGCGGCGTCTCCCTTGCCAATGGCGGGTGTGTCTCTCAATGCCTGAAGGGGCCGCCCCGGCAAGGTGGCATCCAAACGTGCAATGGCCATTTCCTGCGTCGGCACTTCAAAGCGCCGCGCACCGATCACGAGAGCCGCCACCAGCGCCAAAAGCGCCAGAACACCCCCAACCCAAGTCGCCTCAAGCGGCAATACATCCTGCAGGCCGATCATCAGCGCTGCGAGAACAACAAAGAGAATGGACCAAACCGGCCAGAACGCGCGGGTGATTGATTCTGCAAACAGGCCTGCGCGTGTCAGAGCAATCACTCTGCCAAGACGTTTTAGAGTAGCTTCAGACCTGTTTTTTAAAGCCACGTCACTCCCATCCGCACTGCCTTGGGCCGTCTGGCCCTACAACCACTCTGGAATGCTATCGCGATTTATCATCTCTTCATAGCTCGGGCGTCGGCGGATAACCGCAAATTGATCGCCATGAACCAAAACCTCCGGGATCAGAGGCCGGGTATTGTATTCGCTGGACATCACCGCGCCGTAGGCCCCCGCACTGCGGAACGCAACGAGATCGCCTGCGGCCAGCTTGGCCATCTCGCGTTCCTTGGCGAAGGTATCACCGGTTTCACACACCGGACCAACAATGTCGTATTTACCGGGCTCTTCTCCGGGAGCAGGCTCAGAAACAGGGACAATATCGTGATGTGCCTCATACATCGCTGGGCGGATAAGATCGTTCATCGCGCCGTCCACGATCAGGAATTCCCGATCCTCGCCAGATTTCACGTAGATCACCTTGCTGACCATGATACCGGCATTGCCCGCGATCAAACGACCGGGTTCAATCTCGATCTCACAGCCCAAATGCCCAAGTTCCCGCTTGACCATGGCACCATACTCGACCGGCAACGGTGGGGCTGTGTTGGACCGTTCATACGGAATGCCCAGTCCTCCACCCAAATCCAGTCGTTTGATGTCATGCCCATCTGCGCGCAGCACTTCTGTCAGCTCGGCGACCTTGCGATAAGCCGCCGCAAACGGTTCCAGCTGTGTCAACTGACTGCCAATGTGCACATCAATGCCTACGACCTTGAGGCCGGGAAGCGACGCCGCCAAGGCGTAGACCTCGCGCGCGCGGCTGATCGGGATTCCAAACTTATTCTCGGATTTGCCGGTTGCGATCTTGGCGTGTGTCTTGGCATCAACATCTGGGTTCACGCGAATGGTGATTGGAGCCTCAACGCCCAAGCGGCTTGCGACTGCGCTGATAACCGACATCTCTGGCTCGCTCTCCACATTGAATTGGCGGATCCCGCCGGTCAACGCCGCCTCAATCTCTTTTTCGGTTTTGCCGACACCTGAGAAAACGATTTTATCACCGGGCACGCCCGCGGCCTTCGCCCGCGCGTATTCGCCGCCTGAGACCACATCCATACCTGCGCCCAGCTCCGCAAGGGTTTTAAGGATTGCCTGGTTTGAGGCAGCTTTCATCGCATAACAAACCAGATGCTCGGTGCCCTCCAGCGCCTCATCAAACAATTTGAAATGGCGCTCAAGCGTCGCGGTGGAATAGCAATAAAAGGGTGTACCAACCTGTGCTGCAATCTCAGTGACTGGAACATCTTCGGCATGCAACACGCCGTCACGATAAAGAAAATGATCCATGGCCGAGCTCTCCTGAAGTCCTTTGCGTCGCTACCGTTCCCTCTTACGCGGCAGGCAATGACCATTCAATCCTGCCAAGCGCGCTTTCATCGGAAAGATCTCAGCTCTGCGGTTTTGAGCGCAAGAATAGGAACAATGGCAAACCAAAGCTGACACCAACCATCCAGGTCGCTGGTATAGCGAGCAGCCCAAGCCAGTTGCGACGCGCGAACGCTTCAAAAACCACCCATACCGTGAGCACAATCGCTGAGATCACCAGATCCCAATATATGCCGGTCACCGCTGGATTTGCTTTCCACAAGGCGACCAATGCCGGGAGATCAAAGCCATTTTCAGCAATCCAAGGCCCAAAATACCGCATTGGCATAATTGCGCCCCAGATTGCCAATCCCAGAAAAATCCACCGCATTGCTGACATCATTCCTCCCCACTCGCGCCGTTGCGCGCTCCACTGTGTCTGCAAACGCTACGCGCGCTTGAAGGTTTCAGATCAGAATGGTGCGATTATTGGCGCGATTTCAAGCACCTGAGGGTAATCTGCAGAGTATCAGCACCCGTACCAGCGGCAGCCGCCACCAATCGAGATGCTCACGGTGCCATTGCTGATGCCAACGTTTCCGGAGGTATGGACACCATCAGAACCGATACCAATATTGGCATTTGCACGCGGTTTAAACGGCTCGCCATCTGCGCCACATGCAGCGATCACAAGCAGGCTCAGCATTGTAAAATAGATCCGTAGCATCGGCGCAGTCTCCTAAATCAGCGAGGATCGTTCTATCGCATCAAGCGCCATAGCGCAAAGCGATTGGAAACATTCCCTCAAACAAAATGCCCCAGCAAAAGCCGGGGCATCCAAGACGTTAGAGCTGATTTAGCCCAACTTGGCCTGCCAGTAAGCGATCTGCTCACGCACTCGTGTGGGTGCAGTACCACCGTAAGACCTGCGCGAAGAAACTGAATTATGCACGCCCAGCACACCAAAGACATCTTCGGTGATGGCGTCGTGTACCGACTTCATGTCTGCCAAGGTCAGATCCGGCAAATCACAGCCTTTGCTTTCCGCCATCGCAACAAGTGAACCGGTCACATGGTGGGCATCGCGGAACGGCATATTCAGCGCACGCACAAGCCAGTCTGCCAAGTCGGTCGCGGTGGAAAAACCGCTGCCCGCAGCTGCTTCAAGGCTTTCGCGGTTGGCGGTCATATCTTTGACCATGCCTTCCATCGCCGCCAGCGCCAGCATCAGGTTATCCGCTGCATCAAAGACCTGCTCTTTGTCTTCCTGCATGTCCTTGGAATAGGTCAGCGGCAAGCCTTTCATCACCATCAGAAGCGCGGTGTTGGCTCCAAAAATCCGACCAACCTTAGCGCGGATCAGCTCGGCTGCGTCTGGGTTCTTCTTCTGCGGCATGATCGAGCTGCCTGTGGAGAAGCGGTCAGAGAGCGTGACAAAACGGAACTGTGCAGAGGACCAAATCACCAGCTCTTCGGCAAAACGGCTCAGGTGCATCGCACAGATGCTGGCAGAAGACAGAAACTCCAGCGCGAAGTCTCGATCTGCAACAGCATCCAATGAGTTGGCCGCAGGGCGGTCAAAACCCAGCGCCGCAGCCGTCATCTCACGGTCAATCGGAAAAGAAGTTCCGGCAAGCGCCGCTGCACCCAAGGGAGATTCGTTCATACGCGCACGGGCATCTTTGAAGCGGCTCAGGTCGCGCCCAAACATCTCTACATAGGCCATCATATGGTGGCCCCACGTCACCGGTTGGGCGGTCTGCAGATGCGTGAACCCCGGCATCACCCAATCTGCACCCACTTCGGCTTGTGCAACAAAGGCGCGGATCAACGCTTCGATCCCACCAATGGCGGCGTCAATCTGATCGCGCACCCAGAGTTTGAAATCCGTCGCCACCTGGTCATTGCGGCTACGACCCGTATGAAGACGCCCGGCAGGCTCCCCAATCAGGTCTTTCAGGCGCGCCTCCACATTCATGTGGATATCTTCCAGCGCGGTGGAGAATTCAAACGTTCCGCTTTCAATCTCTGACAAGACCGTGAGCAGGCCTTCCCGAATGGCTTCCGCATCGGTATCTGTCAGGATGCCTGTCTTGGCGAGCATCGCCGCGTGGGCCCGAGAGCCAGCAATGTCCTGCGCTGCCATTCGCTGATCGAACCCGATAGAAGCGTTGATCGCTTCCATGATGGCGTCCGGTCCAGCGGCAAAACGGCCGCCCCACATCTGGTTCGAGGTATCTTTGGTCATGAGCAGCCCTTTTGGAGCGAAAATGAAACGAAATAGGTCCGCGTCGGTTTATACAGGCTTGGCAGCAATCGCAATTGCCGCCATGTCCTTTGTCACATTCACCGCCCCAGCACAGGCCGCCGAGCTGGATTACACAGCCGTCAAGGAGCTGCGCGAAGGTGATATGCGCAAGCTCATCTTCCACCCCAAGCCAAAGGAGATCTCTGAAAAGTCCTTTGTTACGGGGGAAGGCACTGAGGCAACTTTGCAAGGCTATGAAGGCAAGGTTGTGTTGCTGAACTTCTGGGCAACCTGGTGTGCACCCTGTCGTCATGAAATGCCCATGCTGTCTGAGTTGCAATCACAGCTGTCCGGTGATGACTTTGAAGTGGTAACCTTGGCGACCGGACGTAACTTGGTGCCGGCAATGGAAAAGTTCTTTGAAGAGATCAATGTTTCCAACCTGCCACTTCACCGCGATCCTCAAAGCGCCGTCGCGCGCGACATGGGGGTTTTGGGCTTGCCAGCGACTGTATTGCTGGATCGCGAAGGCAATGAAATCGCGCGCCTTCATGGCGATGCCGATTGGTCCAGCGAGACTGCCCGTGCAATTCTCTCAGGCGTGATCGAGCTGACCGCTCAATAAAGCAAATTGCGAAACCCCGTATTGGGTTTCGCGATAAACTCCCAAGATATTGATAAATTTCGAAGCATTTGCCGTGATCGCTGATCGCGAGGCTGATGCACTGACGTCGAAAAGGCGGGCTTTTTTAACTTTGACGATTTAGTGTGGGCCGCCAGATGACCCGATTTAGTTTGCTCTTGCTTGTGACACTAAGTTTACTGCTGCCAGCTCAATTGCTGACCGCCGAAGATGTCATGCCTCAAAGCAATCGCAGTAAGTTCGAGCAACTCAAGGACTTCTCGCTGAAAGGCGATGCGAAGTCATCTTTCAGACAGTTTCGCCGGAAGGCTGAATACTTCGGCAGCATCTATGTGAATCGCCCGGAGCGCCTCGCTGGAAGCTTCTCAAACGTAAATTCCATTGAACTTGCTGACTACTACGCGCGCGCGGCCTGTCATGCGAAATCCAAAAACCCGCGGCACTGCGTTCTATACGCCCGCGTAACACCAAAGAATTTTACGCCTCCCGAAAATGGTGAAACTCTTTCGCGCGACGCCAATAGCGAATTCAAGGAATATCTTCGCCTGCAGAATGGCAAACGGTTTGGCGCCTTTGCGGTATCGGACAATGGTGCGGTTGGCTATTCTTGGGCCGAGCCTTCACGCGATTTCGCTGAAAAAGAAGCGCTGAAACGCTGTGCGAAATCCGCCCTTAAACTGATGCGTGATGTGCCAAAACTATTGAAGCCTGTGGTGGCAGCTCCCTCACGGCAGGGATGCCGCCTTATCCACCTATCACGCTGATAGCCACGTCCCTCTTTGCAAGGCTTACTTAGCCACCACCAGTTTTGCTGAGGTCTCCAGAGATTTTAGGAAAATTTCACAGAAGAAGCGCTCGCTTTGCCATCCGCCCAGAACCGACAGGAAAACAATGGAAAGTAGCGGCCACGCACCGTGTCCATGCAAATTGGCTAAAATCGAGCGTAAATACCCACTAGCAAAGCATTTTTCTGCTTAGCAGTTTAAGCGTTGTTTCATTTGTCCACGCCTAAGATGACGGACGCACTATTGGGAAACCGGGAGTCTGCCATGGGTCGCCCGACCAAGAAAAATTCTGCAGGGACGCCGCGAGAGCATCGCAGCCCGCTTGCCTACGCTGTTGACACGCGAGACTCCTCGACCTTGGATATGGTGCGAGAGGCCATAGCGCACAAACAGGTGATGCTCGCATACCAACCTGTGGTGCAGGCTTCTAATACCAAACGTCCCGCATTCTATGAGGCGCTTGTCAGGGTCCTGGATGAAACCGGCCGGATCATTCCCGCAAAGGATTTCATGGGAGCTGTTGAGGACAGCGAACTGGGTCGACAACTCGATGTTCTTGCACTGGAGCTTGGATTGAAGGCGCTGGCAGAACAGCCCGCGCTACGCCTTTCCATCAACATGTCCGCCCGCTCCATTGGCTATGCGCCTTGGATGGATTGCCTGCAGCGCGGCCTGTCCCGCTCGGCAACGATTCCTGAGCGCCTTATTTTTGAGATTTCCGAAAAATCGGTGGTCCAAGTGCCCGAAATCGTCAAAGGGTTCATGGAAGAGTTGCAGATCAAAGGTATGTCCTTTGCCCTGGACGACTACGGCAGCGGGCTCACCACTCTGACTGTGTTCCGTGATTTTGATTTTGACATTATCAAGCTGGACGGCTCTTTCAGCCGTAACATTGCCAACGACGCGGCAAACCAAGTGCTTGCGAGTGCTGTCGCTGCGATCTGCGAGCGCTTTGACATGCACTCCGTTGCAAGCCGCATCGAAAGCCCGGCAGATGCACAGATGATGACAGATCTTGGCTTTGATTGCTTGCAGGGGTTTGCCTTTGGCGCCCCAACGATCTCCCCACCTTGGAAATCGCGCAAAGAAAAACGCAGCGCTGCATAGCCCGACGCACCCACTACCATCTGAAAACCTGTTGGCTCAGTTTGGCAGGCGAAGCCTTGCCAACCGTCCGCGCCACTTTGACACCCCAATACCCTCACCGTTGCCGCAGTGCGGCAAATGCGCTATTCAGCCATTGGAGAGGAAGATTGCACCTTTGGTTGAGGAGAACCGGGCGCACCCTTCACCCAGAATTTGGTAGAGGATTTTCAAATGACAAACGTAGTGATCGCCTCCGCGGCACGCACCGCAGTCGGCAGCTTCAGCGGATCATTCGCCAACACCCCAGCTCACGATCTTGGCGCTGCGGTTTTGGAAGCGCTGGTGGCCCGCGCAGGCATCGAAAAAGCAGACGTTTCTGAAACTATTCTGGGTCAAGTGCTGACCGCGGGCCAAGGCCAAAACCCGGCTCGTCAGGCACATATCAATGCGGGCCTGCCGATCGAAAGCGCCGCGTGGGGTATCAACCAGGTGTGCGGGTCCGGTCTGCGCGCTGTCGCCCTCGCCGCACAGCACATTCAGCTTGGCGACGCGAACATCGTGGCCGCAGGCGGTCAGGAAAGCATGTCACTCTCTCCCCACGTGGCACACCTGCGTGCTGGCACCAAAATGGGTGATGTCAAGTACATCGACAGCATGATCCGCGACGGTCTTTGGGATGCATTCAACGGCTATCACATGGGCCAGACCGCCGAAAACGTCGCCGAGAAATGGCAAATCAGCCGCGAAGCGCAAGACGAATTTGCGCTCGCATCTCAAAACAAAGCTGAAGCGGCTCAGAAAGCCGGCAAATTTGAAGATGAAGTGATCCCCTTCACCGTGAAGACCCGCAAGGGTGACATCATCGTCGATAAAGACGAATACATCCGTCACGGCGCGACCATCGAAGGCATGCAGAAGCTGCGTCCGGCCTTCACCAAGGATGGCTCTGTCACGGCGGCCAACGCCTCCGGCCTTAACGATGGCGCAGCTGGCGCGTTGCTTATGACCGCAGACGAAGCCGAGAAGCGCGGCATCGAGCCTCTCGCCCGCATCGCATCCTATGCGACCGCTGGCCTCGACCCGTCGATCATGGGTGTTGGTCCAATTTATGCATCCCGCAAAGCTTTGGACAAAGCAGGTTGGTCCGCCGAAGATCTTGATCTTGTGGAAGCCAACGAAGCCTTCGCAGCACAGGCTTGTGCCGTGAACAAGGACATGGGTTGGAATCCCGAGATCGTAAACGTCAACGGTGGTGCAATCGCAATCGGCCACCCGATTGGCGCTTCTGGTGCGCGCATTCTGAACACACTTCTTTTTGAAATGCAGCGCCGTGATGCCAAGAAAGGTCTCGCCACACTTTGCATCGGCGGTGGCATGGGCGTGGCTATGTGCCTTGAGCGCCCCTAAGTCTGCGCCCCAGCACGTTTTACAACGCGAAGGGGCGCCTATCCGGCGCCCTTTTTTTGTGCCTTAGGGAGGTCACTTTCGCACAAGCAGAAAAAATATCTGCGGTGCGGCATTTTCATTGCGCAATTTTCTTGCGAATTAATACATAAATACGTAACAGAGTTACTAAGTAAATTTGGACTGGAGGACCACTATGGCAAGAGTAGCACTCGTCACCGGCGGCAGCCGTGGCATTGGAGAAGCCATTTCTAAAGCACTCAAAGCGGATGGCTATGAAGTTGCAGCCACATATGCTGGCAACGATGAGAAGGCAGCCGCATTCACAGAAGCCACCGGCATCAAGACCTATAAATGGAACGTGGCAGACTATGAGGCTTCTGCTGCGGGCATCGCACAGGTCGAAGCAGATCTGGGCCCAATTGACATCGTGGTCGCCAACGCGGGCATCACCCGCGACGCGCCGTTTCACAAGATGACCCCGGAACAATGGAAAGAGGTTGTGGATACAAACCTCACCGGTGTGTTCAACACTGTTCACCCGGTATGGCCTGGCATGCGCGAGCGCAAATTTGGCCGCATCATTGTGATCAGCTCGATCAATGGCCAGAAAGGTCAGTTCGCTCAGGTGAATTATGCTGCCACCAAAGCGGGCGACTTGGGCATTGTGAAATCTCTCGCGCAAGAGGGCGCCCGTGCCGGCATCACCGCAAATGCCATTTGCCCCGGCTACATCGCCACAGAGATGGTGATGGCTGTGCCGGAGAAGGTACGCGAATCCATCATCGGTCAAATTCCAACAGGCCGTTTGGGTGAACCCGAAGAAATCGCGCGCTGCGTGAGCTTCCTGGCTTCTGAAGATGCCGGGTTCATCAATGGCTCCACGATTTCCGCCAACGGTGGTCAATTCTTCGTCTGATCTCTGGATCTCTACCAAACGCAAAGGGCCGGCCCACAAGGACCGGCCCTTTCTTTATGCCCCGTAAGTGTTTGAAATTCACATCTCATGCACAGCGGGACGGTTCCGTAAGTGCCATCTGGCTCAGCGGAACTTTTTTGGTGCCAAACAAGGATTTGAAGAAGCCAACGAAGATTTTGCTGCGCTCTGCGTGCGCGGCCTCGAAAGCTTGGCGGGTGCGGGCATTGTAAGCAGTTTCAATCATGGCGTTCTCACTTGCTACTGGAGGAATGTCTAACTGCACCCAATATCGCTTTATCCGTAGTTCCCGACAAACGAGACTTTTCAAGAGTTCAGTTAAGCTGTACTTAACTGAAGATGTCGGATCGCCTTCCCCCACTCACCGCCTTACGCGCCTTTGAGGCCGCTGCGCGCCATATGTCCTTCGCGAAAGCCGCAGAGGAATTATACGTGACTCCAGCCGCGCTTTCTTATCAGATCAAATCTCTTGAGGAGCATTTGGAGGCACCGCTGTTCCACCGCCTCAATCGCGCTGTCGCACTCACGGAAATCGGCAAGACCCTTGCTCCCGGCGTTCAGGAAGGATTTCAGACCCTATCCTCAGCTTGGCGCAGCGCGCAACGCCAGACCGACGACGCGACTTTGATGGTCACCGCCGGTCCTGCCTTCACTGCCAAATGGCTTGCCCCGCGCTTTTATGAATTTGCACGCGCGCACCCAGAGATCGACCTGCGTTTCTCCGCAACCCTACGCAATCTGGACTTCAACCGTGATGAGGTGGATGTCGCGATCCGCTTTGGCGAGGATCGCAAGGAAGCTGGCCTTTGGTCCTTCCCGATGGCCCGTGAATGGGTCACCCCGGTTATGGTGCCAGAGTTGGCAGAGCGGTTCCCCACTATAGAGAGCCTCTCTGGCGCCACGCTGATCCACGATGAATCAATAGACTTCCTGCGGCCCCGCGCAGATTGGGCCGCATGGTGCCGCCTGATGAACCTCGATATCGACACCAGCCATGGCCCACGCTTCACCGGCGCAGATCATAGTATCGACGCTGCGCTAGCAGGAGCAGGAATTGCTTTGGGTCGACGTGCGCTGGTGGTGAAAGACATCTATGAAGGACGCCTCGTTGCCCCATACGGACAGGCCATTTCCCTCAAAGCTGGGTTTCGCTTTCTCTGCTGCGAAGGCACTCAGACCCGCCCGCATATTGCTGCATTCCACGCATGGATGATGAAAGAGATTGAAAAGACAGCCGCAGTGACGGAAGCCTTAACCCTGACACCCATTGAAGAGATTTTCCCCGCATGACGCGCAGCAAAGCCACCGCCACGGGTTTCATCGCAGTTCTGCTCTGGGCGTTGCTGGCGCTTTTCACCGTTGGCAGCGCCCCCACGCCGCCTCTGTTGCTGAACGCGCTCTGCTTCACCATTGGCGGCACCCTTGGCGTTGTATGGGCCGCGGTCACAGGCGAATGGCGCGCACTTTCGAAGGTACCGTTCAGAGTCTACCTCTTTGGGACAATCGGCCTCTTTGGCTATCACGCGCTATATTTCGGCGCTCTGCGCTTGGCACCAGCCGCGGAAGCCGGACTAATTGCATACCTTTGGCCGCTCCTCATTGTGCTGCTCTCAGGCCTGCTGCCCAGTGAAAAGTTACGGGCGGGCCACCTGCTCGGCGCGCTCTTGGGGTTTGTCGGGGCCGCCTTGATCATTGGCGGTGGCGGGATCGGCTTTAACCCACAACATTTACCCGGATACGCATTGGCTCTTGCCTGCGCTTTCACCTGGTCGGGCTACTCAGTGTTTTCCCGCCGCCTCGGCGATGTGCCTACCGTTTCTGTTGTGGTGTTTTGCCTTGCCACCGCGGTACTTTCCGCCGGCCTCCATATCCTCTTTGAAGACACTGCCTGGCCGGACAGCTCCTTGGGCTGGGGCTCCGTCGTAGCGCTCGGTCTGGGCCCGGTAGGCTTGGCCTTCTATGTTTGGGACATCGGAGTAAAGCGCGGCGACATTCAACTCTTGGGTACCGCGTCTTATTCGGCACCTATCTTGTCGACCTTGGCTTTGGTGGGTTTTGGCTTTGCAGAACCGACCTTACACTTGGTGGCCGCTGCCTTGCTTGTGACTGGCGGCGCCATACTCGCCGCGCGCGCCAGTCTAAAATCTAACTAGAACTCATATCGAGAGACGCGTGATCTCTTCTTTAAGTCGGAGCTTTTGCTTCTTTAGGTCGGCGATGGCGAGGTCACTGCTGCCTGGCGAACGTTGTTCCTGTTCGACTTGATCAGAGAGGGCTTCATGTTTGCGTTTCAGCTCTTGCAGGTGTGCGCTTACGCTCATCTTGGTCTCCTATCCAAACGATCTTTAGCCCAAACAGTGCAGCACAGAATTTATCGCCTGTCACGCCCCGACTGTGTCGCATTCGAAACACAGGAAAATTTCCGCCAACGCGCGGCCCAACCTTCGCAAAACTGACGCAAAACCGCGCCGATTTCCCCTCGAATCATTTCTGGCAAGAAGACTATTTTTTTGGAAATGGGAGCGGAGCGCCTTCTCGCAAAGCAGCCCGCACCTGAGGCGTATAACTTTCCCCATCTCGCAAGTGTTCCGCCCCCTCATGCATCAACAAAGGCGCATGCAGCTTAAACGCCCCGCGCCCACCTTTGCGCCCGCGCACCAACACCAAGCCTGCGGCGCGCCCTGCCCGCGCTTGAAGCGGCAAAACCTCCAATGAACCCAACACCGGCATCATCGCTGAAAGCAGCTCGGGCATCTTCTCTGCGCGGTGCACAAAGGTTGCTGTGCCTTTGGGAGCCAACCGCTTCGCAGCCACAGAGACCCACGTGCTCAAAGGTGTCAGTTCGCCTCTTGCCAGATCGCGCCCCATGTCCTGAGCCAGTGTTCCCGCTGCCCGATCAAAATAGGGTGGGTTCGCAAAAATGTGATCAAACTGCCGCTGTCTAAGCTCCTCTGGGAGCGCCGCCAAATCAGCTTCCCAGATCGTGGCATCCACATCGTTTTCCTGAACATTCTTTCGCGCGAGAGCTGCATAGACAGGCTGTATCTCCACGGCGTCACAGGCCAGGCCATCAACCCGTTTGTACAAACACAAAAACGCGGCGCCCGCCCCACAGCCCAGCTCGAGGACACGATCACCGGGCTTGGCCGGGATAGAGGCTGCCAGGAGAACCGGATCCACGCCGGCCCGATAGCCATCTTTGGGCTGCCAAAGTTGCACACGACCATTCAAAAAGGCGTTTTTGGTGAGCGCCCGGCTCATACTGGCCGGCCCAGCGCGATCTCGTTATCGCGCATAACCCGCTCTGCTTGCTGCAAATCTGCTGATCGCACCATCAAACGACGCGGGAATATTCCGATCCCGCCTTCGAGGATGCTCATATTTACGTCCATTTCAAAGCAGTCTATACCCTCCCCCTGAAGCAGGGCTGTGGCGAATGCGATGATGGTCGGATCTGTGCTGCGCAAAAGCTCTTTCATAATGGGGATGTAAAGTCAGGGATCGCCGAATGTCGACCCCTCACATCAGGAAGTCACAGATGAGCCTCGATCACGCAGCAAGTAAACCGCATGAAGCCCTCGCCACTCTTTTGCGCAACGATATGGAGGCCGTGACCGGCCTGATCCAGGAGCGTATGGCCTCTGAACATGCGCCACGAATTCCTGAGGTCACAGCGCATCTGGTTGGCGCGGGAGGCAAGCGCCTGCGCCCGATGCTCACCCTCGCCGCAGCGCGCCTCTGTGGCTACGAAGGCCCCTTTCATGTACATCTCGCAGCCACTGTGGAGTTCATCCACACAGCGACGCTTCTACATGACGATGTGGTCGACGAAAGCGCCCAGCGCCGCGGCCGCCCAACAGCGAATCTCCTCTGGGACAACAAAAGCTCTGTCCTTGTTGGCGACTATCTCTTCTCCCGCAGCTTTCAGCTGATGACAGAAACCGGATCAATCGACGTTCTGCGGATTTTGTCCAATGCTTCGGCAACCATCGCAGAAGGTGAAGTGCTGCAGCTCACTGCCGCCACCGATCTTCGCACCGACGAAAACGTGTATCTGCAAGTTGTGCGCGGTAAAACAGCGGCGCTTTTCTCCGCTGCGACCGAAGTTGGCGGCGTGATCGCAGGCGCGGACCCGAAATTGGTCAAAGCACTTTTTGACTACGGTGATGCGCTTGGTATCGCATTCCAGATCGCCGACGATCTGCTGGATTATCAAGGCGACACCGCTCAGACTGGCAAGAACATCGGTGATGATTTCCGCGAGCGCAAACTCACCCTGCCGGTGATCAAAGCGGTCGCTCAGGCCACAGAAGAAGAGCGGGAATTCTGGGTGCGGACCATTGAGAAGGGCCGCCAAGAAGACGGCGACCTCCAGCATGCCCTCGCGCTGATGGCCAAATATGACACGCTCACAGCAACGCGCGATGATGCATACGCTTGGACCGCAAAGGCCAAAGCCGCGATGGAACACCTTCCGGAGCACGCCATCCGCGACCTGCTAATTGGCATCGCCGACTACGTGGTGGAGCGCCTCAACTGAGCCGAAAACTGGCGTTTCTAGCGCCAGCTCTTTCCGCAGTCCTGGACCGGTTGAAACCACCAGTCTGGCCGTTTCGCACGGATTTTTTCCGCTGCCGCATCACGCGCCATCCCATCTGTGAAAATTGCAAAACAAGTTGCGCCAGATCCCGACATTCGGGCCAGCTGGCAGCCATCGCTGTCTCCCAGCAGCTGAAGCGCTTCTGCAATAATCGGCTCAAGCGCTATGGCAGGGGCCTGCAGGTCATTTCGCTGACCAGCGAGCCACTCAAGCGCGGCTTCCCTATCACTCCATGCTGGCATCCGACCCGGCATTGGCGCGTTTGTTTTCGCATTTAGTCCACGAAACACCTCCGGAGTGGAGACCGCAACGCGCGGATTGATCAGCAGCATGGGCCACGCAGCGCCTGCGCCCAAACGCGCTACATCGCCACCAATACCGCTCATCCGCGCCCAGCCGCCCTTCAGGCACACCGGTACGTCCGCCCCAAGCGCGAGCGCAGCATCTTCGGAAGGCAACGGCAGATCGTAGAGCGCGCACAAAGCGCGCAGCGTTGCTGCTGCGTCCGAAGACCCCCCGCCGATACCTGCCGCAGCCGGTAAGTTCTTTTCCAGCGTGATTTTGGCGGTCACCCCCAAATAATCAGCAGCTCTTCTAACAAGGTTGCTGCTGTCGGTCGGGACTGGACCTGCCAAAGGCCCCGTCACGTCCATCGTGGTCTCACCTGCTTTTTCGACCCAGATCCGATCCCCGAAGTCGGCAAACATCACAAGGGAATCCAATAGATGATACCCGTCAGCGCGTTGGCCGGTCACATGTAAGGTCAGATTGATCTTGGCAGGCGCAAATGCCTCAATTTTCATTGGCAGCCGTCAGAGGCGCAGCCCCTTCTTCTTCGAGAACAGCATCCAGGCCCTCTTCCAATTTACGGCGAATGCGCTCCGGATCGGCCTCTTCCACGGTATCTGCATCGACAAAGCTCAAGGCTCGGCGCCATTGGAACTGAGCTTCCAGCTTACGCCCGACTGCCCAATAGACGTCGCCCAGATGATCGGTCACCACAGGGTCGACCGGCATCAACTCCACCGCGCGCTCCATATGAGCCACAGCTTCGTCATAGCGTCCAAGACGGAACAAAACCCAACCGAGGCTGTCCACGATATAGCCACTATCAGGACGGGCCGCGACAGCGCGCTCAATCATATCCAGCGCTTCGTCCAGTTTGATTTGCTTCTCGACCAGAGAGTAGCCCAGATAATTCAGCACCTGCGGTTGCTCCGGGTTCAGCTCCAAAGCCTTGCGGAAATCCGCTTCTGCCTTTTCCCATTCCCCCAAGCGCTCGTAGCTGATGCCACGTGCGTAGAACAGGAACCACTGGCGCGGCTCTAGTTCGTCGTAAAGATTGATCGAGTCGTTGTAGGCGGCAACGGCGCCCGCAAAATCGCGCTCCTGACGGCGCAGGTCCCCCAATGCGGTGTGGACATAGGCAACATCCCCGTGGCTGCGCGTCAGCTGCTCAAGCACCTCAAGCGCGGCTTCAGTCTTACCCGTTTCCCGCAGGGCCTCTGCGCGCCCCAATTCGGCTGCGTGAAACGAGGGATCATCCGCAGGAACCTTCTGATAGGTCTGGGAGGCCAATTCATAACGACCAAGCGTTTCCAGAAGCTCCGCGGTCATCAACAAAGCCTCAGTATGCGTTGGGCGCAAATACTCAGCGATCCGGGCATAGAGCAGCGTGTAATCCGCATTGGCCTCATTGCGCAGCGCGCTTGCGATAGAGTGATAAACCTCTGCAATGCCGTCCGCCGCACTTGTTACATGCGTGAATGGCAAGGTCTCCCCGGCGACCAGGCGATCGCGGATCTGGCGCAAGGCCGGGTCAAGATCGTTGCCAAAGGCTTCGTCAATGCGCGCAATCGCATCTTCAGTGCGATCCAACTGAGACAGCACCTCAACTTCGCTCATCACACCACGACGGGTCAGCTGCAGACCATCCATAGTGCCCGCGTCAAACACCGCGAGCGCTCCTTCAAAATCGCCAACCGATGCCAAGGCCATGGCTTTGTGATACTCTGCGAACCCGCCAAGCCCCGGCTCTTTGGACACCTCATCAAATGCGGCAAGTCCTTCAGACATCTCGCCGCGGCCAATTTCGGCCCAGGCCTTCAACAACCCATCCACCAGAGGACCAACACCGCCCTTTTCCAGACGATCGATCAGCTCGGAGAAGTTCCCATCCTCAACAAGCCCTGTGGTCAGTGCCATTTCCGCAAGCTGGCTGTGGTTGCCCTCCGCAATCATCTTGCGTGCAATCGGCATCGCCCGATCAATCTGCCCCAAAGACAGAAACGCCAGAACAGCGTTTTCCTGCAGCATTGGATTGCCGGCATCGCGGGTCAGCGCCTGAGTGAAATACCGCGCGGCTTGGCTGTAATCAGACTCATAGGTTGCTTGCCGCGCCGCGAGATAAGACCCCGCCAAGCCATTTGCTTGAACTGGGAGCGCCATCGCCGCCAAAACCGCCGAAATGGCAACCGATCTGAAAAGCTTATTGGCCACGTGAAACTCCCATGTTCATGCCTTCCCTTGAACCTAGTCGCGCCCATTGCCACGCGCAATGGCGCACCGGCGAGAATGCGCGCAAAACAGATCAAGTTTTTGAGGGATGCGCCGGGTTTTATGCAATTCCGCGCGGCAAATAAAAGCCCCGACCAGCGGTTGCTGATCGGGGCGATTTCATACACTGCGGCCTTGGTTGGGCCAGTTTCGCTTACATGTTCGGGTAGTTTGGCCCGTCGCCGCCTTGCGGCGTGACCCAAGTGATGTTCTGGCTTGGGTCTTTGATGTCGCAGGTTTTGCAGTGCACGCAGTTCTGGAAGTTCACAACAAAGCGCGGATCTTTGCCCTCTTCTTCAACCACTTCGTAAACGCCCGCAGGGCAGTAGCGCTGCGCTGGTTCTGCAAACTTCGGCAAGTTCACAGACACTGGTGTGTCAGGGTTGGTCAAACGCAGGTGGCAAGGCTGGCTTTCTTCATGGTTCGTCATGGAGAAGCTCACGTTGGTCAAGCGGTCAAATGACAGCTTCCCATCTGGTTTCGGATAATCGATCGGCTTGTGCTTGCTGGCCTCTTCCGTGGCCTCCGCATCGTTTTTGCCGTGCTTCACGGTGCCAAACAGGGAGAACCCAAGAGTGTTTGTCCACATGTCCAAACCACCCAGCATCAGGGACGCGGTGAGGCCCCATTTGGACCAGATCGGCTTCACATTGCGAACCTTCTTAAGGTCTTGACCAATAGCACCGGTGCGCACTTCTTCTTCATATGCGCTCAGCTCGTCGCCAGAACGCTCTGCCTTGATGGCTTCAAAGGCAGCTTCCGCCGCGGCTTTGCCGGACAGCATCGCATTGTGGTTGCCCTTGATGCGCGGCACGTTGACCATACCGACCGAACAGCCAAGCAACGCAACACCAGGCGCCACCATCTTCGGCATGGACTGATAGCCACCCTCAGAAATAGCGCGTGCGCCGTAAGCGACCCGTTTGCCGCCTTCGAGCAGCTTGGCCACCTTTGGGTGATGCTTGAAGCGCTGGAACTCCATGTATGGGAACAGATGCGGGTTCTTGTAGTTCAAGTGCACCACGAAGCCCACATACACCTGATTGTTCTCAAGGTGATAGATGAAGGAACCACCGCCCGCATTGCTGCCCAGAGGCCAGCCCATGGTGTGGGTGACTTCACCTTCGTTGTGTTTCGCCGGGTCGATTTCCCAGATCTCTTTCATGCCAACGCCGAATTTCTGAGGCTCTTTGCCGTCCTGCAGATTGTATTTGGCGATCACTTCTTTCGCGAGCGACCCACGCACACCTTCCGACAGGAAGACGTATTTGCCGTGCAGCTCCATGCCTGGCTCAGTGCCAGGACCGTAAGAGCCATCTTCTTCCAGACCGAAGACACCAGCCACAACGCCTTTGACTTCGCCATTGTCGCCATAGACCAGCTCTGAGCATGCCATGCCTGGGAAGATCTCTACGCCCAGCTCTTCTGCCTGCTCCGCCATCCAGCGGCAGACGTTGCCCATGGAAACAATGTAGTTGCCGTGGTTGTTCATCAGCGGTGGCATCGGGAAGTTCGGGATACGAATTTCACCGGCTTCACCCAGCATGTAGAAGTTGTCTTCTTTCACCGGGGTGTTCAGCGGCGCGCCTTTTTCCTTCCAATCAGGGATCAGCGCGTTCAGCCCGCAAGGGTCCAGAACAGCACCGGACAGGATATGCGCCCCGACTTCAGAGCCCTTTTCCAACACAACAACGTCAAGGTCCGCATCTAGCTGTTTCAGACGGATCGCTGCAGACAGACCCGCAGGGCCCGCGCCAACGATGACAACGTCATATTCCATGGCTTCGCGTTCGATTTCCGACATTGGCTTCCCCTTTCGGATCGCTGGGTAATTTTCTTTCGCATCTGCTAACGTGTCTTTAATCGATCCGTCAATCGGAACCCAACGACATTTCGCCCCAATAGCGCGTTTTTGCGGCACGCTCGGATATTTCTTCTTGCAAAGGGTGCGCCACTTGCATTTGAAAGAGGCCTCAGTGCATTCTGCACCGCAACAGTTGAAACAGAACTGCCGCCCTGTGTTTAAGGCGGCCAAGGACCAACGGGACCGCACCCATGGAAAAAATACCAATGACTCGCGCCGGTCACTCGGCGCTCGAAGCGGAATTGAAGCAACTCAAAACGGTGGAACGCCCCGCGATCATCGAGGCAATCGCCTCTGCGCGCGAGCTCGGCGACCTGAAAGAGAACGCGGAATACCATTCAGCCCGTGAAAAACAGGGCTTCATTGAAGGGCGTATCAAAGAGTTGGAAGGCGTGATTGGTCTTGCCGAGGTCATTGACCCCGCAACCCTCTCTGGCGCCATCAAATTTGGTGCAACCGTCACTCTGGCTGACGAAGACACAGACGAAGAGAAAACCTGGCAAATCGTAGGCGAGCACGAAGCCAATGTTGAAAAGGGCCTTCTCAACATCAAATCCCCGATTGCACGGGCGCTGATTGGCAAAGAAGAAGGCGATAGCGTCGAAGTCCGCACCCCCGGCGGTGAGAAAAGCTACGAAGTCCTGAGTATCGCGTACAAGTAACCCGATGGCCACCACACGCACTGGCATGAAAGACGACACCGAATCCCAGTCAACACCGCTGGGTATTTACGACAAACCTCAGCAGCCCAAGATCACCGCAATCGAATGGATTGCGGTCGGTCTCAGTTTTATCTGGCTGCTTGGCGCCGTCATTTTCTTTCTGATCCTTCCGTCAAATCCAGTAGAACAAGCTGACGGCGTGGCGTTTTTGATGACGCTCTTTGCCGTATTCATGCCAGTTGCGATGATCTGGGTGGCGGCCACCGCCGCCCGTTCCTCCCGCGTGATGCGCGAAGAAAGCGCACGCCTTCAGGCGGCAATAGATGCCATGCGCCGCACCTATGTGCTGCAGGCACAAGGCGCACAGGCTGCGCAGGGTGTAGAGCCTTCCGTCACCAAAAAGCTCGATGAGATTGCTGCGGCCACACGTAAGACTGAAACCGCGCTGGCCACGTTCTCTACCAGCCGGGACCGTGAGGACGGTATTCGCAAGGCCCCCACAACTGACGCGCCTGCGGAAGATCTGACCGATCAGGGCACTTTGGCACTTGGCACACCTGCTGAGGAGCTGTCCCCGCCTCTCGCCCGTGCAGACTTTATCCAAGCGCTCAATTTCCCCGAAAACGCAGAAGACGCCGAAGGCTTTGCCGCTCTGCGCAAGGCGTTGCGGGACCGGCAAGCTGCACATCTCATTCAGGCGAGCCAAGACGTTCTCACCCTGCTGAGCCAAGACGGCATCTACATGGATGACTTGCGTCCTGATCTGGCGCGTCCAGAAATCTGGCGTCGCTTTGCCTCAGGCGAACGTGGCAAAGCCATCGCAGCATTGGGGGGAGTGCGTGATCGCAGCTCTCTGGCTCTGGCCGCTGGTCGCATGAAACAAGATGCGATTTTCCGCGACGCAGCGCATCACTTTCTGCGCCGCTTTGACAAGAGCTTCGTTGAGTTTGAAGAGACAGCCACCGACGCGGATATCGCCGCACTATCTGACACGCGCACAGCCCGAGCCTTCATGCTTCTGGGACGTGTTGCCGGCATATTTGACTAAGCAAAACAGGCGCCCAGGTGGCGCTTTTTTTTACAGCCCAAAGGCAGCGTAGGGGTAGTAGGCGACAAGTGTGTCTTCGCCAACCTGCATGGCCTCGTCAGGAAGCTCCACAAGCCCTTCTGCCCAGCTCAAACCGCTGATCCGGCCCGAACCTTCAGATTTGAACACCTCGGCCCGTCCGGCAACAAGTCGCGCGCGCAGATACTCGCGCCGACCGGCCTTCTTGTCTTTCTCAAACGCGGCAGGCACCCAGATAGGTTCCGACGCTTTCCAACCCGCGCCAGCCAACGCACTCATGGCAGGCTTGGCAAAAATCAAGGTGCAGACCATTGCCGCCACCGGATTGCCAGGCAGCCCAAAGACCGGCGTTCCGTTCCACACGCCCAACGCCAGCGGACGGCCCGGCTTGATTGCCAGACGCCACAGGGTCATGGAGCCGGTTTCGTTCAACAGCGCGGACATGTGATCTTCGTCCCCTGCAGACGCGCCACCGGAAGTCAGGATCATATCAGCCTGCTCTGCGGCCTGATCCAAGAAATTCTTTAGAGCCTCACGATCATCAGGCGCCCGCCCCATGTCCACCGGGGTGAAGCCAAACTGCGTGATCATGCCCAACAGCATTGGCCGATTGGCATCAAATATCTGATCTTCCCGCGCCTCAGACCCGGCTTCCGCCAGTTCGTCACCTGTAGAGATCACAGCCACGCGCAAACGTGCATACACACTCAAACCGGAGCAGCCGGTTGCCGCGATCAACGCCAGATCGGCAGGCGTCACTTGCCGCCCTTTGGGCAGGATCACATCACCGCTTGCAACGTCCTCTCCGGCCTTTCGGGTGTTCGCTGCTTTCTTGAGCGGCCCGTGAAAAGCAATCGCCGTGCCATCCGTGCTCACGTCTTCCTGCAGGATCACCGTGTCCACTCCCTCAGGGATCGTGGCTCCGGTGAGGATTCGCACCGCATGGCCTGCAGGAACCGCCCCCTCGAAGGGTTCCCCAGCGGCGGACCGCCCCTCTACGAGCGGCAGGCTTTGTGCGCCATCAACGATATCCGCATGATTTAGACCGTAGCCATCAACCGCAGAATTAGGCTGCGGCGGATTGGAGCGTTGCGCAACAACATCCTGCGCCAGAATACGTCCCAAACCTTCTGAAAGCGCCACTTGCTCGACCGGCACGCAAACATGCAACCGCTCTTCCAGGCGCTTCAAAGCTTCAGAAACCGGCGTCCAGTGGGTGTCTGCAGGCAAGGCAAAACAATCATTCTTCAGCGGTGGCGGCACCAGTTTGTTGTCTTGCACCATTGCTCTGCTCTTTTGTGTAAACGGCTGATAAAGAGGCTATATTCCAAGGTCTGACAGAATGAAATCTGCGATCTTTTTGGTATCATCAAGGTTCATCACCGGCCGATCGCTTTCCAATGCTGTGTCCGAAGCAATGGCGCGCACGGTTGGATCTTCCGGCGCGATCAGCGCATTGCCCGTCACGGCTCTATGGGCTTCTACCTTCGGATGCTTGTCCCGCTTATAGCCCTCAATCAGGACCAGATCCACCGGAGCGAGCTTCTCCAGAAGCTCCGACAGCGACGGTTCATCTTTCTCTCGCAGCTCACGCATCAAGGCCCAACGCGCGCGGCTGGCGAGCAAGACCTCGCTTGCCCCCGCCTCGCGGTGCCGATGGCTGTCTTTGCCCGGCTGGTCCACATCAAAACTGTGGTGCGCGTGTTTGATCGTGGAAACCGTCAAGCCCCGGCTGGTGATTTCCGTCACCAAGCGCTCCATCAATCCAGTTTTGCCAGAGTTCTTCCAGCCGACAACGCCATAAACCTGCTTCACTTTGTGGGGTCTCCTGCCAACCGGCGCGCCTCTTGCAGATCGTCCGGGGTATTCACGTTAAAAAAGGGATCTATCCCGGTTTGGGCAAAGATGGCTTGACCTGCATCATGTTTATCCGTCCACAGGACAACTTTTCTGAGCCCCTCTTGCAAAGCCGCCCTCAGATCATCCCTAAGCGCCACAGGCCAAAGGCCGAATGTGGGCTGGCGCCATATTTTGCCGTCCGGTTCGCGCGACGCAGAGAGTGCAAGCACATGCGGTTTGCCTTCTGCGGCCAGCAACAAACGCGGCACCAGATCACACGGGAAAAACGGCGTGTCTGCAGCGGCGGTCACAATGGCATCCGACCCCTGCTCTGCCGCCCAATCCAAACCTGCCAGCACCCCGGCCAAAGGTCCGGGATAGCCCTCGAGAGAATCCGGCAACACAGGTAAATCGAGATCATCAAACCGCGCAGCATCGCCATTGGCGTTCAGCGCCAATCCGGCAACCTGGGGCTCGAGCCGCTCGATAACATGCTCCAGAATGCTGCGTTGACTAAGCATCAAGCGCCCTTTGTCGCCGCCGCCCATGCGCGTGGCCTGCCCTCCTGCAAGGATCACTCCGAGTGGTTGCTTCACGTTTTTGCTCCGCTCTTGCGTCCGTGTTTGCGCGCTTCCTCCGGCACGCGGTTGGGATCAACATCCCGCAGCAGGCGGTCTTCGCCGCTCAGGCAAACAAACCGCTGACCGCGCATGCGTCCGATCAGCGTCAGCCCGACTTGTCGTGCAATTTCAACGCCCCAGGCGGTGAACCCGGATCGCGAGGCCAGCACCGGTATGCCCATCAAAGCGCATTTGATGACCATCTCAGAGGTCAGCCGGCCCGTGGTATAGAGCACCTTATCTGAGGCACTTGCTTGCTCCTGAAACATCCAGCCCGCGATTTTATCAACCGCGTTGTGACGCCCGACATCTTCCATATAGACCAGCGGCTGATCACCCTGACAGAGCACCGTGCCATGGATGGCTCCGGCTTCCAGATAGAGCGAGGGCGTGCGGTTGATCTTATGCGCCAAGGCATAGAGATCACTAGTTCGGATGGTGCTTTGCGGCAGGGTCACATTCTCAAGCCCCTCCATCATATCACCAAACACAGTGCCCACTGCACAGCCGGATGTGCGGGTCTTTTTCTTCAGCTTCTCTTCGTGGTTCGTCTCGGTTGCGGTGCGAACAACAACAACTTCGAGTTCCTCATCATAGTCCACGCCGGTCACGTCATCGGTCGGCTTCAGCATTCCTTGATTGAGCAAAAAACCAAGCCCGAGATATTCCGGGTAATCCCCAATTGTCATCGCGGTGACGATCTCGCGACTGTTGAGATAGATCGTCAGAGGACGCTCCTCGACAACCGAAATCTCGGTGGGTTGACCAAATTGATCTGTGCCCACCACGGCGCGTGTCAGCCGTGGCGCCTTTGGGTCGGGCGCGATCAAATAGTCTGCCAAATCTGATGCTTCTGACATGCAGCCTCCTCCACATCGCACTGAAACCTAATCAGCTTTCGCTGCCTTGACCACCACCAATCAACCACGTTTCAGCTATCCCCACGCATTGCATCCCCAACCGGACTTGGGTAGGCCTTGAGGGCTTTATTTTTTGAGCGAGTCTCATGACATCCTACTTTGATCGAACCGAGTTCCTGCGCGGTGTTCGCCATGGTCTGCCGTTTCTGCTGGTGGTGGGGCCCTTTGCCCTGCTCTTTGGCGTGGTCGCGACCGAGGCGGGCTTGCCGGTGGTGCAAACCCTTGCTTTTTCAGTGGTTGTGATCGCTGGCGCGGCGCAGTTTACCGCTCTTCAACTGATGGCGGAGAATGCGCCGACGGTTGTTGTGATTGCCTCTGCGCTGACGGTGAACCTGCGCCTAGCGATGTATTCCGCGTCGATTACGCCTTACTTTGGAGCCTTGCCTTTTTGGCGACGGGCTTTTGTGGCTTATGGGTTGGTAGATCAGAGCTATGCCCTTGCAATCATTGAATTTGAGAAACGCTCGGGGCTGTCTCTGGGGCAGAAATTCTCATATTTTCTGGGCTCGATCACCCCGGTTTTTCCCGCCTGGTATGCCGCGACGCTGGTGGGCGCGTTGGTGGGGCAAGCCATTCCACCCTCCTTTGCGCTGGATTTTGCGGTGCCTATCACGTTTTTGGCGATGATCGGGCCGATGCTGCGCACGAAAGCCCACGTTCTGGCGGCTGTGGTCTCTGTGATCACGGCGCTGATATTTGCATTCCTGCCCTGGAACCTCGGGCTGATGATGGCCGCTGCGGCGGGGATGATTACCGGTGCAGAAGTTGAACGCCAGGCGGAAAAAGCGAGGGATTCCAAATGAATGAGACCACAACCTGGATCATCATCATTTGCATGGGAATCGGCAGTT
Organism: Shimia sp. R9_3; assembly: GCF_017743755.1. Taxonomy (NCBI): domain Bacteria; kingdom Pseudomonadati; phylum Pseudomonadota; class Alphaproteobacteria; order Rhodobacterales; family Roseobacteraceae; genus Shimia; species Shimia sp. R9_3. Next base: position 199,276 of record NZ_JAGHRP010000002.1, on the reverse strand, counting down.
TCGGACTGCGCTATGTGTTTTTGGGCATCATCGGCGACCGGCAAATGCCCGAGTGGGTGCTGCGCCACCTGCGCTATACCGCTGTTGCGGTGTTGCCCGGTCTTGTGGCCCCGCTGGTGATCTGGCCAAGCGCCACAGGGGGGCAACCGGACCCGGCACGGATGGCCGCAGCAGCGGCGACGCTGGTCACCGGCTATGTCACCAAAAACATCCTTTGGGCGATCCTCGTCGGTGCGTTAACCCTTTTTGGCGGGCTCCAAATCCTCTGAAAATTTCACGTCTGTATCGCGTCGGTATCCCTACGGTATTGCGTCTGTGGCATTTCACGCACAGAACACCCGAAAAACCATGGTTAACGTGCGCAGATCAGTTGGTCGCAGCGCGCTCATATTCCGGCACAAAAGCCGCAAGAACCTTGGATTTGTCCGCGTCGTCATATTCAAAGAGGCGATCATAGCTCGCCCCTTTGGCCGCGAAATACTCACTCAGCTTGCGGGGAGAATAGGTGCGTGGCGCATCCTCAAACCCCGGCAGGCCTGCCAGCACCTGAGAGGTGGTCAAAGCGCATTGTGATTCCAGCACCGGTCCAAGGGACTGAGCCTTGCGCAATGCCAACTCCGCGACTTCCGGCTCAACGTCCAAAGTCTGCACCACCACGTGGAAGGTCTCGCGCGCATGGAAGCGGGTGTACTGGTCGACCAGATAGGGCGTCATGCCGTAGACAACGTCGTTCTTCGCGGTGATCCCTTCCGTGCGGAAAGACCCGGCCGGGTCAAAGGCCACCCGTTCGCTGGCGTTGATCAGAAGCGAGGTATGTGCGCCCGATCCGTTGTCATTGGAAATCATTGTAAAGAGCGTGAGCTGCTTTGGCCCGGCATGGGCATAGCGGGCTGCGGCGACCTCCTGATCGAGCGCGTTGGTTTCAACCGGATTGCGCACGGTACACGCAGCAAGAGAAAGCGCCAGCAAAGCCAGCGCCATCATACGAATTGTCCTGATCATGTCGGGCACCTCTGTGGCCCTATTGGCCTTAGCTGTTGAAGAGAGCCAGGAAGATCAGAATGCCAATGCTTGCAGAAGCCACATACACAGAGGCTTTGATAAAGCCTGCAAAGGTTTTTTCCTGAACTTCGATATCCATCGAGCCGTGCTTGTGTTCTGCCATGGTCATTCCTCCTGTCGCTTATGTGCTTGGATAGCTGATTCAGTATCACCTGTCACCCTGCCTGCGCAGAGCAAGCCCCCAGAGAGGCGACACAAAATGCCGCACTGCCTGCGGGCCTATTTCTTAAGCCCTTCCGCCAGACGGAATCCGATGCGCGTGGGCGCCTCGCCATCATCGCTGGGTTTGGGCAAAGCCCGCAGCATCACATTGAGCTGGCTGACGTGCTGGACAAGCTGGGTTTTGATGCCGTTTGAGTCGGTGCCGTAGAAGGTCACGATGTCGGGATCAAAATAGCCCATACCCTCGATCCGCAGCACACCGGCCTCCCCGCCGACAAAGCCCATGGCCACCTCATGGGTTTCATCCAGCTGCTTTTCAAAGTTCTGGATATAGAGGATCAGCCGTTCATAGGCCCATTCGGCAGCGCTCTTGGATTGCACAGGTTCTTTGGCGACCTTTTCAGGCACCTCGACCTCTGCCACCTCTGGATTGGAATGTACCTCACGGCGGCGCGGCAGAGCCGCAGCCTCGGCTGCCTCTGCTGTGGTCTTGATGTCTTCGCTCATAAAAGCTGCCCTATTTGATCCTCTGCCAGACGTAGGCGCCATCTGCGCGCTTGGTCCGGTTTATCTCTCCAATCTGGTAGAGATGGTTCAAATGGGCAAGGGCCTCCACCAAGGCGAGACCATAGGCCCCTTCATCAATGGTGCGCTTGAACAAAGGCGGGAAGCACTCGCCTGCGGTTTTCGGATCATCGAGATGATCTTTCAAACGGTCGAGCGCGCCATGGTGGTTGTCGATCAGCTGGCGCATGCGGGTCGGCGCGCCGGTGAAAGGCAGTTTGTGTCCGCCAAGGATCAACTGATCCGCGCGTGCATAGATGGCCAGCCGCTCACAGGCCTCCAGCCAATCGGCCACGGGGTCCGCTTCAGGCTCGGTGGCGTAGACGCCGATGTTGGAGCTGATCGAGGGCAGTATCTGATCACCCGAGAGCACCAGATGGTCGTCGCGGCTCCAGAAGGTGGCGTGCTCCGGTGCGTGGCCGTTGCCGATATGCACATCCCAGTCGCGTCCGCCCATGCGGATCACGTCGTCCTGTTTGATGCGCTTAAAGCCAAGCGGCATGGGCGCAACCATATCCGCAAAGTTGAAGGGGCGTTCGCTGGCGCGTTTCTGGAAGATCTCTTCATCCATGCCGCAGGCACGGTAGAAATCGAGGGTTTCCTGACGGGGCACCGCCTGCTCATCGAGCTGCAGCATACGGGCAAACAGCCAAGCGGTGCGGGTTGTCCAGAGTTCCGCACCATGTTCGGATTGAAACCAGCCGGCAAGACCGACGTGATCCGGGTGGTGGTGCGTCACGACAACCCGCCCGACTGGTTTTCCAGCGAGCGGGCCATCAAGAAGTTTTTGCCAAATGGCGCGGGACTTTCTGCTGTCAAAACCGGTGTCCACCACCGTCCAGCTGTCGCCATCATCCAGCGCGTAGATGTTGACGTGGTCCAGCTTCATCGGCAGCGGCAAGCGCATCCAAAGAACCCCTTCGGCCACCTCGATGGCCTCCCCCTCTGCAGGGGGAGTTTCCCATGGATAGCGGATGCCTGCCGCGCCGTCGTGCATCAGGCTGCGCCCAGTTCTTCAGGGCTCAGCGCATAGAGGTCGCCAGCGCCTTCCATGGCGTGGGCCAGCACACCTGCGTGCTCTGGCAGCAGACGCTTGATGTAGAACTTGGCCAGCTTGGAGCGTGGGCCTTCGCCACCTTCCGCGATCGCTGCGCGCAGGTGATAGTAGCCACCCAGCACGCGGGCAAAGCCGCGCAGGAACGGCACGGAGCCAGCAAAGCGGTCGTTCAGATCGCCCTGTGCGACCATCCATTCGGTGGCTTCACGCAGGGTTTCGGTGGCCTGCCACAGAGGCTCTGCCAGATCTGCCATGCTCTCGCGCACTTTTTCCGCGCAATCTTCGATCTCATCAAGGATGGCATAGGCAGCATCGCCACCGTCCATCAGCTTACGGGCCACGAGGTCCATCGCCTGAATGCCGTTGGTGCCTTCATAGATCGCGGTGATGCGCACATCGCGGCTGAACTGTGCTGCGCCGGTTTCCTCGATGAAGCCCATGCCGCCGTGGACCTGAACGCCGTCCTCAGACACTTTGATGCCCACGTCGGTGCCAAAGGCTTTGGAGATCGGTGTCAGGAAGGCCGCGCGGGCGTTCCATTCTTTCGCACCGGTGGCGGTGCCCATGTCCAGCGCAACGGCACAGGCCATTTCGATGGCGCGGGCAGCGAAGATATCCGCCTTCATGCCGGTCAGCATACGGCGCACATCGGCGTGATCCATGATGGTGCCGGTGCCGCCTTCGATCATGCTGCGGCCCTGGGTACGCTCCATGGCATAGGCCAGCGCGTGCTGGTAAGCGGCTTCGGCCACACCCACACCCTGACCACCCACACCGAGGCGGGCGTTGTTCATCATGGTGAACATGGCTTTCATGCCGCCATGCTCCTGACCGACGAGCCAGCCTTTGGCGCCGTCGTATTGCATCACGGCGGTCGGGGAGCCGTGGATGCCGAGCTTGTGCTCAAGGCTCACAACTTTCAGGGAGTTTGGCACCACATAGTCGCCGTTTTCATCCGGCAGCAGCTTGGGCACGAGGAAGAGGCTGATGCCTTTGGTGCCGGAGCCGCCCTCGGGCAGACGCGCCAGAACGAGGTGGGAGACGTTTTCGGTGAAGTCGTTGTCACCCCAGGTGATGTAGATCTTCTGACCGGTGACAGAATAGGTGCCGTCCTCGTTGCGCTCTGCTTTGGAGCGCAGCGCGCCCACGTCGGAACCGGCGGCAGGCTCGGTCAGGTTCATGGTGCCGGACCATTCGCCGGACACCAGTTTGGACAGGAACATGGACTTCACCTCGTCAGAGGCGTGGTGTTCCAGCGCTTCGATCTGGCCCTGGGTCATCAGCGGGTTGAGCTGCAGAGACAGGCAGCCCGCGCCCATCATCTCGTTCACAGCGGCAGTGAGGGAGATCGGCAGGCCCATGCCGCCGTTCTCAGGCAGGGCGCTCATGGAGATCCAGCCGCCTTCCGCGATCTGCTTATAGGCATCGCCATAGCCCGGGGTGGTGCGCACGATGCCGTTTTCCAGCACGGCGCCCTCAAGGTCACCAGCGCGCTGCAGCGGAGCCATGACCTCTTCGACCATCTTACCGGCTTCCGACAGAATGGCGTCGCGGGTGTCGTTGTCTGCATCTGCAAAACGCTCGGTTGCAGTGATCTGAGCAAAATCGACCACGTGGTCGAACAGGAATTGGAAATCTGTCACTGGGGCACGAAAGGGCATCTGTCTCTCCGGCAGGCTTGGCTTTGATGAGCGCCGCATGTATGCAGCTTTGAGCGCAAAGATAGTGTTAGCAAGGATCCTATCATAGCGGAACGCGACGTCACTGGAGAGCCCCATCTTGGACACCAAAACCCTCCCTGCTGATGCCTCCGGCTTTGTTGAGGCCGAGACCCTTCTTCGGGGTGGCGGCTTAGTCGCTTTCCCAACGGAAACCGTTTATGGACTGGGGGCTGACGCCCGTCAGGATCATGCGGTGGCCCGCATCTTTGAGGCCAAGGGACGGCCCCGTTTCAACCCGCTTATCGTGCATGTCGCAGATGTCGAGACCGCAAAACGCTACGTCATTTGGAGCGACCTTGCAGACCGTATCGCCTCCGCCTTCTGGCCCGGCCCGCTGACGCTGGTCTTGCCGCTGCGCCCGGATTCGGGCCTGTCCCCGCTTGTCACCGCAGAGCTGCCCACCCTTGCGATCCGCGTGCCCGCCCATCCGGTGGCCAAAGCGTTGCTGGCGCAGTTTGACGGGCCGGTGGCCGCCCCCTCGGCCAATCCCTCCGGCAAGATCAGCCCGACCGAAGCCGCCCATGTGCGCGCTGGCCTCACCGGCCGGATCGAAGCTGTGGTTGATGGCGGTGCCTGTGATGTGGGTGTGGAATCCACCATCCTTGGCCTGTCTGACACCCCCACCCTGCTGCGCCCCGGCGGGCTTCCGGTGGAGGCGTTGGAATCCGCAATTGGTGCGCCGGTGGCGGGGCGCGCCGAGAACGCGCCGCTGACCGCTCCGGGACAGATGACCTCACACTACGCGCCCGGTGCCACGGTCCGCCTGAACGCCACCGAGATCAGTGCGGAGGAACGGCTGCTGGGCTTTGGCAAGGTTGACGGCGCAACCCTCAACCTCAGCCCTTCCGGGGATCTGACAGAGGCCGCCGCAAAGCTGTTTCACCACTTGCACCAGCTGGATCAGGACGGAGACGCGCCCATCGCAGTGTCCCCGATCCCTGAAACCGGACTTGGGCTGGCGATCAATGACCGGCTGAAGCGGGCGGCAGCTCCAAGAGATTAGCCCCTTCAAGCCTGCAAAGTTGTTTTGAAAAGGCTCCTGAGCTAGCTTTTCTCCCAATCGAGGTTTTGGGAGGAACCACATGTCGTCTGAGAATTTTGATCGCATCCTCAAGGATGCCGTTGCGGCGCAGGATGTGCCCTTTGTTGTGGCGATGAGCGCCAACGCCGATGGCGTTACCTACTCGGGAAGCTCAGGAGAGGCCGCCGCAGGACGCCCCGCTTCAGAGAACACGGTGTTTCGGATTTTTTCTGCCACCAAGGCGATCGGTTCGGTGGCCGCGATGATCATGATCGACCGGGGCAAACTGTCGATGGACACCCCCGTGGCCGATATCCTGCCCGACTGGAACAAGCTGCAGGTGCTGGAGCGCTGGGACGGCGGCACGCCTGTGATGCGTGCGCCCAAAACCACCGCCACCATCCGCCATCTGGCCACCCATCGCAGCGGGCTGGAGTATGAATTCTGGAACCCCGAAGTGGGCAGATATCTTGAGGCGACCGGACATCCCAGTGTGTTGAGCGGCACCAAAGCATCGCTCAACTATCCGCTGATGTATGATCCCGGCGACCGCTGGGGCTATGGCCCAAGCATCGACTGGCTGGGACAAGTGGTGGAAACGCTTGACGGGCGGCGCATTGACCAGTTCTGCCGCGAGGAGATCTTTGACCCGCTGGGGATGAACGACACCGCCTTTGAACCGGACGCCTTTGCAGATCGGCTGTCGGAGGTGCGGGCCCGCGGTGAGGACGGCAATTTTGTGCCGTTTGACTTGGCCCCGCCGCCTCAGCCAGAGGTCTATGGCATGGGGCATTGCCTCTATTCCACGGCGCCGGACTATATGAAGTTTCTCCGCATGTTGCTGAACAAAGGCGCGCTGGATGGGCAGCGCATTCTGTCTGAAAAAGCCTTTGCCGAAATGCTGGAAGACCAGATGGAGGGCAAGACGTTTCAGAAGATGGTGACCATTGCACCACCTGTGACGGCAGATGTGGAATTGCCTGAAGGCACCACCCACAGTTTTGCGGCGGTGCGTTTTGAGGCCGATGTTCCGGGGCGGCGCAAAGCCGGGTCACAAAGCTGGGCCGGGGTGTGTAACACGCATTACTGGGTGGATCCGGCGTCAGATGTGGCTGGTCTGGTGTTCACGCAATCCCTGCCTTTTGTGGAAGCGCCCTATCTGCGGACCTATGAGGCGTTTGAAACGGCGGTTTATGCGCAATAGAGGCCGTTGAGGCGGGCGTTGGCCTGCCTCACGCCCGACCGGCGGCGGCGGAAAGAGTCAGCGCATCGACGCCGAGGCTTTTGAGGGCATTGGCCCATTTCTCGCCGTCCGGATCGTCAAACACCAGATCCGGTGCGGCTTCGGCCACAAGCCAGCCATTTTCGCCAATTTCACGCTCGAGCTGCCCCGGCCCCCAACCGCTGTAGCCCAGCATGGTCAGCGCCTTTTGCGGGCCGCGCCCTTCGGCCATGTCCTCAAGCACATCCTGTGTGGTGGTCAGGGCAAAATCCGCGCCCACGCGCATGTGGCTGAGACCGGATTTATATTCCGGCGAATGCAGCACAAAACCGCGCCCCGTTTCCACGGGGCCACCGAAATGCAGCGCAGAGGGTGCATCCGGCTGGTGGGTGGAAATCGAGAGTTGCTCAAACAGATCGGTGAGTTTCAGCCCGTCGATGGATTTGTTGATGATCAACCCCATCGCGCCTTTTTCAGAATGCTCACACATCAGCACCACGGAATTGGCAAAGCGCGAGTCTTCCATCCCCGGCATGGCAATCAGAACCTGCCCGGTGAAATCGAGCTCGTCCATTTTGGTGGTGCTGTTTTCTTCGCTGCTCAAGACGCCTCCTTCAACAGACGCGCTGTCTGTACATCCAACATGTGCGCCTGCCATCATAGACTCAAGTGGTAAGCGTTGTGTTTCAGTCTCACACGGGTTTCTCGCCCGATTGTGAGTTGGATTTCAGCCGATTCTGGCCCATCAAAAGCTCATGTTCAAGACAACCGCACGTACCCTCACCGCGCTTTGCGCTCTGATTTCGCCTGCCGTGGCGCCTGCTGTGGCGACGGCACAGTCCTTTGATCAAGTGGTTCAGGCCGAGGTTCTGCCCGGCTGGCGCAATGCGGATGGGACCCATACGGCGGGGCTGCGGATCACATTGAATCCGGGGTGGAAGACCTATTGGCGTGCGCCCGGGGATGCGGGCATTCCGCCGCGAATTTCCTGGCAGGGCTCGCACAATGCGCGCGATATTGCGGTGAGCTGGCCGACGCCGGATGTGTTTTATGAAAACGGCATGCGCTCCATCGGGTATTCCGAAGAGCTGATCCTGCCGGTGAAGATCGACCCGAAGAAATCAGACAAGCCTGTGCGGCTGAAGGCGGTGCTCGATATTGGCGTTTGTCGCGACATCTGTGTGCCGCAGCGGCTGCACCTTGATGGTGAGCTGGCGGCCCCCGGCACGCGGGACGCGCGGATTGTGGCCTCCATCGTGGATCAACCGCTGTCGGCAGATGAGGCGGGCGTTTACAAGGTCACCTGTACGCTTGCACCAACAAACGGCGGTGTGAAGCTTCAGGCCAAGATCAAGATGCCCCGCGCCGGTGGCGCAGAAGTCGCGGTGATTGAAACCGCCAATCCTGAGATCTGGGTTGCGGAAGGCACCACAACGCGCAGCGGGGACACGCTGATTGCGGAGACCGAGATGGTGCATGTCTCTGATGCGTCGTTCCTGATCAACCGCTCAGATCTGCGCTTCACCGTGCTGAGTGACGGCGATGCGGTCGATATTCACGGCTGCACCGGATAATCAGGGCAAACAGGGTAACCGGAGCGAGGGGGCGAAAGCCTATGCCGATGCTCCGGACCGGCGGGCGCGATACAGCATCCAGCCCGCCGCAGCGCCATAGCCCAGTACGCAGACCAGCCCAGCGCCCAGGATGAACACCAAGAGTGCCATGATCGGCGTGGTCACACCTGCGAACGCGGGCACGATCTGACCGAGCAGCGGGTGCATCTGCCCCTGCAGCACCATCCAGCCCATGGTCATCACCAGCCAGCCGGTCAGCACAGCCCCGCTCAGTAACAGCGCGCCCTGCAACCGGCGCGCACGGCGGGCGCGGCCAAAGGCTTGCACCTGACGGGCGAAATCTGTCTGGATCGCCATCAGCGCGGGCACCACGATCAGCACCAGCAACATGCCAAAGCCAAGGCCATAGACCAGCGTGATCACCGTGGGCTTGAGGAACTGCGCCTGCGCGCTGCGCTCAAACAGCAACGGGGCGAGGCCCAGAACCGTGGTGGCGGTGGTCAGGAACACCGGTCGCAGGCGGTCTGCCGCGCCGTCGATGATGGAGGGGATCACGCCGCGGTCCTTGGCGTGTTCGTCAATCGTGGTGACCAGTACGATGCTGTCATTGATGATGATCCCGGTCATGCCCAGCAGCCCCACAACGGTGAACATGCTGAGCGGCACATCATGCAGGTTGTGGCCAAAAATCGTGCCAACGAGGCCAAAGGGGATGATCGCCATCACCACCATGGGCCGGGTCCAGCTTGAGAACACCCATGCCAGCACAAGGTAAATCCCGCTGAGGCATAGAATAAGCCCTGTGCGTGCATCGTTGAGGAATTCATCCTCCTGCTCTGCCAAACCGGCCAGACGCCATTCCACCTGTTTCTCGCTGGCGATGGTGGGCAGGATGTCTTCGCGCAGTTGCTCTAGGATAGCCTCGGCGCGGGCGGGGTCATCTTCGGAGATGTCGCCTGTCACATTGATCAGCCGCACGCCGTTTTCGCGCCGCACGGTGCTGAAACCGGTGCGGCTTTGCACGGTCACCACATCTGCGAGCGGCACATAGGCCCCGGCGGGTGTGCGCATCAGGCTGCCTTCAAGGAAATCAGCGGTCAGCTCGCCTTCGGGCAGTTCCACGCGGATCGCCGCGCTGCGTGGGCCATCCGGGAAGGTGGCGGCCTCAAGCCCGTTGAGCCGGTGGCGCAGCTCGCGGCCAAGCGCGTCAATGGAGAAGCCCAGCGCGCGGCCCTGCGGCGTGAGATCTAGGATCAGTTCCTGTTTGTCGTAGTTCAGGTTGTCCTCAACGGCGGAGACCTCAGGAAATTCTTCCAACGCGGTTTTGAGCGCCTCACTGGCCGCTTTCAGAGTTGGGCTGTCAGAGCCGTAGAACTCCACATCCAGCGCATCGCCCCCGGGGCCGGAGCGCCAGCCACGGAAACTGATCTGATCCACCAGCGGATGGCGCGCAACGCTGTCTTGCAGGGCGCCCACAAAGGCAAAGCTGGAATAGGGGCGCAGGTCCGCGTCAATCAACTCAATGGCGATGCTGCCCAAAAGATCCGGATCAAGGCTTTCAGAGCCGGGCAGCGCCCGTCCGCTGTTGCCGCCGATCACAGCAATCACATAGTCCAGCGGGTTTTCACCGTAGCGTTCCTCAAATTGCTTACCCAGCTCTTCGGTGGCGCGCTGCATCTCTTTCATCATGGCAAGGCTGTCTGCGCGGGTCGCGCTGGGCAGCATAGAGAAGTTGCCCGTGACCGAGCCGCGTTCCGGTGCATTGAAGAAGCGCCATTTCACATCCCCGTTGATGAAGAGTGCGGCCTGCGACGCTAGCGCCACAACCGCCACGGCGAGCACCGGATAGCGCGCCCAGATCACCAAGCGCATGAAGGGGCGGAACATGTTTTCACGCACCCAGCGGAAACCCTGATTCACCACGCGGCTTGGCACGTCATACCAATGCTCTTTGGCGGAGTGTTTGATGGCATGTGACATGTGGTGGGGCAGGATCAGGAAGCATTCCACCAGCGAGGCGATCAATACCACGATCACCGTGAAGGGAATGTCGGCGATCAGATCGCCAAACCGCCCGCTGATCACAGTGAGGCCAAAAAAGGCAATCACGGTGGTCAGGGTGGAGGAAAACACCGGCATGGCCATCCGGCGCGCGGCGTTCTCAGCCGCAACGGGGGCTGGTTCGCCCAAGCGGCGCGCGCGGGCATCGGCATGTTCGCCCACCACGATGGCATCATCCACCACGATTCCAAGCGTGATAATCAGGCCAAAGAGCGAGATCATATTGATGGTCAGCCCGCCCACATACATGAGCGCCACAGCGGCAAACATCGCAGTGGGAATACCCGCTGCGACCCAAAAGGCTGTGCGGGTGTTCAGGAACAAAAACAGCAGGATCAGCACCAGCGAGAGACCGGCGATGCCATTGTCCAACAGCAGGTTCAGACGGCCGGTGATCGCCTCAGAGCGGGTTCGGATCAGATCGATGGACACGCCTTCAGGCAGGGTGGCGCGCATCTCTGCCACCACGTCTTCGACCTGCCGCTGGATGCCGATGGCATCGCCTGCCTCTGAACGATCGACACGCACAGCCATAGCCGGGTTTTCACCCACAAAGTAGGAACGGTTGCGATCCACCCCCTCAAGGCGGATGGAGGCGACATCGTCCACCGTCAGTTTGGTGCCATCAGGATTGGAGCGCAGAACGATACCGGCGATCTCATCTGGTGCGCGCTTCTCGATGCCGGTGCGCACACGCGCCACAGCGCCGGTGACGTCGCCTGCGGGGTCAGCATTGACCTCCTGCGCAATTGCATCTGCAATCTCTGCAATCGCGATATCATGGGTGATCAGATCAACGGAGGACACCTCAACGATGGTTTGTCGCTCAGCCAAGCCACGTATGGTCGTGCGGGTCACGCCCTCGGTGTAGAGCCGCGCCACAAGCTCATCGGCAAAGCGCGCAAGTTGGTCCACGTCAACGGGGCCGGTGATCACAACATCGGTCACCCGGTCGCGCCAAGCGCCGCGCCGCACCACCGGATCATCGGCTTCTTCCGGCAATGTGGTCACGGCATCCACCGCCACCTGCACGTCATCTGTGGCCCGCGCCATATCCCAGCCGGGTTCAAAATCCATGGTGATGCGGGCGGAGCCTTCGGTTGAGCGGGACTCGGTCGACTCGACACCCTCGACGGCCAGCAAGGCAGGCTCCATCACCTGCACAATCGCCGCATCAACATCCTCGGCGCCGGCGCCTTCCCATGTGATGTTGACGGTGACATTGTCGACCACCACATCCGGGAAGAACTGCGCCCGCATGCGGGGCATGGCCGCGATGCCTGCGATGATCAGAACCACCAGCAGCAGATTTGCGGCTGTGCGGTGGCGGGTGAAGTAGCTCAGCAATCCGCCCGCGCGGGCTCCGATCTCACGCATGGGTTAGCCTCCCATCCGGCGACGCAGGCGCTCGACCATCTGGGCGGGCACCTCCGGCTTGGCCAGCGCCTCAAGGATGCGTTTCTTGGCATCACTTGGCATCCGGCCATTGGCTTCGACCGCGGCCACAAAGCGCTGGCGCTCCTCGTCACTGAGCGCCACCATTTCGGGTGCTTCGATCTGGGAGCTGTCACCGCTCAGCGGTTTTACGGCAATCCCCTCGCCCAAGAGCGGGGTGCGTCGGGTCACCACGTTCTGGCCCGCAAGACCACGGGCGCGCACCAGCACATCATCGCCCTGTCGGCGAATCAGGTTCACTTTCATGGCCTGAAGGCGATCCCCCTCGCCCACCACAAGCACGTCATTGGCGGCACTCAGCGCGGTCGCAGGCAGGCGCACCACATTTTCAAGCTCCGGCTCTTTCACGCGCACGGTGACAAAATCGCCGGGCTTCAAGCCGCGCGCGCTGTCAAGCCGCGCATAGAGCACCCGACCGGTTTGCCCCTCCCCTACGGCCGCCGCATCGCGGGTGATCACGCCGGTGGTGGAGAGGTCGGTGTTGAGCGCATCCAGCGAGACCCGCACCTCGGCCTGATGCAGCTGATCGGTGGCGTCGAGCAGCCGCGCATATTGGGTGGTGGAGACCCGAAAAGCGACTTCCAGCGCGTTTGCGTCAATCAAAGTGGCGAGCCGCTCGTTCATGGACACCAGCCCGCCCTGCACAATGGTCACCTCTGACAGGGTGCCGCTGAAATCCGCACGAATCACCGTGTCATCGAGATCTTTCTGGGCTTCGGCCAAGAGGATGGAGGTGCGCTCAAACCGGGTTTTGGCCTGATCCACACGCGCCTCTGCCTGCGCCACGGCGCGGCGGTTTGACAGCACGGCTTGTTGTGCGGAGGCTTGGGCGAGCTCTGCGGTTTCCACGGCAGCGGCGGTGCCCACGCCGCGTTCCTGCAGATCCACCTGACGGTCATAAGCTGTCTGGCGCAGCGCGTATTGCGCCTCCGCCGCGCTCAGCTCATCGCGGGCCAGCGCCAGCGTGCGGTCCGCATCGCGCCGCTCGGCCTCGGCATCCAGAACATCATTGGCCACACGATCGAGCGCATAGCGTGCTTTGGTGGGGTCGACCTGAACCAGCATTTCACCAGTCGTGACCCGCGCGCCATCTTCAAAGTTTTCAGAGAGATGCACGACGGTTCCGGCGGCAGCGGCGCGCACTTCGAGCGAGCGGCGGCTCTGCACCTCACCAAAGGCAACAAGCTCCGGTATTTCTGCCCCCGGCTCGGCGCGCTTGACGTTGACCGTGAAGATACGCTCACGCGCCGGTGGGCCTTTGGCATCCTGAGAGAGCCGCTCTTCGACCGCGCCCCGCACCAGATGGCCCGCGTAGAGCAAAAATCCAGCGGTCACCGAGAGCAGAAAAAGCCCGGTCAAACTTTGCCGCAAAAATCTCATACGCTGCGCCTCCGTGCGTGGCTTGACCCCATGATGCGCCTGATCCGGGAAGAATCCAAGACGACGCATGGTTGATACGGACGCCCGTCAGGTTTCCGTCACTTTAATTTACGCTTTGCCGATAAATGTGATGGGCCGTGAAGGCGCTCGCTCACTTGCGGCGCTGATGCTCATCCAGACGCGGCATAATTTCGACGAAATTGCAGGGACGGTGCCGGTAGTCGAGCTGATAGGCGAGGATCTCATCCCAGGCGTCTTTGCAGGCGCCGGGGCTGCCGGGCAGCGCGAAGAGATAGGTGCCCTGCGCAACGCCTCCGGTGGCGCGGCTCTGCACGGCGCTGGTGCCGATCTTTTGCATGGAGACCATGGTGAACACCGTGCCGAAGGCATCAATTTCCTTCTCATAGACATCGCGGTGCGCCTCCACCGTGACATCGCGCCCGGTGAGACCGGTGCCGCCGGTGGAAATCACCACATCAATCGCTTCGTCTGCGCACCATGCGCGCAGCTGATCGGCGATCTCAGCACGTTCGTCGCGGATGATTTTACGATCGGCGAGCACATGCCCTGCCGCCTCAAGCCGTCCGACCAGCACGTCGCCGGAGCGGTCTTCTTCAAGGGCGCGGGTGTCGCTTACGGTCAGCACGGCAATGCGCACAGGAATGAAATCTTTGCTTTCGTCAATGCGGCCCATGAGCGGCTCCTAGTTTTGCGGGGTGACGTCCAGCCATGTGCCGGTCGGGCCAAGGTTCATGACGCGGGTGTTGCCGACCATGGCGCTCTTTCCCCAGCAGTCGTGAATATGGCCACAGACCACCAGCGGCGGCGCGATGCGTTTGATGATGTCAAGCACGGCGGTGGAGCCGAGCGACATGCCATTTGAGGCAACATCCACCACGCCTTTGGGTGGGGAATGGCTGATCAGAATGTCGGCGGCCTCACATTTTGCAAGCATCCCGGCCGCAGTGGCTTCATCAAGGTCACAGGACCAGTCGGTGAAAGGCGTGACCGGCACGGCGTAGCCCAGACCAAAAAGCTTAAGCCCCTCAAACTCATAGGCCTCGCCATGCAACACAATGGCATTGGCGGGTGCGGCAGCGCGCAGCTCAGCTTCGCTTTCGTTGTTGCCCGGCACCATCACCATGGGGGCCGAGATGCCCTCGATCAGCGCCAGCGCGCCTGCCAGATCCTGCCGGTGGTTGGTAAAATCCCCTGCGGCGATCACCAGATCGGCCTCTTTGCTGGCTTCAACCAAGCGGTCGGCCTGCACCCGCGACCGGTGCAGATCGGAGAAAGCAAGTATTCTCACGACATATCCTCCAGCTTGGCCTTCAGGCTCAAGAGATCTGCCCAGGCCTCGCGTTTGGCGTGGGGCTGGCGCAGCAGATAGGCGGGGTGGAACATCGGCATGACCGGCTTGTTAAAAGCCTCCTGCCAATTGCCGCGCAGGCGGGTGATACCGCGACGACCCAGCACCGCGTCACAAGAGATGTTACCCATCAGCACAATGACCTCAGGTGCGACGATCTCCACATGGCGCTCCAGAAACGGGCGCAGCATGGCGATTTCTTCAGGTTTGGGGTCGCGGTTTTGCGGCGGGCGCCACGGCAGCACATTGGTGATGTAAACCGCATCTTTGGACAAAGGCACATCCCGTCCCATGTCGATGGCGGCGAGCATGCGATCAAGCAGCTGACCGGCGCGGCCCACAAAGGGTTTGCCTTCGCGGTCTTCGTCCCGCCCCGGCGCTTCGCCGATGATCATCACCCGCGCGGCGGGATTGCCATCTGAAAACACCAGATTGCGCGCGCCCCGTTTCAACTGACAATGCTCAAAGGCGGCCATGGCGGCCTGCAGCTCTTCCAAGCTTTTTGCGGCTTTGGCGGCGACCTGCGCCTCGGCGACCGGATCGATCTGTGGCACGGGCTGAAGCGGCATCGGCTGCGCAGGCTGTCCGGCCTTTTTCTTCGCTTTGGGCGCTTCTTTTGGGGCCTCATAGCGGTTGAACGGCGCATCCAGAATCGCCTCTGTGGCCCCCAGTTCCACCTGCCATTCCAGCAGGGCACGCGCCGTGTGATAATCCAGTGCGGAGGGGTCCAAAGTCGATTCCATGGCCACAGACTATCCCTATGGCCGACCAGACAAAAGGGCGCATCACACCGCATGCTTGCCCCGCCCCCCCGGGCTACCTATAAGCGGGCCAATATCGGCATAAGGAGCAGACCATGCGCTTTGACCACAAGCACCTTCTGGGGATCGAGCCGCTACGGCCCGAGGAAATCACCACCGTGCTGGATCTGGCCGATCAATATGTCGATCTGAACCGCCGCGCCCACAAACATTCTGATGCGCTCAAGGGCCTCACACAGGTCAATATGTTCTTTGAGAACTCCACCCGCACGCAGGCGAGCTTTGAGCTGGCCGGCAAACGGCTGGGCGCGGATGTGATGAATATGGCGATGCAGGCGAGCTCGATCAAAAAGGGCGAAACCCTGATCGACACGGCCATGACACTCAATGCCATGCACCCCGATCTGCTGGTGGTGCGCCATCCGCATTCCGGTGCGGTGGACCTTTTGGCACAGAAAGTGAACTGCGCGGTGCTGAACGCCGGGGACGGCAAACATGAGCATCCGACACAGGCGCTTCTGGATGCGCTGACCATCCGCCGTGCCAAAGGCCGTCTGCACCGGCTCAATATTGCGATCTGCGGGGATGTGGCCCATTCGCGCGTCGCGCGTTCCAACCTGATCCTGCTGGGGAAGATGGAGAACCGTGTGCGGCTGATCGGGCCACCCACATTGGTGCCGGGCAACTTTGCCGAATTTGGTGCCGAAATCTATGAGGACATGGAAGAAGGCCTTAAGGATGTGGACGTGGTGATGATGCTGCGCCTTCAGAAAGAGCGTATGGACGGCGGCTTTATCCCTTCCGAGCGCGAATATTATCACCGCTACGGGCTGGATGCCGCGAAGCTCGCGCACGCCAAAGACGACGCCATTGTGATGCACCCCGGCCCGATGAACCGGGGCGTCGAAATTGACGGCGAGATCGCCGATGACATCAACCGCTCCGTTATTCAGGAGCAGGTGGAGATGGGCGTGGCGGTGCGCATGGCGGCGATGGATCTGCTTGCACGCAACCTGCGGGCAAATCAACCTGCAGAAGCGGAGGTTTAAGCCTATGGAAGATCCCAAAGATCCGCGCATGTCCGGCCGCGTCGCCATGGTGGCGCTTCTGGTGATGTTTGCCTTTGTCGGCCTCATGATCTGGATCGGAGGTTAAGCGCGGTGCGGGTGTCTGACTCCGAACGCGGGCTGGTGCGGCTCTTTGCCGTCGACCTGTCGCCGGAGCAGATTCCGGGCTTTCGCGATATGCCCGAAGATACGGAGGACAGCGCGGATTGGCCGGTTGCCAAAGCGCTGGGCGCAAGCACGCTGGACCCCGATTTTGTCGAGCTGTTTGATCTGCGTGATCTCGATGATCTCGGACTGACAGGCTATATGGTCGAAGGCCTTGGGATCGCCGCAGCCGATGTGAAAGAGGACGCGGCGCGGCTGTCGAGCCAGAAGGGCTGGATGCTGGTGGTGCTGTCCTCGGCGTTTGAGGGCACTGCGCAAACCCTCTCCCCCAGATCTCCGCTGCGCTGGATCGGCACCTATAAGGAAGAAACCGCGCCGGTGCAGTTTGCCCCTCTGCCGGACAAATCCGCAAAAGGCGCACCGCTGCCGCCGGAGGTCGCCCCGGAGCCCGTCCCTGCCCCGCGCAGCCCTTACCTCACACTGCTGGTTGCGCTTTTTGCTTTGCCGCTTGGCGCGGCACTGCTTGGTTTTCTCATATTATGGATGATCGGATGAACACGCATCTGACCCCCAATGCAGAGCTGCTTGACGCCGAAAGCGTGCAGCAGAGTTTTTCTGCGGATCGCGCGACCTATATCCGCGCCAACACATGGCTTGCAGCCGCAGCGATGTTCGGCGGCATGGTCGTGCTTTGGCTGCTGGGCAACCCCTATGTCTGGACCGGCGCTGTGGGGGGCTTGGGCGCGATTGTGGTGCGCGGCGCTTATCTGATGTCTGATGAACTGGCGATGCGTTGGGACCTGACAAATCAGCGCCTTCTGGGCCCCGGCGGCCGGATGATCGCGCTGGAAAACATCGAAAAAATCAACAAAATGGGCAGCTTCGTGCAGGTTGTGACCCAAAGTGGTGACAAACATCTGATCAAGTATCAGAGCGACCCAGAGGCCACGGTGGCCGCCCTGAAACGCCAAAGCGGCGCCCTTTAAGGAGAGCAGAAATGACCACGCTTTTCACCAACGCCCGCCTGATCAACCCGGCAGAGGGCACGGACGCCCCCGGCTGGCTGCTGGTCGCGGAGGGCAAGATTGCGGGCTTTGGCACAGACACGCCGCCAGCGGCAGACGAGTCCATCGATTGCGGCGGGCTGTGCCTTGCGCCGGGGATTGTGGACATTGGTGTGAAAGTCTGTGAGCCCGGCGAGCGCCACAAGGAAAGCTACAAATCCGCAGGTCTGGCGGCGGCGGCGGGTGGTGTGACCACCATGGTCACGCGCCCTGACACGCTCCCTGCGATTGACACGCCGGAGACGCTGGAATTTGTCGCGCGCCGCGCCAATGAAGCCGCACCGGTCAATGTGTTGCCTATGGCCGCGCTGACCAAGGGGCGCGAGGGTCGCGAGATGACCGAGATCGGCTTTCTGATGGACGCGGGCGCGGTGGCCTTCACCGATTGTGACCATGTGGTGCGCGACACCAAAGTGCTGTCCCGTGCGCTGACCTATGCGCGCTCTTGCGGTGCGCTGGTGATTGCCCACCCGCAGGAGCCTGTGCTGTCCAAAGGCGCCGCGGCAACCGCGGGCAAATTTGCCGCGCTGCGCGGGTTGCCTTCGGTCTCGCCCATGGCGGAGCGTATGGGGCTGGATCGCGACATTGCCTTGGTGGAGATGACCGGCGCACGCTATCACGCGGACCAGATCACCACCGCGCGCGCTCTGCCCGCGCTGGAACGCGCCAAAAACAACGGCTTGGACGTGACAGCGGGCACCTCGATCCACCATCTGACCTTGAATGAGCTGGATGTGGCTGACTACCGCACATTCTTTAAGATCAAGCCACCATTGCGGGCCGAGGATGACCGTCTTGCGCTGATTGCGGCGGTGAAATCCGGACTGATTGACGTGATCAGCTCGATGCACACCCCGCAGGATGAGGAAAGCAAACGCCTGCCATTTGAGGAAGCGGCATCGGGCGCGGTGGCACTGGAGACCCTGCTGCCAGCGGCGATGCGGCTCTATCACAACGGGGATCTGACCCTGCCCGAGCTGTTCCGCGCGCTGGCGCTGAACCCGGCGCAGCGTTTGGGGCTTGCAAGCGGTCAGATGGCCGAAGGCGCGCCTGCAGATCTGGTGCTGTTTGATCCGGATGCGCCCTTCGTGCTCGACCGGTTCAAGCTGCGCTCCAAATCCAAGAACACCCCGTTTGACGACGCCCGCATGCAGGGTAAGGTGCAGGCAACTTACGTGGCCGGTGAGGCCGTATACCGGAGAGACTGATGCCCATTTTGGAAACTGCGCCCGCTGTCCTGCTTCTCTGGGCCGCGATTGGCTATCTTTTGGGCTCGATCCCCTTTGGCATGGTGCTGGCCCGCGTGATGGGGCTCGGCAATCTGCGCAACATCGGTTCCGGCAACATCGGTGCAACCAATGTGCTGCGCACAGGCTCCAAGAAAGCCGCCGCGCTGACCTTGCTGCTGGATGGCGGCAAAGGCGCGGTGGCCGTGCTGATCGCGCGCGCCATGGCAGGCGAGGACGCCGCACAATTGGCCGGGCTGATGGCGTTTCTAGGCCATTGCTATCCGGTGTGGCTGAAATTCAAAGGTGGCAAAGGTGTAGCGACCTTCCTTGGCCTAATCCTTGCGCTGGCGTGGCCCGTGGGCATCGCCTGCTGCCTGACATGGCTTGTGACGGCTGCGATCTCTCGCATCTCGTCGCTGTCAGCGCTTGTGGCCGCCTGCGCGAGTGCCATCTGGATGTTTGTTCTGGGCTACGGCAGCGCAGTGTTTCTGTCGCTGGCGCTCGCAACAATTGTGATGTGGCGGCACCGCGAGAATATTGAGCGCCTGCGCGCGGGCGAAGAGCCTAAGATTGGGGCGAAGTAAGCGCGTTTTCGAGCGTGGAAGGTATCCTCACCCCGCCTTCCACCATCACCTGGTTCCGGCCAGAGTTTTTGGCCATATAGAGCAACTCATCTGCGCGCTTGAGCAGGGCCGCGGCGGCGCTGGATTGGTCGCAAATCTCGGTCAGCCCGATGCTCACCGTTAAACGGATTTTGTTGGCGTCAGCTACAATTTCGCTGGATTGGATGGTGGATCGCAACCGCTCACAGGCCGCATATGCGCCAATCAAATCGGTGTCGGGAAAGACCAGCGCAAATTCTTCGCCGCCCAGTCTGCCAACAAGGTCAATTGTGCGAAATTCGCGTATCAGCATCCTTGAAAG
Organism: Shimia sp. R9_3; assembly: GCF_017743755.1. Classification (NCBI taxonomy): domain Bacteria; kingdom Pseudomonadati; phylum Pseudomonadota; class Alphaproteobacteria; order Rhodobacterales; family Roseobacteraceae; genus Shimia; species Shimia sp. R9_3. Next base: position 179,478 of record NZ_JAGHRP010000002.1, on the reverse strand, counting down.
CTGTTGCAGGGTCTTGTCCCCTGCATCGTGACCGTAGGTGTCATTTATCCGCTTGAAATGATCGACATCGAGCATGGCCACCGACATGGGCAGACCTTGTTTCCGGGCCGTATCAAATTGCGTTTCCAGTGTTTTCAGAAACGGCCGACGGTTGGAAACCTGAGTCAGCGGGTCCGTGTTCGCCTCAATCTGAAGCAGCTCATAAGCTTTGGTAAGCTCTCGGATGCTCAGAATGCCGACAAGCTTCTCATCCTCAAGCACAGGGATGTGACGGATCGCGTTTTCATTCATGAGGTGCAGCAGATAGCTCACCTCGTCCTCCGGGCCGCAAGAAATCACGGTGCGGGTCATGACGTCTGAAACCAAGGCCTCTGCGGCTTTGGGATCGCAACTTGCCACCACAGGCAGGAGATCCCTTTCAGAGACAATCCCAACCATCGTATTGACTTCGTCCGTCACGACCAATGCACCAAGTTTGAGTTCGATCAGAACATTGGCGGCTTGCCGAAGCGTCGAATGAGGTCGAATGCCCTCGACCTTGTTCGTGTCCTTCGACTTCAATAACTGAGACACTCTCACGCTACAGCCTCCCTGCATTACGGCCTGTAGGGTACAAGCCTTAGATCAGCAGAAGTTAAAAGGCTCTTTCTAAATATATTTTTGAACGTAAAATTTAGCTAAACTATCAATGTGTTGAGGCTCAAGCGTGTTTTTGTTCGGGGCTGCGGAAACCTGTGGAATGGGGAAGAGCCTGAGATTTGGGTGAAGTGAGGAGCAAGTTGAGCGCGCTAGTTCGGCTATGAGCCCGGTTGGACCGATGCCGCGGCGATTTCTGATGTCTACCTTTGTGATCTGTTGCCTTTCAGAGCATTCCCTTCGAGAATACATCATTCATCGATGTATTTGATCGAGGAACGGACTGCCTTGCCAAATTTCATTTCCATACCCCACGCTGCTAAGCGTTTGGCGAAAGCCAATCGCGTCCTCGTGATTGGCTGTTCGGGTGCTGGCAAGAGCACCTTGTCACTCAAGATCGCCGAACGATACGGACTTGAGTATCAATCCTATGACAGAGATGTGCGCTGGCTTCCCGGCTGGCAGGTTCGGAACCGCGCCGAGCAGCGCGCCCGCGTCTTGGCCCTCGTCGGTCGCGAGCGATGGGTGATGGACGGCAACACTCCGTCAACACTCGACATTCGCCTGCCGCGAACTGATTTGGTGGTATGGCTCCGCGTACCACGCCGGGTATGTTTGATGGGTATCGCTCACCGCGTATATTCAAATTACGGATCGGTGCGCTTCGACATGGCCACAGGCTGTCCAGAACAATTGCCCGACCGAGAGTTTCTTTCATATATCTGGACGTTCGAAAAAAAGGTCGCGCCTCGCATAGTCACTGAGTTGGATCGCCATGACCCAAGCGTCCCTGTCGTAATATTGCCAGCGCGAAAATCGTCTGAGTCTTTGCTTTCTAGTTGAACCTCGCCTCGGTTCCCGCAGGCGATCTGGTTGCCAAGATATGTGCACCGAAGCGGTCATTCGTATGGTCGAAGCTAAGGGGCGCTCCGTTCAAACATAAGCCACCACCTTCTGCCCCCTACTCCGCCGCCTCCCGGCGTTCTTCTTCCTCGGGCTGCGGGCGCATGGTGGCGATCAGCTCGGCGACCTTGATGCCGAACTTGCGCATCTCTGAGCGGTTCATGATCACGCCGCTTTCGGTCATGTAGAGCCAGTCCGTCACGTTGAGGCTGTGACCGCCCGCTTCCTCGGTGAGCACGATGGTGTAATCCATGCGGATGGTGGCGCCGGAGACCTTGCCTTTGGCCACGCCAATGATGTCATCAGCGGTGGCAGTGAAGGTGGTGTCGTCCACGATTGTGAGGTTCCACTGGCGGTTTTGCTGTTTGCCGTTGGAGTAGGTGAAGGCTTCTTTCAGGGTGCCGGTGTCGCCGTCCCAGCTGCCTTCCATACGGGCCACAAAGCTGTTGGCCACACGTCCGTTGGGGCCATAAATCAGGCCTTCTGACAGGATGGGGCCGTTCAGGTGCTCTTTGAGCGAGATGAAGGGGCCGAGTTCGGCATAGTCAGAGGGCTCTTGAGAGCGGAAGCTGAACAGGCGGCCTTTGAGGTAGACCACGCCAAGGGTCAGCCCCAATACCAAAATCAACAATACAGTCAGTAGTTTCATCACTCTGCCTCCTCGGCAGGAAGGGCCAGCACCATAGCCAGCGCCACAAGTTTCAACACACAGGGCACCACCGCATATGCGATGTTGAGCGCGTTCAGGGCCTCAGGCGTGTTGGTCTCTCCGGGCACAAACCCATTGGTCTGCAGCGCTGGCAAAACCAGAAACGCCGCGAGAGCCAGTGCCAGTTTTCCGGCAAAAGACCATATCCCGAAGGCCAAAGACGCGCTCAGACGTGCCTTTGTGAGAGATACGGAGAAGAGCGCCGGAAGGATCACCATATCCGCACCCAATGCCGCGCCGGAGGCCACACAGATGAGGGCAAAGCCCAGCAGATTGCCTGCCGATAGAAAGGCTGCCCCGACAAAGCCGCCGATGGCCAGTGGCATGGCGATCAGCAGCGTTTTGCGCCCGCCCAGATGCCCTGCAACTCGCGCCCAAAGCGGCACGCTGAGCCCGGCGCTGAGGAAGAAGAGCACCAAGAGCGGCCCGGCGGCATTGGCGAGCTGCAGGCGGTCTTCCACAAAGAACAGAAAGAGCGTTGAGGTGATGGCAACCGGCAGGCTGTTGACCAGCGCGAGCAGGATCAGGCGGGTGGCGCCTGCCTGTGTCAGATCCGCCAGTGAAAAGCGCGCGCCTTGGATCACCGGACGTTGCCAGATGGGCCGCGTGAGCACCCCGACCAACAGCGCAGCCGCCCCCAGTGTCAGGCCAAAGGCCCCGTAGCCCGAACCGGCCGCGCCCATGGCGACCAAAAGCGTGGGCAGCAGCGCGGCCATGATCACGCCCGCGAGCATCCCTGCCTCCCGCCATGCGGCAATGCGCATCAGCTCTGGCGATGTGGGGGTGCTTGCAAGGGTTGCGCTGCGCCCGTAGAGCAGGATCATACCAAGGCTATAGGCCGAAAACAGCAGCACCAAGACAGCTGCAAGTGCGGCCATGCCGCCTTGCGCCAGCGCCTCTGCGCGCGTGAACAGCAACGGGAAGCCGACGGCCAGCCCGCCGACAGCCAGCAGCGCGAAGCCCAGTTGAAACCGTGGGAAGCGGTCTATGGCCCAGCCAATCAGCGGGTCCTGCACCAGATCGACCAAACGGATCGCCAGCAGAAGCCCACCCAGCGTGGCGAGACCTATGCCAAGTTCCACCGAGGCATAGCGCGGCAAATGGATATAGAGCGGAATGCCTGCAGCAGCCAGGATCAACGCATAAAGACTGACGCGCGGATAGAGGCCGCGCGTTTGCTCTATGACCGCTGCCTCAGCCATTGATCTTTATGCGCTGTCACGCAGCAGAACGGCATTGGCGGCGCGTTCCGCCTCACCAATTTGCGCTGCCGCTGCACCGGCGTTTTGCACGGCCTCCTGCTGGGCGCTAAGCTGCGCCACCACACGCATGGCGCTGTCGATACCGTCTTCATGGAAGCCGTGGCGGTTATAGGCCCCTGCAAACCAGGTGCGGTTGTGGCCCTGCAGTTCGCGGATTTCGCGCTGTGCCACCAGAGCGGCTTTGTCAAACACCGGATGCGCAAAGCTCACGTCATCATAGATGGCGTCCTCAGCGATCTCCTGCGTCGGGTTGAGCGTCACAAACAGCGGATCTTTGGTGTCAATGTTTTGCAGCCGGTTCATCCAGTAGGTCACGCCAATCGCCCCGTTCTGAGAGCGGTAGGCCCAGCTTGACCAGCACTTGCGGTTCTTTGGCATCAGCGCCGGATCGCGGTGCAGCACGGCGCGGTTGGGCTGATAGCGGATTGCGCTGAGCGCCTTGCGCTCGGCTGCGGTGGCGTCTTTGCCAAGAATGCGCAGCGCCTGATCAGAGTGGCAGGCCAGAATGATCTCATCAAAACTCTGCGCTTCACTGCCGGCTGCTTTGACCGTTACGCCTGGCACTCCGCGCTCGGCGTTCAGCCCGCGGCTCACATGCTCCACGGGGGCATTCAGGCGAATGGTGCAGCCGCGTGTGACCAGCGCGGCTTCCAGCCGTTTGACATATTCGATGCTGCCGCCATCCACGGTGTACCACTGGTGTTGTTTGTTGCCCGCCAGCAGCGCGTGGTTCTTGAAGAACTGGACCAGCGAGCGCGCCGGGAACTGATCTACTTCGGCAATCGGTGTGGACCAGATCGCGCCGCACATGGGCATGAGGTAATACTCGCGGAACCATTGGCCCAGCTTCAGCTCATCCACAAGCTCGCCGATGGTTTTGTCGTCATCCTGCGCGGCGGCTTCTGCACGTTTGCCAAAGCGCAAGATATCCGCGATCATTCCGTAGAACTTGGGCCGCAGCAGGTTGCGCTTCTGCGCGGCAATCGCCCCCAAGGAGTTCAGGCCATACTCCAGCCAGCCATTGTCGATGCTGGCCCCAAAGCTCATTTCGCTTTTGGCAACCGGCACGTCGAGCTCGTCAAACAGGCGGGTCAGATGGGGATAGGTGGCGTAGTTGAACACGATGAACCCTGTGTCCACCGGCTGATCACCGTTCAGCCCCGCGAGCACCGTGCGGGCATGGCCGCCCAGACGCCCTTCAGCCTCAAAAATGGTGACATCATGCTGCTCCGACAAAGCATAGGCCGCAGAGAGACCTGAGATACCGGCCCCGACAATGGCAATCTTGCGGCGTGCATTCATCGACTGATCGAACATGAAACCCTCATTTATTGATCGTTTGAAAGCAGATACGCGGCGAACTAAACCTTGGTTCACTCTCAATGACATGCAAAACTCGCTCAACAGCGCGGGCGCTTTAAAAGGTCAGAAAACCCTGACCTGTGTGATCTGTGACGCAGACAAAAGCGTAAAGGGACCATGACGATAGAGCACATACAGGGCCACACAACACACGCCCGCAGAGGACAGCTGAAAAACGCCTTTCGCTATGGCGTGGATTTTGTCCTGACTGACCTTTCCGAGAGCCGCAGGCCTGCCCTCCTGTCGCGCAACCGCTTTAACCTCTGGTCGATCTGGGATCGCCACCACGGAGGCACACGCGGCGCGGGTGATGGGGTCGAGTGGTTCAAACATGTGCTCCGCGAGCGTGGCTTTCCGGTGGAGAACGCGCGGCTGGTGCTGCTCACGCAGCCAAGCTTTCTGTGGTTTCACTTCAATCCAGTGAGCTTCTGGATTGCCTTGATCGACGATCAGCCCTGCGCCTTTGTGGCTGAGGTGAACAACACCTTTGGTGACCGGCACTGCTACTTCTGCGCCCATGACGATTTCCGTCCAATTGCGGCCTCAGACCAGATGCATACCCAGAAACTCATGCATGTGTCCCCGTTTCAGAAAGTCGAAGGCGGCTACCGCTTCAATTTCGGGTTCAGTGCGGACGCGCTGAACATCCGCATTGCCTATGAAAACGGGGATCAGGGTGTGATTGCCACGCTCTTTGGTCCGCGCACACCTGCGAGCAACGCAAGCCTGCTTTGGGCAGCTGTGCGCCGGCCCCTTGGTGCGGCACGTGTGGTGGCTCTGATCCATTGGCAGGCGGCGATTTTGTGGGCAAAACGTGCACCGTTCCTGAAGAAACAGCCTGCGCCCGAAGCCCTCTTGTCTGACAATGTCCCCGCCCCGGCGCAGAACCAATGAGCGCGTTTTCCGGCAAAACTTTCTGGCTCATCGGGGCCAGTGAAGGCTTGGGCCGCGCATTGGCTGAGAAGCTGAGCCGCGAAGGGGCGGATTTGATTGTGTCCGCGCGCAATGGCGAACGGCTTGCCTCGCTGGCGGCAAAGCTGCCCAATACGCGGGTGCTGATGCTTGATGTGACCGATGGCAAGGCGGTGAAAGCGGCCGCGAAATCCGTGGGTGAGATTGACGGGGTGATCTATAACGCGGGCGCCTATGAACCGATGGCGGCCACTCAATGGGAGACTGACAGCGCGCTGACCGTAGCCGATGTCAACTTCATGGGGGCGATGCGCGTTTTGGGCGCGCTTATGCCCGGTTTCACGGCACGGGGTGCTGGCGACATCACGCTTGTCGGTTCCCTCGCGGGATATCGCGGCCTGCCCAATGCCATCGGCTACGGGGCCAGCAAAGCCGCCTTGGTGAGCCTTGCGGAAACCATGCGCCACGATCTCAAGGACACCGGCATCATCGTGCGATTGGTCAATCCGGGCTTCATCAAGACACGTCTGACCGACAAGAACGCTTTCAAGATGCCCATGCTGATGACACCGGATGTGGCCGCAGATCACATTCTGCGAGCGATGACATCGCGCCGCTTCCGCACCGATTTTCCAAGGCCGTTTTCCTGGGTGATCCGCCTGCTGCAATACCTGCCGGACTGGCTGATTTATCGCGGGAAGTGAAGCGCATTGTAAATGTTATAACATATCAATAAATATGCAGCCGTCAGCTATCTGAAGGCCCGTCATGACCGATTCACGCTTACCTGTTACCCTGCTCACCGGATTTCTAGGCGCAGGGAAATCCACCCTACTCAATAAAATTCTATCTCAGACTGGCAAAGAGAAAATTGCCGTGATTGTGAACGAGTTCGGGGAAGTTGGGTTGGATCACGATCTGATCGAAGCCACCGACGAAGAGGTGGTGCTGCTATCTTCTGGCTGCCTGTGCTGTTCCATGCGCGATGATCTTTCCAAAACCCTTGCAGATCTGATAGAGCGCCGCACGCGTGGGACTTTGGAATTTGACCGTGTGGTGATCGAAACCACCGGGCTGGCGGACCCTGCCCCGATACGACAGACCTTGTTGCGGGATTACTACCTTGCCCGGGCGACGCGAATGGACGGCGTTGTCACGATGGTGGATGCAAGCAATGGGAAGGCGACACTGGACGCCCAGTTTGAAGCGGTATCGCAGGCCGCAACGGCCGACCTTCTCCTGATATCCAAGACAGATATTGCCACCCCCAAGGCAACCTCGGCTTTGCGCCGTCGTTTGGAAAAGCTCAATCCCACAGCGGAGATCCTGAATGTCGCTGAGGCGGTTGAAGATCCGAAGCGGCTTTGGGGCCTGTCTGCGCTGCGCCGGAATGCTGATGCCACTCAGGCGCTCAATTGGCTGACACGCGCGCCATCTGAGGCCGCGCCATCTGATCCTCTCGTCAATCTTTCAGGCTTTGCGCCAACCAAGCTGGTGCGCAAGTTCTCTCCGCATGATGCGCGCATTGAGTCGGCTTCCATTACGCTGGAGACTCCACTGGAAGACTCGGTTTTTGATCACTGGCTGGACACGCTGGTGGCGCTGAAGGGACCAGACCTTTTACGAGTAAAAGGCATCGTCTTTCTCAAAGGGCTCAAAACACCTTTTGTCTTTCATGGTGTGCAGCACATCTTTGATCGTCCGGAGCCACTCAACAACTGGCCAGACGGCGACACCACCTCGCGCATCGTGGTGATTGCACGAGACATGACCAATCCCGAATTGCAGCGCAGTCTCGATATGCTGCGCGCAACGGCAGCGCCGAAACAAAAGGAGGTCTTTCCGGGGTGGAAAGACCTAGAGGCGCGAAGCCAAAGCTAGGTTGCTCAAATCCGGAAAATCGGCTGCAACATGCGCGGCACGAAGGCGTTGAATTTCAGCCTGGCATCCGTCGCGGCGAGGCAGATGCAGGCATCCCCTGCTCCGGCGATCGGCGTATGCTCCAGCGTTTCGTCCGCGACTTCCACATCGCCAACCCCGAAGAAGCCGGTCTCATCGGTGAAGCTGCCTTGCAGCACCAGTGTCAGCTCCAACCCGTTGTGGCCGTGATCGGGCACCGCCTGTCCCGGCGGGATATAGAGCAGACGCACGCTGCCGTGCTTGTCTTCGGCGAGAATATCCTGGCGCACACCCATGCCAAGTTTCTTCCACCGAGGTTCACGCCCTTTGAGCGCTTCAACAACAGGGCCCGGATAGGGGCCGCTGCGCGCATAGACTGGCGCCTCAGGAATAGGATCATCCAGAAGGCTCAATAGGTCAGCTTTCATGGAGGCCGACACGGCAAACGCGCCGCTGTCTTCGACCACAACACCGCCCACAGCTTCATGGGCTTCGACCACAGCACGGCACTCGGCGCAGATCGAGATATGGGTGGCCACAACAAGGGAGAAGGCGTGCGGCAGGTTGCCCGCCGCGTAAGCCGCCAACATGGGCTCTGGGATATGATGGCTTATGGCTGTCATTCACTCAGGTCTTTCAATTCGTGTCTCAGACGCTGCAATCCGAGGCGGATGCGCGATTTGATAGTACCAAGCGGCAAGCCCGTTTTTGTGCTGATCTCCTGATGGGTCAGCTCCCCAAGATAGGCCTGCTCAATCACCTCCCGCTGTTCAGGCCGCAGCTTTTGCAAAGCGGCCCGCAGCTGTCCCGTTTCTTGCTCGATGGCCAGGATCTGGCTGGCGTCCGGCTCCGCATCAGGTTCTTCCTTCAGCGCCTCCGGCATCGGGCGGTTTTCTTTGCGCGCTACGTCGATCTGACGGTTGCGCACGATCTGATAGACCCAAGCGGACACCTGAGCACGATGCGGGTCAAACATATGGGCCTTGCGCCACAACGTCAGCATCACATCCTGCACAATCTCTTCGGCCTGCGCCGCAGAGGTGCCATTGCGCATCACAAAGCCCTTCAAACGCGGGGCAAAGTGATCAAACAGCCGCGAGAATGCGGCCTTGTCGCGGTGATCGCGCACGGCGATCATCCACTGAGTCTCTTGTGAGGGCTCCGCTCTGGCTTGCGTCACGCGCTGCCTTTCCTTTGGTCGCGTTATCGGAGCGTTCGCCCGGTCGCGGGAAATATCAAGTGTTGCACTCACCATATCCCCAATACGCGGGGGCTTAAAAGACGGATCACCCCCGTGGTCGATTTTTTCTGGCGTCTTTTCAGCGCGATGCTTCAGATATGGCCGGTTTCTTCCAGAACGCGGCGCGCCACGCGGAAACACTCCAGCGATTGCGGCACACCGCAATAGATCCCGATCACATGGATTATGGAGCGCACCTCCTCTGCCGTCACGCCATTGGTAAGCGCGCCGCGCAGATGAATTTCCCATTCGGTCATTTTGCCAAGGGCTGCGATCATCGACAGGTTCATCATCGAGCGGGTCTTGGCGTCAATGGTGTCATCGCCCCAGCCAAAGCCCCAGCACCACGCGGTCATGGCCTCCTGAAACGGGCGATTGAAATCATCTGCACCGTCCAGAGTCTTTTCCACATACTCGGCCCCCAGCGTCGCCTTGCGCGCGGCCAGACCTTTTTCAAACATCTCTTTGTCCAAACTCATCCTCTGCCCTTTCCTCCAAATTTCCCGCGAAAATGCGCGGTGCTTTTTGAATAGCGGGCGACAGGCGGATTCCCCAAACGCTTTGTTTCGCTGAGGCGGAACCACGGGGTTTCCCTCGCAAATCCGAGGGATTATGCTACCAATTTACTGACGTAACGCTGATATGATTGGTCAAATCCATGGAAAAACGCCCTATCGTCTCCTCCCGTCACCTCGCTGAGGGGGATGGCTGGGAAGCCTCAGAGGTCGAGTACGGGATGATCATCGCCTACAATGCGTTTTCGCGCTGGATGACCCGGTGCATGGCGGCGGCGGGACATCCTGAGATGACCCCGCTGGAGATTCTGGCGCTGCACAATGTCAATCACCGCGACAAGGACAAGCGGCTGACAGACATCTGCTTTTTGCTCAACATTGAGGACAGCCATACGGTCAATTATGCGCTGAAGAAGCTCTTGAAGCTTGGGCTGATCCAATCGGAGAAACGCGGCAAAGAGGTGTTTTATAGCACATCGGCGGAAGGCAAGGACGTCTGTGAAGCTTACCGTGTGGTGCGCAATCGGTGCTTTATCGATGGGCTGCCACGGCTGGATATCTCCGGTGAAGCGATGCGCGAGATTGCGGCCTCTCTACGGTCGCTATCCGGGCAGTATGATCAGGCCAGCCGGGCGGCTGCCTCGCTCTGATCCAGCAAGGCAGCTTTGGGTTTAGCGGCTCATCAGCTCCGGCAGATAGGTCACGATTTGTGGGAAGACACAGATCAGCAGAACCCCCAGCAGCAAAAGCAGGAAGAACGGGAATGCCGCTTTGGCGATGCGCAGGATGTCGAGCCGGGTCATGCCTTGGATGACAAAGAGGTTGAAGCCCACTGGCGGGGTGATCTGGCTCATCTCCACCACGATCACCAGATAGATGCCAAACCACAGCGGGTCGATGCCGACAGCGGAGATCATCGGCATGATGATCGAGGTGGTGAGCACCACCACGCTGATTCCATCCAGAAAACAGCCCAGAACAATGAAGAACAGTGTCAGCGCCACCAAAAGAGCGGGCACGGAGAGCTCCATCGCGCCAATCCAAGCCGCCAGATTGCGCGGCAGGCCGGTGAAGCCCATCGCCACGGAAAGATAGGCAGCGCCCAAAAGGATAAAGGCGATCATACAGCTGGTGCGGGTGGCAGAGAGCAGCGCGTCCATGAAGAGTTTGATGCTGAAGCTGCCAGAGGCCCAGGCAAGCACGGTGGCCAGCACAACGCCCAAGGCGGCGGCGTCTGTTGGCGAGGCAAGCCCCGTGTAGATCGAACCGATCACGCCGATGATCAGCAGCGCGACTGGGATGAGATTGCGCGAGGCGGCGAGTTTTTCACGCAGCGGGAAATCCCGCACCTCTTGTGGGATCAGCGCCGGGTTCATCCACGCGCGCACGGCGACATAGCCGGCAAAAAGCGCAATCAACATGAAGCCCGGAAGGATGCCCGCCACAAAGAGGCGCGCGATGGATTGTTCCGTGGCCACGCCATAGACGATCAGGATGATGGAGGGCGGGATCAGGAGGCCCAAGGTGGCGGAGCCTGCCAGAGTGCCGATGATCAGGCTCTCGGGGTAGCCGCGCTTGGTGAGTTCGGGCACAGACATGCGACCGATGGTGGCGGCAGTTGCGGCGCTTGAGCCGGAGACGGCGGCAAATATCGCGCAGCCAAAGACGTTCACATGCAAAAGCCGCCCCGGCGCGCGGGTGAGCCATGGAGCAAGGCCTGAGAACATATCCTGGCTCAAGCGGCTGCGCAGCAAGATCTCCCCCATCAGGATAAACAGTGGCAGGGCGGTGAGCGCCCAGCTGTGGGAGTGCCCCCAAAGCGTGGTGGCAAGCACCAGTCCGGCGGGGGCGTTGGAAAAGGCGGTCATCGCCACCAGCGCCACAACGCCCAGCGCCATGGCCACCCAGAGCCCGGCGGCGAGGCAGATCAGCATTAGCCCCAAGAGGACCGCGGCAATCATTGGATCGGCCATATTACATCTCCTCCGCGGCGTGCAGCACTGGCTTGCGAGTAGCAATGAGTTCCACCAAGGACTGCACCAGCGCAAGGAACAGCATACCGATGCCAAAGGTCATCACGCCTTGGGGCAGATAAAGCGGCACCGGAATGATGCCATTGGAAACATCCCCGTAGTGCAGGCTTTCCATCACCAGCGCGCCGCTGAAGTAAAGCGCATAGCCAACAAAGCCGATGGCCACCAAAAGCGTGATCGCTTCGAGCGCGACAATCGCGCGGCGGCCCATGCGCTGCACAAACAGCGTCACCCGGATGTGACCGCCTGAACGCAGGGTGTAGGCCATGGCCAGAAAGGTGGCGCCGGCCAGCATGAAGCCCGCGAAATCCGCGTAGGATGGGATGGTGGAAGGCAAGACGCCGGGCATCACGCGGCCCATGCCGTTCAATACAATCTGCGCGCTGACCAAGAGGCAGATCGCCAGTATCAGCATGGCACTGAGATATCCGGCGGCCCGGTAAATTCCGTCCAAAGCTCTGCTCACGCCCTGCCCTCCTGTTTGGTCTGGTCTTGTTCGCCACATATGAAAACCGGCGATGACATGCACCGCCGGTTCGCGATGGGGCTTACTTGCTGGAATAATCCGCCAGCGCCGCTTTGGCGGCGTCAGAGGCGTTTGCGTTCCAGTTTTCCAGCATCTTGGCACCGATGCCCTGCAGGCCTTCGACCAGAGCCGGGCTTGGCTCATAAACGGTGATGCCATTGGCGGCGAGCTCTGCGGTTTTGGCGTCGGCTTCAGCGGCGGACATTTCCCAGCCGCGGGTTTCGGCGGTGTCTGCTGCGGCCAGAACCGCGGCCTGAACATCTGCATCCAGACGGTCAAACACGCGCTTGTTCACCACAACGATGTTTTTTGGCACCCAAGCGTTGATCGGGCTGTAGTGGCTGACAAAATCCCAAGCGGTGGAGTTCACGCCGGTGGAGGGTGAGGTGATCATCGCTGCAACCTGACCGGTGGTGAAGGCCTGAGGAATGTCGGACGCCTCAACCTGAACAGGCGCGGCACCTGCGAGGGTCGCAAACTCTTCCAATGCGGCGTTATAGGCGCGGAAGCGCAGACCGTTCAGATCCTCAACGGTGGCGATTTCGCCGTTGGTATAGAGACCCTGCGCTGGCCATGGCACGGAAAAGAGCGGCATCAGCCCCTGCTCTGCCAAAAGCTCGGTCACAACCGGCTCTTGCGCTTCCCAAAGGGCGCGCGCGTCATCATAGCTGGTGGCGACAAATGGCTGGCTGTCCAGACCATAGGCCAGATCTTCGTTGGACAGACGCGACAGGAAAAATTCACCCAGCGGGACCTGACGCGAGCGCACGGCGTTTTTGATTTCCGCGTGCGGGATCAGCGAGCCTGCGGAGTGGATGGTGATGTCCAGCCCGCCATCAGTGGCGGCGCGTACATCATCAGCAAATTGCATGATGTTCTGTGTGTGGAATGTGCTGTCGCCATAGGGTGTTGGCATATCCCAGCCTTCGGCGTGGACCATTGTGGCACAGGCCATGGCGGCGGCGGCAAATGTGATTTTGCGCATTGTTTTGGTGCTCCCTGTTTTTGCAGAACGTCGAATCTGACGCTCACATAACGTTGACAAATTGTCAGCGTTCTCATCATAAAGCAACAATAATTCGATTCTAGGAGAGACCGATGACCACAGAGCACGACAGCGCATGGCAATTCTGGGTCGACCGTGGCGGCACGTTTACCGACATTGTGGCGAAGACGCCGGATGGCGGGCTCAAAACCCATAAGCTCTTGTCAGAAAACCCAGAAATCTACAAAGACGCGGCGGTGCATGGGATCCGCCAGCTGCTTGATCTGGCTGAAGGCGACGCGATTCCTAGAGGCGCGATCGATGCCGTAAAAATGGGCACAACGGTTGCAACCAATGCACTTTTGGAACGCAAGGGCGAGCGCACGGCACTCCTGATCACCAAAGGGTTGCGCGATTTATTACGGATTGGCTACCAGAACCGCCCGGCGCTTTTTGATCTCAATATTGTGTTGCCTGAGCTGCTCTATGATGAGGTGATCGAAGTTGAAGAGCGGCTGGATGCGGATGGCAATGTGATCACCGCGCTCAACGCCGAGGCTGCGCGGGCCGCGCTTGTGGCGGCGCATGCGGCGGGTTTTGGTTCTGTGGCGATTGCGTTGATGCACAGCTATCGCTTCCCCGCACATGAAAAGACGCTGGGGAAAATTGCGCGGGAGGTTGGCTTTTCCCAGATTTCGATGAGCCATGAGACCAGCCCGCTGATCAAGCTGGTGGGACGTGGCGACACAGCTGTGGTGGATGCCTATCTCTCTCCGATCCTGCGCCGTTATGTGGATCAGGTGGCGACCGCGCTGGACACCGCCAAAGGCGGCTGTGAGCGGCTTTTGTTCATGCAGTCCAATGGCGGTTTGACCGATGCGCGACTGTTTCAGGGGCGCGATGCGATCCTGTCCGGCCCGGCAGGCGGCGTGGTTGGCATGGTGCGCTCTGCGGCGGAGCTTGGCTTTGACAAGCTGATCGGCTTTGACATGGGCGGCACGTCCACAGACGTCTGCCACTATGCGGGCGAATATGAGCGATCGTTTGAGACCGAGGTGGCCGGGGTGCGGATGCGCGCGCCGATGATGTCGATCCACACGGTGGCGGCGGGGGGCGGCTCGATCCTGAGCTTCCGCGATGGCCGTATGCAGGTGGGGCCGGAAAGCGCGGGGGCCAATCCGGGGCCTTGCGCCTATCGTCGCGGCGGGCCGCTGACGGTGACGGATTGCAACGTGCTTCTGGGCAAATTGCAGCCCGATCATTTCCCACATGTGTTCGGGCCCAACGGCGATCAGCCGCTGGATGTGGATGCCGTGCGTGTGAAATTTGAAGCGCTGAAGGCGGAGATTGGCAGCGAGAAATCCGTGGAGGATCTCGCGGAGGGCTTCCTGCGGATTGCCGTAGAAAACATGGCCAATGCGATCAAGAAGATCTCGGTGCAGCGCGGCTATGACGTGACCAAATACACGATGAACTGTTTTGGTGGCGCGGGCGGGCAGCACGCCTGTCTGGTGGCCGATGCCCTGGGCATGGAAAGCATCTTCATCCACCCATTTGCGGGCGTCCTCTCTGCCTTTGGCATGGGGCTTGCGGACATCCGCGCCATGCGGGAAAGCCAAGTGGCCTGCGCGCTTGACGCGCCAGAGGCCGCTGCGGCCTTGCAGGATCTCACCGCTGCGGCGCATGCGGAAGTGGCTGAGCAAGGCGTTGCAGATCAGGATATCAGCGTGTCGCAAACCGCGCACATCCGCCCCAAAGGGGCGCAGCAGAGCCTCACCGTTGCCTTTGGCGCTCCCGAAACCATGCGGGAGGATTTCATCACCGCCCACAAGCAACGCTTTGGCTTTGCGCCGGAGACCGATGATCTGATCATTGATGTGGTGGTGGCCGAAGCGATTGGGCAGACCGGCGAAGCGGTGACCATGCCAGCCCCTGAGGGCACCGACAGCGCGGCCCCCAATGTGACGCTTTATATAGGCGGGCGTTTGCAAGAGGTGCCGCTGGTGGACCGCGCCACTTTGGCGCTTGGGCAATCGGTGACGGGGCCTGCCATTCTGACAGAGCCAACCGGCACCAATATGATTGAAGACGGCTGGCAGGCGACATGCGCGACAGGCGGCAATCTGGTGCTGAAGCGTATTGTGCCGCTCAAACGCTCGGAGGCGATTGGCACCTCGGTGGATCCGGTGATGCTGGAGGTGTTCAACAACCTCTTTATGTCGATTGCCGAGCAGATGGGCGCGACGCTTGCGAACACGGCCTATTCGGTCAACATCAAGGAGCGCTATGATTTCTCCTGTGCGATCTTTGATAAGAATGGCGATCTGGTGGCCAATGCGCCGCATGTGCCTGTGCATCTCGGCTCTATGTCAGAAAGCGTGCGCACGGTGCTGCGCGAAAACGCGGGCAAGATCCGCCCCGGCGATGTGTTCATGATGAACAACCCCTACAACGGCGGCACGCATTTGCCGGACGTGACGGTGATCACGCCGGTGTTTGACGCGGCGGGCGAGAACATCATCTACACCGTCGCTTCGCGAGGCCACCACGCGGATATTGGCGGCAAAACGCCGGGCTCTGCCCCGCCTGACAGCCGCCATATCGAAGAGGAAGGCATCGTGATCGACAATTTCCTTCTGGTGGATCAAGGCAGCTTGCGAGAGGCAGCCGCGCGCGAGCTGCTCACCTCCGGGCGTTATCCCTGCCGGAACGTGAATGAAAACATGGCCGATCTGGCCGCACAGATTGCCGCGAATGCCACCGGCGCCTCCGAGCTTACGAAGATCACCGCACAGTTCGGTCACTCCACCGTTCAGGCCTATATGGGCCATGTGCAGGACAACGCCGAAGAAAGCGTGCGGCAGGTGCTGGATGTGTTGAAAGACAGCGCGTTCTCTTACCCGCTGGACGGCGGTGCAAAGATCGAAGTCGCGATCAAAGTGGATAAGGAAAACCGCACCGCGACCATCGACTTCACCGGCACATCAGAGCAGAGCGCGACAAACTACAACGCCCCGATGGCAATCTGCCGCGCAGTGGTGCTTTATGTCTTCCGCACGCTTGTGGGCAGCGACATCCCCATGAACGAAGGCTGTCTGAAACCGCTCTCGCTCATTGTGCCTGAAGGCTCGATGATCAACCCGAAATTCCCTGCCGCCGTGATTTCGGGCAATACAGAGGTCAGTCAGGCGATTGCCGACACGCTATATGGCGCGCTCGGGGTGATTGCGGGCAGCCAGGGCACGATGAACAACTTTGTCTACGGCAACGACACCTATCAGAACTACGAAACCATCTGTGGTGGCACCGGCGCGGGCGACGGATTTGATGGCACCAGTGCGGTGCACAGCCATATGACCAACACCCGCATGACTGACCCCGAAGTGCTGGAAACCCGCTTCCCGGTGCGGGTGGAGGAATTCTCCATCCGGCATGGCTCTGGCGGTGAAGGCAAGTGGCAAGGTGGCGATGGCATCATCCGGCGACTGCGGTTTAATGAGCCGATGACCGTGACGGTGCTGTCCTCACACCGCGTGATCCCGCCCCATGGGACAGCAGGAGGTGGCACAGGGAAAGTGGGCCTCAACAGCGTGGTCCGCACCGATGGCAGCCAAGAAAAGCTCACGGGGAACGATCAGGCTGAACTGACCGCTGGCGATATCTTTGTGATGGAAACACCCGGTGGCGGCGGCTTCGGCGCTGCTTAAACAAACAAAGAAGGGCCGCTTGGAGAGATCCCCAAGCGGCCCTTGTTCTTTGCAGCAGGAAGCCTTGTTAAGCGGCGGCGCGGCGGAGCAGGCAATCCTGCACGCGGCCGGGATAATCGCTCACGATGCTGTCCACGCCGCATTCAATCATGCGGTTGATGTCTGCCACCTCATTGACGGTCCATGTGCCGACAACCAAGCCAAGGCCGTGGGCCTCCTCCACCAACTCGGCGGTCACATCCAGAAAATGCGGGCACCACATTTGGCCGCCGGCCTCCACAACAGCTTTGGGTAGGGACGGCGGAATTTCTTTCCAGCGCGGCATCACAGTGCGGTCGACGTTTTCACCCGGGAAGCCCTTGGGCAGGTAAGACAGGTAGGAGGTCGGCATCTCCGGCGCTTGCGCGCGAGCCACATCGAGAATGCCCCAATCAAAGCTGTGCATCACCGTGCGCTCGACCACACCGGCGCGGCGCACCTCAGCAGCAACGGCGGCAACCATCTCTTCGCGTTCCTGCGCCATATCAAGCGCATCCGGATCTGTCTTCATCTCCAGCAACAGCGAGAGCGATGCGTTTTCAGGCTTGGCGGCAAAGGCCAGAACGTCGGCCAGAGTGGGCGCTTTGGCTGACGGCAGTGTCGCCTGATCCGAAAATCGTCGGCCGTATTCTGTGTCCCGATTGGCGGCACCCACATTGCAGCCCTGCACTTCGGCCAGGGTCATCTCGGCCACGCGCGGTCCGGGATCCGGAAGCCAGAGGCCATCTGCGCCACGGGCCAAGGCGCCGTCCAGCGTGTGATTGTGCACCACAACCGGCACCCGGTCTTTGGTCATCACCACATCAAATTCAATCGACGCCACGCCGATCTGCTGGCAGAAGGCAAAGCCTTCCATGGTATTTTCCGGCAAAACCCCGCGCGCACCGCGGTGCCCGGAAATCCGGGGTCCCGCCGCATCCGCGCGAAATCCTTCTAGCTGCCCATATTGACGCATCACTCGATCCGTTTTTGCGTGTCCGGCGCAAAGAAGTGCATATTCTCCGGCGCCGCACCAAATTTCATTTCGGTGCCGGGTGCTGCCGTCACATGTCCGGGCAGACTCACCACCATTTCAGTGTCGGTACCTTTAAGTGCGCCATGTAACAATGTGTTGGCACCTAACTGTTCCATCAGTTGCACCTGCACCTCAATTGCACCGTCCTCTTGGGGCTCCAAATGCTCGGGCCGCACGCCCAGAACCACATGGCCCTGCCCCTGAGCAACGCCAAGCTGTGCCCCATTGGACAGGGTCGTCACCCCGTTCGCCACTTCGGCAGGCAGAAAATTCATGGCCGGGCTGCCGATAAAGCCAGCCACAAACATGGTTTCCGGGCGGTCATAGAGCTCAATGGGGGTGCCGAACTGTTCCACATAGCCGCCATTGAGCACCATCAGCCGATCCCCCAGTGTCATGGCTTCGACCTGATCGTGGGTTACATAGATCGAGGTCACGCCCAGCTTTTGTTGCAGTTTGCGGATCTCAAGGCGCATCTGCACACGCAGCTTGGCGTCGAGGTTAGACAGCGGCTCATCAAACAGAAAGACCTGCGGATCGCGCACAATTGCACGGCCCATGGCCACGCGCTGGCGCTGACCGCCGGACAGTTGGCGCGGTTTGCGCTCGAGATACGGACGGATTTCAAGAATATCCGCAGCTTCCTCAACGCGACGGTTGATTTCATCCTTGCTGATTTTGCGGATTTTCAGGCCATAAGCCATGTTCTCGCGCACCGACATATGCGGGTAAAGCGCGTAGTTCTGAAACACCATCGCGATGTCACGGTCTGCGGGTTCCAGCTTATTGACCACACGGTCGCCAATCTGGATTTCCCCGCCAGTCACGGTTTCCAGCCCCGCCACCATGCGCAGCAGAGTGGATTTACCGCAGCCGGACGGGCCGACGATCACAACAAATTCACCGTCTTCAATCTGGCCGTCGATGTGATGCAGCACCTCGGTGTCGCCATAGGCTTTCACAAGGTCTTTCAATGTAATGGATGCCATGGTCGTTTGCCTATTTGTCTGTCTCGGTCAGCCCTTGCACAAAGAGCTTCTGCATTGCGATCACCACAAACACCGGCGGGATCATCGCCAGTAGCGCGGTCATCATGATGATGTTCCATTGCGGAGATTGCTCTGCCGCCTCCAGCATCTGTTTGATGCTCATGACAATCGTGGTCATGTCGTTGTCCGTCGTGATCAGCAGCGGCCAGAGATACTGGTTCCAGCCGTAGATGAAGAGGATCACAAACAGCGCGGCAATGTTGGTGCGGCTGAGCGGGACGAGGATGTCGATGAAGAACCGCATCGGCCCTGCCCCGTCAATCCGCGCGCTTTCCAGCATCTCATCGGGGATCGTCAAAAACACCTGCCGGAACATGAAGGTCGCGGTGGCCGACGCAATCAGCGGCACGGTCAGCCCCCAATAGCTGTTGAGCATCCCCAGATTGGCCACCACCTCAAAGGTGGGCAGGATGCGCACTTCTACGGGCAGCATCAGGGTGATGAAGATCAGCCAGAAAAAGCCCATGCGGAAGGGGAATTTGAAGTAGACGATGGCGAAGGCCGACAAAAGCGAGATGATGATCTTGCCCAGCGCAATCATCAGCGCCATCGCCAGCGAGTTCAGCAGCATACGCCAGACCGGCGCGGCCTCCGCACTGGAGAGGCCAGAGCCAAAGAGCGTTGCCTTGAGGTTTTCCAAGAAATGCGTGCCCGGCAGCAGCGGGATTGGCGCTTGGGTCATGCGCACGGCGTCATGGGTGGCGGCCACAAAGGTGATCCAGATCGGCAGCGCCACAAGCACCACACCGAAGATCAGGATCAGATGGCTGACCAAAGTCAGGATGGGACGATTTTCAACCATCAGTATTCGACCTTTCGCTCAACGTAGCGGAACTGGACCACAGTCATGGTGATGACGAGGAACATCAGGATCACGGACTGTGCCGCAGAGCCGCCCAGATCGAGGCCCACAAAACCGTCGTTGAACACTTTGTAGACAAGGATTGTGGTGCTGTTGGCGGGCCCGCCCTGTGTCACCGCGTGGATGATGCCGAAGGTGTCAAAGAAGGCGTAGACCGCGTTGATCACAAGGAGGAAAAACGTCGTGGGCGAGATCAGGGGGAAGATGAAATCCTTGAACCGGCGCACCGGCCCTGCCCCATCAATCGCAGCCGCTTCGATCACCGAGCGCGGGATGGATTGCATGGCGGCGAGATAGAACAGGAAGTTGTAGGCGATCTGCTTCCACGCGGCGGCGAAGATCACCAGCATCATCGCATGGCTACCTTTGAGGTAGTGGTTCCAATCCAGCCCCACCATATCCAGAAGGAACGGAAAGATGCCCAGCGTCGGGTTGAACATGAACACCCAAAGCGCGCCCGCCAAAACCGGGGCGACCGCATAGGGCCAGATCATGAGCGTCCGGTAGGCCATCGCCCCGCGCACCACACGATCGGCAAAGGCCGCAAGGATCAGCGCAATCGACATCGACAAGATCGCCACCGCAGCGGAGAAAAACAGCGTGCGCCAGAATGTTGCGAGATACTGTTTGTCCTGAAACAGGATCTGGAAATTCTCAAACCAGACAAACTCTGTGGACAGCCCGAAAGCGTCCTCAATCAGAAACGACTGATAGATCGCCTGTGCGGCTGGCCAAATGAAAAAGACCAGCGTGATGATAATCTGCGGGGCCACCAGAAGGAAGGGCAGCGCAGAGGATGGGAAATGGACGCGTTTGAGCATGTCACCCCTGAAAACCTGTGGTCGTTTTGAACGACAAAAAACGCCCGGCAGCCATGAAAGACCGCCAGGCGCCCGGAGTTAACCTTGATCAGTTGGCTGCACGCTCAAATTTGCGCAGCAGGGCGTTGCCGCGCTCGGCCGCCGCGTCCAGTGCCTCTTGCGCGGTTTTGTCACCAGCCCAGAGCGCTTCCATTTCTTCATTGATCACGTCGCGCACCTGCACGAAGTTACCAAAGCGGATGCCGCGGGAATTGGCGGTAGGCGTGTTCAGGCTCAGCTGTTGAATGGCAGTGTCTGTACCCGGGTTGTCCTGATAGAAGCCCTGCTCCTTGGACAGCTCATAAGCGGCTGTGGTGATCGGCACATAACCGGTTTCCTGATGCCACCATGCCTGCACCTCAGCAGAAGACAGATAGGTCATGAACTGGGCCAGACCTTTGTATTCATCCGCCTCATGGCCTGCGAGCGCCCAGAGCGTTGCCCCGCCAATGATGGAGTTCTGCGGCGCGTCTGCGACGGAGGTGTCCAGCGGCAGCATGGTCTGGCCAAACTCAAACCCCGCCTGAGATTTGATCGAGCCATAGTATGCAGAGGAGTTCATCCACATGCCGCATTCACCATTGGTGAACATCGGCAGGGAGTCGCCGCGGCGACCGCCATATTTGAACAGGTTGCCGTCTGACATCGCCGCAACATCGTCCAGACGGGCCGCGACCTTGTCGTTGTTGAAGGTGAATTCGGTGTCAAAGCCCGCAAAGCCGTTTTCTTTGGTGCCCATCTCAAGATCGTGCCATGCGGAGAAGTTCTCGATCATGACCCAAGATTGCCAGCCAAAGCTCACGCCGCAGTCCATGCCGCTGTCAACCAGCGCCTGAGAGGCGGCTTTCACATCATCCCAGGTTTTGGGTGCATCTACACCCGCCGCCTTCAGGGCATCAGCGTTGTACCACAGCACCGGTGTGGAGCTGTTGAACGGCATCGACAGCAGTTCGCCTTCGGGCGTCTGGTAGTAGGAAATCACCGCTGGCAGATAGTCGGATTTATCAAAGCCTTCGCCAGCATCCGCCATCATCCGCTCAATCGGGTAGATCGCGCCTTTTGCCGCCATCATGGTTGCGGTGCCCACTTCAAACACCTGCACCAGATGCGGATGCTCTTTGGCCCGGAAAGCCGCGACCGCAGCGGTCATCGTCTCGGTGTAGTTGCCTTTGTAGGTTGGCACCACTTTGTACTCAGACTGGCTGGCGTTGAAGTCTGCCGCCATCTTGTCGATGCGTTCGCCATTGGCGCCACCCATGGCATGCCACCACTGGATCTCGGTCTGGGCCATGCCCATTCCTGCCATCAGGCTCGCCATTGCCACGCCGGAAAATGCTGCTTTGGTAAAATTCATCTCTCTCGTCCCCTCACTGAACTGACCAAATTTCAGGCAAAGCATTCGAAAATAGATGAAATAATGCAAGTTAAACTTTTTAGACACAAACATAACTCAGTGTTATATAGGTGCGATAAAACGATACAAACATAAGAAAAACCAAGGGTTCGGGTGCCGTGAAATTTCAGATGAGACAACTCGAAGCCTTCCGCGCGGTGGCGGAAAGCGGGTCAATTACCAAAGCTGCGGAGGCACTTGGCGTCTCTCAACCGGCAGTGAGTCGGCTTATGTCGGACTTTTCCAAGTCGGTCGGCTTTGAGCTTTTTCACCGGCGGCGCGGGGTGCTCGAGCCCACCAGCGACTCGCGGTACTTGCTGGCAGAGGTGACCCGCATTCTGGACCGGCTTGATCATCTGGATGATCTGCGTCGCGACATTGCCGAGCGGAAAACGGGGCATATCCGCATTGCCTGCCTTCCCGGATTTGCGACCAGCCACCTGCCCGGCGTGCTGGTGGACTTTCTCAGTGACCGTCCCGGAGTGACCGTCACCTTGGAGCCGGATCGCCCTGAGCGCATTCTGGAGTGGATCATCGGGGAGCAATATGACTGTGGCATCACCGACGGGTTTGCCGGGCATCCGGCGACGGAGGCGACCGATATTTCCATCCGCTCCGTGCTGATCATGCCAGAAGGCCACCCTCTGACCGTCAAGCAGGTGATCACGCCCAGCGACATTCGGGATGAGAAGCTGATCCACTCGCGCCGCGACAGCCCGTTTTTTCGTCGGGTGGAGCGTGCCTTTGCCGATCATGGCGAGCAGCTCAAATCCTGGATCGAAGTGCGCCAGTTCACCGCTGCCTGCACCATTGTCAGCCAAGGCCATGGGGTGTCGATTGTCAGTGCCTTGGACGCGGAGCAATATCGCAACAAGGGTTTGACCATCCGGCCTTTTTCACCACAGATCGACCACCGGCTGACCATTCTGCGCCCGGTGACAGCCAATGCCTCGCCGCTGGTTTTTGATTTTATCAAGGCCTTCACGGACAGCCTCGTGCCGTTCATGGCCGCAGCTCCGGACGCGCCGGTATAAAGGCTTCAACGGCCTCCTTAAAATTGTCATTTCCGGCCATTAAGGCACACTAAATGGCCGAAAAAATCAAGGACGCTACGTTTTCAAGAACAGCGCTTTCATCCCAAGTACCTCCCATGGTTGTTAGGCGCCAAGCGGAATTTTAAGAGATAGAGGAGGCTTCTCATGAAAACAGCCATCACCGAAATGTTGGGGATTGAACACCCGATCATTCAGGGCGGGATGCACTATGTAGGCTTTGCCGAGATGGCGGCGGCGGTTTCCAACGCGGGTGGGCTTGGCACCATCACCGGCCTCACCCAGAAAACTCCGGCAGATCTGGCCAATGAAATTGCCCGCTGCAAGGACATGACCGACAAGCCGATTGCGGTGAACGTGACCTTCCTGCCAACCGTCAACGCACCGGATTATCCCGCACTCATCAAAGCCATCATCGACGGCGGCGTGACCGTGGTGGAAACCGCAGGCCGCAACCCTGCGCAGGTGATGCCCTATCTCAAGGACGCGGGCATCAAAGTGATCCACAAATGCACCTCCGTGCGCCACGCGCTGAAGGCGCAGGAGATTGGCTGCGACGCGGTCTCCGTAGACGGGTTTGAATGCGGCGGTCACCCGGGCGAAGATGACATACCCAACATGATCCTGCTGCCGCGTGCCGCAGATGAGCTGGAGATCCCCTTTGTGGCCTCCGGTGGTCAGGCAGACGGCCGCTCGCTTGTGGCTTCGCTGGCGCTAGGTGCCGCAGGGATCAACCTCGGCACCCGTTTTGTGGCCACGCAGGACGCGCCTGTGCATCAGAACGTCAAAGACGCGCTGGTTGCAGCCACGGAGCTTGACACCCGTCTCGTCATGCGCCCGCTGCGCAACACCGAGCGTGTACTGACCAACAAGGCGGTGGAACGTGTTCTCGCCAAAGAGAAAGAAAAAGGCGACGCGATCCAGTTTGACGACATCATTGATGAGGTCGCAGGCGTCTATCCGCGTGTTATGCAGGATGGCGAAATGGATGCGGGCGCATGGTCCTGCGGCATGGTCGCGGGCCTGATCAACGACATCCCGACCTGCGAGGAACTGATTTCGCGCATCATGCGGGAAGCTGATGAGATCATCAATCAGCGCCTTGTTGGCTTCAGCAAAGCGTAAGGGGACCTAAAATGACCGATACAACCACACCAGAAAACGGCGTTCTCACCGAGCAGCTCGGCCAAGTGATGCGCATCACCATGACCGCGCCGGGCAAGAAAAACGCCATCGACAAAGACATGTACCTTGGTCTGGCCGACGCCTTCAACGCGGCCGCTGTCAACTCCGAGATCCGTGCCGTCTGGCTGCGCGGCGCAGACAATGACTTCACCAGCGGCAATGTGGTCTCTGGCTTTGATCAGACCGCCAAAGGGGACAATCCTCCGGTGGCTGCTTTCCTGAAAGCGCTGATCGAATTCCCGAAACCGATTGTTGCCGAGGTCGAAGGCGTCGCAATCGGCATTGGCGCCACCATGCTGATGCATTGCGATCTGATCTATGTGGCCGAGGGCGCCCGTTTCCGCCTGCCTTTTGTCAACCTCGGTTTGGTGCCCGAAGCCGGCGCGAGCTACGTGCTGCCACGTCTGATGGGCCAAGCCAAAGCGGCGGAACTGCTCCTGTTGGGCCGCATGTTTGACGCGGACGAAGCGCTGAGGGCGGGTTTGATCAATCAGGTTCTGCCTGCGGCCGATCTGGTGGCCACGGTTGAGGCGACGCTCAAGGCCCTGTGCGAACAGCCGCCGGAAGCCATGCGCCTCACCAAGGCGTTCCTGCGTCGTGATCTGGAAGGCACCCTTTGGGACCGCGTCAGCAACGAGCTGTCGGACTTTGCCGCGGGTCTGGACAAGGACGAATTCAAAGAGGCCTACGCAGCCTTCACCGAAAAGCGCAAACCGGTCTTCAAATAAGACAAGAAAGCCGATGCAAGGACCTTCCTGCATCGGCTTTTTTCTATGGCCAAAATCTGTGAAAACTCAGACCAGCTTGGCCCCTTCCGGCACAGTCACGGCGTAGTCGGTTTTGAAAATCTCTGGCATCTTAACAGGGCGGCCTGTGGTCAAATTAGTGCTCACATAGTCAGACTGCGCCCGCAGGATGGTTTTCTGATCGCTCAGGCGCACCACCTGAAACAGTCGGCTGCAGCGCAAACGCCCGTCGTTTGACAGGATCCAGTTAAACACCACGACCTCATCATCCAGAAACGCGGAAGACAAGTATTTGATCTCATGGCGCACAGCGGCCATGCCGCGTTCCATCTTCAGACAAACTTCTTCCGTCAACCCAACCGCGCGCGTGTGCTCCCAAACGGTGGCGTCCAGCCACTTCAGGTAGACCGCATTGTTGACGTGGTGAAACCCGTCCAGATCCTCTTTGGTGACCTGAAACCGCTTCCAGTAAGAGTTTGGAAAATCAGCGAGGTTTTCGATCTCTTGATCCGTCATGTGCACCGCTCACGTTGGCTTGGAAAGGAGGATTTTGCGACACCCTAGAGCTTGCATTCGCACTGCGCCAGTCAGCGCATTGGGTCGCTACGCAACGTCCCCGCAACATGTCTCTAGCGTCGGCTAATTCGTGGGCACAGACCTGCTTGATCCAATCAGCCGCCACCTTGCAAAGCCGCTCCAAATGCGCGGCGTGATCCAGCCCTGTCACCCGTTTGCGGGGCTTCAGATCGTGGTCGCCATCTTCAAACCAAGCGAGCTCCACCTGCTTTGACAACGCATAGGTCGCAACTTCTTCTTGGGTGCCAAAGGGATCACGTGTGCCATGGCATATCAGGGTCGGCGTCAGCAGCGCCTCCAGATGCGCAACCCGGAGGGATTCCGGCTTGCCCTGCGGATGAAACGGGTAGCCAAGGCACAGGGCACCTTTGATCTTCCCCGCCGCCAAAAGGTCATCTGCAATCAGGCTGGCCACGCGCCCGCCCATGGATTTACCGCCGATGACCACCGGACCACTTTCAGCCAGCGTCGCAAGCGCCGCGAGATATTCCTCCTGCAAGAGCGCCACCTTGGGCGGCGGCCGTTTCGCACCGCCCGTGCGCCGCTGCGCCATATAGGCAAATTCAAACCGCGCCACCTGCACACCGCGCGCAGCGAGGCCTTCAGCCACGGTGGTCATAAACGGCGCGTCCATGCCGATCCCTGCCCCATGTGCAAAAACAAAGGTCGGCGCGTCTCTACCCGCCGGATTGATCAGAAATTCAGGTGCAGCCATGTGGCCTCCAAACATAGAAAAGGCGCCCGCAGGCGCCTCCATCAACACTCACCCCACGACATTCCCTAAAGAGCTCCGCACGGGGTTTGGCAGATCCTGCCTCAGTGTGTCCAAGGCCCGCGGCGGTTGGTGGCAAAGTTTTCGCCGTAACCGCCCGCGCGGATATTCGGCTTGCGCTTTTGCGGCTCAACCACCTGTGCGTCGATCCCGCGATCCCGCGCGTAAGCCAGCGCCGCATCCTTGCTGTCAAACTTCAGGCGCACCTGGCTCTGCGTGTCGCCGGAGCCGGTCCATCCCATTAAAGGATCAATGTCCTTGGCCTCCGAGGGGCCGTATTCCAGCACCCATTGGTGTGTCTTGGCGGTGCCCGATGACATCGCTGTCCGGGCTGGCTGATAGATACGCGCAATCATCGCATTCTCCTTGGACTGTTCGCTTTATCACGGATTCCGGACGCTGCGA
This sequence comes from Shimia sp. R9_3, assembly GCF_017743755.1. NCBI lineage: Bacteria > Pseudomonadati > Pseudomonadota > Alphaproteobacteria > Rhodobacterales > Roseobacteraceae > Shimia > Shimia sp. R9_3. The sequence goes on along the minus strand of NZ_JAGHRP010000002.1, from coordinate 152,835 downwards.
CAAGTGGCAGAATAGCGCAGAAGCGCTTGCAAATATTCAATCTTTGGAAAGGAAAGGCTCGCAAGCAACCAAAACGCCTTTCCAAACTGCGGGGAGCGAGGGGTGTAAGTGCAGATTGAAACGGTCGTTGCACATGGTTGCTTGCTGAAATGAGAATATCGAACATGCCGCTTTATATGCAAGTGCAACATATATTTAATTACGCAAAGTGATGGAATTTTGTTCTAAAATTTCAAAAGCAAGCACAACGACTTACTCAATGGAGCGCACCGACTGCTTTCCTAAGGTCAATTTGAGCCAAATTGCTGCAGCGCCAAAACGGAGATCGCGCTGTTTTTCTGCAAGCGCGAAACCTCCCCTCCTGTCACTTATTGTCAGCATTGCACTTCAACCACCCTTGAATTGCTATTTCGCCCTTGCATAAGAACAAAAAGAGACCAACATCAGAGGCCGACGCGCCCGCGCGCGCAGAACGTTTGCCCAGCGCCTGGATATTCACAATGACCGATGCCGCCAATGCTCCGCTCCTAAATGGCCCTGATCCCAGCGCCCCTCGCCGCCCCAAGCTTGAAGGCGGCAAACGCATTGTTATGCATACAGAATTTGAGCCCGCAGGCGACCAGCCCACCGCCATTGCCGAACTCTCCGCAGGCGTGAATGACGGCGACCGCAATCAGGTACTGCTCGGTGCCACCGGAACCGGTAAAACCTTCACCATGGCCAAGGTGATTGAGGAAACCCAGCGCCCGGCGATCATTCTGGCGCCGAACAAGACGCTGGCGGCGCAGCTTTATGGCGAGATGAAGGGCTTCTTCCCAGAAAACGCGGTCGAATATTTCGTCAGCTTTTATGACTACTACCAGCCGGAAGCCTATGTGCCGCGCTCTGACACATTCATCGAGAAGGAAAGCCAGATCAACGAACAGATCGACCGGATGCGCCACTCTGCCACGCGGGCGCTGCTGGAGCGCGATGATGTGATCATCGTGGCCTCGGTCAGCTGCATCTACGGTATCGGCTCGGTGGAGACCTACTCCGCGATGACCCTCGATCTGAAGGCGGGTGGCGAATATGACCAACGGCAGGTGATCGCCGATCTGGTGGCCCAGCAATACCGCCGCAATGACGCCGCCTTCCAGCGCGGCTCTTTCCGGGTGCGGGGCGACAGCCTTGAGATCTTCCCGGCCCACCTGGAGGACCGCGCATGGAAGCTCTCCTTCTTTGGAGAGGAGCTGGAAAGCATCACCGAGTTTGACCCGCTGACTGGCGAGAAGACCGATACATTTGAGCAGATCCGCGTTTATGCGAACAGCCACTATGTGACGCCCAAGCCAACGCTTAACCAAGCCATTGTAAACATCAAGAAAGAGCTGCGTCAGCGGCTGGATCAGCTGGTGGACGAGGGCAAACTGCTTGAGGCGCAGCGGTTGGAGCAACGCACCAATTTCGATCTGGAGATGCTGGAGGCGCAGGGCTTCTGCAACGGCATCGAGAACTACTCGCGCTATCTGACAGGTCGCGCGCCGGGGGAGCCGCCCCCCACCCTGTTTGAGTTCATCCCCGACAATGCCATTGTCTTTGCCGATGAAAGCCACGTGTCGGTGCCGCAGATCGGCGGCATGTACCGGGGCGACTATCGCCGTAAATTCACACTGGCGGAACACGGCTTCCGTTTGCCCTCTTGTATGGACAACCGGCCGCTGAAGTTTGAGGAATGGGACGCCATGCGCCCGCAATCGGTCTTTGTTTCCGCAACCCCTGCGGGCTGGGAGCTTGATCAATCCGGTGGTGTGTTCTCTGAACAGGTGATCCGCCCGACCGGCCTGCTTGATCCGGAGGTGGAAATCCGCCCTGTTGAGATGCAGGTGGACGATCTGCTGGATGAAATCCGCAAGGTCACCGCAGAGGGGTTCCGCACATTGGTGACGACGCTCACCAAACGTATGGCCGAAGACCTCACCGAATATCTGCACGAGCAGGGCATCAAGATCCGCTATATGCACAGCGACATCGATACGCTGGAACGCATTGAAATCCTGAGGGATTTGCGGCTTGGCGCCTTTGATGTGCTGGTTGGCATCAACCTGCTACGTGAGGGGCTCGACATCCCGGAATGTGGTCTGGTGGCCATTCTGGATGCGGACAAAGAGGGCTTCCTGCGCTCGGAAACCTCACTGGTGCAGACCATCGGCCGCGCCGCGCGGAATGCTGAGGGCCGCGTGATCATGTATGCGGACCGTATGACCGGCTCCATGGAGCGCGCGATTGGCGAAACCAACCGCCGCCGCGCCAAACAGATCGCCTATAATGAAGAACACGGCATCACCCCCGCGACGGTCAAAAAGAACGTCGAGGATGTGCTGGCCGGGCTCTATCAGGGCGACACCGATCAGTCCCGCGTCACCGCCAAGATCGACAACCCGCTGCACGGCGGCAATCTGGAAACCGTGCTCAACGGTCTGCGCGACGATATGCGCAAGGCGGCGGAGAACCTGGAGTTCGAAGAGGCCGCGCGCCTGCGCGACGAGATCAAACGTCTGGAAGCCGTGGATCTGGCTGTGGCGGATGATCCGATGGCACGGCAATACGCCATCAAAGCTGCTGAGGAAGAGGCGGTGAAGAGCAAGGGACGGTCTACGGCAGGCCGTGCCGGGCAACGTGGCGGGAATGTAAGAAGCAAGCGGGGGCGGTAAAACGTAGGGTGCGCAATCCTTGCGCACCTCTTTGGTCAGCAGGTCGCCACAATACGCTGTATATCTAGTGTTTTCTTGGCATCCTCCAAAAAAAACTGGAAAGAATCAGACACACCCCTAAGTTGTCCAAAGCAACCTATGAGGACATAAATGATACGGGTCAGCTTTACCAAGTTCTTAGATTTTGTTGCCCAAACCGGCGAACCGAAAGCCACAACGGCTCTTCAAGCATGGCGTCAAAGCAACATACCTTATGATCCCAAAAGGGACTATCATCGTAGAATCCGCCAACTTCTCGTCAACTATGAGAAGACAGGTCAAGAACCAGACTGGGAGGCTTTCGTTGATTCACAAAATCCTAAAAAACAAAAAAACTTCCAAGAAACGATAGACTGCTACACAAAATGGCGTTCAAAAAATGAGGTAGTCAGCTGGTTCGATCCACCAAAAGAAGATTGGTCACGCGATGAATTCAAGCTTCATATTAATCCAGAAATGGGCCTAGAAATTGACGGCGAACGCCATGCTATCAAGCTATTCCTAAATAACAATAAGCTTTCGCGCCTTAAGGCACAGATGGCAAGCCTGATTATGCATCAAGCTCTCTCTGACAAAAGCCCCGAAACGCGTTTTTCAATTTTTGATATTTAACGAAAGCAACTCCATACCTTCAATGGTTCATCTGAAAAACTTGATTACCTCCTTATTGGCGAAACCGCACATCTTTCCGCGATGCTGCTTACGGCGATCCGGTCTTCAGATTGAATGCATTATCTGAATAGGCCGCGTCCGACCTCGGGAGGAAGCGAACGCGCCCTCCCATGGGGGAGGTCGGGCGCGGCATGATGCTCTGCATCATGCGTTTGTGACGCGCCACCCACTCGACGCAGAGCCAGTCGCCTCTTACCCTCCCCCCATGCGCATCCTCTTCATCCCTCTCTTCTTAGTCACCCTCGCCACCCCGGCCACGGCGTGGCAGGCCACAACCGGCGAAACCTGCACCCTCACGCATGAGACCACCGACACCCGCGTCCACCTCACCTACGATCCAAGCAAACCGCTCTACACCCTCGCAATCACCCGCAAGTCCGCGCCTTGGCAGACCGCGCCTTGGTTCGCCATGCGGTTCCTTGGCCCCAATGAGATCACCATTTCCACGCCGAAACATGCGCTGTCGGACAATGACCAAACGCTCAATGTGGCGGACAGCGGGTTTGGCAATGTGCTGGACGGGTTGCAGTTCAACCACACCGCGGTGGCGTTCACTCAAGCGCAGACCGTTCCAATCTCGCTTAAAGGGGCCGGGCCGGAAGTGCAGAAATTTCGTGACTGCGCCGCCGCGCAACTCTCCTGAGCCACCCGTTATCCGATAACACCGCCGCGTTTTTGCCTGTCACAGCGCCCTAAGCCATGGCTCCGAAAAAACGGAGTCTCACATGCACGCAAAATGCGCCCTCGCCCTGCTCACCCTTTATGCACTTGCCGCCTGCGCCACGCCGCTGGAGCGCTGTCTCAACACCGCCAACAGCCGGGTGACGCAGCTGCAGAACGCCATCGCCACAGCCGAGGGCAATATCTCGCGCGGCTATGCCATCCATACGTATCAGGAGCCGGTTGTGGTACCCAAAGACTGTCACGACGAACACGGGCGTTGGTATCGTTGTGATGAAACGGAATACCACACTGTCGAAGTGCCGGTGGACATCGACATTCGGGCAGAGCGGGAAAAGCGCGACGGCTTGCGCCGGGATCTACGGGCTGCACGCACACAGGCTGCGCGACAGTCGGACCAGTGCTTCGCGGCCTATCCCGAAGGCTAAACCAAAAACGGGGGCACTTGGCCCCCGTTGTCATCCCTTCTGAGCGCACGCTTAGAAATCAAAGATGTCATCCAGAAAGCTGCTCATCTTTTTCTTTTTGCGCGGTTTGCTGTGGTAATCGCGATCGTGCCCGCGATCATAGTCGCGGCTCTCATAGCCAAGGCCTTGTGGGGCCTGCTGCTGAGGCGGAGGAGGTGGCGGGCTGTAGGCGCTTGCGCGTTCAATGATCTTGTCCAGCTCCCCGCGATCGAGCCACACGCCGCGACACTCAGGGCAATAGTCAATCTCCACACCGTTGCGATCTGCAATCACCAGCGTCGCGCCATCAACCGGACATTTCATCAAAGAACTCCTCCTATGTTTCCTGAGACAGAGATAGGCACGCACCGTTCAAATTTCATGAGTGCAGGCAAAGACATAGCGCCACACGCGCAAAATTTCGCACAAACCCGACTGAAACGCTCAAATTATAATTCCGACAAAACCAGTCAACTATATGTTTTTAAACGATTTTCTCTTGCACCTCCCTGCGACTCACTCTAGATAAATACTCAAGACATCAGCGAGCCAGATCGGCAACTCACGTACGAAGCGAGCGCTCCAGCAAGGCCCAGCCAAACGCCAGGTCCAGCCAGACAGCCAGCCACGCACGTAGGCAGCAAAGATCAAGCCAGCGATACAATGCGGCGCAAGGGAAAATCCCCAGCGCCGCTTTTGTTTTGGGCCATAGGCTGGCAATGTGCTGACATGACTGAAAAATCTCCGATCCGCCCGACCGATGAAGATGCCCGTGCCTTGGCACGCGCGTTGATTGCAGAGGCCCGCTTCGCCGCGCTGGCGGTGACAGATCCCGACAAAGGCACGCCCTCGGTCACGCGGATCGCCATCGCCACTGCACCTGATGCGGCGCCGCTCACTTTGATTTCCGACCTCTCCAGCCACACGGCAGCGTTGCGTGCCGATCCCCGCTGCGCCTTGTTGCTGGGCGAGCCCGCCGAGAAGGGCGATCCCCTCACCCACCCGCGCCTGACGGTTCATGCCAAGGCCTGTTTTGTGCCACGCGACAGTGAAGAGCACACAACCCTGCGCAGCCACTATCTGGCGCAGCGGCCCAAGGCGAGACTTTATATGGACTTTGGTGATTTCAGCTTTGCGCGGTTCGAAGCCTTAGGCGGTCTTCTGAACGGCGGATTTGGCAAAGCTTTCAAGCTGACACCGGCTGATATGTTGGCGCCATCCAGCCCAGCTTGACCCATGGCGTGCCCGCCCCTACCGTCAAGCTATGCCCCTACATTCGCTTGATCACGCAAACATCCGCACCGGCAATCTCAGCAGGATGGTCTCCTTTTACGAGGAGGTTTTGGGGATGAAGGCAGGCCCCAGACCGGATTTCGGTTTTCCCGGCGCGTGGATGTATCTGGGGGAGCAGGCGGTGGTGCATCTTGTGGAGGTGGAGGGCCGCCCGCAGACCGATGGCGATCTGGCGCTTGAGCATGCCGCCTTTGGGGCTACGGGCATGGAGGCTTTTCTCGACCTGCTAAAATCCCGCAAAATCGACTATTATCTCGGCTTCCCGCCAGGGTTTCCGATTGTGCAGGTAAATCTCAAAGATCCAGACGGCAATCATCTGCATGTGGATTTTCACATTGATGAATTGCCGGAGAAGCTTCGCCCGGCTTAGCCTGTGGCGCGCATGCAAAGAGCGCCGCTACTGCTCAGTCTTCACTGCATCAGAGCTTTGGACGCCAGAAGCACCTGAGCGATCGGCTCAAAGTAGCGCACTTCCAGTGATGACGCGCCCCGCATTGCGGCCACGGCCCGGTCCACACCATCGCCATAAAGCGCCTGCGCAACGGGCACGGAGTCAGCCGTGACCGCCTTGATGCGTCCGCCATTCACCCGGACCCGGTCGACATTCTTGTCAAGATGCTCGCGCACAAAGGCATAGAGCCCCCGATTTACACGGGTCAGGGCAACCTCGGCCTCCCAATACACGGAGGCATTGGCCACCACCCGCACGGTCTGGCTGTAGGCCTGACGCAGACAGTCCACGCGATAGATCGGATCCAGGGTGGCGCATTGCTCTGCACCGTAGGTGAACGTGTCAACGGCCCGCTTGGTTTGATGCTCGGAGAATCCATTGTCCTCCTCCGCAGAAACAGCGCCCGCCAAAGCCAATACCGCGACCATCGCGGCTCCGCGCAACCATTTGACAGTCTTTATCATTTTGCCGGGGCTCCTTGTTAACGGGTCACGTGAATCGCACAGGTGGCGTGGCGCACAACCTGCGCCGCAGTACTGCCCAGTACAATATCCTGAACCCCGGGTCTATGCGACGCAATGACGATGCAGTCCACATCTTCGTTTTTGGCCCAATTGACAATGGTTTTCCCTGCGGAACCTTCGGTTACCACCCCGCGCGCATTGGGCATCTCTGCCCCCATCGCCTCAAGGCTGGCAACAATGGCGGCCTGCGCCTCTTCCTGAAAGCCCTTTGGCACATAGTTGATCACATAGTTGGGTACATTGGCCATCACATGCAGCAACGTCACCTGACCATCCTCAGCAACCAAGCGGCGTGCCACCGCAATCGCCTCCTTCGGATCATGCGCATCATCAAAGGCCACGGGAACCAAGATATGCTGATACATGTGACTCTCCCAAGCCTTTGAAACCCAAACCAGACTAGGCCCGATCAAAAGCCTCGACAACATCATACATCACCGGCTCAAAACTGCGGCAAAGCTGATGGATGCGCCGGTTTCGCTCCCGCATTTCCTCGCTCCGCAGCATGGCCTGAAAATCCTCGCGGCGACGCCATTGAGAATAATTAGCGATCCGGGTCTGCGCATCATTCACATGCAACCCAGCCGCGATAAAACCCGGCTGTTTTGAGATAAACTGATCATAAGCTTCGGTCAGCGCATCGAGCAGATCCTGACAGGTGCCGGGGGTCATCTCAAATGTCGTGATGACGGTTTGAAGGTCCGCCTCCTTGGTGATTTTGGGCATAGTTCCTCCTTCCTTTTCCTCAGCTTAGCGCAGCCACGCCGCGATTGGCCAATGAATAAAGCCGCATCGGCACAGAGCCGCGCCTGTCGGGCTGCGCCACGCAACCGCACCCCACGCGCTTGTGATTGCAACAAACCTGCCTCTGGCCCATACTGGGCGCAAATACGGACAGGCCAAATGACGGAGCAAAAAATTTCCGCGGGCCCGAGCAGACACATGAGGCAGTAATGACCCGAGCACTTTTTGCGCTGCTGATGGCAGCTTTTCTGATCCCGTCGATCCCACAGCAGGCGGACGCGCGCGTGCTGAACCGCGCCTGTCAGCAATCGGAGCGTGACGCCGCCAACCGCAGCCTGTGCCGCTGCATTCAGAAAGTGGCGAACAGATCGCTGTCCCGTGCGGATCAGCGACTGGCCGCAAGCTTCATCAAAGAGCCGCATAAGGCGCAGGAAATACGCCAGTCAGACAGCCGCAGCCATGAGATTTTCTGGAAGCGCTACAAGGCCTTTGGCGAAGACGCCACGCGCAGCTGCAACCACCTGCGCTAAGGCGCGCTTAACCGCCGCTGACCAGCTTCAGACTCGGCGGCGTCAGAAAATGCTCCTCCCGCATCTCCGCGCTGATGGCATGCCCGACCATGCCCTCTTCGCGTGAAATCACAGAAGAAGCACGCACCAACTCGGGCAGGGCCTCATCCGCAACCCGCTGCCAGGTCACGGTTTTCAGGAACTTATGCACCGACAACCCGCCGGTGTAGCGCGCGGCTCTGTCTGTGGGCAGCACGTGGTTTGGCCCCGCGGCCTTGTCACCAAAGGTCACGCAGGCGCGCGCCCCAAGGAACAGTGAGCCATAGCTGCGCAGCCGCGTTTTCCACCATGCCAGATCCTCCGCCTGCACATGCAAATGCTCCGGCGCGTATCTGTCTGAGACCAAAGCCATTTCTTCGCGCCCCTCACAGAGGATCACCTCGCCGCGCTCTACCCATGCCTGTCGCGCAGCGCTTCGGTTGGGCTCCGGTAGCTGTGCCACGCAATCCGCGATCCGCGCCATCACAGCCTCTGCCAGCGCCCGATTGTCACATACCAGCCAGACCGGAGAGTTGCCGCCGTGCTCCGCCTGCCCAACCAGATCCCAGGCCACAAGATCGGGGTCGGCGGTCTCATCCGCGATGATCAGGACATCTGTGGGGCCCGCAAACATATCGATGCCCACCTCGCCAAAAAGCTGCCGCTTCGCCTCAGCGACATATTGATTGCCCGGCCCCACCAGAATGTCGGCACGGCGAGCTCCGAAATGCCCCTCTGCCATGGCAGCCACCGCCTGAACTCCGCCAAGCGCCAAAGCACGGTCCGCCCCGGCAAGCCACATCGCATAGAGGATCGCCGCCGGGATACCCTCCCCCGGACGTGGTGGCGAGGCGGCTGTTACATCCCCGACCCCCGCCACACGCGCGGTGGTGATGCTCATCAACGCGCTGGCGATGTGGCTATAGCGCCCTCCGGGCACATAACAGCCCGCTGCATCCAGTGGGATCACCCGCTGCCCGGCCATCAACCCCGGACGCAACTCGATTTCAAATTCATTGAGACTGCTGCGTTGCGCTTCGGCAAACCCGCGAATGTTGTCATGCGCATAGCGGATCGCATCGCGCAGCTCAGGCGTGACATGCTGTGCAGCTTCGGCCATCTGGTCCCGCCCGACCACAACCTCGCCATCCCAGCGATCCAGCCGCTGCGCATACTCGCGCACCGTCGCTTCTCCGCCCTGCCGGATACGGGCCAGCATGATTTCGACGGTGTCCCGCGCATCCGCCGTACCGGCCTCTGCAATCGTGGCGTCTGCCCGCTTCAGATAAGTGATAGTCATGTCAGTCTCCTGCCATATCTCGATGTTATTCTTGGCTTGACCCAATCCCTGCGACTATTCACAAAAGGCAAATCTGCCGGAGAGCCAAAATGTTGAACAAAGGTGTCACCCTCAGAGGGTTGGAAGTGTTTGAAGCGCTCGCAGCGACCGGGGCCGTAGCGCAGGCGGCGGAGATCACGGGGCTGTCCCAACCGGCGGTGTCTCAGCAGATCCGAAATCTCGAAAAGGCGCTTGGTGCCGACTTGCTGGACCACAGCAAACGGCCGATGCAGCTCACCCCTGCAGGGCGCGCTTATCTGATCCGTGCCAGTGCGGTGCTTTCGCAATTGCGGCTGGCGCAGTCTGAGCTGGCAGTGATGGACCTCACCCACCTGACGCAGCTCTCCATGGGCATCATTGATGATTTTGACAATGATCTGACCCCGCGCCTTGTCACGACGCTGGCAGAGTCGATGACCCGCTGTCAGTTCCGCCTTGTCACCGCGCCGAGCCATGAGATCACCGAAGCCATTCGCGCCCGTGATCTGCATCTCGCGATCACTGCCTCCTCCGGAGAAGTCATTGACGGGATTACGGAATACCCGCTGACCCGCGATCCGTTTATTCTGATTGCCCCAGCCGGTCGCGTGCCTGCAAAAGGCGATGTGATGGAGGCGCTGGCCGATCTGCCGATGCTGCGCTACGGGCAGGAGCAACTGATTGGCCGTCAGATTGAAGCCCACCTGAAACGCTGCAAGCTCGACATTCCGCAACGGTTTGAAATCGGCTCCAACCCATCGCTCATTGCCATGGTGTCGCGCGGGATTGGCTGGGCCATCACCACGCCTCTGGGCTACCTGCGTGCGACACGCTTTCATGATCGCGTCACCGCACACCCGCTGCCGTTTGCCCCTTTCAGCCGCACTATTTCCCTTCTGGCAAGCGGAGACTGGGCTGACACAGTGCCGCGCGACGTGGCCCAAACCATGCGCAACCTGCTGAGCAGCCACATGATTGCCCCGGCCATCGAGAAACTCCCGTGGCTGGAGGATGATTTTCGTGTGTTGGACCGATAGGCACCGCACAGGTCAGGCTCCGAAATGACTTCGGCTTTACTGTCTGCCGGTACCGCCCATGTCAGCAAGAGGCCCCGGCGCTGCTTTGCAAACAGCAGCCTCTACTTTTCATTTTCCTGAAACTACCGCCCCATTTGCGCAGATCTAAAGCGCGGCAACAAGACCACGCACGCAGGTTTCAATCAGATCCAAGGCCCCGTCAAAATCACGGGTGTAGTAAGGGTCAGGCACCGCATCGGCGGCGCTGTCTTCATAGTCGGTGAAAAGCTGCACAGGCGTTTCGTTGCCTGCCGGACGCAACCGCTCAATATTGGCGAGATTGCCTCCGTCCATTGCGATGATCAGATCAAAACGCGAGAAGTCTGCGACGTCAAACTGGCGCGCGCGCAGATCTGAGAGATCGTAGCCCCGCGCCTTGGCCGCCGCTTGCATCGGACCATAGGGCGGCTCTCCCACGTGCCAGCCTCCAGTGCCTGCGCTGTCCACATCCACCTCCGGTGCAAAGCTGCGAAACACACCTTCGGCGGTGGGGGACCGGCAGATATTGCCCAGACAGACAAACAAAATTTTCATGGCGGATCATCCCCTTATCTTGCCAGCACCCCGGCACCTTGCCACAGTCAACACAGAGGCACCACAAGCAGCAGCCAGCGAGACGCGCATATGACCACCAACATCGTTATCCTGACCGGCGCCGGTATCAGCGCGGAAAGCGGCCTTGGCACATTTCGAGACGAAGGCGGACTTTGGGCACAGCACCGGATTGAGGATGTGGCCACGCCAGAGGGCTTTGCCCGCAATCCCGATCTGGTGCATGAGTTTTACAACGCCCGACGCGCCAATGCGGCGGAGGCGGCACCCAACGCCGCGCATTATGCGCTGGCGGAACTTGAAGCCAAACTTGACGGCACGCTGCTGATTGTCACCCAAAACGTCGACAGCTTGCACGAAAAAGCTGGCAGCAAGAACGTGCTGCATATGCATGGGATCCTTGCCGGAGCACTGTGCGCCGCATGCGATCACCGCTGGGAGGCTCCGGCTGTGATGGCCAAGGAAGACCCCTGCCCGGCCTGCGCTGCGCCTCGGACACGCCCGGACGTGGTGTGGTTTGGCGAAATTCCCTACGAGATGGAGCGCATTGAGCATGCGCTTTCCGCGGCTGACGTATTCGTCTCGATTGGCACCTCAGGAGAGGTTTATCCGGCGGCGAACTTCGTGTCCCACGCCGACTATATTGGCGCGCATACGGTGGAGCTGAATTTGGAGCCCTCTGCCGGGGCATCCCGCTTCGCCGAAGTGCATCTTGGCCCCGCCACGGAAACAGTCCCGCAATGGGTGGCGAGCGAGCTGGCCCGCACCAACAGCTGACACAAACAATAAGGGCCACCTCAACCGGCGGCCCAATGTAAAGACATAAACAATGCGCGGCGGTCAGCCGTCGGTCTTTTTCATCTCGCCGTGGCCATGCGCCCCTGCGGCGGGCTTACGCTCCAGATCCACAGGCACCTCAAGTGTAATGTCGCCTGCTTTTTCAAAGGTCAGCGTCACATTCACAACGTCGCCATGCTCCAGACCATGGGTCAGCCCCATGAACATCACGTGATCGCCGCCACGTTGCAGCATGTGTTTGCCACCTGCCGGGATCACAAAGCCCTCTTTCACGTGCAGCATTTTCATTTTGCCGTCGCCGATGTCTTTGTGGGTGTGCAGTTCTGTGCGCTTGGCCACATCGGAGCTGACAGAGACCAGACGGTCATCTTCGCTGCCGGTGTTCTCGATCACCATAAAGCTTGCGCCGGATTTGGAGATCTTGGTGGCGACGCGGGCGTAGGCGTCTTTCACAGCAATGGTTGTTTCGGCAAATGCTGGAAGCGCGAAAGCCACAGCAGCGGCGGCGGCGAGGGTGAAGGTTTTAACGGACATTATTGGTCTCCTGTCCCTGTGAGTTGATGTGTCAGATTAAAAAATGAACACATCAATCGGAGGCGCACGTGCGCTGGGGGAGGTTTGGCGAATCGCCTCCACATGGTCGCCCAAAGCCAATCGCGCGATACGGCCCTGCCCCAAATGGGCTTCTATTGCGACCTCGGGCACCGCGATCCAAGTCAGCAAAGACGCCGAAAAATCAGGGCATAGATGCGGCGGGCCTGTGGGGTTGCCATCAGCATCCACAGGCACCATCACCGGATTTTCGCCGATGCAGTATTCCGCATAGCCCGCAACACCGGGCAAGCCACGCGCAATCGCCATGCTGTGCCCTGTCAGGACCAGCACGAGCGCGAGCACTCCGGAGATATATGCGCGGAAGTTTGCCGTCATGCCCGCATATAGACATGGCGTCTAAGCTTTGTGAAGACGACAAAAGGAAACAGCCCCACCCGAAGGTGAGGCTGTCAAAATCTCAAAAAAGATCAGTGCGATCAGGCGCTTGCTGCCTGCGCCTTTGCGATCTCTTTTTTCACTTTCAGAGCGTTGTCGGAAAGCTCAGTGTCTTTTGCCTTTGCCAGGAACGCGTCCAAGCCACCGCGGTGGTCCACGGTGCGCAGCGCGGCTGCGGAGATGCGCAGTTTCACGCCACGGCCCAGAGTTTCGGACTGCAGAGTCACGTCGTTCAGGTTAGGCAGAAAACGACGCTTGGTTTTGTTGTTGGCGTGGCTGACATTGTTGCCAGTCATCGGGCCTTTTCCGGTCAATTCGCAACGGCGCGACATGGGTTCATCCTCGTTTTACGGTGCACGGGGATAACGGCCCCGTCAAAGCATAAGGGCGCTGCCTAGGCCGCGCCCGGAATTTTGTTTGGCGTGATTAGGCGGAATTGGCAGGGCCGTCAAGTGATTCAACATCACATAATGACTCTGATGGCCTGCAAAGGCGTTTAAACCTTACACATCCGCCGGGGAAGGCCCTCTGAGCGGCTTTTTAGACGGAAGGCTGTTGCGATCCCATCTGATCGTCATGCCCTGATCACGGCGGGCAAAGATCTCCGGCAGGAAGTTCTCGAAATTGCCGATTTCCTCAACGCTGTGCAAGAGCCAAGCGTAATTCTTATCCTCGTAGTAGAGCCAAGGAATGATCATCCGGTTCACAATCGGTTTGAAAATCCCCTTGGCCACACCAACGGTCAAGAGATTGCGCACCTTCAGCCCTTCAGGTCCATCCTCATAGTGAAACTCCACATCCGCAACCGTCACGCCGCTTCTGGTGGCGCGCAGGGCAAAACGGGTCTCATCTCTGCGCACGACCTCCAGCCGCTCATTTGTCGTGAAATCGGGGTTGCGCTGATAGCCCTCAACGATGGTGACAAAGTCTCCTGCCGTCAGCGGGCGTTCTTTGTCGGCCTTTTCGCTTTCCAGAGAGATATGGACCTTGGGGTGGCTCACCAAAAAGGCCGGATAGGTCGTGCCATCAATCACCAGAGAAAGATCCGCATAGACCCCGTACCACCAACAGAGCATTTCTGCTGTCACTTCCCGAACCGGTGGGTGCTCGATTTCAAATAGGGTCCGCCCATCTGACAGATGCGTCACAGTCGAAAACGCGTTGTCAAAAACTCTTGAGGTCCCATCCGAAGTCTCGCGGCTCAGGAAACTCCATGCACCACCCTCCCAGCTCATCTTAGGCCAAACCCGCCTCTGCTTTCTCCACTGACAAAAACAACAGATATTTGTCAGGACAGGCTGCGCATTTTCGGCAAGCCACGCAAGATTTTCCGAAAGTCCCGCTGCGTCGTCTTGCGGATATGGGGGATTAAAACACACCGTCAGTTGGCGTGGGCCAAGTGATGCGACGACCTTCGCCGCGCCGCTCATAGAGGATCGGCAGCAGGTGCTCCAAGGCGCCAATCTCCTCTACGTTGTGCTGCATCCATGCCTCTGTCTTTTTCACATCAAACAGGAACGGCACGACGAGATTGTTGATCAGGATCCGGGACCACCCTTTGTCAACGCCGACCCAAAGGCAGGAGACCACTTCCGTTCCATCCGGGTGGGCTTCAAAGGAATATTCAAGTCCGGCCACCCGAAGCCCAGCGCGATAGACTTCGATGGCATATTTGGAGGTATCCCGCTGTACGATCTTGAACTTCTCGATGGAGCGATAAGAGGGTTCTGCGCCGTAAGCCTCTTCCATGACGATATAATCGCCGGGATTGCTCGGCATCATCTGCGTGGCCAGAAAAGGCCTGATGTCTATGTGATCTCGCGGATGCCAAACCGAGAACGCCTTTGCAACATGCGGGCCCAAGTCGACTTCAAGGAACGCATATACACCGAACCACCAGCACAGCATTTCACAGCTGATGCCGTTCAGCCGTTGATGCTCAACCGTCAGCTCAAGGCGACCATCCGGCATTTGCGAAAACGCAGTGGTGGCGTCTTCCAACCGGCGCTGGGGCCACTCAAACCTTTCAAGCTCCGGACGCTTTGCCGGTGCAATTGACCTCTTCCCCATAGGTTTTCTGCCTCTATCTTGAACGCCAACATGCGCTCAAAATTGAATTTTCTCAGAAAACCATGCGTCAGCTAGGCCAGTCGCGCAAGCATCTCCTGCGCGGCCTGAGACGGTGTGATGACACCAGAGGCCACCTTTTCATCCAATGATTGCAAGTCCTTGCGCGCTTGCTCTTTATGCAGACGCGCCAGCAATCCCTGACGCACCTCCTCGTGGAACCAAAACTGCGCCTGCGTGGCGCGGCGGATATCCCAATGCCCTTCCGACTTGCGCCAGTCTGTCAGCGCGGTCATTTCAGACCATGCCGTCAGCAACCCTTCCTCTTCGAGCGCCGACACGGTCATTGCCTTTGGGAACCCTTCCGGATCCTGCGGACGCTTGCGCAACAGACGGAGCGCTCCGGCATAATCGGCACAGGTGCGCATGGCGGTGGTTTTGAGCGCACCGTCAGCCTTGTTCACCAAGATCACGTCCGCCATCTCCATGATCCCGCGCTTAACGCCCTGAAGCTCATCACCGCCCGCAGGCGCCAACAACAGCAGGAAGAGATCAGACATCTCTGCCACAACCGTTTCCGACTGCCCGACCCCAACGGTCTCAATCAGCACGACATCAAACCCGGCCGCCTCACAAAGCGCCACCGCTTCTCTGGTGCGCCGCGCCACGCCTCCCAGATGGGTCTGGCTTGGCGAGGGGCGGATAAAGGCGTTTTTCTCCCGGCTCAGCCGCTCCATGCGGGTTTTATCCCCCAGAATTGAGCCGCCGCTGCGGGCCGATGAGGGATCAACCGCGAGCACGGCCACGCGCAAACCCTGCGCGGTCAGCATCATGCCAAAGCTCTCAATAAACGTGGATTTCCCAACCCCCGGCGTGCCGGAAAGACCGATGCGCAAGGATTGTCGCCCAGCGCCGCGCAGGCTTTCCAAGAGCGCGCTGGCCTGTGCGCGGTGGTCATCCCGTGCGCTTTCCACCAATGTAATCGCCCGCGCCAGAGCCCTGCGGTCTTGTTTCAGTATTCTGTCCCGCAGTTCTGCGATATCCATGGCGACAACCCGTGCTTCTTGTTTGGAAAACTACATGCCGCGCCCCACCCTGTCTTGTCTAGTCCGGCGATACGTCAGCCGCTTCAATTTGCTGCCTCTGTGGATCTGCGCGGCGGCGATGACGGCACCTGCAGCGCGGGCAGAAAGCCACGCGCAGCTCTGGTCGGTGCATGCTTTTGGCATCAAAGTGGGGGAGCTCACGCTGGCCGTAAACGAAACGGACAAAGCTTATGAGGGGTCAGGCAGCTTCCGCACCACCGGCCTCGCGGGTATCCTGCGCAGCATTCGCTTCACGGTCTCAGGCCAAGGCACGCAGGCGGGACAAAACCTGCGCCCCGCGCGTTATGACGGCTATATCAACACCGGCAAGCGGGTGTCTGAAACCAGCCTTCAGGCGCAAAACAACCTGCTCATCAAAACCAAAGGCGCGCAGGATCCCGCAACGCCAATTGCGCCCAGTGCCACCAAAGGCGCGCTTGATCCGATGAGCATGATGTGGCTGAGCCTGCGCGACCAGACGGATCAAACACTGTGCCAGATCGAACAGACCCAGTTTGACGGCACCCGCCTTGTGCGCATCACTCTGAAAAGCCGCGCCTCAGAGGGCAACAGCGTGACCTGCTCGGGCACCTATGACCGCATTGGCGGCTACTCCGAGGAAGAATTGGCAGAGCTCAAGACATCGCCGCTGTCGGTGACCTATGAGCGCAGCGGCGATCTGTGGCGCGCGAGTGAGGTGCAGCTCACCTCAAGACATGGCAAGGCCAAGCTGATACGGCGCGAGTAAGCCTCTGGACCCTCGGGCGCAGCTGGCCGATAACAGCGCCATGACGCAGCTGCCCATTCACGACGCCCTTGATCCGCTTCTCGCTGCCCTGCGCAGCCACAACCGCGCGGTTCTGCAAGCCCCTCCCGGCGCTGGCAAAACCACCGTGGTACCGCTCGCCATGCTGGAGGCAGGTCTGACCAAGGGCCGCATCCTGATGCTTGAGCCACGCCGTCTTGCCGCGCGCGCGGCTGCCGAGCGCATGGCGCAAACCTTGGGCGAGAAAGCGGGCGAAACCGTTGGTTATCGTGTGCGCGGCGACAGCAAAATCTCCAAAGCCACGCGGATTGAGGTGGTCACCGAGGGCATCCTCACCCGCATGATCCAGTCTGACCCGGAGCTGGCAGGCGTCGGCGCGGTGATCTTTGACGAATTTCACGAACGTTCTCTCAACGCTGATCTGGGCCTCGCCTTGTGCCTTGAGATCTGCGAGGCCCTGCGCGACGATCTGATCCTTGTAGCCATGTCCGCCACGCTGGACGCCGCCCCTGTGGCCGCGCTTATGGGGGACGCCCCCATCATCACCTCCGAAGGTCGCGCCTTCCCGGTGGAGACCCGCTGGCTGGACAAACCCTTGGCCAAAGGCACCCGGCTGGAAGAGGCCACGGCGCGGCTGATCACTCAAGCGGTGAGCGAGACAACCGGCGGCGTTCTGGTGTTCCTACCCGGTGAGGGGGAGATCCGGCGCACGCAGTCTTTGCTGAAACTGCCAGATGATTGCACCGTGCATCCGCTTTTTGGCGCGATGCCCTTCAAGGATCAGCAAGCTGCCATCCGCCCCGCTGAACAGGGCCGCAGAGTAGTGCTCGCCACCTCCATTGCCGAAACCTCCCTCACCATTCAGAACGTGCGTGTGGTGGTGGACGCAGGCCGCGCCCGCCGCGCGCGTTTTGATCCCGGCTCCGGGATGTCACGCCTTGTGACAGAGCGTGTCACCCGCACCGAAGCCACCCAGCGTCAGGGCCGCGCAGGCCGTGTGGCCGAAGGGGTCTGCTACCGCCTCTGGACCAAAGGCGAAGAAGGCGCATTGCTTCCCTTCCCGCCTGCTGAGATCGAAGCGGCCGACCTCACCGGCCTCGCGCTTGAGCTTGCGCTTTGGGGCGCAGCGCCCAGCGACCTCGCGCTTCTGTCTCAGCCCAATCCGGGGAGTTTCTCTGAGGCGCAGGCCGTGCTGCACATGCTTGACGCGCTGGATGACAACAACCGGATCACCGAACACGGCAAGGCCATCGCAGCGCTGCCCTTGCATCCGCGCCTTGCGCATATGCTGACCATCGCCGGGCCGCAGGGCGCTCAAATGGCAGCGCTTCTGGCGGCGCGCGATCCGCTGACCCGCGGCGCCCCTGTAGATCTGGCCTTACGGCTTGAAGCGCTCACTGACCTCAAAACCTTCACAGACCGGCGGCCCTTCGGGGTCAACCGCGCAGCGCTGCACACTCTGAAAGACGAAGCCAAACGCCTCGCCAAATCGAGCCAGACCAAAGACGCGCCCGCTTATGCGCCCGCCGAACTCGCCGCACTCGCCTATCCTGACCGCATCGGGTTGCACCGCAAAGGCGACGCGCCCCGCTTTGTTCTTTCCGGCGGCAAAGGCGCGGTGATGGAAGACGGTGACCCGCTTGCCGGAAGCCGCCTGATCGTGGTGACCGACACCGACGGCAACCCGCGTGAAGCCCGCATCCGGCAAGCCATCCAGATCACCGAAGCACAGGTCCGCAGCCTGTTTGAGCCGCATATAGAGTGGGTCGACAGCTGCGCATGGTCAAAGCGCGAGCGCCGCGTAATTGCGCGACGCCAGGAGCGCTTTGGTTCCATCGCACTGGACGACCGCATCTGGAAAGAAGCCCCCTCAGAGGCAATCGCACATGCCATGCTGGACGGTGTGCGTGACCTTGGCCTTACGCTCTCACCCGCCGCCCAACGCTTTGTTGCGCGTGTGACCCTGATCCGCGACGCGGGACATGATTTGCCGGACATGGCACCAGATGCCCTAATGGACCGCATCGAAGACTGGCTTCTGCCACATCTTGGCGGCGTGAAAACGGCTGAACACTGGAAGAAGTTTGACGTACTGGACGCTCTGCGCGCACGGCTGGATTGGAACCAAATGCAGCTTCTGGACCGCCTGGCCCCTGCGCATTTCACCACGCCACTGGATCGCAAAATTCCCATCGACTACGGTGGCGAGCACCCTGAAATCACCCTGCGCCTTCAGGAGCTGTTCGGACAAACCAGCCACCCGATGGTCGGCAACACCCCTTTGCGTGTCACCCTGCTCTCTCCCGGCCAGAAACCCGTGCAGACCACGATGGACATTCCCGGCTTCTGGGCGAGCTCCTATGCGGACGTGCGCAAGGACATGCGCGGGCGTTATCCCAAGCACCCCTGGCCCGAAGATCCGACGCAAGCTGATCCGACATTACGCGCCAAAAGACGTGGAAATTAGCGGAAAATTTACCAAACCTTGATTTATCTGCTTGGAAAACGTATATACACTTCCTAGTTAACAACAGGTCCGCCATACGGACTTATCCACAAGCTGAGCAGACGTCTATGACCAACGCCCTGAAAACCGCTTACGACAGCGTGATTGCGCCGCTTTGGCGCCGTCCCCGCCGCATTCAGTTGGCGGCGCTTTGTACGCGCGGATCGGGCCAGGGCCGTGAAGTTCTGCTGATCACCTCTCGCGACACAGGCCGCTGGGTTCTGCCCAAAGGCTGGCCGATTGACGGGCTGGATGCCGCCGGTGCGGCCCTGCGCGAAGCCTGGGAAGAAGCCGGGGTGAAAGACGCCAATATCAATCGCGAGCCTCTGGGCATCTATGCCTATGACAAGCGGCTTGATGGCGGCCTTGCTGTTGGTGTGGACGTCACTGTGTTTGAGGCGGAAGTGACCAAATTGGTGGACGACTTCCCCGAAGCAGACGAGCGCACCCGCAAATGGGTGGCCCCCTCTGAGGCCGCGCATATGGTCGATGAACCCGAATTGCAGGCGCTCCTGCGACAAATGTAACAGTTTTATAACCCGTTTCTTGCATTGCAGCGCCATCGGGTTTAGGCCCCAGCGCTAAGCAAACTGGGATTCTCTGTTATGTCCTCGCCAACCTCTGGCAACGAATGGTCCACGCTGGATCGCGACCTTCACCGCATCTCTCACCTCGAAGCCGCCACGCTCTATGTCTCCCGCCCCATGGTGGGTCTTGGCATTGCGCTGGCGTTCATCGTGCTTGCCGCTGTGCTTGCAGGCCTGCTAACCGGCGCTGACTCAGGCAACATGATCATCATCGCCGCCGCTGGCTTTGGTGCCTATATGGCAATCAACATCGGCGCAAACGATGTGGCCAACAACATGGGCCCCGCCGTGGGGGCCAACGCCTTGACCATGGGCGGCGCCATCATCATCGCCGCGATCTGTGAAAGCGCAGGCGCATTGCTGGCTGGGGGCGATGTGGTCTCCACCATCTCCAAAGGGATCATTGATCCTTCGGGCATGGCGAACACCGCTATTTTCATCTGGGCCATGACGGCCGCGCTGATCTCTTCCGCGCTGTGGGTGAACATTGCCACTTGGGTCGGGGCGCCAGTGTCCACCACCCACTCCGTTGTGGGGGGCGTGATGGGCGCGGGTATTGCTGCGGCGGGATTTGCCGCCGTGAACTGGCCCACCATGGGCAAAATCGCCGCCTCCTGGGTGATTTCCCCCGTTCTGGGCGGCGTGATTGCCGCTATGTTCCTGGCCTTCATCAAAGCCAAGATCATCTATCAGGATGACAAGATCGCCGCCGCCCGCCGCTGGGTGCCGGTGTTGATTGGCATCATGGCGGCCGCCTTTGCCTCTTATCTAGCGCTCAAAGGTCTGAAGAAGATCATCAAGATCGACATCCAAACCTCCCTGCTGATCGGCGCGGCGGCGGGCGTGCTGCTCTACGCGGTGTCCAAACCCTTCATTCGCAAGCAATCCGAAGGGCTTGAGAACCGTAATAAATCTCTCAAAGTGCTCTTTGGCATTCCGCTGGTGTTCTCCGCTGCGCTCTTGTCTTTTGCGCACGGTGCAAACGATGTGGCCAACGCGGTGGGGCCGCTAGCGGCCATTGTGCACGCGGCAGAGTTTGGCGACATCGCAGCCAAAGTGGCGGTCCCAAGCTGGGTCATGATCATCGGGGCCTTTGGCATCTCCTTCGGCCTGTTCCTGTTTGGCCCCAAACTGATCCGCATGGTGGGTGAGAAGATCACCAAGCTGAACCCGATGCGCGCCTATTGTGTGGCTCTGTCCGCCGCCATCACGGTGATTGTGGCCTCCTGGCTGGGTCTGCCTGTCAGCTCCACCCACATTGCGGTGGGCGGTATCTTTGGCGTCGGCTTCTATCGCGAATGGGACGCGGAGCGCCGCCTGCGCAAGAACGCTGGCCAGCGCCCGGTCACCAAGCGCATCGCACCGGAAGAACGCCGCCGCCGCAAGCTTGTGCGCCGCAGCCACTTCATGACGATTGTGGCAGCCTGGGTCATCACCGTGCCTGCCGCAGCGTCCATGTCCGCAGTGATCTTCCTGCTACTCAACGCCATCACAAGCTAAAAGCACACGCCTGTGGGGATCATCTGCCCCGCAGGCGTTTTTGCACTTCTTTGGCACTCAGGCAGGGGGACCCAACACCCTCCGCCTCCGCCGCACGGATCAGCGCCGCGATGCGCCCGTTGATCGCCGCGTCCTGACCGTTCTGCCGTGCCAGCCGCACAATCTGCCCCTGCAGCTCTTCAATCTCGGTGCGACGCCCGCGATCAAGATCCTCCCACATGGAACTGCGGGCATTTGGATCAATCGACAGCATCGCGCGGGCAACCCAGCGAAACGCCCATGTTGGCAGCCTGAGCACGCGCGGCACAACGCTCATGGGGAGGGCCGCAACGGGATTGCTTGGGGTGATCCCTGCCCCCTCCAAAACCGTCAGTGCCTCAGACATCTGCGCCGCCATCAAGCGCCGCCACCGCATGTCGCCGATCTGCTGGCGCAAGGGCAGACCTGACAGCGCATTGAGCGCGTTGTTGAGATTGATCACCAGCTTGCCCCAATGCAGAGCAGCCATATCGCGCTTCTCATGCACCTCAAGCCCAAGGCAGCTCAGATG
The DNA here is from genome assembly GCF_017743755.1 of Shimia sp. R9_3. Lineage (NCBI taxonomy): Bacteria > Pseudomonadati > Pseudomonadota > Alphaproteobacteria > Rhodobacterales > Roseobacteraceae > Shimia > Shimia sp. R9_3. Next base: position 130,949 of record NZ_JAGHRP010000002.1, on the reverse strand, counting down.
CCGCGCCACATGCCCTGCCCCTTTCTCGATCGCGATCTGGCCACTGGTGCCCCGGTGAAAGCGCCCACCACCGACCCAGACCACGTTAAACGGCACCATGCCTGCGCGCACATCGTGATCCGGCAAGACCCTGCGCAGTGTGTCTGCGTTCTCCACGCCATTTTGCAAGCTGACCACAATCGCCCCTTTGGGGGCATGGCGCGCAATATCATTAGCGATCTGGGCGGTTGCACCGCTTTTGACGGTCACCAGCACAATATCAGCCTCAGCAAGGCAGGAGGGATCCGTCTGCATGGCACAACTGTCAGGAGAAAGCGCCTCATCCATGCCGTCATAGTCGGTCAGAGACAGGCCGTGATGGCTGATTTCTTCAAAGGTTCCTGCCCGCAACAGCAGCGTCACATTGCGCCCCGCGCGTGCGAGCATGCCGCCCACAAAACAGCCAATACTGCCCGCCCCTGCCACCACGATACGTGGATAGATCGCGCTGCGTTCCGCATCGCTCATGTGTTCTGTCCCCTGTTGCGCCAGCTCTGCCAGTATAGACAATTTGAGGCAATTCTACGGCAACAGACATGCGAGCGCCAAAACGCAAGCGGACGACGCAGTGGTGCCCAACAAAAAAGCGCCAGCCGAAGCCAGCGCCTTTCCTATGCAATGTGCGGAACCAAGCGTTAGCTTAGGCACCATTTCATGATGGCTTTTTGCGCGTGCAGCCGGTTTTCCGCCTCGTCAAAGATCACTGAGGCCGGACCGTCCATCACCGCATCCGTGGCTTCCTCGTTGCGGTGGGCAGGCAGGCAATGCATGAAAAGCGCATTGTCCGCAGCATGGCTCATCAGCTCTTCATTGACCTGATAAGGGCGCAGCTGATTGTGACGGCGCTCACGTGTCGAGACCGCATCATGCATGCTGACCCATGTGTCGGTGACGACAAGATCCGCGCCCTGTACAGCTTTCACCGGATCACGCTCAATCTCCACCTTCACACCTTTGGCGCGCGCTTCCTCGATAAAGACGGCCTCCGGGTCCAAAGTGTTGGGGCCGGTGAACGTGAGGTCAAAGCCGAACTGACCCGCCGCATGGGCAAAGCTTGCAAACACATTGTTGCCGTCGCCAGACCAGACAACCTTTTTGCCCGCGATCGGGCCGTTCTTTTCCTCAAAGGTCAGAATGTCCGCCATGATCTGGCACGGGTGTGTGCGGTTTGTCAGACCGTTGATCACCGGCACCGTGGCATTTTCCGCCATTTCCAGAAGCGTGGCCTCTTCAAAGGTCCGGATCATAATCAGATCCACATAGCGGCTCAGCACTTTGGCCGTGTCCGCAACGGTCTCGCCATGGCCCAGTTGCAGCTCAGAGCCAGACAGCACCATGGTCTGCCCGCCCATCTGGCGCACACCCACATCAAAGCTCACGCGGGTCCGGGTGGAGGGCTTTTCAAAGATCAGCGCAACCATGTGATCTTTCAGCGGAAGATCATCGTCCAGCGCGCCTTTGGGGCGGCCGTTGCGCGCATCTTTCATCGCTTTGGCACTGTCGATCATGCCGCGCAAATCGGCGACTTCGGTTTTGTGGATATCCAGAAAATGTTTCATCTTTTTTTGGTCCTTACGCCTGCGCGCCCACTTGGGCTGCCGCCTTCTCCAGCCGCTGGACGGCTTCGGCAATTTCTTCATCTGTAATGTTCAGCGGTGGCAACAGGCGCACCACATTGTCGGCCGCTGGCACGGTCACAACCTCATGGTCATATCCCGCCGCGACCACATCGCCGCAGGCTGCTTTGGAGCACTTAAGCCCCAGCATCAGCCCCGCGCCACGCACCTCTTCAAAGACATCCGGATGCGCCGCAACCAGCCCCTCAAGTTTTTGACGCAAAAGTCCGCCCTTGCGGTTCACGTCGCTCAAAAAGGCATCATCCGCCACAACACCCATCACCGCGCCACCGACAGCGCAGGCCAGAGGATTGCCGCCATAGGTGGAGCCGTGGGTGCCCGCAACCATGCCGCTTGCGGCCTCTTCCGTCGCCAGCACCGCGCCCAGCGGGAAGCCCCCACCGATGCCTTTTGCCACCATCATGATGTCAGGCGTCACGCCCGCCCATTCATGGGCAAAGAGCTTACCTGTCCGGCCAACGCCGCATTGGACCTCATCCATGATCAGCAGGATGCCCGCCTCATCACAAATGGCCCGCAGCGCCTTCAGGTCGGCGTCCGGCAGCGGGCGAATGCCGCCCTCACCTTGGACAGGCTCTACGATGATCGCAGCGGTCTGATCACCCACCAGCGCCTTGGCGGCGTCCACGTCGCCCCAGGCCACCTGATGGAACCCCGGCAGCAAAGGCCCAAAACCTTTCACCAGTTTTTCAGAACCCGCAGCGGCAATGCCCGCAGAGCTCCGGCCATGGAACGCTCCTTCAAAGGCGATGATCTCCACTCGCTCGGGCTGGCCTTTGTCGTTCCAGTACTTGCGCGCCATTTTGACAGCCAACTCACAGCACTCGGTGCCAGAGTTGGTGAAAAACACGGTGTCAGCAAAGGTATGCGCCACCAGCTTGTCCGCCAGCGCCTGCTGCTGGGTGATGTTGTAAAGGTTGGAGACATGCCAGAGCTTACCAGCCTGCTCCGTCAGCGCATTGACCAGAACAGGGTTCGCGTGGCCCAGCACGTTCACCGCAATGCCTGCGCCCAGATCCAGAAAACGTCGGCCATCCGCCTCGATCATCCAGCTTCCTTCGCCCTTCTCAAAGGTGAGAGGCGCACGGTTGTATGTCGGCAGAATGGACGGGATCATTGCGATCTTCCTTTTTCAGATCATGAGCCTCAGTGACTGCATCACTTAAGGCATTTAGGTCAATGTTTTTGAGGGGGTTTGCGTCACTTTCTAACGCATCAGAACAAACACAGGCTTACGCGCCTGTTACGCGATAAAGCGTCGGCGTCGCAGCAAAGAGATATGGATGCACTTGTTCATATCCTCTCCCTAATGCGGCAATCGACGAATGGGAACCCCAAACTTCCACTATGGATGATTTTTGTGGTTTTTGATCATTTCGGACTGACACGCGGCGGATTTTGTGCTGCGTAAATCGGCCGCTTGTCAGCCGTGAGCACTGCCCCCATAACCCTCTTATGCACCCCATCACCGCCCCCAAGACGAATCCCGCACTTGCTGCCGCGCTGACATTGGCCGCATCGGCCTTTGCCGCTGGCACAACGCTTCTGGCCAAAGCGCTTGGAACCGGAACACTGGGGCCTGCGCTGCACCCGCTGCAGATCAGTCACGGGCGCTTCCTCTTTGCCTTTATTGGGTTTGCCACTGCGGCGATGATCCTGCGCCCGCAAATTGAGCGCATTCACTGGGGTCTCCATATTGGTCGCTCCACACTTGGCTGGGGCGGCGTGACGCTGATGTTTGCGGCGGCGGCGTTCATCCCGCTCTCGGATGCCACAGCGATCAGCTTTCTGAACCCCGTGGTGGGCATGCTGCTGGCGATCCCGTTTCTTGGTGAAAAAATCGGCCCCTGGCGCTGGAGTTCTGCGGCATTGGCGTTTTGTGGCGCGATGACCCTGACCCGCCCCGGCACCGGAGCGCTGGAGCTTGGCGCGGTCCTCGCGCTATGTGCCGCCGTTGCCATGGGCGGCGAGCTGATCTTCATCAAGAAGCTCACAGGCCGCGAGCGCCCGTTTCAAATTCTGCTGATCAACAATGCCATTGGTCTGGCCATATCCACGGCGGCCGCCGCTTTTGTCTGGCAAGTGCCAACACTTGCCCAATGGGCAGCCCTTGCCGGGATTGGGCTGTTGATGGCCTCTGCCCAGACCTGCTTCATCAACGCAATGCGGCTTGCAGATGCGAGTTTTGTGGCGCCATTCTTTTACGCCACGCTGGCCTTTGCCGCGCTCTATGATGCGCTGGTCTTTTCGGTGTTGCCCGATGTGGTGAGCTGGGTTGGTGCGGGTGTCATCCTGACCGCCGCAGCCATTTTGGTTTGGCGCGAAGGCCGCAACAGGCCCGACGCTTAAGCCGCAGCATCCAGCGCGGGTTGCAATTGCACAGCCGCAATCCGCCAAACGCCCCCTTGGGGCACCATCAGATAATCCAATGCGTGGGTCACACCCTTGGCGTCTTTCATCAGCACCCGCTGCCAAACAGCCGCGCCTTCCAAAGTCTGCGATCCGAACTGCACTGTTTGAGGCCGATAGACCATCGGGTAGCCCCGCTGCACCATGGCGCCAAAATTTTCAGGCGTCAGAAACATGCGCTGGATATTGTCTGCGGCAAACCCAAAGGCCGTTACAAAATCGTCGCCGCGAAACGCCTCTATCTGCGCGCTGATCACGGCTTCGATCTCCGCCTTGGCGCTCTCTTGTGCTTGCGCAGCCCCCGAGCGGGCAAACTCCAAAACCACCACAAAGGCGAGCAAAACGTGCTTCATCTTACGTCCTCCCTTTAGGAGGCTACGGCCAATGCGGGGCTACAGATCACACGGAGACTTTGGAACCCTATGGCGAGCCGATGCATTGAGAGGTGCCACCAAAAGAAAAGGCCCCGCCGGAGCAGAGCCTTTTGAAACGTCAAACACATTTGCGGATCACGCGCCTGAAACGAGGTCTCCGGCAAGCGCCTTGTGGATCAGCGTCACAGTCTCTTCCACGCCATAAAGCGCAATGAAGCCGCCAAAGCGCGGACCCTGAGACGCCCCAAGAAGCACCTCATAGATCGCCTTGAACCAATCGCGCAACGGCTCGAACTCGTGGTTTTTGCCAATCGCGAAGACGATGGACTGCAGGAACTCTTCATCGGTGAAATCCGGTTCCGGAAGCGGATCGTCATTGCCAACAAGCGCGTTCTTGGCCGCAATCACCGCCAGTGCGGTCTCAGGCGAGCTCAGAGCGCCGGCCAGATCTTCCAGCGCACGGCGCTCCTGCTCTGTTGGGGCACGGTAGACCTTTGCCGGTTTCACGAAGTCATTGAAATAGCGCACCGCATGGCCAGCCGCCGCATCCATGCCCGGATGGGTTTCTGCCGTCGCATCAGGTGCGTATTTGTTGATGAAACCCCACATGGTTTCTTTGTCTTCCGCAGAAGACGCAGAGGCCAGGTTCAGCAGCATGCTGAATGGCACCACCATATCGGATTGCGGCACGTCACCGCCGTGGATGTGCCACACCGGGTTGTTGAGCTGTGCCTTGATGTCCTGAGTGTGATAGGCGCGCAGCTGCTGGTGATACTCATCCACCGCTTTGGGGATCACATCAAAATGCATCCGCTTTGCGGTTTTGGGCTTCTGGTACATGAAATATGCGAGGCTCTCGGTAGAGGCATAGGTCAGCCACTGGTCAATCGACACGCCGTTGCCGGAAGATTTGGAAATCTTCTGCCCGTTTTCATCCAAAAACAGCTCGTAGGAGAAGTGGTTGGGCTGACGCCCGCCCAGTGCACGGCAGATCGCGTCATAGATCTTCTCGTTGGTGGCGTGCTCCTTGCCATACATCTCAAAGTCCACGCCAAGAGCCGCCCAGCGGGCGCCAAAGTCCGGCTTCCACTGCAGTTTCACATTGCCGCCGGTCACAGGCACGGTCCATTCTTTGCCGTCCTCATCGTCAAAAGTGACGGTGTAGGTTTCCGCACAGACCTTTTTCATCGGCACGTACAGCACGCGGCCGGTTTCCGGGTGCAGCGGCAGGAAGATCGAATAGGTCGCGGCGCGCTCTTCGCGCAGGGATTTGAGCATGATCGCCATGATGGCATCATAATTGTCGACCGCGCGTTTCAGCACTTCGTCAAACTGGCCGGTTTCGTAGAATTCCTTGGCGGAGTAGAATTCATACTCAAAGCCAAAGGTATCAAGGAAGCGGCGCAGCATGGCGTTGTTATGCGCACCAAAGCTGTCATGGGTGCCAAAAGGATCGGGCACCGCGGTCAGCGGCATCTGCAGATAAGGCTCAAGCGTTTCCGGATTTGGCACATTGGAAGGCACTTTGCGCAGCCCGTCCAGATCGTCTGAGAAACAGATCAGCTTGGTTGGAATATCGCTGATCGCCTCAAAGGCCACCTTAATCATTGTGGTCCGGGCCACCTCGCCAAAGGTGCCGATATGCGGCAGGCCGGACGGGCCATAGCCGGTTTCAAACAGAACATAGCCCTTCTCTGGCGCACCCTTTGCATAGCGTTTGAGAAGCTTGCGGGCTTCTTCAAAGGGCCAAGCTTTGGATTCGAGGGCTGCTGCGCGCAGGTCAGACATTGTCCATCTCCGGTTCAGGATCGGGTTTCAGCGAAAGTATGCCAAGCGCCTCATTGCACGTGACAATCCGACGCTTCCTATTGCTCCTGAGACTGGCAGTCAATATTCTGCACTGCAACACAGCAATGCAAAGGATTTGCAAGTGACCCAAGAAATTCCACACCCGCTCACCCCGCAGGACTGCTTGGTGTTGGTGATGGTGGCTGTCTCCGCGTCTGACGAGAACATCCGCACCGCTGAACTCGTGAAAATTCAGGCGGCCGTGAACCACCTGCCGGTATTTGCGGAATATGATGTGGACCGAATGCAGGTCATCAGCCAGTTGGTGTTTGACCTGTTTGAACAGGAAGACGGTCTCGCCGCGCTGTTTGGTCTGGTGCGCGACAATCTGGATGAACGGCTCTTTGAAACCGCTTATGCGCTGGCCTGTGATGTTGGGGCTGCGGATGGCACTCTGGCTGAGCCAGAGCTGCGCCTGCTTGAAGAGATACGCTATGAGCTGAACATCGACCGCCTGCACGCTGCCGCAATTGAGCGCGGTGCGCGCGCGCGTCACATGACCTAAGCCGAGCCCGGTAACAACATGAGCTGCGCAGGTAACACGCTTGCGCGGCTATTGAAGGATGTCGATCAGGGCCTGCTTGCGGAACGGCTTGCTGAGAAACCCATCCATTCCGGCCTCAAAGCAGGCCTCTGTATCGCTGGGCTGCGCATTTGCCGTCAACGCGACGATACGGCAAGGCACTCTCCCGCTTTCCTTCTCAAAGAGACGGATTTCCCGCGTCGCCTGTAGCCCGCCCATCACCGGCATCGACAGATCCATCAGGATCACATCGTAGACCTGATTACGGCAGCACTCCAAGGCTTCCAACCCGTCCTGCACAAAGCGCATATCGGCACCGGTAGGCTCCAACATTTTCCGCACAACCATCTGGTTGGTCTTGTTGTCTTCCGCCACTAGGATTTGACGCCCTGAGAGCGGCCCCTTCCCGACAGCCAGGCTCGCATCGGTTCGGGCAATCTTGCGACTGTCCCAGATGACGTTCTCGGTCGGCTCAGAATGGATCTCTTGGCCTGCCCCCACTTTGGGCGTCACCGCATCTGTCGGGGTCAAGTTCAAGGCCACAAGGAAGGTGGTGCCCTCATTCGGAACACTCTCAACCGAGAGTTTTCCGCCCATACGTTCCACCAGAGCCTTGCTGATCGCCAAGCCAAGCCCGGTGCCTTTGCCGCGCAATTTGCCATCTTCGTGCACTTGTTCAAAGGCTGTGAAGATCATCTCGAGCTGGGCCGGATCGATGCCGACACCCGTGTCTGACACGGCAATCTTAAGCGGCATCTCATCCGCGCCTGAAGCGAAAGAAACCTTCACAGACACGCGCCCCACTTCTGTGAACTTCACCGCGTTGCCAATGAGATTCAGTAAGACCTGACGCACGCGGCTCATATCACCGACAAAGCTGCTCGGCATATCCTCCGGATAATCAAAGACCAGCTCCAGCTTCTTGGCATCAGAATGCCGCGATAGAAGCGCACAGCACTCGCGCACAAGCTCCCGCAAAGAAAACGGCTCATCCGTCAGAGAGATTTTCTGCGCCTGAATCTTTGAGAAATCCAACACATCATTGACGATGGTCAGCAGCGCGTTGGCGGAATTGTAGATGGTGTTGGCGCAGAGGCGCTGGTGGTCGTCCAGCTCCGTCTCCGACAACAGCTCGCACATCCCCATGATCCCATTCATCGGCGTGCGTATTTCGTGGCTGACATTTGCCAAGAAGCGTTCTTTGGCGCGATTGGCTTCCTCTGCCTCCTCGCGCGCCAGCTTGTTCAGCTCAAGCGCCTGATCACGCTCCCGCTGCGAGGTGATGTCTTCTGTGGTGCCAACGATATGCGTCAGCTGCCCGGCGTCATCAAACACCGGCCTCAGTGTCGTCCGAAAATCAGCGATACGATCATCAAACGGGATGGTCACAAAATGCACGCTTTCGGTCTGCGCCTTGACAGCCTCAAGATGGAGCGCGAGCCCGCGCTCCCCATTCCAACCGCCAAAAATCTCAAGGGCGGTCTTGCCGAGCGCATCCTTGGCGGCGACCTCTGTGCGTCGCTCCCACTCTTTGGTGACCTTCACATAGCGCGGCATACCATCAGCACCGACCTCCAAGACGAAGATCGCACCCTGAGCCGCGTCTAGAAACGCGAAATGGTTCGAGAGATTACTGGGCTTCCTGGGGGTATTCATCACGTTAGAGCAACAGCCCTTTCCAAAACATGGGTACAAAATCATTTACTTAGCAATAATTACGAAACTATTGCTACCAAACGCCAAATACAACACGCGCCGTATTTCTACATACGCCCGCACGCGCCGTAGATCTTTACTACGCAAAGAAGAGCCTTGGCGGCTGTGTGCCACGTCATAGCGGTCAAACGCTTTCTGAGCCCCATCAGCCCCCCTATATAAGAGAGAGCGCTAATCCTGCCCGCTCTACGCCCCGTAGACCGTGCCCCACCGCGCAATCAGCGCCTGCTGCAACCGCTTGGCTCGCCCATTCCAGGTGCGCGCGCCTTTCGGGCGTTCGCGGTCAGGGCCAATCAGACGCTGGCGCGCGCTGACATCGGCCTCAAAGATTGCAAAGGCCAGAACTTTTCCGTCAGGCGCGTTGATGTAGCCTGCCAGCGCACTCACAAAATGCAGCGTCCCGGTTTTGGCGCGGACCTTGACCGGATGGGCTTTGATCGGTCGCCCCTTGGCGTCTTTCACAGGTATGTCTTTCAGGATCGGCTGAAGCACCTCATGTTGCCCCGCCTGTGCCAGCATCAAAGCCATTTCATCCGCACGCAGTCGCGATGCCTCGCCCAAACCGGAGTGATCCACCAATGCAGCCGCCTGCATACCAAGCTGTTCCTTGGCCCAGGCATTCATCGCCGCAGCAGAGTCCTTCAATGTCAAAGGTTGCGCGCCGCGCGCCTGAGAGGCCGCGAGACCCACCATCTCCGCGGTGAGGTTGGTGGAGTATTTCAGCATGCCGGTGAGGATGGTCTTCAAATCAGGGCTTTGCTGGCGGGCGACAATCGTGCCACGTGGTGCGCCCTGCGCCACCTTGGGCGCCTGCAACACGATGCCGTGCGCGCGCGCCAATGTACGAAACACCTCACCTGCGTAAAGCTCCGGCTGGCGCAGCGGCAGCCAGCGCGCGCCACTCTGTCCCAACGCGCCTTTGGCGACGGTCCACTGATCCGTCTGCCCCGCCGATTTATAGGTGTAAACGGGCACCGCACGGTTGACGATTTTCATCTGCGCCACGGTCACGGCAGGACGGTACTTGTTGCTGCGCGCATCCATGGTCACGCCATAACCGTCTGCGCCACGCTTCCACTCAAAGTGGACCCGGTTATAATTCAACGCGATGCCGGAGACCGCTGGATTGTAGCCCGCATGATCGGGCTGTTTCTTGTCGATCCTTTTGACCGATGGCAGCGCCCCGCCCCACACCAGGAAGCGGCCAGTCACCTCGCGAATGCCTGAGGCCTTCAGCGTTCTTGCCAAGTCCGCCAGCCCGTTTGTGTCAAGCGTCGGGTCCCCGCCGCCGCGCAACACAAGATCGCCATTCAGAACACCGTTCTCCACCGTCCCAACAGCCACCAGGCTTGTAAGAAAGCGGTGGTTTGGCCCCAGATAGTGCAACGCATAAAGCGCGGTCAGCACTTTGGTCACGCTGGCGGGTGGCAACCCCGAGGCCGCATTGTGCCCTTCCAGAATGCCGCCATCTCCGGCGCGCGCCACGGCGTAGCTCACCTTGCCAGTGAGGCCACTGTCGCGGATCAGGCTTTCTGCAGAAGGCGCACTGTTGATCAGTCTCTGCGCATCCGGGCGCAGCACGGGCCGCAATGATCGGCTCGGCGCATTGGCCCAAAGAGGTGTCCCCAAACTGGCGGCGCTCAAGGTCAGAAACGACCGGCGTGTGAAGCTCTTTTTCATAGTCGCAACCGTACCTCTGAACCGCTTGATGGTTCAACCGGCAGAGTGCTCGTGCGACTTCACAAAATATACAAAAATCAGCGGGCTTTTGGTGAGGCTGTTAACATGTTACCGCTGTGCCATGTGGAAAGTCTTTGCCCTGATGTTTGTCGCCATGTCCATGATCCCCGCAGGGGACACGGCGGGCAAACTCATGATGCAGACCCATGGTGCCAGCCCGATATTTGTCGCCTGGTCCCGCTTTGCACTTGGCGCGTTGATGGCCTTGCCTTTGCTGCGGCCAACAACCCTGCGCGCGCTTGGCCATTGGGCGATCTGGCTGCGCGCCGCATTGATGAGCTGTGGTATCTTCTGCATTCAAAACGCCCTGCAGACCGCGCCCATTGCCGACGTCTTTGCCGCGTTTTTCATCGGGCCGATCTTTTCCTACATCTTGTCCGTTCTCTTGCTCAAAGAGCCCGCAACGCGCAGCCGCAACCTTCTGATGGCGCTGGGATTTCTCGGTGTTCTGCTCGTGGTGCGGCCAAGCGCCGACATGTCTGCCGGTCTTCTCTACGCGGTGGCGGCTGGCCTCTGCTACGGCGCCTTTCTCACAGCCTCGCGCTGGCTCTCAGGCACGGTGCGCGCCACGGACCTGCTTGTCACCCAACTGGCGCTCAGCGCTCTGATCCTGACACCTTTTGGCCTGCCGTATCTGCCGACCACCGCCTCACTGGAGTTCAGCGCACTCACCTTTGGCAGCGCGGCCTTTTCGATGGGAGGAAACCTCCTCCTGTTGTTCGCCTATCGCCGCGCCGAGGCCGCACAGCTTGCGCCTCTGGTCTACCTTCAACTGCTGAGCGCTACGGCACTTGGATGGGTGGTGTTTGGCACCTTGCCCGCGACCCTCACCTGGCTCGGACTGGCACTGATCCTGAGCGCCGGCGTGCTCTCCGCAGCGCTTCCGAGCTTGCAGGCAAAAGCCAAGCGTCAGACGGCTGGTTGAAGGATATCTGGTGTAGCCTGCGTGCCGGGAGCACCACTCAGATACTTCCCCCACTTCCGCTCAAAGGCGGCTTCCAGATCGATCCCCTGCCATTGGGCAAAGACCATTAGAAACCCAAACAGGTCTGCGGCTTCGTCCGCCAAAGCCTCTTTGGCACATTGATCGGAGCCACTGCCACGCTGATTGCCAATGGACGCGAGATAGGCGGATTGCATCTCCCCCAGCTCTTCCGTCAGTTTTGCAAGATACCAAGCAGGGTCGCGCGTGATCTCAAAGGTCTCAGCATAAATGTCGCTGACCTGTTTGGCCCGAGCCGTCAAATCCGAGACACTCCGCCCTGTGGGTCGATCCAATTCACTCATTCACACACTCCACAGATCTGAACAGCTGCACCACCTTCGCGCTCTCAAAGACCTCTCTTACCCCTTACCGGGCGAGAACAAATCTTTCTGATCCGGGCGTTTGGGGGCCGAAAGCCCCAGATGTCGCCACGCTTTCTGCGCCAGCATCCGGCCGCGCGGTGTCCTCTGAATCAGACCTTGCTGTAGCAAAAACGGTTCGATCACCTCTTCAATCGCATCGCGGCTCTCGCTCAGCGCAGCGCTGATCGTGTCGATCCCGACAGGGCCACCGCCGTAGTTCTCTGCAATGAAAAGCAGGTATCGGCGGTCCGCCCCGTCCAGTCCGAGGTTGTCCACCCCAAGCCGCGTCAGCGCCCCGTCCGCAAGCGCCTTGGTGATGACGCCGTCGCCCTCCACCAGAGCAAAGTCCACCACCCGGCGCAACAGCCGCCCTGCGATCCGAGGCGTGCCACGCGACCGGCGCGCAATTTCACGCGCACCGCCATCCTGTGCCGGCACATGAAGCTTGCGTGCATTGCGGGTGACGATCTCGTTGAGCTCATCTTCGGTGTAAAACTGCAGACGTGTCGGAATGCCGAAACGGTCGCGCAGCGGCGTGGTCAAAAGCCCCAATCGGGTGGTTGCGCCAACCAGGGTAAACGGCTGCAGCTCAATGCGCACGGTCCGCGCGGCAGGGCCCTCCCCGATCACCAGATCAAGCTCAAAGTCTTCCATCGCCGGATACAGCACCTCTTCCACCGCCGGGTTCAGACGGTGGATTTCGTCGATGAACAACACATCGCGCGCTTCCAGATTGGTCAGGATCGCCGCAAGGTCGCCTGCTTTGGCCAGCACGGGGCCGGAAGTCATCCGAAAGTTCACGCCAAGCTCGCGCGCCATGATCTGGGCGAGGGTTGTTTTCCCAAGCCCCGGAGGTCCGTGAAACAACGTGTGGTCCATCGCTTCACCGCGACGCCGGGCGCTCTCAATGAACACCCGCAGGTTTGCCCGCGCCTCGGCTTGGCCAATGAAGGCGTCAAGCTCCTGTGGGCGCAGGGCGCGATCCGCATCTTCAGGTCGCGACTCTGGGCGCAATGTCGGGTCTGGCTGATCCATAGATTATCCCTTCGGCGCCAAGAGTTTGAGGGCTGTGCGGATCAAGGTTGCCGTATCCGCCTCGGGATCTTCGCCCGCCGCCTGTGCCACCGCGGTTGCCGCATCTGAGGGGCTGTAACCCAAATTGCCAAGTGCGGACAAAGCGTCCGCCTGCACACTCATGGATGCCGCTGCCGCCGAGCCGCTCGCCCCGGAAGCGCCACCTGGCGTGACCGGTGCATGTGCCGGATCTTCCAGCACTGCGTCACCTTCCTCCGGCGCGCTCTGTGCTGTCTCGCCAGTTGCTGTGGCCATCGCATTGCTGAGACTGCCGCCCAGCGCCATGATTTCAGGCGCTTTGTCTTTCAGCTCAATGACAACCCGCTGTGCGGTTTTGGGGCCAACCCCTTTGGCCGCCTTGATCGCCGCCACATCGCCCAGCGTCACGGCGCGGCTGACACCCTCCGCCCCAAGCGTGCCCAGAATGGCGAGACTGGCCTTTGCGCCGATGCCCTGCACACTCATCAGAAGCCGGTGCCATTCTTTTTCAAACAGGCTGCCAAATCCAAAGAGCTGCAAAAGGTCTTCGCGGACCAAAAGATCGGTATAAAGCGCCACAGCCTCCCCTGCGGCCGGCATCGCCGCCAGCGTTCGGTCAGAGCAGTAGACCATATAGCCCACCCCGCGCACGTCGATCAGAACGTGATCCGTGCTGCGGTATTCCAGCGTTCCAGAAATCTTGCCTATCATGCCTGCGCCTTTTTCAATGCGGCCGCATATCCGGCCCCTGCCCGCGCACAATGCGCATGGCACATGGCAATGGCCAGCGCATCTGCGGCGTCAGGCCCGGCAATCTGCACACCGGGCAGTTGCAGCTTCACCATATGCTCCACCTGATGCTTTTCCGCATGGCCAACGCCCACCACGGTTTTCTTCACTTTGTTGGGGGCATATTCCCCGATGATCAGCCCGGCCTGTGCAGGCACCAGCAAGGCGATCCCGCGCGCTTGCCCCAGCTTCAGCGTCCCCGCGCCATCCTTGTTCACAAAGGTCTGCTCAATCGCCGCATGATCTGGCAGGAACCGAGCCACCACATCCGTCAGCTGTTCATGCAAAGACAGCAGGCGCGCGGCCAAATCCTCGCCAACCGAATGACAGATTCCATTGCCCACATGGCTCAACCGGCTGCCATCAGCGTCGATCACGCCCCAGCCCATATTCCGCAAGCCGGGATCAATTCCCAATACGCGCATCTGCCGCCCCATTCTGCTCTTTTTGTTCTGTTGTGCTCCGGAGTAGCACGAAACGAGAACAAACGCCAAGGCCAATCCCATTCCAATAGCTGCATGCGATTTCTGCAGCCCCGCCTTGCACTCGTTACATAACTGTTACAAAGCGGTCGTTTTTATCCTCAAAAATGTCGTAAAAACCGAACCAACGCGCATTTTTCCAAGCCGATCCGACCCATGCACAACCTGCATAGGACCTATGCCGGAATCCGTCTTGTGAGCTTTGATCGACCTCCATATTTGCCGTCCATCTTGAAGAATAGACCATACCAAATTGGCAGAAGGAACACTGATATGGCCTCTTTTGAAACGACGTCGACCCCCAGTTTTGCTGGCCGTATCCGCGACACATTCACTGTGTTCGCTGCTCAGGTTGCAGACTGGAACGAGAAACGTTTGACCCGGAAAGCCCTGGAACAGCTCAGCGATCGCGAGCTGGAGGACATCGGCATGTCTCGTGCCGACATCCCCCGCTATCGCTGAGTCTGGCAAGTCACCACTCACATGGTCGGGCCTTCGGGTCGGAAACCGCAGCCTGCTTGGGGAGGCTGCGGTTTTTTAGTGCCCAAAACAAACGCGGCCCCGGGGGAGAGAACCCGAGGCCGCAAGGATCTTGGAGGGATCCATGAAAAAGAAGGGTGTTAGCCCAGTGAATTGATCTTGAGCGCGATCCAGCGCGACACCGGATCAGGGCGCATGGTCCAGGCTGCGGCTTTCTCCACGGCGTTTCCACCGCTCAAACGCGCCACATCCTGCGAATAGAAGTCAGGACCAAGCTGGGACATCATCAAGCCTTTGATGACGAAAAAAGAGACCGCAACCATGCTCAGACCGTGCCACGGGATCGTGCGTCTGCGTCCTGCACCCCGCACGATGACGTAGCCATTGCGGTCAATAGCAACTGCCTCACGCGCCTTGGGCCCGGCTTCCGCTTGATTGCGGTAAATCCGTGCGAGACGCTCATGAAACTCAGCGTTGGATTCACTCATAGCAAATACTCAGGTTTGGCCCCCACCAAACTCGAATAAAATTGACCAAAAATTGCCCTAAAATCAAGGCGAGCCCTGACAAATAAGGCAAATTCGAGACAAAACTTGTTTTTATGCTTAACAGATCACGCTCATTTGGAAACAGTCGCAGAGCGGCGATCCTGACTATCCCCGCAAGGCAAACAATCTCGCAAAAACATACAAAAAAGGCGCTCCGTCGCGGAACGCCTTATTCATGATTCGACAAGGGCTGATTGCGAAATTTTTCTCAACCCGCCTTATCTGCCTGGAAGTGTTAGCCTGCGTTATTGCGGGTCAGGGTCAATGTGGTCCATTCGCCGATTTCTTCGCGCGTATGCACCGCAAAGCCCGCTGCCTCGTAGACCGCAACCACCTCATCCGCCTGCTCATTCAGGATACCGGACAGGATCGCGTGACCCTGTGGCGCGATATTGGCGCCCATGTCGGGTGCCAGATCCACAAGCGGCGCTTTCAGAATATTGGCGAACACCAGATCATATGGCGCTTTTGCTGCCAGATCCGGATGGCCAAAGCCTGCCGCCTCCAGACAGATCAGCTTGTCTTCCAGACCATTGGCAACCGCATTGGCCTTCGCCACATCCACGGCGACTTCGTCAATATCGCTGGCGAGCACCTTGTTGGGCCAGATGCGCGCAGCCCCCATGGCCAGCACGGCAGTGCCGCAGCCGATGTCAGCAACGTTCTCGCCGACAAAACCTTCGTTGGCGAGGCGGTCCAGCGCTTTCAGACACCCCAGCGTGGTGCCGTGGTGACCGGTGCCAAAGGCCATCGCCGCCTCGATCAACAGAGGCTCTGCGCCTTCCGGCACCTTGTCCGCATCATGGCTGCCGTAGACAAAGAATCGACCGGCCTCCACAGGGGCCAGCTCGCGCTTCACATGGGCCACCCAGTCGGTTTCCGGAAGCTCAGACACCACAAAGGGCTTTGCCTCAAAAGCAGCTGCGAGAACCGCAAGGCCCGCCTCATCAGGCGCCTCGGTGAAATAGCCGCCCACTTCCCAGAGACCAGAGCCGTCTTCGATCTCAAAGACGCCCACACCGGTGGGCTCCGGCACCAGACGCTCCATGGCTTCGCCAAGCGCCTCAGCTTGGGATTTCCCGACGAGCGTGGTCAGCGCGGTGAATGTGGCCATAACAGATCTCCAGAAACTTTGTGCCGGGCCTAGGGTCTTGGCCCAGCTTCGTCAAGCCTGACGGGCGCAAACTACTCTGCAGCGGCGGCCAAAGGGCGTGTCAGGCGGGTTTCATTGCCCTTCTCAGGGTGGCGCGGGATCAGGCAGGCCAGACCAAGCGACACCGCCGCCATAGACGCCGCCAGCACAAACACCGCCCCCGGGGAGGCCAGCCAAAGCAAACCCAGCAGCACCGGCAGGAACACCGCGGCAATGTGGTTGATGGTGAAGGCCACAGCAGCGGTCGGTGCCATATCTTCAGGATCGGCAATCTTCTGGAAATAGGTCTTCAGCGCCAGTGCAAGGGAGAACAGCAAATGGTCCACCACATAGAGAGTGGCCGCCAGCACAAGCCCCCAACCGAAGAAGTAGATGCCACCATAGGCGAGGAACACGATCACCAGACCTGCGTATTCAAAGATGAGGGTGCGCCGCTCCCCGAACCGGGCCACAGCCGCGCCAATCATCGGGGCAAAAATCATATTGGCGACAAGGTTGATGAGGTAGAGGGCGGTGATTTCATGCACGTCGAAACCAAAGCGTTCGACCATCATGAAACCTGCAAAAACCACAAAGATCTGCCGCCGTGCGCCGGCCATGAACTGCATCGCGTAATAAAGCCAATAGCGCTTTTTGAGCACCATCTTGCGTGCCTGTGGCGTGCGGCCTTCAAACTGCGGGAATGCAAAAATGCAGTAGAGCGCGATCAGCGCGGTCATGCCGCCGCCAGCGAGGTAAACAAGCTCATAGCTCAGATCAAACCGCTTCCAGCTCAGCACAATCAGCCCATAGGCAAGCAGCGTTGCGCCAGAGCCTGCAGCCACCAGCCAGCCCAGCACTTTGGGGGCGCGCTTTTTGTCGAGCCACTGAAGCTGCAAAGACTGGTTCACGGTTTCATAATAGTGAAACCCGATCGAGCTCAGCAGCGTGATCATCAGAATGCCGCCCATGCTGGGGAAATAGGCGGTCAGCGCAGTTGCAACGCCCAAGAGCAGGAGGGAGATCATGCCCAACACCTGCTCGCGAATGAAGAGCAGCAGGAAGATCACGCCAATCGCCAGAAAGCCCGGAATTTCCCGCACAGTGTGCAAAAGGCCAATGTCGGAGCCGTCAAAGTCTGCCACCTCAACCACAAAGTTGTTGAGCAGCGCGCTCCAAGTGTTGAACGCGATGGGCATGGCCAGCGCCATCAGGACCAAAAGCGCGATCGGGCGACGCCACCACGGCAAAGCCTGCGCGTCATCAATGGCAATTTTTTCGAACATGCCTAGCGCATACGGGGAAACGCCCCAAAAGGCGAGAGCGAATGGACGCACAGGTTGGGCTGCGTATTTGCACGCAAGACAGATGCGAGGCTCTGCCTCGCGCTCCGGGATATGGGCAGCAAGAGGAAACCCTGCGCTTAATAGAAGCTCTGCGGGTCGATATCGACGGCGAGACGCAGATCACCCTTGAGGCGGAACTGGCCAATCCAACGTGCCAAGGCCGCTTGCAGCGGCGCGGATTTGTCGGCTTTCACCAAAAGCCGCACCCGGTGCCGTCCGCGCACACGCGCAATCGGGGCCGGGGCCGGGCCGTAAACTTCAGCGCCAATCGCCCGCAAAGCCTCCGAATTACGCGCCAGCGCATTGCCCAGATCAAACACCTGCCCCACATCGCTGCCTGAAAGGATGATCCCGGCCATGCGGCCAAAAGGCGGCACCACAGCGTGACGCCGCTCATCCGCCTCAGCCCGCCAGAAGCCGTTTTCATCGCCGGTCAGGATCGCGCGGATCACGGGGTGCTCCGGCTGGAAGGTCTGCAACAGCGCAAGCCCCGCGCGCTCAGAGCGCCCTGCCCGCCCGGCAACCTGCCGCATGAGCTGGAAGGTCCGCTCTGCTGCGCGCAGGTCAGAGCCTTGCAGGCCAAGGTCAGCATCAATCACGCCCACAAGCGTCAGCAGCGGGAAATTGTGACCCTTCGCCACCAGCTGGGTGCCGATGATGATATCCGCGCCGCCATTCGCGATGGTCTCAATGCTCTCTTTCAGCGCACGCGCTGAGCCAAAGAGATCCGAACTCAGCACCGCTTGGCGCGCCTCCGGCCAAAGCCCCTGCGCCTCTTCAGCCAGCCGCTCAACCCCCGGCCCGACCGGGGCCAGCTTGCCCTCGACCTCGCAGCTCGGGCAGGCCTCCGGCATCGGTTTTGTCTCGCCACACTGATGGCACAGCAAACGCTTGAGAAAGCGGTGCTCCACCATACGCGCGTCACAATGATCACAGCCGATCTGATGCCCACAGGCCCGGCAGATTGTCACCGGCGCATAGCCACGCCGATTGATGAACAGCAGCGCCTGCTCTCCTTTGGCAATGCGCGCGTCCACCGCCTGTTTCAATGCCGGGGAAATCCAACGGCTGGCCGGCAATTCCTGCGTGCGCATATCAATTGCCCGCATCTCCGGCAAAACCGACGCGCCGTAGCGGCTGGTCAGCTCAAGCCGTTTGTATTTGCCCGCTTCCGCATTGGCCCAGGTTTCGAGCGAAGGGGTGGCTGAGGCCAGCACCACCTGCGCATCACACATCGCTGCGCGCAGCACAGCCATATCGCGCGCATTATAAAGCACGCCGTCCTCTTGCTTATAGGAGGTGTCGTGCTCTTCATCGACAATGATCAGACCAAGATCGCGGTACGGCAAAAACAGCGCAGAGCGCGCGCCAACCACAAGCTGCGCGCCGCCCTCTCCCACCATTTTCCAGGCGCGACGACGCTCGGTCATGGTCACGCCGGAGTGCCACTCTGCGGGCCGAGCGCCAAACCGCGCCTCAACGCGGGTCAGGAACTCTGCGGTCAGCGCGATCTCCGGCAAGAGCACCAGCGCCTGCCGCCCCTTGCGCAGGCATTCTGCAACGGCCTCAAGGTAAACCTCTGTTTTGCCGGAGCCTGTGACCCCGCGCAGCAGAGTGGTGCCATAGACCCCTGACTGAATACCCGCGCGCAATTCTGCCGCACCGGCTTCCTGATCCGCCGTCAGCTCTTTGCCGCCGTAGTCCGGATCAAGCAGCAAATATGGTGTGTCCCGGGGCGCGGCTTCTTCCAGCACCACGCCCTGTTTCACCAGCCCTTTGATGACGGAATTTGTGACCCCCGCCATCTCGCCAAGTTCGCCCAGCGTGAAGGCAAGCCCGCCGTAGTCTTCCAATGTCGCCAGCACCCGCCGCCGCGCATCGGTCTGACGGTCAGGCTCCCCTGTGCCACGGCGATAGACTTTGCGCATAGAGGGCGGATCGCTCAGGCCCGGCGCACGGGTTGCCAACCGCAACATCGCGTACAGCGGCGTCAGAGTGTAATCGGCCGCGCGCTGCAGGAAATTGCGCATATCGGCCCGCATCGGCGCCACATCCAGCGCCTTATTGGCGGCGCGAATTTTGGAGATGTCATAGTCGCCCTTGCCCGGCCCCCAGACCACACCAAGCACTTTGCGCGGCCCCAGTGGCACCTCGACAAAACTGCCCGCAAAAACGCCCCCTTCCGGCGCTTTGTAATCCAAAACCCGGTCCAGCGGTTGCGTGGTCAGAACCGCAATCAAAGCCCCTTCGGGATAAAACTCTGCGTCGCTCAACAGACCCTCTTGCCAGCTTTGCCCACCAAATGCCGTTATCGCTAACGACAATTGCGCCCAAATGGCGCATTACAGCTTTCGGCGCGGCCCTCTATCGGGTAAAGCCATCACAGCCGCAGCGCAATCCCGCAGTTGCACCTATCATCCATGCACTTGTCAAACCCAGCAAAGGACCTGACATGAAATTCTTTGTAGACACTGCCGAAATCGACGCCATTGCCGAGCTCAACGCCCTAGGCATGGTGGATGGTGTCACCACCAACCCCTCCCTGATCAAAAAATCCGGCCGCGACATTCTCGAAGTGACCAAAGAGATCTGTGATCTGGTCGAAGGCCCGGTTTCTGCCGAAGTCACCGCAACCGACGCTGACGAAATGATCGCTGAAGGCCGCAAGCTGGTTGAGATCGCAGAAAACATCGCCGTCAAAGTGCCGCTGACCTGGGACGGTCTGAAAGCCTGTAAAACCCTGACCGATGCGGGCCACAAGGTGAACGTGACCCTGTGTTTCTCCGCCAATCAGGCGCTGCTGGCCGCCAAAGCGGGCGCAAGCTTCATCTCGCCTTTCATCGGCCGTCTGGACGACATCAACCTTGATGGCATGGACCTGATCGCCGACATCCGCCAGATCTACGACAACTACGGCTTTGAAACCGAAATCCTCGCAGCTTCTGTGCGCACCGTGAACCACGCCACCCAATGTGCGCTGGTGGGTGCAGACGTGATGACCGCCCCTCCCGGCGTGATCAAATCCATGATCAACCACCCGCTGACCGACAAAGGTCTTGATGCCTTCCTCGCAGACATCAAAGCGGCGGACATCAAAATCCTCTGATCCAGGATCAGCAGCAAAAACCATCAAGGCCCGCCATCGCGCGCGGGCCTTTTTTTATGCCTCGCCTTCAAAGGGCAAGTGATTGCCCCGCCCTTTACGCCCATGCTAGGGATTGAGCCAATCAGAGGCCTGAGCAGACCCACCATGAGCACTGCACTTGAAAAATTCCAACGTCTGGAAGCCACAGCCCTGTGGCGAGAGACACCTGACGCACAACGCAGGGATGTGATTGTGTCGCTGGGAGATGCGACGTTGGTGATCAAAGACAGCAATGATCGGGCGCTGACCCATTGGTCCCTTCCCGCCGTGCGCAGGCTCAACCCCGGCGAACGGCCTGCCGTGTTTTATCCGGACGGCGACCCAAGCGAGACCTTGGAAATCGGTGCAGATCACCCCGAGGTGGTCGAAGCCATCGAGAAGCTGCGCAAAGCGGTGGCCAACCCGGGTCAGGCCACAGGCAGGCTGCGCAAGTTCATTCTGGGCGGGTCGGTGGCCGCAATTGTGGCCTTGGGCGTGTTCTGGTTGCCAAATGCGTTGGTCAACCACGCGCTGCGCGTTGTGCCCAATGTGACCCGCCAGACAATTGGTCAGGAGATGCAGACCCATGCACTGCGGCTGACCGGCAAAGCCTGCACCGGCCCGCAAGCATTACCTGCGCTTGATGCCTTTCAAAAACGTCTGCAGGTCCGCGCCATCACCGTGGTGCCAAGCGCCCTGCGGGACGCGGTCGCCCTGCCCGGCAACATCGTGCTTTTGGGGCGCGACGCGGTGGAAGACTTTGAGGAGCCGGATGTGGCGGCAGGCTATGTGATTGCCGCGCAAGCCGCGGTCGCAGACCCGCTCCGTGGCCTTCTGGAGAGCGGTGGCATTCGCGCAAGCCTGCGCCTGCTCACCACCGGCACATTGCCAGACACGCTGCTCAGCAGCCACATTGAAGAGCTGATCAGCGCTCCGCCAATGGCGGCACCGGATGACACTCTGATTGCTGCCTTTGAGGAAAAGCGCGTGCGTCTCAAACCCTATGCTTTGGCCCAAGACCCATCAGGGGAAAGCACGCTGGCGCTGATTGAAGCGGCTCCGTTCACAGACAATCTGCCAGAGCCGGTGTTGATTGACCGCTATTGGGTGGCGCTTCAGGAGATTTGCGACAGCTGACCGCCGCAAATCTCAGAGACTGTCAATTTACTTGCGCATGAACGCGCCGCCAAACCCGGCACCTTTGGCTTTGGCCAGCGCAGAGGCCGCCTCTGCCTGTGTGGCAAAAGGCCCAGCCAGCACAATCCGTTGGGTTGCGCCGTTGCGCTCATACCGCCCGATCCGCACCGGTACGCCCAGCTTGCGCACATCCCGCGCCAAAGCTTGCGCCTGCGCCGCATCAGTGGCCTGCGCCACCTGCACATAAGGTGTGCCCGCAAGACGCAGAGACTTCTGCGGGGCTTCCGACCTGGTGGACACCGTATTGGTTTGAACCCGCTCACCGGTTTTCACTCTGGTGGTGGTCTGCTCCGGCGCATCAGACTCCAGCGTCACCTGGATCAAACGGCGCGGCACTGTTTCAGTCCAGATCAGGTTGGTCTGTGCGTGCCCGGCAAAGGTCATCACCGCGCGTTCGGTGTCCAGACGGCCATCCTCAAAGGCGCGGCGATAGCCTTCCGGCACATAGGAGGACACCGCGTTGGTCAGGCGCGCCTCATAGACATGCTTGGGCACAATCCGCACGTCCGGCGCCGCTTCACCAACGCGCACCACAGTGCCCACAGGCGGGCGCGGCAGCGCGCTGCTTTGCTCCAGATTGATTTGCGGTGGGGTCGCAATCGGGCCGCCGACACCGGGCGTCACAGGCGATTGCGCCTGCGGACCACAGCGCACGGTGGACCCTTTGTATTGGGTCACGCCTTCGCGACAGGGCGAGATAATACCGGAGGCCCGAGGGGCCTGGCCGGTGGTACGGCGCTCCGTTTGTGCCGGTACCGTTATTGAAATCACTGTTGTTGCAGGCGCAGGTGATGGCGCCGCAGCTGCTGCAGTGGTTTTTGCCGGTGCAGCTTTCGCCGTGCTGGGGGCAGCCTGCGCGGTCGATTTGGTGGGCGCAGGCTGCGCTTTGGGCTGGATCACAACCGGCGCTGCTTTGGGTGCCGGGGCCGCTACTGTCGCCGCTGGTGCTTTTGGCGCCGTCGTGGGTGCCGCCTGAGGCGTGGGCCGCGCATTGCCAAACAGCGAAGGCCGCTCTGTCGGCGGCGCCGCGGGCTCGATCTGAACCACGTCGCCAT
This sequence comes from Shimia sp. R9_3, assembly GCF_017743755.1. Classification (NCBI taxonomy): domain Bacteria; kingdom Pseudomonadati; phylum Pseudomonadota; class Alphaproteobacteria; order Rhodobacterales; family Roseobacteraceae; genus Shimia; species Shimia sp. R9_3. Next base: position 108,110 of record NZ_JAGHRP010000002.1, on the reverse strand, counting down.
CAAGCTGCGGCGCTGCATTGGTCGGGCGGGTCGCGGTGTCAAAGGTCGGTTTAAACCCGCAGATCACTTTGCGGTCGCGGGTCACGCGGGGCACCCATGTGGTCACCCCGTCCACACCTGAGCGGATGTAAACGCAGCCGCGACTATCAACGAACTGCTTGCCCTGGAAATTCGCCGGCGGAAACTCCGCCGGTGTTTGTCTGTCACTGATCGATTGCGCATGGGCTGCGCCGAATCCAGAAGCGGTTGCGATTGCAGCAATCGCAAGAAATTTGCCTAATGTCATTTTGCCCCCACAAGATGTAGGGGTACATTAGCCAAAATCTTTACAGTGAGTAAACCACTGAAAAGCCCAAATTCTGCCTATCTTGTGCCGAACATGCGGTCGCCCGCATCGCCAAGACCCGGCAGGATGTAACCTTTTTCGTTCAGACGCTCATCCAGCGCTGCTGTCACGATTGGAACGTCAGGGTGCGCTTCTTTCATACGCTCTACACCCTCAGGGGCCGCCAACAGGCAAAGGAACAGGATATTGGTCGCGCCTTCTTTCTTCAGAAGATCAATAGCTGCCGCAGAGCTGTTCCCGGTTGCCAGCATCGGGTCCACAGCAATTACGAGGCGCTCGCCCAGCTCGCTAGGCGCTTTGAAATAGTACTGCACCGGCTCCAGCGTTTCTTCGTCGCGGTAAAGACCAACAAAGCCAACACGTGCAGAAGGCACCAGTTCCAGCATGCCATCCAGCAGGCCGTTGCCCGCACGTAGGATCGACACCAGCGCCAATTTGCGCCCATCCAGTGTCGGCGCATCCATCTCGACCATAGGCGTCTTGATGCGTTTGGTTGTCATCGGCAACTCGCGTGTCACCTCATAGGCCAACAGCTGGCTGATCTCGCGCAGCAAGCGACGGAACTCGCCCGTTGAGGTTGCCTCATCCCGCATGATCGTGAGCTTGTGCTGCACAAGTGGGTGGTTCACTACGGTCAAATGATCCATCAGGTTTTCTCCAGTCTCTTGGCCACAATTGCCTTCGTATCTGCGTCACAGAACGCGGCGTCAAGCGCGGTTTTGGTGATCTCGGCAAAATCTGCCTCCCCCCAACCAAAGGCCTTTTCGAGCATCTCGTATTCGCGCCGCATGGTGGTGTGAAAGAACGGCGGATCATCCGTACTGACAGTAACCCGCACACCCGCGTCCCGCAGTTTCTGGATCGGGTGAGAGGCAAAATCAGGATAGACACCCAGCACCACATTGGATCCGGGGCACACTTCAAGCGTCACCTGACGCGCCACCAGTTCCTTGATCAGATCAGGATCTTCGATCGAGCGCACGCCATGGCCGATACGCTCGACATTCAAGTCGTTGATCGCATCCCACACACTTTCCGGCCCGCCAAACTCGCCCGCGTGTGTGGTGAGCTTCAAACCAGCCTCACGCGCCTGATCATAGGCATAAGCAAAATCGCCTTGCGTGAATTGCCCTTCGTCACCGCCCATACCAAAGCCGACAATGAAATCGCCCGCCGTTTCCGCCGCACAGAGCGAAGAGGCACGGGATTTCTCTGGACCGAAGTGGCGCACCGCCGTCACAACTCCACGCAGCGTGATGCCATGCTTGGCCTCCGCCGCATTGGCCGCTTCTTCAATGGCGTGCAGATATTCACGCCACGCGCCCACATCGCCGCCTCCGCAGAAATCGGGGCTGATAAAGCTCTCGGTATAGACCACGCCATTCGCTGCGCTTTCCTCAAGCCAGGCAGATGTCAGCCGTGCAAACTCTTCCGGGCCGGTCAGAACACTGGTTGCCGCCTCATAGACGCTGAGGAAATGCACAAAGTTCTCAAACGCATAGCCACCGTCGTCCGTGAAGACTTTGCTCAGGTCCATCTTCTTTTCATGCGCCAGCTGCTTGATGAACGCAGGCGGAGCCGCGCCTTCATGGTGAATGTGCAGCTCGATCTTTTTCAGGTCTGCCACTGTCATAGGAAACTCCTTCCACGCGGCGGTGTCACGCCAAGATGGGACGCCGCGGTCGCGGCCACATCCACAAAATCAATCAATCCAGCCTCTCCGGAGCCGACACCGGCACAGAGCACTGGAACGCGCTCCCGGGTGTGGTCTGTGCCCGGCCAACTCGGGTCATTGCCGTGATCCGCAGTCAGGATCAGCAAATCCTCCTCTCGCATCTTCGCGATGAATGCACCAATCTCCCGGTCGAACCATTCCAGCGCACGGGCGTAGCCCGCCACGTCGCGGCGGTGCCCATAAAGGCTGTCAAATTCCACAAAATTCGCAAAGGTCAGGCTGCTCTCTGGTGCGGTCTCGGCCAGCCCATGCAAATCCTGCATCAGCTTCGCGTCACTGCCTTTGGTGCAGCTGTCGATGCCAGCCATGGTGAAGATGTCACCAATTTTTCCAACTCCCAGCACCGCACCGCCCGCGTCCTGCACCCAGTTGGTCAGGATCGGCGCTGGCGGCGCAATCGCAAAGTCGCGCCGGTTGGTGGTCCGGGTGAACCCCTCCTCCGCATTGCCGACAAACGGGCGCGCAATCACGCGGCCAATCTTCATCTCGTGCAGGATCGGCGCGAGATCGCGGCACAGATCAATCAAACGCTCCAGCCCGAAATGCTCTTCGTGCGCCGCGATCTGAAACACGCTGTCCGCAGAGGTGTAACAAATCGGCGCGCCGGTTTTCACGTGCGCGGCCCCAAGCTCGCTGATGATGACCGTACCGGAAGCGTGGCAATTGCCCAAGATCGCATCGGTGCCTGCCAGTTCGCACACTTTGGCGACCAATTCGTCCGGGAAGCATGGCGCGCCTTTGGGAAAATACCCCCAATCCCACGGCACAGGCAGACCGGCGAGTTCCCAATGACCTGATGGTGTGTCTTTGCCGGGGCTCTGCTCGCTGGCCGCACCCCAGAAGCCAGTTGGCGTTGCGTCCAATCCGGGCGTCTCATCGCCGGAGGCCAACCGCACCGCCGCTCCCAAGCCAAGCGCATCAAGATGTGGCACGGTCAATGGACCAGACCGCCCATCCTCTGCCAACCCTTTGGCGCAGGCCTGCGCGATATGCGCGACCGTGTTCGCGCCCGCGTCCGGCAGATCATCGTTGAAGAACCGCGCAGCATCCACTGCCCCGCCGCAGCCAACGGAATCCATCACCACCAGAAACACACGTGCCATCGCCCTACCGGCTCCTCTCATGAATAAGCGGGGGTATATCGGGCATTCCCTCGCCAATGACAATGGCCTTTCGCACAGCCGCCTCCGCCACTGCCGCCGCATCCTCACGCGCCGCATGCAAACGCAGCAGAGGCTGCCCTGCCTGCACTGTTTCGCCAAGCCGCACCACGTCCGACAGGCCAACCGCAGGGTCAATCACGTCGCTTTCCACCTGACGGCCACCGCCCAGACCAACAACAGCCAGCCCGAGCGCCTCGCCATCAATGGCTTGCACAACGCCAGCGTGCGGTGCCACGATTTCGCGAATGATCGGCGCTTCCGGCAGGAACCTCTGCCACTCTTCCGTAAACCGCATCGGGCCACCCATTGCAGCCACCATGCGCCCGAAGATCTCTGCGGCCTTCCCGCTGGACAGCGCGCCAAGCATCCGCGCGACACCCTCTTCTGCATCCGCCGCCAACCCGGCGTTGGCCAAGAGCACGCCGCCAAGTGACACAGACAGCTCTGCGAGCGGCCCGCCACTTTGCCCACAGAGCACCTTCATGCATTCCGCAACCTCAAGCGCATTGCCAAGTGACGCCGCCAAGGGCTGGTTCATGTCGGAAATCACCGCACTTGTGGGACAGCCCGCAAGGTTCGCCGTACTGACAAGCGAGTCCGCCAAGGCCTGCGCATCCTCAACGAACTTCATAAACGCGCCAGAGCCGACCTTGACGTCAAGCACCAAGCCCTCAAGCCCCGCCGCAAGCTTCTTTGACAAAATGGATGCGGTGATCAGATCGAGGCTTTCCACGGTCGCGGTCACATCGCGGATGGCATAGAGGCGCTTGTCAGCCGGAGCGATCTCCGCCGTGGCGCTAACAATGGCGCAGCCCACATCGGCCACCACCTCTTTGAAGCGCTCTTCCGTCAGGCACGTGTACAGCCCCGGAATGGCTTCCATTTTGTCGAGCGTTCCCCCTGTATGCCCCAGACCGCGCCCGGAAATCATGGGCACATAGGCCCCGCAAGCCGCCAAAGCCGGGGCAAGCACCAGCGAAACACAATCGCCAACGCCGCCGGTAGAGTGCTTGTCCAACACAGGGCCAGGCAAATCCCAGGCCATTCGGTCGCCGCTGTCGCGCATCGCAAGTGTCAGCGCCACACGACCTTCTTCCGAAAGCCCCCGCAGGCAAACACCCATGGCAAAGGCCCCAGCCTGAGCATCAGACACGGTGCCATCCGCCAGACCTTTGGCAAACCACGCCAATTCCTCTCGGCTTGGCGTCTCTCCGCGGCGCAGATGCGCGATAATCGCCCGCGCGTCCATTTAGTCGCGGTCCTTGTGGTCAGCGTCCATATGGTCTGTGCCAAAAGCACCTGGCAACAGCTCTGCCATGGTCATGGAAACCCGCACGCCTTCCAGATTGGCCAAAGTGACCTTGGTGTCCTTGCCGCCAAATTCTGCCAGTTTCTGACGGCATCCGCCACAGGGGCTGACCGGTTGTTTGCTATCGGCCACCACAAAAACCTCGGTCAGGCGGGTCTCTCCTGCCGCCACCATGGCCGCAATGGCTCCGGCCTCCGCGCATGTGCCTTCAGGATAGGCAATGTTCTCCACATTGCAGCCTGCGTATTTCACGCCACCTTCAGACAGGATCGCCGCCCCAACCTTGAAGTTGGAATAAGGTGCATAGGCGTTTTCACGCACCTCAAAGGCGAGGGTTTCAAGGCTTTTGTCTTGGCTCATGTCTCGATCACTTTCGTCTTAAACGCACCTGACAAGGTCACTTCCAACAGTTCAATGTCGTCGCTTGGCTCGGCGTAGCGGGTTTTCATGCCCGGCGGGATAACAAAGGCATCACCAGCTTCAAGCGGGAATGGCGCGCGCTCCTCCCCTTCCAAAAGCATCGTGCCCTTCATCACAAAGGTAAAGTGGATATCCGCGTCATGGCGGCTCCACTGCGGCGTGCCTTGACCCCGGCGCACGACCTGCACGCCGGCGACGTCTTTGGTGTTGGCTGCAATGGTGGTGTCGCGGCATTCAAACCCGGGCAGGCGGAACGGCTCCCACGCCGCACCTTCTGCCAGATTGTGCACAAAACGCTGGCCATCCCATTCACGCTCAGGCCGCTCATGGGGTGTTGGCAGCTCCATCTCATGATCAATCTCAGTGACATGATCGGCTGGCACGCCAATCTCGATCACCTGCAGATCATCACTCGCCTCGCAAACCCGGTGGCGGATCTCTGGCGGCTGGATAAAGCAATCCCCCGCATTCAGGCGGCGCATGCCCCCCTGATCTTCATAAAGCACATCAACCCAACCGTTGACGCAGAAGATCAGCTGAAAACCAACCTTATGATAATGCACCATATCCGGCACCGGCCCACCGTCAGGAATGCGGATGTGGCTGGCGATCATTGCGCCGCCCAACCGATCCAGCACCAGATCCCGATAGTGCATTCCGGCCCGGCCGATCACCCAAGGGGCCTGATCCGCCAGACGGCGCACCACAAAGGAATGCTGCACAGGGGGCAACACCAAAGGCGGGTTCAGCTCTTCGATCTCGATTTTTGTGCCATTGGGCGCGGTAAGATGACGCTGCCCGTCAGCAAACCCGTCCGGATCATCGGTCAAGATCCGCAGCGTGCCCGGCGCTTCTTCAGCCCCCTTCTCAATCCGCAGCCGTAGCCCATGGCCGGAAAACACCGCAATCGTCGGGTCATCCGCGGGATAGATCATGTCCATCCGCATTTTCAGCACTTTGGTGTAAAACGGGATATCGTCGCGCAATTCCTGTGTTGGCAGGCGAAATTCGGCTTTGATCTCCAAGGTGTCACTCTCCGCTCATTTGATTGCGCGAGATTGAGACCAAATGGTCAAAAATACAAGCTTGTGCCGTTGCGTCAGATTTGTGCATTTCAACTGGGAGAAAATTGGTTTAAGGCTGAACTAATTTCTTTTTGACCGCACCCAAAGTGCCAAACAGAGGTCTCCGATGTCTGAAAATCGCAACCAATCCCTGCGCGAGGCGGCGCTGGCCTATCACGCCAACCCAAAACCCGGCAAACTGGAGATCCGTGCGACCAAACCGCTCGCCAATGGGCGCGACCTGTCACGTGCCTATTCTCCCGGCGTGGCCGAGGCTTGCCTTGAGATCAAAGACGATCCGGCAAATGCTGCACTCTATACTGCGCGTCAAAACCTTGTGGCGGTGGTCTCCAACGGCTCCGCCGTGCTTGGGCTCGGCAACATTGGCGCGCTGGCCTCCAAGCCGGTGATGGAGGGCAAGGCTGTTCTCTTTAAGCAATTTGCCAACATCGACTGCTTTGACATCGAGCTGGACGAAGCAGACCCGGAAAAACTGGCGGACATCGTCTGCGCCATGGGGCCAACGTTTGGTGCGATCAATCTTGAAGACATCAAAGCCCCCGATTGCTTTATCGTGGAAAAAATCTGCCGCGAGCGGATGAACATCCCGGTGTTTCACGACGACCAGCACGGCACCGCCATCGTGGTCGGTGCCGCAGCCACCAACGCATTGCGCGTGGCAGGCAAAAAGTTTGAAGGCATCAAAATTGTCTCCACCGGCGGTGGCGCGGCGGGCATTGCCTGCCTCAACATGCTGGTGAAGCTGGGCGTCAAACGCGAGAACATCTGGCTCTGCGACATCCACGGCCTCGTGTATGAGGGCCGCGAAGAGGATATGAATCCGCAAAAAGCCGAGTTTGCTCAAAACTCCGAGCTGCGCACGCTCGAAGAGGTGATCGACGGCGCGGATATGTTCCTCGGCCTGTCCGGTCCCGGCGTCCTCAAACCTGAACTGGTCGAAAAGATGACCAGCCAGCCGATCATCTTTGCTCTGGCAAACCCAACCCCGGAAATCATGCCGGATCTGGCACGCAAAGTGGCACCCGATGCGATCATCGCAACCGGCCGCTCCGATTTCCCAAACCAGGTCAACAATGTCCTCTGTTTCCCGTTCATCTTCCGCGGCGCGCTTGATGTTGGCGCCACAGAGATCAACGATGAAATGTGCGTCGCCTGCGTGAACGGCATTGCCGAACTGGCCCGCGCCACCACGTCGGCAGAGGCAGCCGCCGCCTACAAAGGCGAGCAGCTCACCTTTGGCGCAGAGTATCTGATCCCCAAACCGTTTGACCCGCGCCTTGTCGGTGTGGTGTCCGCCGCCGTGGCCCAGGCGGCCATGGACAGCGGCGTCGCGACCCGCCCGATTGAAAACATCGACGCCTATGTCCACAAGCTCAATCAATCGGTCTTCAAATCCGCATTGCTGATGCGCCCGGTGTTTGAAACCGCCCAGAAAGCCTCCCGCCGCATCGTTTTTGCCGAGGGCGAAGATGAGCGAGTGCTGCGCGGGGCGCAGGCAATTCTGGAAGAGACCACCGAAACCCCGATCCTGATAGGCCGTCCCGAGGTGATCGAAGCCCGCTGTGAACGCGCGGGCCTGTCGATCCGCCCCGGCCGTGATTTCCAGATTGTGAACCCGGAAAACGATCCGCGGTATTACGACTACTGGAACAGCTATCACGAGCTGATGGAGCGCGAGGGGGTCACGCCTGATCTGGCCAAGGCCATCATGCGCACCAACACCACGGCAATCGGAGCAATCATGGTGCACCGCGAGGAGGCCGACAGCCTGATCTGCGGCACCTTTGGTGAATACCGCTGGCACCTCAACTATGTTGAACAGGTGCTGGGCAAAGGCACTCTCTCTCCGCATGGCGCGCTGTCTCTGATGATTTTGGAGGATGGTCCGCTCTTCATCGCTGACACGCAGGTGCATGAGCTGCCAAGCCCCGAGGATATCGCCCGCATCGCGGAAGGCGCCGCGCGCCATGTGCGCCGGTTTGGCCTGGAGCCAAAAATCGCGCTGTGCTCGCAGAGCCAGTTTGGCAACCACCGTCAGGGCTCCGGCAAGCGTCTGCGCGAAGCCATCGCAATCCTGGACAGCAAGCCGCGCGATTTTGCCTATGAAGGTGAAATGAACGTGGACACCGCGCTTGACCCGGAGCTGCGCAGCCGCATTTTCCCGCGCACACGCCTTGAAGGGGCTGCCAACGTGCTGGTCTTTGCCCATGCCGATGCGGCGTCAGGGGTGCGTAACATCCTGAAAATGCGCGCCGATGCCTTGGAAGTGGGGCCGATCCTGATGGGCATGGGCAACCGCGCCCATATTGTCAGCCCATCGATCACGGCGCGCGGCCTGCTGAACATGGCCGCCATTGCTGGCTCTCCGGTCACCCACTACGGATAAAACTTGAAGCACTTAACGGCGGGCACCCAAAGCCCGCCGTACCGCTCAACTGTCTGAGCGGTTCACTCGCGCAAGGATGCGCAAATCAATGGTTGGCCCCACCAGATCGGGATAGCCATCCGCGCCGAACTCCCGCCGATCCAGACTGCCCGTCAGCAAAATCGACAGCTTGTCCAGATCTCCGGCCTCGGTGCCGCGCTGACGGAACAGTTGCGCCGCCAGCGTCACCGGACGCGACACGCCCCGCACCGTCAGATCCCCCAGCACCTTCGCCCCGTGGATCGTGCCCGAAATCTCGCGCGCAACAAAACGGATAGTGGGGTGGTTGCTGGCATCAAGCACCTGCGCCCCCTTGAGCGCCTCAGTGGCAAACAGGAACCCAGCCTTTGCCCGCTTGGGGCTCAGGGTCACATCAATTTTGCTGCGGGAGACATTGCCCAGATCCAACTGCAGATCCGCCGCCTCAACCGGCATCTGACCTTCTGTGCCGTCCTGATTGAAGTAGTAGGTGAAGCCAACAACACTGGCCGATTTATCAAGCTCATATTGCACGGGTGCCGCCTGCGCGGGCTGCGCAACAGCCCCACCAAGCAGTGTCACAGCCGCCAAAACACGCAATCCACTCCAAAGACCATGACGTCTTCCTTTGACGCTAACCAATGTCCCAATCATGATCTTCCTCCCAGTTCACAGTCCCGCATGGGCTAGTCCCCCTCAGTATGGCAGAGAAAACCGTTACAGAGTTGCACGTTTCTGCGAGAAAAGGTGAGCTGGCCAACAGCCAGAGTCGCAAAATTTGCAAATTTGCAAAAACACCGAATTTCTCAATTTTTCCTGCAAAAATTGGCGACTTTACTAAACTTTGCAATTTCAAAGCCCGAAAACTGGCCCGACAAATGCGATAATCTGTCCCGCTTTTTCGCCCCGGACTTGCCGCCACGGCAATACCTCCTCTATGGCTTTTGGCAGGAAGAGGAGGACCACATGTCATATCAAGACGTATACGAACGCTGGAAAAATGATCCGGAAGCTTTCTGGATGCAGGCGGCAGAAGCAATTGATTGGCATACGCCGCCCAGCAAGGCGCTGACAGACAAAGGCGACCATCTTTATGAGTGGTTCGCGGACGCAAAGGTCAACACCTGCTGGAACGCGGTGGACCGCCACGTCGAAGCCGGGCGCGGCGAACAGACGGCCATCATCTATGACAGCCCGATCACCCACACCAAACGCGAAATCTCCTATGTTGAGCTACGCAACCGTGTCGCCACACTTGCCGGCGCCCTGCGCGCCAAAGGCGTTGAGAAAGGCGACCGCGTCATCATCTACATGCCGATGATCCCCGAGGCGCTGGAGGCCATGCTGGCCTGCGCCCGCTTGGGTGCCATCCATTCCGTGGTGTTTGGCGGATTTGCCGCCAACGAACTCGCGGTGCGCATCGACGACGCCAAGCCCAAAGCCATCATCGCCGCCTCCTGCGGGTTGGAGCCGGGCCGCGTGGTGCACTACAAACCTCTGCTCGACGGCGCCATCGACCTCTCCACACACAAGCCTGATTTCTGCGTGATCCTCCAACGCGAACAAGAGGTTGCACAGCTGGTCGAGGGCCGGGACGTCAACTGGCACGGCTTTCAGTATGGCGTGGAGCCGGCCGAGTGTGTTCCGGTCGAAGGCAACCATCCTTCCTATATTCTCTACACTTCCGGCACCACAGGACAGCCCAAAGGCGTGATCCGCCACACCGCAGGTCAGCTGGTCGCGCTGAACTGGACCATGAAAAACATCTACAATGTCGACCCCGGCGATGTGTTCTGGGCGGCCTCAGATGTGGGCTGGGTCGTGGGCCACAGCTATATCTGTTACGCCCCTCTGATCCATGGCAACACCACCATTGTGTTTGAGGGCAAACCGGTTGGCACGCCGGATGCAGGCACCTTCTGGCGCGTGATTTCAGAGCATAACGTCAAAAGCTTCTTCACTGCCCCCACCGCCTTCCGCGCCGTGAAGCGCGAAGACCCAACAGGCGAATACGTCAAGAAATACGACCTCAGCTGCCTTGAGCAGGTCTATCTCGCGGGGGAACGCGCTGATCCAGACACCATCGTCTGGGCGCAGGAGCAACTGGGCGTACCAATCGTGGACCACTGGTGGCAGACAGAGACCGGCTGGTCGATTGCCGCCAACCCGCTCGGCATCGAAGAGCTGCCCATCAAACTGGGCTCCCCAACCGTTCCCATGCCCGGCTATGACGTCGAAATTCTGGACGAAGGCGGCCACCCTGTCGCGGCGGGCGAACTTGGCGCCATCGCCATCAAGCTGCCGTTGCCACCCGGCACGCTGCCCACGCTGTGGAATGCCGAAGAGCGCTTCAAATCCTCCTACCTCACCCACTTCCCGGGCTACTATGAGACCGGCGATGCGGGCATGAAAGATGAGGACGGCTACGTCTATATCATGGCCCGCACCGATGACGTCATCAACGTCGCTGGCCACCGCCTGTCCACCGGCGGCATGGAAGAGGTGCTTGCCGGGCACCCGGATGTGGCAGAATGCGCGGTGATTGGCGTGGCGGATCAGCTCAAAGGCCAGATGCCCGTCGGTTTCCTCTGCCTCAACGCTGGTAACGACCGCGCCCATGACGAGGTAGTCAAAGAGGTTGTCGCTCTGGTGCGCCAGAAAATCGGCCCCGTTGCCGCCTTCAAGCTCGCGGTTGTGGTGGATCGTTTGCCAAAAACCCGCTCGGGCAAAATCCTGCGCGGCACCATGGTTTCCATCGCAGATGGCACTGACTGGAAAATGCCCGCCACCATCGACGATCCAGTCATCCTCGATGAAATCACCGAGGCCCTGAAAACCATAGGCTACGCATCCGCGTAACCCGTGTCAGAGAGGCGCGCACCCCGCTCGCGCGCCTCTTTTGTCCTTAGACAAACTGCTCGCGAATAAGCCGCTCTTCGAGCCCATGGCCCGGATCAAACAGAATGCGGTGCGCGATCTGCGCGTCCGAGCGGATTTCAACCCGCGACACATTCTCAATCGCACGGCTGTCGGCATGGGCCATCACCGGGCGTTTCTGCGGCTCCAGAACGTCAAAGGTCACCGCCGCCGATTTTGGCAGCAGCGCCCCGCGCCAGCGCCGCGGGCGGAACGGCGCGATCGCCGTCAACGCCAGCACATCCGACCCGATCGGCAAAATGGGTCCGTGGGCTGAGTAATTGTAGGCTGTGGAGCCTGCAGGGGTGCTGATCAATGCCCCGTCACAGACCAGCTCTTCCATCCGCAGACGCCCATCAATCGAAATCTTCAGCTTGGCCGCCTGTGGCCCTGCCCGCAGAAGCGAGACTTCGTTGATGGCGAGCGCTTCATGCACTGATCCGTCCGCAGCTGTGGCGCGCATCGCCAGCGGATTGAGCATCTCTTCTTCTGCGGCCCCCAGCCGCTCCAGCAGATCGCTTTCGGAATAGGCATTCATCAAAAAGCCCACCGTGCCGCGGTTCATGCCGTAGACGGGCGCAGACATCGCTTGTGTCATATGCAGGGCCTGAAGCATGAAACCATCCCCGCCAAGCGCGACAATCACATCCGCCTCCTCAGGCGCGACATTGCCGTAACGCCCGATCAGGGCCGCGCGTGCGGTCTGCGCAACTGGCGCATCGCTGGCCATAAAAGCGATTCTTTCAGACATCGTCGCTCATGCTCCCAACTCCCAAAAAGCAGGTTTCCCTGCGCCGCCAAAGGTTTCCGATAGCGGCATATGTTTACCCCCTGCACCATCTGCGGCGCTCAGGCAAGGTGTTGCGTCGCTTTGGGACCTTTCAAGCCGGGCATGTTTCCATTAGGAAACTCGCAACACGAACCGTTCAACAGGAGCAAACGTCCATGAGCACCTCCCGTGATTCTGGCTTTTTCACAGAAACCCTCGCATCCCGCGACCCGGAGCTGTTTGGCTCCATCACAGATGAGCTGGCCCGCCAGCGCGACGAGATCGAACTGATCGCGTCTGAAAACATCGTGTCTGCGGCCGTAATGGAAGCGCAGGGCTCTGTGCTGACCAACAAATACGCAGAAGGCTACCCAGGCCGCCGCTACTATGGTGGCTGTCAGCACGTGGATGTGGCAGAGAACCTCGCCATCGACCGCGCAAAAGAGCTCTTTGGCGTTGAGTATGCAAACGTACAGCCAAACTCCGGCTCCCAGGCCAACCAGGGTGTCTTCACCGCCCTGCTGCAGCCTGGCGACACCATCCTTGGCATGTCCCTGGACGCAGGTGGCCACCTGACCCACGGCGCAAAGCCGAACCAGTCCGGCAAATGGTTCAACGCGGTGCAGTACGGCGTGCGCAAGCAAGACAGCCTTCTGGACTACGATCAGGTTCAGGAGCTGGCCAACGAGCACAAGCCAAAGCTGATCATCGCAGGCGGCTCCGCCATCCCGCGTCAGATCGATTTCGCAAAATTCCGTGAAATCGCGGATTCCGTTGGCGCCTACCTGATGGTCGACATGGCACACTTCGCTGGTCTCGTGGCCGCAGGTGAGCACCCATCCCCATTCCCATATGCGGATGTGGCGACCACCACGACCCACAAAACCCTGCGCGGCCCGCGCGGCGGCATGATCGTGACCAACGATGAGGCAATTGCCAAGAAGGTCAACTCCGCGATCTTCCCAGGCATTCAGGGTGGCCCGCTGATGCATGTGATCGCAGGCAAAGCCGCCGCCTTTGGCGAAGCGCTGCGTCCTGAGTTCAAAGCCTACCAGAAGCAGGTTCGCGCCAACGCTGTGGCACTGGCAGATCAGCTGGTCAAAGGTGGTCTGGACATCGTCACCGGTGGCACCGACACCCACGTGATGCTGGTCGACCTGCGCCCCAAAGGTGTGAAAGGCAACGCCACTGAGAAAGCTCTCGGCCGCGCGCACATCACCTGCAACAAAAACGGCATCCCGTTTGACCCTGAAAAGCCGATGGTCACCTCCGGCATCCGTCTGGGCACCCCGGCTGGCACCACCCGTGGCTTTGGCGAGGAAGAGTTCCGCGCGATTGCTGACATGATTGTGGAAGTGGTCGACGGTCTGGCCGCCAATGGCGAAGAGGGCAACGGCGAAGTGGAAGAGGCTGTGAAAGCCAAAGTGGCAGATCTCTGCGCACGCTTCCCGCTCTACCCGAACCTCTAAGCCCAGCGCTTAGCGAAAGACAAAGCCGCCGCAGACACCCTCTGCGGCGGCTTCTTTTTGGGGGAAGGGAGTCTACCCTTCTTTGGGCGGTTTTGGCCGCACCAGCGCAGCGCCATAGCACAGCGCAAATCCGCCAAATGCGGCAACCCAAAGCACGGCGGAAATCTCTAGAAATACAGAGACTTCGCCCGCCAACCACCGTGCGACAACAGAGCCAAAGAGGCTGAGATAGATCGCAAGTGTGGGCCCATCCGCTTTCAACGCGCGCCCGGTATGGCCCAGCGTCGCCCGTGTCATCACCGCCAGCGTCATCGCGCCGATCGCACCTGCCATCCATATATGTTGCGCGGCGGCCTGCCCTGCCCCGGCTCCCAGAATGGAGGCTCCCAATGCCAAGGCTCCCAGCGGGATCAGAGCATAGGAAGCGTGCAGTACCGACAGCAACGGTTCAGCCAGCGTATGCGTGCCCTTCCAACGCCAGAGGCGCGCCACATGCAGCACCGCCAATCCAAGCAACAGCACACCCACGACAGCCTTCTCTGGCTGAAAACTCCAAAGCAGAAGCACCGCAACCGTTGTCAGCAGCGCAAACTTGTCAAAGCGCTGCATCGGAGGTGCAGGGCGCACATCGCTGCCCTGTTTGACCAACCAGTTGCGCGTGAACGACGGCACGATGCGCCCACCGATCACGACAATCATCATCACAGCGGTCGCGAGCCCCAAACGCAGGCCCAGCCCCTGCGCGGCAAAGCCATCCACCAGCGCCTTAAGGTGAAACACCCCATTCGCAAGTGTGAAAACGGCCAGCATCGCCAACACGATCAGGTTGCGCCAATTCTGACCAGAAATGATCTCTCGTAAAATCACGCCGCCCAAAACGATGGGAAAAGCCAGATCAACAGCTGCAGCTGACCCTAGTGGTAAGCTCGCTGAGAAAAGCACTGCAACGCGCCCTGCCACCCAAAGTGCAAACAACCCGCCCAGCCGCCACCCCACCAGAGGCAAACGCCCTGTCCAATTGGGCACCGCTGTGAGCAGGAACCCCGCCAAGATCGCGCCAAGATAACCAAAGAGAAATTCATGTGCATGCCATGTCACCGGGTCAAAGCGCGACGGCAGCTCCAAGGCACCGCTCAGCGCGGCAATCCAGACCGGCATCGCCAGCGCCGCCCACAGCGCGCCAAACAGAAAGAACGGGCGGAACCCATAGCTCAGCAACGCCGGTCCCGACCAGCGGCGCATTTGTTCAGAAGAAGACAGGGCCATGTTGCGGCCTCCTTATGTGGTAGATGGCGCTCAACGCGCATCCGTGCCGTCGGCCACATCCATCAGATGACGAATGTGGCGGGCAAAGTACCATGTCGCAGGTGCACCAATCAGCGCGCCAAGCAAAATCGAAAGACCGGTCGATACCACCGGACCACCCACCCAGCTGAAGATCAAAGATAGGAAAAACACGTTCACTGCTGCGGCCCCTGCCCCAAACGGATACAGCGCCAGCGCAATTCTCTGTGTTGACCAGCCCGCTTGTGTCATCGCCGCGACACCAGCCATTGCACCGCAGCCATGGACGCAACCAGCGTCAGACAGGCCAGCGCATACCAGAACTCCGCTGTGGCAGATTGCGCCTGCGGGATCGGGCGGTCAAACGCCTCTGCCATTGCAGGCGAAGCCATCAATGCAAAAAGAGCGACAAAATGTTTCATCTCAAGTCTCCTGTGTCAGACTGCGGTAAATGTCGGGCAAGGCGCGCGACAATCGCATCGGATTTGGCAAAAGCGTGAAGCCGCCGCGCCCAAAAATGCGGGCAAACCAATCCTGGCCGTCTTCATCAATGATCACACCATGCAGGTTCAGCCCCAAGTCCCGCGCTTCCCGCACGGCCATATGGCTGTCTTCAATGCCATGCTGCCCCTCATAGTGATCGAGATCGTTGGGCTTGCCATCGGTCAGCACGATCAACAGCTTATGCGCGCTCGGCTCCTCAACCAGCTGCGCGGTCACATGCCGTATCGCGGCCCCCAGACGCGTAAAATGGCCGGGCTTCAACGCGCCTATGTTGTCGGTTACTGCACTGGCCATCGGCGTCTCAAAATCCTTGCAACGCGTCAAAAACACCCGATCCCGGCGCAGGGAGGAAAAGCCCCAGATGCCGATCCGGTCACCGGCAGCATCCACACCCACAGCCAAAGCGGCCATGGCTTGACGGGCCACTTCAATCACGCTGGTGTCGCCAATCGCTGCCTCAGTCGAGCGGGACACATCAATCAAGAAGGCAACCGAGACATCGCGTTCAACTTTGCGCGCGGCTTGCCAGATGCGATCAGAGCCGCGCCCCATGGCCGCCAGATCCGCCTTCGCCGTCAGCACAGCCTCCAGATCCAGCTCGCTGCCGTCGATTTGACGGGCCTGCAAAATCCGGCGCGGTCGCAGGGCTTCAAACTGCCTGCGCACCTCGCGCACTGTGCGTGCATGGGGGATGAATTGGGTGCCGTCAGGCTGCGCAGGCGCTTCCAGCACACGGCAGTGATCCTTCATATAGCTGCGCGCCCGGTGGTTCCATTCGTCATAGGTATGCACGCCCGCAAGCGCCTCATGATCCGCATCCGCGGGGGACAAGTCGAGGTGCAGGCGCAAGCGCGTCGCTGCCTTGCGGTTCTGTTTGGACAGGGTGATGCGATCCTGATCATCCGCGGCTTTCTGTGCGTTTTCATCGTCATCATCATCCACACTGCGGTTGATGTTCATCGACTCCACCCAGGACAGGATGGATTCAAAACGGTGAATGATAAAACTGTCCTTGCGGTTCTGCTGTTCCTGATCTTTGCGCTCACCAGCTTTGCGTTTTGAATAGGCCGCTGCCGTTGGCGGTGCCTTATCCGCAGCGTCTTCCTCGCCAGCCGCCGCACCTGTGCCGGGGGCCGCAAAACGCAACCAAATTGGCACTGGCGCAAAGGGCATATAGCCCCGCGTTGCGACACCAGCTTCCAGAGTGGCCTGCGTGCCGCACAGCTGATCGCGGATAGCCTGCTCAAGGGCGGCCTCCTGCGCGGGTCGGGCAACCTCGGGCCGAATATTCAGGCAATGCCGCGCCATCTGGGCATAGCCCTTGCGCAATCCCGGGCAGGCCTCAAAGGCGTCATCTGCGGCCTGCGCATTTGCCCGGATTTGCGCGCAATCAAGTGCGGTACCATCGCCAGAGAATGTGTTTGGGGTGATGTCTGCCTTGGCCGCCAGCGCGGTCAGCCAGAAATAGGCGGCGCGATTCAACCACTTCTCGGGAAAGACCGCGATCTGTGGCGGCAGGGCCAACCGCTCGCCATCAAAACGCGCCACATATTCCTTCTCGCGCTCCGCACCCAACTTGCGGCGCAGCGGGCGGCGATGCCGCATCACGGTCGCAGGTGCCTCCCCCAGCTCCACCGCAGCATCCCCGCCCAGCGCACGAAACAAAACCGCAAGGCTTGGGCGCACAGACGCCAACGTGACCGCCGCATCCGGATAATGTGCCTCCGCACCCAATCCGCTGGCCATCTCATGCCAGAGGTTGCCCACGGTCTCTTCCGGCTCCATCAAATCGAGAAGTCGCATTCCGCTCACCCGTAGATCGTTGCAACCAGATCCCTGAGGGACTGCTGCACATCTGGCTCATCACTCAAAGGTTCGATGATCGCCGCCTCAAGCGCGCGATCCACGCCCATGCCTCCCGCCATCAGACTGGCGGCATAGATCAGCAAACGGGTCGAAACGCCTTCCTCAAGGTCCATGCCGGAAAGCTTTCGGATATGCCCGGCAAGCCGCACCAGAGGCGCGACCCGCCCCACTTCCAGACGGCTTTCCTGCGCAACCACCGAGATTTCGGTTTCCGCATCCGGAAAGTCAAAGGAGATCGACAAAAAGCGTTGGCGTGTAGAGGGTTTCAACCGCTTAAGCACATTCTGATAGCCGGGGTTGTAGCTGGCGACCAACATGAAGTCCTTGGGCGCCACCAGCTCCTCTCCGGTGCGATCGATCATCAAGGCGCGCCGCGAGTCTGTGAGCGGGTGCAGCACCACAGTCACGTCTTTACGGGCTTCAACCACCTCATCAAGGTAACAGATCCCGCCGTCGCGCACTGCGCGTGTCAGCGGGCCATCGACCCAGACAGTCTCGCCCCCTTTGAGCAAATAGCGCCCGATCAAATCTGCCGCAGAGAGATCATCATGGCAGGCCACCGTATAAAACGGCTTGCCCAGCTTGGCGGCCATGTGCTCAACAAAACGGGTTTTGCCGCAACCGGTCGGCCCCTTCAAAAGAAGGGGCAAACCATTGTCATAAGCGGTCTCAAACAGATCGCACTCACGGCCGGTTTCTTGATAAAACGGCAGCGAAGGAACAGTTGCGATATTCATACTCATTCTCCTGCAACAATTTTGGCA
Organism: Shimia sp. R9_3; assembly: GCF_017743755.1. NCBI lineage: Bacteria > Pseudomonadati > Pseudomonadota > Alphaproteobacteria > Rhodobacterales > Roseobacteraceae > Shimia > Shimia sp. R9_3. The sequence continues at coordinate 90,076 of NZ_JAGHRP010000002.1, read as the reverse complement.
GAGCCCGGTGCGATGATTTCTTTTTCACGCACAACGGCCAGCGAGTAGATGAACAGAAGCGCGCCAATCACCACAGCGGCACCCGCGCCAAAGCGCATCAGATAGAAGACCGACAGGCTCTCCTGCACGTCCATGAAGTAGTCGCCAACCACGCGCTGCATATGGGTCTGGATCGTACCTGCGAAGGTCAGCACAAATGTCATGAAGGCCATGCCACCGGTCATCAGCCAGAACGACGCCATGTTCAGCACCTGATTATACGGCATCCGGTTGCGCAGCATCGGCATCGCATAGGTAAAGACCGCAAGGTTGAGCGCAACATAGGCACCGTAGAAGGCCAGGTGACCGTGAGCTGCGGTGATCTGCGTGCCATGGCTATAGAAGTTCACACCATGCAGCGTGTGCAAAAAGCCCCAGACCCCCGCGCCAAAGAAGGCGACGGTGCTTGCCCCCAAAGACCACAGAAGCGCGGCTTTGTTGGGGTGGTTCTTGCGGCCCTTCCAGACCATCACAAAGGCAAAGGACATCATCAGGAAGAAGGGGATCACCTCAAAGGTGGAGAAGATCGAACCAACCCACTGCCAATAGCCCGGCAAGCCAATCCAGTAGAAATGGTGCCCGGTGCCAAGAATGCCGCTGAAGAGTGCCGTGGCCACGATGACATAGAGCCATTTTTCAACCACCTCACGGTCAACGCCGGTCAGCTTCAGCATCAGAAAGGCGAGGATTGCGGCCATCACCAATTCCCAGGTGGCTTCCACCCAGAGGTGGATCACAAACCACCAGTACATTTTATCGAGGCTCAAGTTGGCCGGATTGATGAAGGCAAATACCCACAACAGCGACAGCAGCCAAAGCCCCATCAGGAGCACATTGGTGATCGCGGTTTTCTTCCCCGCCAGCACAGTCATCGAGATGTTGAGCAGAAAGATCAGCGCCCCAACAAGAATGCCGAATTTCACCCACAGCGGCTGCTCCAGAAACTCACGGCCACCGTGGATGCCCACAAGGTAAGAGCCGACTGCGCCCAGCGCGCCCACTGTCAGAATAATCAGCTGGATATAGGCCAATTTGGGTGACCAAAGCTCGCGCTCAGATTCTTCGGGAATAAGGAAGTAAGCCGCGCCAAAAAAGCCTAGCAACAGCCAGACCACCAGCGCATTGGTGTGGATCATACGGATCACGTTGAAAGGCAGGATTTCCGCCAAGAAGTTGGGAGAAACGTAAACCCAACCTGCGAGCAGACCGCCCAATACCTGCACGCCAAACAGCGCCAGCGCTGCGGCGAAATAGTAAAGGGCCACTTTTTGAGATTGATATTTCATGGTTTCGCTTCCTTATCCGGCGTCATTGGGCGGCCAGCCCTGCGTGTCTGTCTGATCCGCCCAGCGCAAAAACTCAGACAGTCCGCGGATGTCTTCATCGCTCAACTCATAGCCGGGCATCTGGCGGCGCCCTGCGATTCCGCTGGGCTGGCTTTCGATCCACCCCTTAAGCGTTTCAAAGGCGTCTTCCGGGCTGTCCTGCACACCCCAGCGGGTCATCACATTGCCCACTTCAGGCGCGAAGTAGGCACCCTCGCCATGCAGGGTGTGGCAATTGATACAGGAGTTCTCTTCCCAGACATGTTTGCCGTGGATCACCGCCTCGCTCAGCGCCATTCCGGCGGTCGAGGTGTTCACCACGTATTTGTGCGATTGGACGGTCATCCCCACGAAGATCACGACAAAAAAGATCGAACCTCCGTAGAAGATGTTTCGCGCCCGCGACTTTGTCAGAAATTCAGCCATGAGCCGGCCTCCTTGGATTCGGGATGGCCTTGTCATAGCGGTGCAGCTCACGTGGAAGTTTGTGCCAGCACAACCTTTGAAACGGTTATTGGGGCAAACCTGCTCTCAAAACGCAGCACGCAAATGCCTGCGAAGAAAATGTCGGACGAGAAGAGAACGCTGCAGATTGCGCAGGCGCGCCAGTAAAGGCCAAAGCCGCGTTTAAGTCTGGCTCAAATCCACAAGCGCACTGGGTTCAAGCACCTTGATCTGTTTGCGTTTGCTCTGCACCAGCCCACGCTTTTCCCAGTCGCTCAACAAACGGCTAACCGTATGCAGCGTGGTCGCTGTGAGCTCAGAAAGATCCTGCCGCGTGATCGGGAAGTCTATTTCAATGCCGTCGGGTGTCTTGCGTCCGGTCTGATTGATCAGCCGCAGCAAAGCATTGGCCAAACGTTGTTCCACCTGCTGCGTGGCCAGCTCCACAATACGGGTGTTCAGCTCCCCCACGCGCTTGCCCACCGTCTTATAGGTGTTCACGGCAAACCCTTGATAGTCGGAAACAAAGCTCTCCCACAGCCCCATCGACCAACTTAGCACAATCGACTCCGTCGCCGTCACTGCAGTTGCGGGATAGGTTTCGCGCCCAATGGCCTTTGCAATCCCGAGCAGCTGGCCCGACGGGATATACAGGGAAGTCACCTGCTCGCCGGTCGCCGTGATCCGCACAACGCGCACATACCCATCGAGCAGCATATAAAAGCGCTCTGCCGGAGCGCCTTCGTCAAAAATCGCCACCCCCGCTTCATATCGCTTAGAGGTCGCCTGATCCAAAATCCTGCGGATCTGCCGTTTTTCAAGTTCGGAAAACGGCGGCAAGTGCGTGAGCAGGCTTTCATCCAGCCTAGGCAGCGTTTTATGCGGCGGCGTACGGTCCATGCATGAGTTGTGCCAGAACACCAAGGCGAAGACCACCTGCCGCAAGGCCCGCGCGCCGACAAAACCAAAGTTCTTTGCGCTGGAACAAAGTTCAGATTTTCAAATCCGTTAAATCTCGCCGCAACACACAGCCCACTTTGAACACTGCAAAAACTTTCAAGGCGTGACTGCGCGTTTCTTTTCAAAAGCAGCACATGGGTCGACCACCCGGTGCCAAGCAACCACCTCATGGAGGGTAAAATGGCCAAAATCATCAATCCCGGTCTCATGAAAACAAGCCGCCGCAATGTTTTGCGCGGCAGCATGCTCGCAGGGGCCGCCGTTATGGCAGGTGCCTCGGTAAAAGCGACACCACGTGCGCCCAAAATCGACGCGATCAATGCAACCTCCACACACCTTTACAAAACAGCTGGCAAACAAGAGACAGCAAGCACCGCGAAGCCAGCAGATCTGTCCGGCTACACCCGTGTGAAACAGGAGCTGGTCGCGCCGCCCTTTGCACCGGAACATGAGCAGGTCGCCACTGGCGGGCCAAAAATCATCGAAATCACCATGATCACCGAAGAGCGTCTGATGGTGGTGGACGAAGACACCGGCGCCAGCATCTGGGCGCTGACATATAACGGCTCGGTGCCAGGCCCGCTGATCATCTGCCACGAGGGCGACATGATCGAGCTCACTCTGCGCAATCCTGAGAGCAGTATGATGGAGCACAACATCGATTTCCACGCCTCCACCGGGGCGCTTGGCGGTGGCGGGCTGTCCCATGTTCTGCCCGGCGAAGAGGTTGTGCTGCGATGGAAGGCCACCAAACCTGGCTGCTTCACCTATCACTGTGCCCCCGGCGGTGCGATGATCCCCTACCACGTCACACACGGCATGAACGGCGCTGTGATGGTGCTGCCAAGAGACGGGCTGAAGGATAAAGACGGCAATCCGCTGCGCTATGATCGCATTGCCTACATCGGGGAGCAGGACTACTATCTGCCACAAGACGAAAACGGCGACTTCATTCAGTATGAGCAAGCAGGCGAAGACTTCTCTGACAGCCTTGACGCCATGCGCACCCTGATCCCGACGCACTCTGTCTTCAACGGAGCGGTGGGCGCGTTGACCGGCGAAAATGCCCTGAAAGCCGAGGTGGGTGAAACGGTCCTGATGATCCACAATCAGGCCAACCGCGACTCCCGTCCGCACCTGATCGGCGGGCACGGCAACTATGTCTGGGAAAGTTCCTTCACCGATGCGCCCTTGCAGGACATGGAAACCTGGTTCGTGCGTGGCGGCTGCGCGGTGGCAGCGATGTATACGTTCGAGCAACCGGGCGTCTATGCCTACGTCAACCACAACCTGATCGAAGGTGTCATGCTTGGTGCCACGGCCCACTTTGTTGTCGATGGCACATGGAACAACGAACTGATGGAGCAGGTGGTCGCTCCCAGATACTTTGAAACCTGACCTGAAAGGATAAACCCATGCCCGCCGCCAAGCGCCCGAACCTCACAAGCGGACCCTCCCTTCGTCTTGCCGGTTTTGGTGTCTTGGCGGCGGCTCTTTTGGGGGCTGCTGCCCTGCAATTTGCCCCCAAATCACCATTGCGGCCCGAACTACTGCCGCAGATGGCCGCCCATGCGGTTGTTATGCCCGACGGGCAACGGTTTTTTGCGCAGCGCTTTGAGGTCTCCGTTGCTGAGTGGAACATATGCGCGGCAGAAGGCCGCTGCGCGGTGTCGTTGCGGGTGCGGCCGGACCAAAAGCCCGAGACCACACCGGCCACAGGCCTCAGCTACGAAGATGTGCAGCAATATATCAGCTGGCTCAACACGCAGACCCGACAGCGCTTTCGCCTGCCCACCGCCACGGAATGGGAACATATGGCGGTCGATGTTCTACCAGAAGAACCCGATCCGCTCTTCACTGATCCGTCGCTCACCTGGGCCTCAACCTACCTGACGGAAGGCACAACACCCCGCGCGTTGAAACCTCAAGGCAGCTTTTCCACCTCTCCCGAGGGGGTGGCTGATCTGGATGGCAGCGTCTGGGAATGGACCATGGAATGCTACGCTGGTGCCGAGGAAGGTATCGACCGCGACCGTTGCCCGGCCTATTTTGTCGGCGGTGAACACGTCGCAGCGATGTCTTATCTGATACGCGATCCGGCCCGCGGTGGATGCGCTGTCGGCTCCCCGCCTGCTCATCTCGGGCTCCGCCTGATCTCTGATTATGACGTTCCGCGCGGCTAAGGCCCCGCCTTAAAAAGCGCCGGTGTTTTGAAACTCGATATCCGCGCGCAGGCGCTGGCTTTGCACCAAACGCGCGTTTGTCAGGTCGTTTTCCTCTGCGCGCTGCACTGCCTGCTCTTGTGACAGCCCGTGGGTCAACCACCGCTCCACCAGACGCCGACGCAGTTCTTTCTCTGGCACCGATAGAAAAACCGACACATCCCAAATGTCTGACAGCGCCCGCCAGACAGGCGCGTCAAACAGAAGATAATTGCCTTCAACCACCACCGTATCGCAATCCGCCGACACCGCGCCGCCCCCGGGTATGGTCACATCGCGGGCGCGGTCAAAGGTTGGATAGGCCAGAACCCCGCCTTGAGACAGCTGGCCCGCCAAGGCCACAAACCCTTCTGCATCAAAGGTATCTGGCGCGCCCTTGCGCGCCAGAAGCCCAAGGTCCACGAGGTCTTGGTTGTCCATGTGAAACCCGTCCATCGGCACAACCTGCGGCGCCGATCCGACGGCACGCAACCGCGCGGCAATCTCTTCTGCCAGCGTGGATTTCCCGCTCGCCGGGGCGCCCGCTACCGCCACAACCCGGCGCGCGCCTTTGTGCGGCGCGGCCGCTATGGCCGCAACCAGCGCATCCAGATCCTGCATCACGCGGGTCACGCCGCCTCCGATGGCGCAGCCTTCGCCCCTGTCATAAAGGCCACCGCATCTGACATGGTGTAATCCTTTGGGTCGATCACACAGAGCCGCTTGCCCAGACGGTGCACATGGATGCGATCAGCCACCTCAAACACATGCGGCATGTTATGGCTGATCAGGATGATCGGGATACCGCGCGCCTTCACATCCTGGATCAGCTCCAGCACTTTCCGGCTCTCTTTCACGCCCAGCGCCGCGGTGGGCTCATCCAGAATGATCACCTTGGAGCCAAACGCCGCCGCGCGCGCCACAGCCACGCCTTGCCGCTGACCGCCGGAGAGGGTTTCCACCGCCTGATTGATGTTCTGAATGGTCATCAGCCCCAGCTCGCTCAGCTTATCGCGGGCAAATTTCTCCATGGCGGGCCGGTCGAGTTGGCGCATCCATTTGCCGCGAAAGCCGGGTTTGCGCAGCTCGCGCCCCATGAACATATTATCGGCAATCGACAGCGCGGGCGACATCGCAAGGGTTTGGTAAACCGTCTCAATCCCCGCCTCACGCGCCTCAATGGGGGAGGTAAAGCGCACCTCCTTGCCCTCCAGCGTCACCGTGCCCTCATCAGGGATCACCGCACCGGAGACCGCCTTGATCAGTGAGCTTTTCCCAGCGCCGTTGTCGCCGATCACCGCAAGGATCTCGCCCGGCATCAGGTCAAAGTCACAATGATCCAGCGCCGTCACACGGCCATAGCGTTTGACCAACCCACGGCCTTTCAAAATCGGTTCCATTATGCCGCCACCTTTCTAATCCACTGATCCACGGCCACCGCGCCGATAATGAGCGCGCCGATGAGCAGGAAGGTCCATTGCGCGTCCGCCCCGGCCAAACGCAGCCCGAGTGTGAAGACCCCCACAATCAGCGCGCCAAAGAATGTGCCCAGAATGGAGCCGCGCCCGCCAAAGAGCGATATGCCCCCGATCACCACCGCGGTGATGCTCTCGATGTTCAGAAGTTGCCCCGATGTCGGCGAGACAGAACCAATCCGCCCGATCAACGCCCAGCCCGCAAAGGCACAGATCAGCCCGGCCAGTGCATAGACTGAGATCAGCACGCCCTTCACATTCACGCCCGACAGCTCCGCCGCTTCAGGGTCATCGCCCACCGCATAGACATGCCTGCCCCAGGCCGTGTGCTTCAGCACATAGGCCAGCACGACAACCAGAAGCACCATGAAGACCACGCCCAGCGTAAACACGGCCCCGCCAAGTTTGAACTTTGCCCCCAAGAGCTGCAACAAAGGCGCCTCTCCGGCGATGTCCTGTGAGCGGATGGTTTCATTGGCCGAATAGAGGAAATTCGCCGCCAGTACGATCTGCCACATGCCCAGCGTGACAATGAAAGGCGGCAGCTTCATGCGTGCCACAAGCCAGCCATTAAGCGCGCCAATCGCGGTGCCAAATGCCAGTCCGAAGGTCACAGCCACCGCAGGTGGCAAGCCATAGCGAAAGGTGAATTGCCCCATCACCACAGAGGAGATCACCGCAATGGCCCCGACACTCAGGTCGATGCCCGCGGTCAGGATCACAAGACTTTGGGCCGCCGCCACAATGCCGACGATCTGCACCTGTTGCAAAATCAGGGTGAGCGCGAAGGGTGAGAAAAACCGGCTGCCCAGCAGCAGGCCAAAAATCACCACCGCACCGACTAGAACGATCAGCGGCACCAGCGCGGGCGTGGTGTGCAAGGCGTGGTGAAACCGCCCGACAATCCCCCTTTTGCCCTCGTCAAAATGAGCCACTTCGGACGCTGAATCTGTCACCACAGCCTCATAATTCTCCGACTGAGACATGTGAGCCCTCCCCCGGCATTCTGTCTGATCTTGTGCAAAAGGGTGAGGCTGCCCCCACCCTCTCGCGTCAGGTTAACACGACTTGGCCGCGATCAGCCCCAGCAAAGCTCGGTGCCTTTGGCGGTGTCGATGCTGTCCACGCCATCAACCGGCTGATCGGTGACAAGCGACACACCGGTGTCAAAGAATTCCTTGCCGTCAGAGGCCTGCGGCTTGGTGCCGTCTTTGGCCCAGGCGGCAATCGCCTCAATGCCTTTGGACGCCATCAACAACGGATATTGCTGCGAGGTCGCGCCGATAACGCCGTCCTTGACGTTGTCCACACCGGGGCAGCCACCATCCACAGACACGATCAGCACGTCATTTTCACGGCCAATCGCCTTCAGCGCTTCATAAGCGCCCGCAGCGGCAGGCTCGTTGATGGTGTAGACCACATTGATCATCGGATCTTTGGCCAGCAGGTTCTCCATGGCGCGGCGGCCACCCTCCTCGTTGCCAGCGGTGATGTCATTGCCCACGATGCGTGGATCGGTCTCATCGCCCCATTTGCCGGGATCGCCCAGCTCAATGCCAAAGCCTTTCAGGAAGCCCTGATCGCGCAAAACACCCACAGTGGGCTGGCTCACCGCCAGATCGAGCATCGCAATCTTTGCGTTGGCCGCCTCATCGCCCAGCGCCGCTGCCGCCCATTTTCCGATCAGCTCTCCAGCCAGGAAGTTGTCGGTGGCAAAGGTCATATCCGCAGAGTCAATCGGCTCCAGCGGCGTGTCGAGTGCAATCACCAAAAGGCCCGCATCCCGCGCTTGCTGCACCGCTGGCACAATCGAGCTGGTGTCAGAGGCTGTCAGCAAAATACCTTTCGCGCCATTAGCAATGCAGGTCTCAATCGCCGCCACCTGAGTTTCGTGGTCACCATCCACCTTGCCCGCATAGCTGTTGAGCGTGATGCCCAGTTCTTCGGCCTTTGCCGTCGCGCCTTCGCGCATCTTCACAAAGAACGGATTGGTGTCTGTTTTGGTGATCAGGCACGCGCTCACATCCGCCGCCGCACTGACCGTCATTCCGGCCAAAACAAGGGCCGATGTCGCAAGTAGCTTTTTCATAATGTCCTCCCAAGGTTCGCAATATTTGGATCTGGCTCCCTCCAGCTCCAGGCCTGCCTCTAATTCGTGACGCAGGATGCCCCCATAGGTAACGGCGATTCCCCAAGAGCTGTCAATAAATAAATTAACTTTATTAAATAATCGAAGCGCCCTATCTTTCAAAGCTGGGAGGAGCCTTTTATGGTCAGCCATATGGATGGCGGAAAAATCAGAGCACTCAGCGGCGGCGTGAATCAACGGCGCGTCCGCAACCACAATGAACGCCTTCTGATGTCCATCCTGCAGCGGCAGGGCGCCCTGCCTGGCATCGACCTCGCCAAACGCATGGGGCTGACGCCACCGGCGATCTCCACCATGCTGCGCAAACTGGAAAGCGATGGCCTGCTTCAACGCGGCGAACCCACACGCGGTAAGGTGGGCAAGCCCTCCATTCCCATGCTTCTCAACCCCGACGGGGTCTTGGCGTTGGGATTGAAGATCGGCCGCCGGACTGCAGATCTCTTGCTTCTGGATTTTGCGGGCAATGTACGTGCCTCAGAGCACACCACCTACGACTACCCGCTGCCCGCAGATGTCTTCTCTTTCCTGCACGACAGCCTTGAGACTTTGCTCACCGCTCTCAGCGCCGAGGAGGTCGCGCGCATTTGCGGCATCGGCGTCGCCGCCCCTTTTGAGCTCTGGCGATGGAGCGATCTGGCAGGCCCCGCCGCAGAGCAGTTCAAGCTCTGGAAAGACATCGATTTTGCCGAAGAGGTGGCGCACTTCAGCGACCTGCCCATCTTTGTTGGAAATGACGCCACCGCAGCCTGCCGCGCCGAGCATCTCTATGGCCGTGGCAAAGAGTTCCGCGACTATGCCTATTTCTTTGTCGGCTCCTTTGTTGGCGGCGGCATCGTGATGAATGACAGTGTGTTTGAGGGCAATCAGGGCAACGCAGGCGCGCTTGGCTCCATGCGCGCCACAGGCCCTATGGGCGAAAGCCGCCAGCTCATTGATGTGGCCTCGATCCACCTTCTGGAAACGCGGCTGATTGAGGCCGGCCTCAACCCCGACATGCTCTGGAGCCAGCCACAAGACTGGTCGGTGCTCAGCCGCTATGTCGATCCTTGGCTGGGCCAGACCGCGCAGGAGCTCGCCAAGGCCGCGCTGTCGGTCTGCTCCGTGGTCGATTTTGAGGCCATTCTGATCGACGGCGCTTTTCCCGCCGATGTCCGCCAAGAGCTGGTGGAGCGGGTCCGGCGCTATCTGGTCAATCAGGACACACGCGGCCTGATCGTGCCGCGCATCGAAGAGGCTGTGGTGGGTCAGGACGCCCGCGAAATTGGCGCCGCCAGCGGCCCGATATTCTCGCAGTTCTTCCTCAACACCCACGCCGGACTGTCCCGCTGAGCCGCAACACCCGACCTTGTCGCAACCAAAGTGAGCAGGCCTATACCTGCGTATAGTCGCGCTGCCTTTTGCCACCTCAACCATACCTGAGCGCGGCGCGCACTTGCGCCACCGGCCAGCTACCTTCTGGGCATTCAACCTGTGAGAGTGCCCGTGCAAATCCGCCATGAAAACCCCAGCGCCCAGCTCAGCTGGAAGGTGCACGCCCCGCTGTTTTTGGACACGCCGAACGGCGACCAAATCCGCATTGAGGCGTGGTCGCTTGCTGGCTTTGACTGGCCCGAGGACGCAGGATCACCCCCGCAATCCGGCACCCTCAGCGTGCCTTTTCAGGGGGTCGATGTCCGCTTTGACGTGCGTCTGACGGCACCGGATGCCGACGGCACAGTGGCCTTTGAAGGCCTCAGCGGGCGTCAGCGTGAAACGCTAGCGCTATTTTACCGTTCCATCCTGTCCGGTCGCATGGCCAGCAGCGAAGACGTGATCATGAGCCTTGATACGCCCGTTGATCTCGTGCCCATGGAAGAGACCGAAGAAGAGAAAACCACCAACCAGCAATCCAAGATGCCCGGCTCTGTGCGTGCGGTGATCCATGTGGTGATCTACCTGCTGCTGGCAGCCCTCATCGCCACGGTGCTTGGCTCTGCCCTCTTCAACGGCCTCACCCGCATCAATATCCAGCACGGCCGCGTCGTCGCCCCCATCGCCGAAGACCTCCCCGCCAGTGAGGGCTTTGTGAAATCCATCCACGTGGTCCCCGGCCAGCGGGTTGAGGCAGGCGAAGTCATGGTGCGTCTGCGCGATCCGGCCGCACAGGCAGAACTGTCCCAGACCCGCGCCCGCCTGAACCTTGCAGAGAAGGAGCTCGACCGCGTCATTGAAGCCCGCGCCATGCTTGAAGCCTTAGATGAAACACAGCCCCTTCAGGTGCGGGGCGCACTTGCGGCTCAGATCTATGCGCAGTTCATCGGCGATCGCGGCTTTGACGCCCTCTGGAAGCGTTGGCTCGATATTCAAACACATGATCCCGAAGCCGCCACAGCCTTTGACCCCTTTGCCTTTGCGCTGGACAAACTCGTAGAGCTGGAACTCGAACACAACGCCAAGGTGCGCCGCCTGCGCGCCACCCGCGACGCCAACAAATCAGCGATTTCCATGAGCCACGTGCGCGCGCCCTCAGATGGGGTGGTGCACGAGGTTCTGGTGCGCAAGGGGCAACCTTACCGCCACGATGATCTCGCGGTTGTTTTTGAGTCTGACACACCGCGCGTGGCCATGGGCTGGGTCTCCGAACGGTATTCCGAGGCCATCTTCATCGGGATGGAGGCGCATATCGGCGTCAACAGCCTTGGCCAGAAAACCACCATCGCCGGCACCGTCACCGATGTGCGGGCGGGCGCCGATCCCCGCCGCCCCGGCGAATTTGGCATCATCGTCACCGTCACCCCCCAGGATATCACTCCGGCGCAGACCAAATCCCTGCTGCGCCGCGACGCGCCGGTTAATATCCAGACCCGCCGCGCGGTTGGCCAGCGCATGATTGCCCGCATTCAATCTCTGGTGAGCCGCGATGAGTGAGTTGTCCGAGTTCGCCTTTGACAAGGATCTGACCCTCAAGCTGCGCGATCTGCAGACCCCGATCAAACCCTATTGGGCGCGCTGGACATTGCCCAATATCCTTGCCCTCATGGCGGTGATCGCGGCGCTGCTCTGGCTGCTGGTGAATGTCCCCAACCGCTTTGTCGATCCCAACGCTTTGCATATCACCGTGATCCTCGGCGCTTTGGGCCTGTGGCGCTTTGGCTGGTGGTTCACCCATTCGGTGCGCGCCATGATCTATGCCCGCCTGAAGTGGCCCCACATACGCGCCCGCGCCGATGCGCTCTGGCAGGAAGGCTGGCGCCCCAAGCGCCTGCACATCCAGATGACCACCTATTACGAGGAACCTTCGATCACCAAACGGGTGATTGGCTCCATCCTTGGCCAGATCAAACGCGAGCGCATTCCCACCACGCTCTACATCGGCACCGGCAGCGCCTATGATGAAAACATCATCCGCCAGTTCGTAAACACCTATGCCCAGGACATCCCCGATGATCTGGCCGAGCTGGTCTTTATCCGGCAAAACCAACCGGGCAAGCGCATGGCGATCGGGCTGATCCTGCGCGCCATTTCGCGGGCTGGTGCGGACCCCGACGATATGGTCATCTTTATGGATGGCGACGCGTTTTACGGGCAGGATGTGCTCAAGAAAACCCTGTCGATGTTTGCCTATGATCCGGAGCTTCAGGCGCTCACCACCGACGAAGAGGTGATCTGCTACGGCCCCACATGGATCGCCAAATGGCTCGACATGCGTTTTGCCCAGCGCCGCCTCGCCATGCAGAGCCACGCCCTGTCCAACCGTGTGCTCACCCTCACCGGCCGGATGAGCGTTTTTCGCGCCCGCCACATCGTCGATCCGAAGTTCATCCGCACCATTGAAGCCGACCACCTCAATCACTGGCTCTGGGGGCGGTTCCGCTTCCTGTCAGGGGATGACAAATCCACCTGGTACCGGCTGCTGAGCGTGGGCGCCAAGATGACCTATGTGCCGGATGCCACGGTCTACACCATCGAAGTCATCAAAGAAAACGGCCTGCTGCGCATGGTGCAGAACTTCCGCCGCTGGTCCGGAAATATGCTGCGCAACGGCAGCCGCGCCATAGCGCTTGGCCCGCGCCGGATGCCGTTCTTCATCTGGTGGTGCGTGGTCGATCAACGCATCGCCATGTGGACCATGATGGTGAGCCCTTTCATGGCCGTGCTCGGCAGCATCGTGGCCCCCGGCTACATATGGAACTGCCTGATCTGGGTGATCTTCTCCCGCGTCGTGCTCTGCATGTTCCTGTTTGGCTACAGCCGCCGCGCTGACATGACCTGGCCGTTCATTCTCTACCTCAACCAGGTCATCAACGCGTCGGTCAAAATCTACATGATCTTCCATCTCTCCAAGCAGAAATGGTCCAACCGGGGCAATCAAAGCGCAGGCGATGGCGATGGTCTTCTGGAGCAGCTGCGCAACGGTTTTGCCAAGTTCCAGCTGGTCACAGCGGTCGCAGGCTTCCTGACTTTGCTGATGATATACGTCGGGCTGATCGAGCTGCCGTTTTGAGGCGCGTCCTATCCTTTCGCGCAAATCCGCTTGGCCCGCCCCTGCCCTAAAGTGAATAACACAACGTGGGTTGTGGCAACGCCGACCCCAATACAGCCCACGCGGCAAACCTGCATGTCCCCTCATGCAGGCTTTGTCGTTTTTGGAGATATTTCCAATTTTATCAAAAGGATAGCCACGTGACCCAAAGCCATCCCCACCTGATCTAACGCCAGCAAAAAGACTGCGGGCTTCCTCCTAAGCTCAATTCAAACAGGAGGACGTTTTTATGGAATTCCGCGATTTTTCAAACCAACCAGCTGAGCTTGTTACCCCCATCCCAAGCGAGAAGGCCAGCATCAGCATCGTAGGTCTCGGCTATGTCGGCGCGGTGTCCACCGCCTGCCTCGCAGCACTTGGGCACCGTGTGATCGGCGTCGATCTGGATCTTGGCAAAGTGGCGCAAATCGGCCGCGGCAAAAGCCCGATCCATGAGGCGGATCTGAGCGAAACCCTCACACAGGGCGTCAACGATGGGCTGATCTCTGCAACCGACGATCTCACCGCCGCTGTGCGCGAGACGGATGTGACTTTTGTCTCTGTTGGCACACCAACCGCAGCTGATGGCGGCTGTGACGACACCTACATCCGGGCTGCCTCCCGCGCGATGGGCGAAGGGCTGCGCGACAAAGAGGGGTTTCACGTCTTTGCCATGCGCTGCTCGATCCCGCCGGGCACCACCATGTCTGTGATGACCCCCATTCTGGAGGAGGTCTCCGGCAAAGTAGCGGGCCGCGATTTCGGCATCTGCTTCAATCCGGAATTTCTGCGCGAAGGCGTGGCAATCTCTGATTTCCATCACCCGCCCAAAACCGTGATCGGCACCACTGATTTTGCCACCGCGGAAATCATGCGCCGGATCTATGCCCCTGTGGATGACAATCCGATCCTCACCACCATCGAAGTGGCGGAAACCATCAAATACGTCGACAACGTCTGGCACGCCACCAAGGTCTGCTTTGCCAATGAGGTCGGTCGTCTGTGCAAACCGCTTGGTGTCGACAGCCACGCCGTGATGGACATTTTCACTCAGGATCAGAAACTCAACCTGTCCTCCTACTACCTCAAACCCGGCTTTGCCTACGGCGGCTCCTGCCTGCCCAAAGAGGTGCGCGCGGTGCAATATGTGGCGGAAAAACACGGTGTGTCGCTGCCCATGATCGGCAATCTGGAAAGCTCCAACGCGGAACAGATCAACCGCGCAGTCGAAATGGCCTTGGCCACAGGTGCCCGGCGCGTCGGCGTCCTCGGTCTTGCGTTTAAGCCGGGCACCGACGATCTGCGCGAAAGTCCGATCCTTGAGGCCATGGCCACTTTGCAAGGCCAAGGCGTAGAGCTGCTGGCCCATGACGCCGCCGTCACCAAAGACACCCCTTTGGAAGGCCTCGCCAGCTATACCAAACATGGCAGTCAGGGTCTGGCGACCCTCTCGGCACAGCTCAAAGACATGCTGTGTGACGACATCGATCAGCTGATGCAATCTGTGGATGCGGTGATCGTCTGCCACGCCAGCGACACCTATCGCGAGGCCGTCACCCGCCACCCGGATATCGAGGTGATCGACGTGGTGCGCCTCTTTGACACCGCTCCCCGCAACATCGCCGTAAACGGCATCGGCTGGTAAGCCCACACGCCTCCGAGAAACAGGAAAGGAACGGCTATGCCTGATCCAACAGAAAACACACTCATCGGGACAATTCTGTCCGACGCCTTTGATGGCACGCAAACCAGCGACCTCATGGTCGGGCTGGACGGGGATGACACGCTCACCGGCTCTGCTGGAAACGATGTCATCCACGGCGATCACGCTCAGGAAAACCTGCTGTCTGGCACCTCTGGCGCCTCCGGCTTTCAGGATTATGCCAACAGCGGCAACTGGGCCATCACCGACCTGGATGGCGGCCACCAATCCATGAGCCAAAGCCTCTCGCTGGCTGAAAACGGCGTCTACCGCCTGAGCTTTGATCTCGCGGCCAACTTCTCTGCCGGCCTGACCAACGCCTCAATCGAGGTGCTGGTCGACGGAGTGGTGGTCGGCGACTTCTCTTCAGAAAGCGGGGCCTTCTCCACTTTCGAGACCACCTTTACGGCACAAAGCGATGCGCCTGAAATCACCATCCGCTCGGTTCAGGGCGAAGGCCAAGGCCCGGTCATCGACACCTCAGGCCCTGCTTTCCACTATGACAAAGAGATGGAGATCGGCGGGCAGACAGTGACAGTTGCGGCCTTTGCGGATGGCCAATCCAATCTCTATCAGGTGCTCAACGGCACACTGCATGTCTTTGACGTGGAAACCCAAAGCTATGAGATCGCAGGCGCCGCAGGCACGGTCAATGTGAACTCCATGGGCTACAACGCCGAAGACGATCTGCTCTATGCGATTGCGGTCAGCAACGGTGTCGACAGCCTTGGCAATGCGGTTCAGCGCTCTGATCTGATCATGCTCGATGCCGAAGGCCACAGCTACCGGATCGGTGAAACGCCTTACCGCTCCTGGACTGGGGATTTTGACGATCAGGGCAATCTCTGGTCTTTTGAATCCAGCATGGACCGCATCGCGGTGATCGACGTCGATACGTTTGACGAAAACGGCAACCCTGAGGTTACCGTGCATCACCTGCCCCGCTCTCTGGTGCAGCATCGCGTCTATGACGTGGCCTACGATGCCGGCAGCCAGAAATTCTACGGCGTTGCCCGCCCACCGGGGGAAGGTCAAGACACCATCCTTCTGGTCGTGGACATCTCTTCTGGTGAGCCCACCTTCTCCACCGTTCCGGTCACATCAACCGTGGTGGATGGGCAAACCCTTGCTGGCGCACCGGCCATAACCTTTGGTGCTGCGATCGTGGATGCCGATGGCACGCTCTATGTGGGCGGCAACTCCGGTGATCACGATATGAACAACAGCACCCGCAGCTCAGGCGGCATCTATCAGGTCATCATCGATCCGGACACCGGCGAAGCGGCCCTGCATCTGATCACCAACGCACCACGGTCTTACTCCAACGATGGTGCCGCTGACCCGACCGCAGAAAGCCCCTTTGCCGAGGTGGATCTCAGCTCCTCTGTGCTGCTGCGCGATCTGGAGCTTGTGGCCACCACCGAAGGCGCGTTGACCTATGATGACCATCTCTCCGGAAATGCGGGGCATGACACCATCAACGGCGGCATCGGCACAGACGCCCTTTTTGGCGGCAGCGCCGGAGACGCGCTGCGCGGTGACGACGGCAACGACTATCTGCACGGCGGGGCTGGTCCCAACTATGAAAGCAGCATCATATCCGACTACGACGGCGGGCTGCGCTATGACCAGTACGGCAACCTCCTGCCAGAGGATGACGACCTGCTTCTTGGCGGTGCCGGAGACGACACACTGGAAGGCTCCGCGGGCCACGACACGCTGGATGGCGGCGCAAACAATGATGTCTTGATTGGCGGCTCCGGCTCAGACGCCCTCTATGGCGGCACCGGCGACGATCTGTTGTCAGGCGGCGGCCAAGACGACACGCTGGAGGGCGGCACCGGTGCGGATACCCTAGATGGCGGCTCAGGCGACGACGCGCTCTCAGGTGGCGCAGGCAGTGATCTGCTGCGCGGCGGGTCCGGCTACGATACCCTCAACGGCGGCGCAGATGCTGACACGCTCGAAGGCGGCAGTGGCCACGATGCACTCTCAGGCGGCGCAGCCGATGACAGTCTTGTGGGCGGATCAGGCGATGACACGCTCAACGGCGACGATGGCGCAGACACCCTCCGGGGTGGGTCCGGCGACGACCAGCTTGATGGTGGCGAGGGCAGTGACGATCTGCGCGGCGGTTTGAACGACGATGTGCTCACCGGCGGCTTGGGTCGCGACAGCCTGCGCGGCGACAGCGGCAACGACGTGCTCAATGGCGGCGATGATCGCGACTATCTCAGCGGCGCGTCAGGCAATGACACTCTGGACGGCGGCGCAGGCGGCGACCGGCTATACCTCGGGGCTGGCGCAGACCTCGCCTCCGGCGGCAGCGGCGCTGACCGTTTCATCTTCCGCAGCGATGATCTGGATGGCAGCACCGACCGCATTCTGGATTACGACACCGATGAGGGCGACCGTCTGGACTTCCGCCGCCTGGAGTTGGGCGCAAGTGACGCGGAACATCTGCAATGGTTTGCCACGCATGTCACAAGCTCTGGCGATGATCTGCAGATCTCCCTGTCAAACAGCACCACGCTGGTGCTGGACGGCACGGCCGCCGATCTCGGCGATCTCTATGACACCATCCTGTTCTGACAGGCTCTTAGAGGTGGGCTTGGGGGCGCAAGCCCCTACTCAAAGCCCGCCTCTTTCGCGATCAGCGCCGCCTGCGTGCGGTTCTTCGCATTCAGCTTTTTGCAAAGGGTACGCACATGCAGCTTGATCGTGACCTCCTGAAGATCCAGATCCCGCGCGATCTCCTTGTTGGAATGCCCTTTGCAAAGCCCGGTCAGCACTTCTTTTTCGCGCTGGCTGAACTGCTTGGCAAAAGCGGTTTCCTCATCCGCTTCGCCCCCTGCCATCACGCTGGGCGGCACAAAGCTCTCTCCCGCGATCATGAAGCGCACCGCGTTCACCAAGGATTTGGCCCCCATGGTTTTGGGCAGAAACCCGATCGCGCCCGCATCCAGCGCCTCTTGCGCCACCTTGTTGGGGGCGGTGCCACTGACAATCGCTATGGGCTGTTCCGGATATTTGGCCAAAGCGTCGGTCAATCCCTGAAGCCCGTTCATGCCGGGCATGCTGAAATCCAGCAAAACGAGATCAAAGGTCCCCTTCTGCTCCAGCGCCTTCATGGCTTCAAAGTAGTCAGACACCGCAACAACGGCCGCACGCCCCTCAGAGGTGAGGTAGGCAGAAATGGTTTCCCGAACCATTCCATGATCATCAGCAAGTAAAATTCGCATCGAAACCGGTCGCCCTATGTGATTGGCCTGACCCGAGCCTAACTCGCAAGCGGTGCCAGAACCAGAGAGCGCTCCCTTATCCTTATAGAATTCAAATGGCATGGTAATCTTACCTTTCCCCTAATGACCCAAGGTCAAAAACAACGCAAATTCGATAGGTTTGAGTAAACCCGCATAGATTGCGCCATGGCGAGGCACACTTCCGGTGCGCCCGCGCGGCGAATGGTATGGGCGACTATACGAAAGGTTAGTCGCGTAACCCAATGCGCGTCCCCGCCCAAAATCAAGCCGTGGCACAACACTTCTGCGATGTAAGAAATCCACAGGAGTCGGCCCCATGAATATGTTTAAATCCGTTTTGTTCTCTGCCGCCGCTGCAGCCTGCCTTGCCACTTCGGCGGCCAGCGAAACCATCCTTGCAGTTTACGGCGATGTTGCCACATCCTCTGATGGCGGTGCCTGGAGCTTCAGCGCCGAAGACCTGCGCACCCTGCCCAGCGAGAGCTTTCAGACCGAAACCATCTGGACCGAAGGCGAACAAACCTTTGTGGGCGTCCCCCTTCACAGCCTTCTGGAACATGTCGGTGCCAGCAACGGCAAATTGATTGCCATTGCTGCCAATGACTATGCTGTATCGATCCCGACAAGTGACGCGGTGCCCAATGGCCCCATCGTGGCCTATCTGCGCAACGGCGAAGAAATGTCTCTGCGCGACAAAGGGCCACTTTGGATCGTTTACCCATTCGCAGGCAACGCAGCGTATAAGTCTGAAGAATATTATTCTCGCAGCATATGGCAGCTCAGTCAGATTGAAGTGGTTGCCAATTAACCATCCGGGGTAGGCACGATACGCGATCAACACTCTTTGATGCTGGGGCGGTGGCCACTCATAGCGCTTGGCGCGCTTTTGATCGCAAGTCTGATTATCATCGGCTTGCTTGGCCGCTCTGTGACCACCGACCTGCGCGTGCTGTCCACCGCGCAGCACGATGACGTCAGCTGGCGTATGTCGCAGTTGGAGGTCGAACTCCTGCGATTGCAGAATGTCACGCTGGACGCATTGAACGGCCCCCAGGCAGAGCTGAATGTCCTGCGCAAACGCTATGACATCTTCTACAGCCGCATCACCACCCTGCGGCAAAGCGCGCTGTATCAATCCTTCAAAGACGAGCCCGAAATTGTCGGCCAGTTGAAGATGGCCACCGACTTTCTGGACAAGACCACCCCCGCCATCGACGCGGACAATGCGGCCTTACGCGCAGCACTTGATGGCATCTATCAGGACATCACCGCCTTGGCCCCAGCGGTGCGTAGCCTGGCGCACTCCGGCATCGCTAGCTTCACGGCGCAAGAAACCGCCCGTCGCGAAACCTTTTCTGACACCCTGCGCAGCCTTGCCATTGGCATCGTTGTCCTGATCACCGTGCTGTTTGGCGCACTTGCCACGCTGATCGGATTGCATCGGCAGGGCAAATCCATTTCCCTGATCAGCGACATCGCCCGCGCCCGCTTTGAGGCGGCCATTTCCTCCTCTCTTGATGCGGTCTTGGTTGTGGATGCCAAGGGTCACATCATCGAGTTTAACGGCGCTGCACAGTCGGTCTTTGGCTATCAACGCGAAGAGGTTCTTGGTCAGGACATGGTAGACCTGATCGTGCCTCACCACCTGCGCGATGCCCACCGCGAAGGCATGGCCCGTTTCCTGCGTACAGGAGACCGCAAAGTCATCGACGCGGGCCGTGTTCGCCTGCAGGGCCTGCGCAAATCCGGCGAGGTCTTTCCGGTCGAGCTCTCCATTTCCCTGTCACAAGCGGCGGGGGAAACTGTGTTTGTCTCCTACCTGCGCGACATCACGGCCGAGCTTGAAGCCGAAGAAGCGCTCAAGGATGCGCTGGAAAAAGCCCAACTTGGCGAGAAGGCCAAATCAAACCTGCTCACCGTGATGAGCCACGAGATGCGCACCCCGCTCAATGGCATCCTCGGCTCGCTCGACCTGATTGATCAGACATCACTGAGCGACAGGCAAAAACAGCATCTCAACGCCATCGCCGTCTCCGGCGATCTGCTTCTGTCACATGTCAACGACGTGCTCGACTTCTCCAAGCTGACCTCAGACGCGAATTTCGATGAAAGCGCCACCTTTGATCTGAGCGCCCTGATCACCGAAGTCACGGACAGTCTTCAACCCGGCGCAAAAGCGCAGAACAACACGCTTTCAGTCTCGTTCCAGTCCGAGAACTTGGGCTATGTGCGCGGCGCTCCACGCTCGCTTCAGCGCTGTCTGGTCAATCTGATCGGCAATGCCAATAAGTTCACCCAAAACGGCGTCGTCAACGTCGAGGTCGAACGGCTCTCAGGTGGCGACGTCGAAATCCGCGTTGCCGACACCGGCGTGGGCATCGCTCCTGAAAATCTCGAACGGATATTCGAAGAGTTTGTCACCATCGACACCGCTTTTGCCCGCACCAACTCCGGCACGGGTCTGGGGTTGGCGATCACAAAGCGTTTGATCACCCAGATGGGCGGGGACATCGACGCAGACAGCCTCTTGGGCGAAGGTAGCCTCTTTGTCCTGCGTCTGCCGCTTCCCGTTGCCGATGCGCAAACCGCACCGCAAAGCGCTTCCGCCCCGTCAACGCTTACAAGCCTACCGCGCGCCATTCACGCTCTGGTCTGTGACGACAACCAGATCAACCGCAACATCCTGTCCGCAATCCTTGAAGAGCTTGGGGCCACCGTCACCTCTGTCTCCAACGGGTTTGATGCCATAGCCGAGGTTGAGGCGCAGGACTTTGACGTTCTGATGCTCGACATCAGCATGCCGGAAATCGATGGCATCGAGACCCTACGCAGAATTCGCGAGAACGCTGAGGACGGTCTGCCGCTCCCGGCAATCGCCGTGACCGCCCACGCGGCACCGGCGGATCACAAAAAGATCCTCGCCGCCGGTTTTCACAACCTGCTGGTCAAGCCCGTCTCCCGCGCCGCAGTGCATCAATGCCTCGCGGGCGTCTTTGACATGCGGCTGACCGATCAGCCCGCCAACGCGCCTGCTGAGCCGGAAAACGAATATCTCGCCCGCTTTGGCCCCGAGCGCTTTGCCAAGGCGCTTGCGGAAATGAACGCAGATCTGTCGCAACTCATTGCAGCCCTTGAACATAAATCGCACCTGACCGAAGCGGACCGCGACGCCGCGCACAAGCTCTCTGGTTCCGCCGCTGTGTTGGGACAAACCGACATGTGGGACACGCTGCAGACCCTGCAACACTGCCCCGATGCGGACTGGCAAGAGGACAAACCGCTTCTGCTCGCCACGCTCAATGCACTGCTCGGAACATAAGCCCCATTTTCAATGACCCTTTCATCAATGCCTATAGGGCAGCCAACCTCAATCTTGGCGCCTCCATTCAAAAAATGTGACATATTCAACACTATCCGAAAGTTGTATACACCTCCCCCAAAGGTAGATCGTCGCGATAGATGCATGTATCGTACATCATCTACCCAAATAAATCGCGAAACGGCCGAAAGACTAAACCTCCCAAGAACACTCGCGCACTACGAGAGCGACTATGACTAGATACTTTGCGATCCTTGTATTCGCGCTGCCGGTGATGTTTGGCATGGCAGAACGTACGAAAGCTCAGCATTCTGAAGCGTCTTTGGTTGTGGGCTGGACTGAAATTGCCCCCCTCTTTCGCGTTGAGCCGGATGGCAGCGCAGGCGGCTTCGGCGCCGAAGTCATCCGAGAGGTGGCGGCACGTGCCGGCTTCAAGATCGCGTTTCGAAAATTCTCCCGCGCAGAAGATCTCATCCGGGCGCAAGTTCTGGGCGATATCGACTTGATGCCGGCCATTGCCGCGCTGCCGGTGCTGGCTGAGAACAACATCTTTTCAGACCCAATAGCCCAAACCCATATGCGGATATTTATCCGCACCGAAGACGCGGAAACCCTCAACCCGGCCACGATGTCTGATGCTAAGATCGCTGTTCCTGGTGTCTCGGTTGGCACCGAAGGCACCTCCTTTATTGCGCGCAACATCCCCGTAGAAATTCCGGTCTCGACCAATTCCATCATGGAACTGCTACGCGGTACGGTCGATGCGTTGATTGCCAGTGACAACGTCACGCTCGCAGACGCCCATGCGCTCCGTCTTGATCACCGCATCCTTGCGGTTGGCCCGCCGCTGCGGAATTTTGACCGTGTCATCACCCTGCGCCGCGAGTTCTCAGACCTCATGCCCGCCATCAACCAGGCAATCGCCGAATTGGAGGCGGATGGCACCCTTGAGGAGCTGCGCAACATAAACCGGGTCTCTGTTGCGCCTCTAGAGCCTGACGTGCTGAAAGTGGGTGTGTTTCACGCCCCACCCTACTCCATGATCAATCCGGATGGCACCTTTTCCGGGTTTTCCGTCGACACCATCCGCCACCTTACAAAATCCGCCGGGATCGCCATCGAGTTTGTTGAAATTGACGAGGAGGGCCTCGCCCTTGGTCCAGCGCCGGATCGCTATGACCTTCTGCCTCAAGCAGCGATCAACGAAGAAGCCCGCCTGCGTATGGACTTCACCGCGCCGATTGATCGGGCCTCCTTTGCGGTTTTCACGCGCGTTGGCGAAGGTCGCCAAATTTCCGACCTCTATTCCCTGGTGGGCTCGCGGCTTGGCGTCGAAGCCGTTGGCGTTGCCCGACAACTGGCGGAAAATCATGAAGGTCTGGAACTGCGCATCTTTGACGGACCCGACGCTTTGCTAAATGGCCTTCTGGTCGGACAGGTCGATGCAATCCTGTACCCAAGGCACGCCATCACCGTGGCCGCAGCCGGTCTCGGCGTTCAGGATCAGATCCGCGAAATCGAAACCCCGATCCACAGCGTCGACCGCGCCATCGCCCTGCGCTTTGGTCTCGGTCAGACAAGGGAGCGCCTCAACGCGGTGATCCCCGGCTATCTGGCCTCCTCCATGGACACTCAAATCCGCGAAGAATATTTCGGCACGCCTGTGTTCTGGACAGACAGCCGCATCACATTCGTCCGAAACGCGCTGCTCATTGGTGCCGCCTCAATTCTGGTCCTCTTTATTGCCTGGGCGCGCTGGCGCCAAAAACGCACCACGCAGGCCCGCCGCAAATTCGCCTCAACGCTGGTGGATCAAATACAGCTCGGCATCGTTTTGGTATCCCCACAGGGTGCGATCGAATTTGCCAATCAATTTGCCAAAGACCGCGCGCCAAACGGACATGCCCTGCTTAAGCGTGGCAACAACTTCCAGAAAGTTGTTGAAACGTTGATTGATAACGGAACCGTACCGCTGAAAGGCAGGACAAAAACGGAATTTCTGGGGCATCTATCCAACGACGGCCTGCAACTGAATAGCACCAATGAGTTCAAATTCTCCGACGGGAAAACCTATGTGCGCACAACGCTGCCTCTTGGCGCTGACGGTACATTGCTCACTTACGCGGATGTCTCAGAGGACCGCCGCCAGCTGACCGAAATCCGCAACCTCAATGCCAAACTGCTTCAGCAGGTGAGCCTCGCGAGTGCCGCCAACGCCGAGCTGCGCGCCTTTGCCTATGCCACCTCCCACGATCTAAAGGCGCCCACCAACACCACCTCTCTGCTCATCTCTGAACTGGGTGAGGCCCTTGCCCCGCATATGTCGGAAGATGACGCGGAGATGTTTGAAGACCTGACCGCCACCAACCAACGCATGGCACAGCTCATCGACGATGTGCTGGAATACACCAACGCGATCGGCAGCGAGATGAAGCGCTCCGAGGTGGATATGGATGTGCTGCTGAGCGAGGTTCTGGATGACCTCAAAGCCGACATCATCGCAAGCGGTGCAGAAATCGAGCGCGCACCCCTGCCCAAGATCAACGCCCACCCTGCACAAATGCGGCAGCTTCTGCAAAATCTGATCAGCAATGCGATCAAATTCCGTGCCCCCGACCGGATCCCAAAAATCTCTGTCACCACAGAGAGATCCCGGCGCGGCGAAGTGGCTTTCACAGTCACAGACAACGGTATTGGCATGCGAAGTGAGCTTCAGGGGCGGATATTTACGCCTTTTACACGACTTAATGCGCAAGAAGACTATGCTGGCTCTGGACTTGGCCTTGCGATATGTCAACGCATAGCGATGAACCATGGCGGCAAAATTGAGGTGACGTCCGAATTTGGAGAGGGCAGCCAGTTCCGGGTGCGCATTAAGGAAAGCTAAGATGATCAACAATCTGATGATGATCGACGACAGCAAAGTCGAACAAAAAATCTATCAGAAAATTGTGGAGCGCTCGCAGATCGTCGGCTCGCTGGAACAGTTTTATGAGCCGGAGTCCGCATTGGAATTCCTGCGCTCCAAAAATGGCATCACAACTGACGCCATTCTGCTCGACATCAATATGCCCCGCATGAACGGCTTTGAATTCCTCGAAGCCGCCAGCCAAGAATTCGGCGATGATTTTGCCCGCGCCGCTGTGATCATGCTCACCACCTCTATTTCTGAGGCCGATATGGAGCGCGCGAAATCTTTCCCGGTTGTCCGCGGCTATATCAACAAGCCCCTCAAAAGCGATCATCTCACCATGATCGACAATATGCTGAACGAGCCTGAAAGCTGACGCCAGGCACCTCGCCTTTCAGCCCTCACGCAAACATCCCAAATGCAAAGCGGCCCGGCAAACCCGAGCCGCTTTTTGTGTCTTATCGAATGTAGAGCGCCAGTGCGCGCGCCTCAGCTCCGCTTGATTGCGGCACCCAGCCCAGCCATCAGCGGCTCAAAGATCGGGAACGAGGTGGCAATCGGGCTGCCGTCATCCACGCTCACCGGCTTCTGTGTGGCCATGCCCATCACCATAAAGCTCATCGCAATGCGGTGATCCAGAAAGCTCTCGCAGGTCGCCCCACCCGGCACATTGCCATGGCCGCGCCCTTTGACGATCCACCAATCGTCCCCTTCTTCCACCTCAACGCCATTGGCACGCAGCCCTTTGGCCATGGCGTCAATCCGGTCGCTCTCCTTGACGCGCAGCTCCTTTACGCCCTTCATGACCGTGTCGCCTTCGGCAAAGGCCGCAACAACAGACAGCACCGGATATTCATCAATCATGCTGGCCGCGCGCAGGGGGTCAATCTCAGCGCCTTTGAGGTCAGGCGAGAACCGCGCGCGCAGATCCGCCACAGGTTCACCACCCTCTTCACGCTCGTTTTCAAAGGTCAGATCCGCGCCCATGGATTGCAGCGCATAAAACAGCCCCGCACGGGTTGCGTTCAGGCCAATATTGGGCACCAGCACATCCGAGCCGGGCGTGATGATCGCGGCACAGACGGGAAACGCCGCCGAGCTTGGATCACGGGGCACCACAATGGTCTGCGGCTTCAGCTCCGGCTGACCGGTCAGGGTAATCACGCGGCCCTCATCGGTTTCCTCAACCGTAATCTCCGCGCCAAAGCCTGCCAGCATCCGCTCGGTGTGATCGCGGGTGGCTTCTTTCTCAATCACCACAGTCTGTCCGGGTGCATTCAGCCCGGCCAGCAGCACCGCAGATTTCACCTGCGCCGACGGCATCGGCACCTCATAGCGCACCGGCACCGGATCATGCGCGCCCACAATGGTCATGGGCAAACGCCCGCCGGAGCGGCCCACTGAGGTGGCGCCAAACAGCGCAATCGGATCGGTCACACGCGCCATCGGACGGCCATTGAGGCTCGCATCTCCGGTGAAGGTCACCGTGATGTCGCTGGTGGCCATCGCCCCCATGATCAGGCGCACGCCGGTGCCGGAGTTGCCACAGTCAATCACCGTGTCCGGCTCGCCAAAACCGCCAACACCCACCCCATGCACAGACCAGTTACCTTCGCCGTGGTTGATCACCTCCGCGCCAAAAGCCTGCATGGCTTTGCCGGTGTCCAGCACGTCTTCGCCTTCCAGCAAACCACTGATTTTGGTCTCCCCCACCGCCATCGCGCCAAGGATCAGGCTGCGGTGGCTGATGGATTTGTCACCGGGCACATGCGCCTCACCAAAAAGCGGGCCGCAGGGGGAAGAAGTCATCGGGATCGGGGTGCCATGGCCGGACATATGCGCGTCATCCTTTGTTCAGTTGCCAAAGCTGTTAGCGCAACAAAGCCCCCCCGTAAATGCACGGGGCTTTCTCATTCAAAAAATATCCCGGGGGTGAAGCCGCAGGCTGAGGGGGCTGGCCCCCTTACACCTTCCTGAAAGTCAGATAATGCGGCTTGCGGCCTTCGCGAAACGCCTTCTGCTCATAACGCGTGGAAATCCAATCTTCCCATGGCTCCCGCCAATCTGCGGGCTTTTCCGCCAGCCATTCAAAGCCATGGCGCGGCACCTGCTCAAGCGTCTGACGCACGTAGTCCTCAATGTCTGTGGCCACGCGGAAAATCGCACCGGGCTTGAGCTTGCGCGACAGCGGCTCCAGATGGTCAGGTGTCACAAAGCGGCGGCGGTGGTGGCGTTTCTTGGGCCATGGATCAGGATAGAGCAGAAAGGCGCGGCTGAGGCTCTGGTCGGGCAGCACATCAAACATGTCGCGCGCATCACCGGGATGCACCTTGATGTTGTCTGCCCCCGCCTGCCGGATCTTGCCCAGCAGCATCGCCACACCGTTGATGTAAGGCTCACAGCCGATGATGCCCACATCGGGGTTCTGCACCGCCTGATGCACCATATGCTCACCGCCGCCAAAGCCGACCTCAAGCCAGACGTCTTTGTCGCCAAACAGCGCCTTCAAGTCGATATGCGCGCGTTCCGGGTTCTCTTCCCAGCTCACCTTGCCCGGCGACAGAGCCGCCAGATCCTCATCCAGATAGGCCTCTTGGCTGGGGCGCAGCCCCTTGCCTTTGAAGCGGCCATAGAAGTTGCGCCAGGGCGCGCCTGAGGGATGGTTGGTGGGTTTGGTGTCGTCAGACATGGCAGCGTGATCCTCGATCTTTGCGCGCAGCCTTTGCCCAAAGCCGCGCCAAAGGTCAAGTTTTGCCGAAGATCAGGCGCAAAAGGAACACACCGGGGATGGTCACCACAAACATCGTGATGCCGTAAACCGCCGAGGGCACCGCATATTCCGGGATGCCTGCCACCGCGGCCACCATATCAGCCACGGTGATGCCAAGTGTCGCGTTTTGCACCGCCATCTCCACCGAGATACAGAGGCCGTCCGCACCGGACAGGCCAACCACCCGCGCCACGACCACGCCCAACAGCAACAGCACCGCATTCAGCCCGATCAGGACTGGCGCAAGCGTGCCCACATTGGCGGCAAACATCGCCCAATTGTCCGCCAGCGCCGCCGCCACCATGATGACAAACAGCACCAGCGCCACCAAAGAAACTTTGCCCTCGTGACGGTCGGCAAAATCAGGCGCGACAAAGCGCAACAGCACACCAATCATCACCGGCACCGCCGTGATGACAAACATGCTCATGCCAATCGCCGTGACATTGAGCTCCGGCGCCGCGCTGCCAAGGAAATAGTGGGTGGACCAGCCCACCAGCGCAGGCACTGTCAGCACGGCCAGCAAGCTGACCACCGCTGTGAGCGTGATCGACAGGGCCACCGTCCCTCCCGCGAGCTTGGTGAGAATACTGGAGGTCACGCCCCCGGGGCAGAACGACAGGATCATCACCCCCAGCGCCAGACCGGGCGGCAGGCTGGTGAGGCTGACCAACACAAAGGCCACCACAGGCAGGGCCACCACCTGCATCAGAATGCCCGTCAAAACCGCGCGCGGCAGGCTGAACACCCGGCCAAAATCCGCAAAAGTCAGACCAAAGCCCAGCGAAAACATGATAATGGCCAGCGCCAGCGGCAGTGCCACTTCCAACAGCATCCCTTTGTCCTCCCTCGTTTTTTGCAAAACTCGCACAAAAACGCGGCAAAACCAATGCGCTCCTTAGAAGAGCTGCTGCACAGGCCCCTGCCTGCCCCGGAGCGCGACAAAAAAACCCGCCGAAATCACCGGCGGGCTTTTCAAATTTCAGATCAAAGCAGTGCTCAGATCGCTTTTTTCAGATCGTCCACCAGATCTGTGCGCTCCCAGCTGAAGCCACCATCCGCATCCGGTGTGCGGCCAAAGTGGCCATAGGCTGCCGTGCGCTGATAGATCGGCTTGTTCAGCTGCAGTTTCTCGCGAATGCCGCGCGGTGTCAGGCTCATCACCTTGCGGATCGCTTTTTCGATGTCCGCCGGGGCGACCTCACCGGTGCCGAAGGTGTCAGCATAGACCGACAGCGGCTCAGACACACCAATCGCGTAAGACAGCTGAATGGTGCAGCGCTCCGCCATGCCCGCAGCAACCACGTTTTTCGCCAGATAACGCGCCGCATAAGCCGCCGAGCGGTCTACTTTCGTTGGGTCTTTCCCAGAGAAAGCACCGCCGCCGTGTGGGGCAGCGCCGCCATAGGTGTCCACGATGATCTTGCGGCCTGTCAGACCTGCGTCCCCATCCGGGCCACCGATCACAAACTTGCCGGTCGGGTTCACGTGCCATGCGGTGGCATCCGTGATCCAGCCCTCAGGCAGGGTTTCGCGAATGTAAGGCTCGACCACGGCGCGCACATCGGCGCTGGTCATGCTCTCATCCAGATGCTGGGTTGAGAGCACGATGGAGCTCACACCCACCGGCTTGCCGCCTTCATAGACAACAGAAAGCTGAGACTTCGCATCCGGGCCCAAAGTTGGCTCCTGACCGGATTTCCGCACTTCCGCCAGACGGCGCAGGATCGCGTGGGAATACTGAATAGGGGCGGGCATCAGCGCTTCGGTTTCCGTGGTGGCATAACCAAACATGATGCCCTGATCCCCGGCACCTTCGTCCTTGTCCGCGGCTGCATCCACGCCTTGCGCGATATGGGCGGATTGCTCATGCAGCAGGTTGGTGATTTCCACGGTCTCGTGGTGGAATTTCTCCTGCTCATAGCCGATGTCTTTGATACAGGCGCGCGCGATCTCGTCGATCTTGCCCATATAGTCGTGCAGCTTGTCCTGATCTGACAGGCCCACCTCCCCGCCGATCACCACGCGGTTGGTGGTGGCAAAGGTCTCTGCGGCCACCCGGGCCTCCGGTTCTTCCGCCAAAAAGGCATCAAGTACGGCGTCCGAGATACGGTCACAGACCTTGTCTGGGTGCCCTTCCGAAACACTTTCGGAAGTAAACGTGTAGTTCTGTCGTGTCATGAAATGCTCCAATAGAAGATCAATCGCCACGTCAGGAAGCCGTTGTGACGACAAATAGGCCTCCGCCCTACCCGAGCAAAAATGTCAGGTCAATTGCTTTTACGCCACAGGGTTAAGCTTGTCGCGCATAGCAGCAAGAACACCACTGCAATGATCGGCCAATCCCCGCTGCGCGCATAAACCGTGCGTGGGCGCGGCGCGGGCAAGGCAACGTCCAGATACCCTTCGGTATTGAGCTCCAGCGCCTGCAAAACGCGCCCCTGCGCGTCAATCGCAGCGCTCACACCGGTGTTGGCCGCGCGCAGCACCGGCAAGCCGCTCTCAATCGCCCGCATCCGTGCCTGCGCCAGATGCTGAAACGGGCCGGAGAAAGAGCCAAACCACGCATCATTGGTCAGATGCAGAATGAACGAGGGGCGCTCCGGTGCGTTAAATACATCCTGCGGAAAGACCGCCTCATAGCAGATCAGCATCAGCGCCTTGCCCAGCGTTCCCAGATCCATCAGCGCAGGCCCCGGCCCCGGCGAGAACCCGTCCCCGCTGCGACTTGCAAAACCGGTGATGCCAAAGCGCGCCATCAGATTGCCAAGCGGGATATATTCGCCAAACGGCACAAGATGATGTTTGTCATAGGTGGCGGCAACCTCACCGGTGCTATCCAGCAAGATCGCGGCGTTGTGGATGCGCGTGCCTTCAAAACGGTTGATGCCCAACACGACCGGCACACCTGCAGCCGACCGGCTGATGATCTGCAGCGTCTCCTCGGAGTAATTCAACAGAACCGGCACCGCTGTTTCCGGCCAAACGATCAGTTCAGGGCGCTGCGCGCCCGCTGCCGTGGCGCGCACCAACCGTTCAAAGAAAAGGCCAGTGTATTCCGGATCCCATTTCTGATGCTGCGGGGCATTGGGTTGCACAAGACGCACCAGAGGCTGCTCCGATTGCGCCTCAGGCTCCGCCGAAGCCATCGGCAAGGCCAAAGCCACTGCGCCGCTCACGCCCAGCGCCGCCAATGGCAAACGCCCGCGTGTTGCCACCGCCGCCAGCCCCAGCGCCAAACTCACAGCAAACAACATGAGGTTCAGCCCATGCGGCCCCACAAAGGCCGCGCCTTGCCCTGCCAGCCGGTCCACCAGCGCATAAGACGGCATTCCCCAGGGAAAGCCCGTCAGCACATAGGCCCGCAACAGCTCCGCCCCGGTCAGTGTCAGCACAACCGGCCAGCCTGAAGGATGCAACCGCTTGGCCAGCCAAAAGGCCGCACTCCAGAACAGGCTCAGGCCCACCGCCATAAAGACAATGGCAAATGGCGCCATCCAGCCGTGGCGCAATGGGTCGACAAAAAACGGCTCGACAATCCAATGCAGGGACATGGCGAAGTAGCCGGTGCCAAACCCCAGCCCGAGCCAGACGGTCTCCCGTCCGCGCTGCACTTCATGCAGCAGGTAAAAGACCGCCGCGAAAGCCAGAAGGGTTGCCCACCAAAGATCAAAGGGGGGATGGCCCAGCCCGGCCATGGAGCCAAGCATGGCCCCGCCCGCGGCAATTCGGAAGGGCACAGCGCGCCAGCCGCGCCGCCCCTCCGAGCTGTTGGTGTCAGCCATCCTGCACAACCACCGACGGGCTTGGCACAAAGACCCTCAGGCGTTTGATCCGGCGTGGATCCGCGTCCACCACTTCAAACTCCACACCGTCAGGGCTTTCCACAACCTCGCCGCGCGCCGGCACATGACCAGACAGCATAAAGACCAGCCCGCCCAAGGTGTCGATCTCTTCGCGGTCTACCTCTTCGTGGTGGGTCAGCGAGCGGCCAATGGCGGCCTCAAAATCTTCCAGCGGGGTTTTGGCAAGCGCCAGATAACATCCGGGCTTTTCCTCCACAAAAAGGTCCGCCTCCTCGATGTCATGTTCGTCTTCGATGTCGCCAATCACCTGCTCAATCAGGTCTTCGATGGTCACCAGACCATCCACACCACCATATTCATCAATCACCAGCGCCATATGTCGCCGCTCGGTCTGCATTTTGGTGAGCAGCACGCCAATGGTCATCGAAGGCGGCACAAACAGCAGCGGACGCAGCACGCGGGTCACGTCAAAATCGCCGTCGCCATTGCCGTTAAAGCCGTGACGCAGGGCAAAGTCCTTCAGATGGACAAAGCCCACCGGCGTGTCCAGCGTGTTGTCATAGACCGGCAGACGCGTCAGGCCGCTGTCGCGAAACAGCTGCACCAACTCGGCTTTGGTGATGGTGTTGGGCACCGCGATGATATCTGCCTTGGGAACGGCCACATCCTCAACGCGCATGCGGCGCAGGTTGACCATGCCATGCACCTGCCCAGCAGGTGCCAAGGGGGCGACCGGGCGCTCTGCACCAGGTTCTGCGGTGTCATTTGAGCCAAAGAGGCGGCCAAGCCAGCCTTTTGACGCGGTTCTCTGGCCTTCCGGCTGCGCGCGGGGCGCTGCGTTAGAAGACCCGTCTATACTGTCGCCCATCTGTCCTTTCCGATGATCGGTGTCATTGGTCTGTGTCTGGAGGCTTTCTGCCCCTTAAGTGTCGTCATATGGGTCCGGCAGACCCAGTTTGCCAAGTATGGCCACCTCGTGACCTTCCATCAAAGTGGCATCTTTGTCACGAATGTGATCATAGCCCAAAAGATGTAACACGCCATGAACCACGAGATGTGTGCAGTGATCGGCCAGCGGTTTGCCCGCCGCATCCGCCTCTCTCAGGCAGGTGTCATAGGAAATCGCGATGTCGCCTAGCTCCTCCGCCATACCCGGCAGGCTCTGCTCCGGTGGCAGCGGATCTGCCCCGTCAGTCTCCGCGCCGCGTTCCTCACTTGGCCAGCTCAGCACATTGGTGGCTTTGTCCTTGTCGCGAAAATCCGCGTTCAAAACCGCAATGCGCGCATCATCACAGGCCAGCACCGCAATCTCGAAATCCTCCGCCTTGAGCGCAAGATGCGCCAAGGTCGCCTGCGCGGCGGTTTCGGCAAGGGTCTCAAAATCAAGCGTGTCCCACCGCGGGTCTTCCAGGATGGTGTCGGTCAGCATGCAGGCGTCGCACGGGGGCTGACTGCCCCCGCACCCCCGTGGATATTTTCAGAATGAGAAGAGCTCATGCTTTCTTTTCTTTTTCCGCCAAAGCGCGCACCGCATCGGCGTCATAGGCCTTGATGATGGCCGCGACCAGCGGATGGCGCACCACGTCGTCAGCCGTGAAATAGTTGAAGCTGATGTTGGGAATGCCTTTGAGCAGACGCTCCGCATCTTTCAGGCCGGACGGCACGCCGCGCGGCAGGTCGATCTGGCTGCGGTCGCCGGTGATCACCATGCGCGAGCCTTCGCCCAGACGGGTGAGGAACATCTTCATCTGCATGGTGGTGGCGTTCTGCGCCTCATCCAGCACCACAAAAGCATTGGACAGCGTGCGCCCGCGCATAAACGCCAGCGGCGCGATCTCGATCTTCTTTTCCTCAATCAGCTTGGCGAGCTGTTTGCCGGGCAGAAAATCATTCAGCGCATCATAAAGCGGCTGCATGTAAGGATCGACCTTGTCCTTCATGTCACCGGGCAGATAGCCGAGCTTTTCACCGGCCTCCACCGCCGGGCGGGAAAGGATGATCCGGTCCACCTGACCGGAGATAAACATGCTTACACCGACAGCCACGGCGAGATAGGTTTTGCCAGTGCCCGCAGGGCCAATGCCAAAGGCCAGCTCGTTGTTAAACAACGACAGAACATAGGCTTTTTGTGCGTCTGTGCGCGGCTCAATCAGTTTTTTCCGGGTCTTGATCTCAACCGGGCCGCCTTTGAACATCTCCAGCTGGTCGCCATCCCGTGCACCGGTTTCCGCCTCAGAAGGTCCCATGCGAATCTCGCGGTCAATATCGCCGGGATCCACGGATTTTCCGCTCTCAAGACGTGTGTAAAGCCCGGTCAGAACCTCAACGGCCTCCGCCTGGGCAGGTTCTTCGCCATGAATATCAAGCTGATTGCCCCGGCGCAGGATCTGCACCCCAAGCTTTTGCTCAATGTCTGCGAGATTGCGATCATATTCACCGCAGAGTTCGATCAACAAACGGTTGTCTGGGAACTCCACCGAAGTTGGCTTGGGTGCGGTGGCGGCGGGCGGTTGGGACTTGGTGCCGGTGGGCAATCACATCTCCTGTAGCGAAGGGTCTGTCTTTATCGTGCCAAGTTGCGCGGCCACGTGCAAGCGCAGGCCAATGAATTTTCCATGACGCAGGCAAATTTCAGCACAGGCGCTGAAACCCCAAACGCAACCGGCTGACCTCGCTGTGTCGCCACCTGCCAGCGCCGTTGCCAACCTCCTCGCGCAAAAGAAAACGCCGCCTGCAATCCGCAGACGGCGCTCCATTTCATTATGTCAGCTTGCTGCGATCAGATCCAATCGCCAAAGCCGGAGCCTTCTTTATAAGGCCCGGTTGCAACGCCGGGAGGGGCTGCACCGGAGCAGACCGGCTTGCCATAGGGGTCAAGACGCTGGGACAGATAGCCCTCCACACCGTCATCAATGATCCAGTGGTCACAGCCGTTTGGATCCACCCAGACACCGGCAACAAGGTTGCTCAGGTGGCCGGAGTCGCGGCCATTGTCCACGGTCTTGTCAATTTTTGGCTCCACACAGGCAGACACGCTCGCGGCCAGCCCAAGAAGGAGAACACCTTTGATCAGTTTCATATTCGCTCCCCTTAGCGCAGGCAGATGATTTCGACGCGACGGTTTTCCGCCTGACCCGCCGAAGTGCTGTTGGTGGCACGGGGCTGGCGCTCGCCATAACCGCGCACATCCGCAACGCGCACACCGCTCTGACGGGCCACTTTGGCCACCGCATTGGCGCGGTTGTAGCTCAGGCGCATGTTGTAGGAATCGCTCGCCCGGCTGTCGGTGTGGCCGGTGATGATGAAGGCGGAAGCACTCGCATTCTGGAAGAATTCCGCCAGACGCTGCCGGTTGGCCGCGTTGATGTAATATTTGTCGGTGGCAAAGAACTGGTCAGAGTTCATCACGCCACAGACATTGCCCCGGCGGCAGACCGGAATGCCCTGACGGTTCACGTGGGGGGTCATGTAGCCTTCAACGCCATCGTCCATCACCCAGTGCTCACAGCCATCCGGATCGACCCAGACGGTGGGCACATAACGCTGCCCCAAGACGGTGCGCTGGTTCTGCGCGACGGCGGGTTCAGCAATAGACATAAGCGCAACACAGGCAGCTGCCGCGCTTGTCATAATTGCCCGCGCCATATTTTTGGAATTTTTCGCCACTGCGATTACCTCTCCATATCCCCCGAAGGCCCCGGTTCAGTTGAAACACGTTCTAAATCAAGGCTTTCACAATTAGCTTAAGATGCCGTGAAAAGTCCCCTAAGTGAAGAAAAAATGCAGCATTTTCGGGCGCAGATCACAAAAATATGGTCAGAATGTGACGACGGCGCCCCACCCGATATGAGACGCCGTGACCAATATTTTACCGTGTATAGAAATGTTTCCAGAGCGCGATCAATCGCTCAGCAGCACCGCACCAAGCGAGTTCGCGCTGCTCTCAACGATTCTCACACGTTTGATGTCCCCGACACGGCCTTTGGGGTCTTGCACATAGACCGCGTGCAGATAATCGGACTTGCCCACCATCTGCCCCTCAAGACGACCGGGCTTTTCATAAAGCACGCTCACCTCGCGCCCCACCATGCTGTCCTGAATTTCACGCTGCTGGGTGCCCAGCAGGGCCTGCAGGCGTTGCAGGCGGTCATTGGCCTCCGCCTCATCCACAAGCGGACGCTCCGCCGCCGGGGTGCCCGGACGTGTGGAGTATTTGAAGCTGTAGGCCTGCCCGTATTTGACCTCTTTGATCAAATCCATGGTGTCCTGGAAATCCTCTTCGGTCTCTTCCGGGAAGCCCACGATAAAATCACCAGACAGAAGCAGGTCGGGCCGCGCCGCGCGAATGCGATCGATCAGCCGCAAATAGCTGTCACGGTCATGGCTGCGGTTCATGCGTTTGAGGATCTTGTTGGAGCCTGATTGCACCGGCAAGTGCAAGTAAGGCATCAGTTTTTCGCAAGTCCCATGGGCCTCGATCAGGTCATCCATCATGTCGTTGGGGTGGGAGGTGGTGAAGCGAATACGCTCCAGCCCGTCAATCTTGTCGAGTTCCCAGATCAGACCCGCAAGGGTCATGTCGCCGCCGCCATAGGCGCCGTGATAGGCATTCACATTCTGGCCCAGCAGGGTGATTTCACGCACGCCGCGCTCCACCAGATCACGCGCCTCGGTCAGCACGCGATCCACAGGGCGGCTCACTTCGGCCCCACGGGTGTAAGGCACCACGCAAAAGGCACAAAATTTGTCACAACCTTCCTGCACGGTCAGAAACGCGGTCGGCGCGCGCTTGGCTTTGGAACGGCCTTTGAGCTTTTCGAATTTGTCTTCTTCCGGGAAATCAGTGTCGAGCGCCTTCACCCCCTCCTGGGTTTTGGCCTCCATCTCCGGCAAGCGGTGATAGGCCTGCGGCCCCACAACCAGATCCACCAATGGCTGGCGGCGCATGATTTCTTCGCCCTCAGCTTGGGCCACACAGCCCGCCACGCCGATCTTCAGGTTGGGCTTTTCCGCCTTCAGCCCTTTGAAGCGGCCCAACTCGGAATAGACCTTCTCGGCTGCCTTTTCCCGGATGTGGCAGGTGTTGAGCAGGATCATATCCGCATCATCCGCGCTGTCGGTGGTCTCATAGCCCGCGCCACCCATGGCTTCGGCCATCCGCTCGCTGTCATAAACATTCATCTGACACCCGTAGGTCTTGATGAAGAGCTTCTTTTTCTCAGCTGCAGTGTTCTCGGCCATGGCTCACATCCTGTCGCGTCTCGCGGTTTCAAGGCGTTTCCCTACATCAAAATGAGGGGTGCTTGCAATGCGGAGGCTTTTACCTGATTTTGACGGGAACAAGAGTATGAAAGAACGGGCAAAAATCGCATGTGGGGCAGCGTATGACATACGACTCGCTGGAGCAGTTCCTGCAAACCGGCCAAGAGCATCTCGCCAAGGGACCGGTGGCGCTGATCTTTGCCGAAGATGACGTGGAGGTGGACAGCACCCTGCGCCACCATCTGTCGCTCGGGTTCAAAGCCGTCATCGCCTTCATGCCCGCGTCTTTTGAGATGGCACCGGATCTGGTGGACCGCTGCCAGCGCGTGACCATGGACAGGCCCTCCGGCCCGCCGATGCGCGACACGGTCAATGCGATCACCAAGGCCGCGCCGGACATCTGGATCTACTACTGCTTTAACGCCGAGTATCTGTTCTTCCCGTTCTGCGAGACCCGCGGCATTGGCGAGATGTTGACCTTTCACACCGAGGAACGCCGCGACGCGATGCTCACCTATGTGATCGATCTCTACGCCGCCGATCTCTACCAGACGCCAAATGCCGTGGCGCTGGACACCGCACAGCTGGACCGCTCCGGATATTATGCGCTGGCACGGTTGGATGCGGACAATCACAACCACCCCAGAGAGCGGCAACTCGATTTCTTTGGCGGCCTGCGCTGGCGCTTTGAGGAGCACATCCCCGCCAACCGCCGCAAAATCGACCGGATTTCGATCTTCCGCAGCAAGCCGGACCTGATCCTGAACGAGGATTTCACCTTCAACGATCAGGAATACAACACCTACGCCTGCCCCTGGCACAACAACCTGACCGCCGCAGTGTGCTCGTTCCGCACCGCCAAGGCGCTGAAGTCCAATCCCGGCTCAACTTTCGACATTCAACAATTCAGCTGGCACAACTCCGTGCGCTTTGAATGGCACTCCCGCCAATTGCTCGACCTCGGCCTGATGGAACCGGGTCAGTGGTTTTGAGGGGCCCATCCGACGCGAAGGGATAGCCTGCCCGAAAAGGCCAAAGCGCGCCCTACCCCGCAAGCCCAGCTATGCGCCTCTTGCGGGGTGTTTGTCGCTTTCACAAGTGGCTCTTTTGAATTTTAGAACCCCACCAAAACCGCGCCTTTACGTCCGCCCGCTTCGACCAGATCATGCGCGGCGCCCGCCTCTTCTGGCGCAAAGACGTTCGGAGCCTCCAAGGTCAGCGCACCTGCCTCCAGCGCGTCGTGCAGGCGGGCAATCGCCGCATCGCGGGCCGCTTTTGGCAGGATATAAATCAGGGTGATGTCTAGCTTGAGCGCTTTGAACAGCATTGGGCCAAAAGGCATCTCAGGCGCCATGTCCTTTGCCGATCCATAAGCCGCAATGGTGCCAAGCGGCTTCATGACCTCGGCAAGCAACGGCAAGTTTGGCCCCAGTTCCACCTCCACAGCACGGTCCACGCCCCCGCCGCTGACGGCCAGAATATCCTCTGCCAAAGTCGGGCTCGCGTAGTCAAACACATGGGTGGCTCCCGCCGCCCGCACCCGGTCCACATCACGCGCGCCGCAGGTGGCAATCACCGTGCCCCCGCCCCAAACCGCAAGCTGCACCGCCAGATAGCCCACAGCGCCACCGCCGCCAGCCACCAGCACCGTCTGCCCCGTGATATCCCCGTCGCCAAACACCGTCTGCGCCGCCGTCAGCCCGGGGATGCCCAGCACCGCCCCAACTTCAAGAGAAACACAATCCGGCAAAGCCACTGCTTGATCGGCTGGCAAGGCGACATAATCCGCGCAGGTGCCAAACGGGCGTTGCCACTGGCCATTCCAGATCCAGACCCGTTCGCCCACACGGGCCGCATCCACGCCTGCGCCCACCGCCTCGATCACGCCGGAGCCGTCGCTGTGGGGCACAATGACCTCAAAGGGCGGCTTGGTCACACCCGGACGTGTGCCGCTGCGCGCCTTGGCATCCGAGGGATTCGCACCGGAAAACGCCACGCGCACCAGAACCTCGCCATCTGCCGGGGTCGGCGTGGGCAAATCCTCAACCTGCAAAACATCCTGCGCCGCGCCAAACCTGCGCCAAGTCACTGCCTTCATTGCCCTCTCCTTCGTGGTCCGCCCCAATCTGAGCCGCACTCATGCTGTCACAGGCATGAGCCGCACACAATCACAGGGCGTCGCCGCGCGTCGCCACGTCACAATAGGAGAAAAGAATTTGGCAGAGACGCCGCTCAGGTGCGGCGCAGGCGGATCACAACGTCGATCTTGGAGATCTCAGCACCTTCAGGCGCATCTGGCAGGCGCGCGATCTTCAGCTCTTCAGAGGGCGCGTCGGTCAGGATACGGTCATCTTCCCAGAAGAAATGCGGGTGATCGCCGGTGTTGGTGTCAAAATAGCTTTTGGCACCATCCACGGTGATTTCCTGCATCAGCCCCGCATCACAGAACGCGCGCAGGGTGTTGTAGACCGTCGCCAAAGACACGCGGTCCCCGGAATCCTGCACAGAGGCATAAAGGCTCTCGGCCGTCACATGCCGGTCATTGCCATCGCCCACCAACAGCGCTGCCAGCGCCACCCGCTGCCGGGTTGGGCGCAGACCACCGGAGGCCAGCCACTTTGTCCCCACGCGGGTGGGGTCATCGGAGATATGTGCCTGTGTGCCGTCTGTCGTGCTCATGGGTCAAATCCTGCTTGTGCGCGTCATGTTTAGCGCAGCCTTAGGGGCAGTTTCAATTGAAAATGAGTCGCAACACCAGATGTCGCACCTCCAAAGTGCTTCTTTTGCGGCACGAGAGCCGCCTTGCAGGAGTATAGGAGCAAGTGCTAGAGGGGTCCAAATCAAGATAGATGGACAAGGGACTCCCAGAATGGCCGACTACCCAACGAGCTTTGACAAAGACGATCTGCTGAAATGCGCCCGTGGCGAGCTCTTTGGTCCCGGCAACGCACAGCTCCCTGCCCCGCCCATGCTGATGATGGACCGCATCACCGAGATTTCCGGTGACGGCGGCGCCCATGGCAAAGGCCACGTGCTGGCGGAATTCGACATCACACCCGACCTCTGGTTCTTTGACTGCCACTTCCCCAACAACCCGATCATGCCCGGCTGTCTGGGTCTCGATGGCCTGTGGCAGCTGACCGGCTTCAACCTCGGCTGGCGCGGCTGGACCGGCCGCGGCTACGCGCTGGGTGTGGGCGAAGTGAAACTCAAAGGCATGGTGCGCCCGGACCGTAAGATGCTGACTTATAAGATCGACTTCACCAAAGCCGTCCAAACCCGCCGCCTGACCATGGGTGTTGCGGATGGCATCGTCGAAGCCGACGGCGAAGTGATCTATGAGGTCAAAGACATGAAGGTTGCGCTCAGCGAGAGCTGATTGCGCGCGACATGTGAGGAAAAGGAAAAGGCCCTGTGGGGCCTTTTTTGTTGGCCAAGCGTCCGCCATCAGGTCGTGCCATCAGACCACGCGCCAACGATGCCTCTTAGGCCTCTTTCTGGCCCAGCTTGTTTGAAGTGCGTTTTGAGACAATACTCCCGTAAAGCTTGCGCGCCCCATGCGGACAGGCTGCCGACCCGCCAAAGGAGTGTTCCCTTGCCCAACTGGACAGACCCGCCCGCCTTCACATTCAGCCACCGACTGGACAACGGCCATACCGCCACCCACGACGTCTATCGTCGCGGCGAAGGGCCTCCGATTCTGATTTTGCAGGAACTGCCCGGCATCGGCGTGGAAACCTATGACCTCGCCGACCGCCTGATCGCCGCCGGTTTCTCCGTCTACCTCCCGCATCTGTTCGGCCGCCTCGGCAGGGCCAACAAACTGACCACTGCAACAAATTTCCTAAGACTGTACTGCGTAAGGCGTGAATTCCAAATCTTCTGGAACGGCAAACAAAGCCCCATCGCCGCCTGGATGCGCGCCCTATGCGCAGACATTTCCGCACGTGAAGACGGCGCACGCCTCGGGGTGATCGGCATGTGCCTGACCGGCAGCTTCGTGATCCCGCTGATGGCAGAAGACGCCGTTCAGGCCGC
Organism: Shimia sp. R9_3; assembly: GCF_017743755.1. Classification (NCBI taxonomy): domain Bacteria; kingdom Pseudomonadati; phylum Pseudomonadota; class Alphaproteobacteria; order Rhodobacterales; family Roseobacteraceae; genus Shimia; species Shimia sp. R9_3. The sequence continues at coordinate 49,911 of NZ_JAGHRP010000002.1, read as the reverse complement.
CGTGGCCAGCCAGCCCGCCCTGCCGATAAAGAGCACACCGCCGCTGCACATGTCGCAAGAGGACATCGACGCAGCCAAAGAAAAAATGATGGAGAAAGGCCCTGCCTTGGCCATGCGCTACAAGTCAGATGACCTCAGCAAACCAGCACATATCTGCGCCCTCAAAACAGCCTTTGGCGAGCACCTTGATATTAAGGAGTATGACAACCCCGATGGCGTGACCGGCCGCCAGCACTCTCTGCTGACACTGGACTACCTGCCCGAAGCCTACGATCTCACCGAAACCTATTTCAAAACGCGCTTTGGGATGGCTTAGAGGGGTTAAGGCAACGCAGGGCTCCAATCCAGCGCACCCCTTTCTCGACCCCAAGGCCAAATTTGCCCAACAATCCCTGACAAGACTGCGGACGCGCCCCAACCCACCTTGCGCCTGCCTGCACAAATCCCCTACATAGACGCCAGCAAACTAAGGGAGAGCGCACATGCGTCGCGTCGTCGTTACCGGACTGGGTATCGTTTCCTCGATCGGCACCAATGCCGAAGAAGTCACCGCCTCGCTGAAAGCGGGCAAATCTGGCATCTCTGCCAGCCCGGAAATGAGTGAGCACGGCTTCCGCAGCCAGATCGCCGGTCATATTGACATCGACCCCAAGGAACATGTGGACAAGCGTACCCTGCGCTTCATGGGCCCCGGTGCCGCTTACGCCCATATCGCCATGAGCCAAGCGATTGCCGATTCCGGCCTTGCGGAAGATCAGGTTGTGAACGAGCGCACGGGTCTTGTGGCTGGCTCAGGCGGCCCCTCGACCTCCTCCATGCTGGTTGCGCACCAGACCGTGGAGAAAACCGGCGCGACCAAGCGCATCGGGCCTTTTGCCGTGCCAAAATGCATGAGTTCGACCATCTCGGCGAACCTCGCCACCGCCTTTAAGATCAAAGGCATCAACTACTCCATCACCTCGGCCTGCTCGACCTCACTGCACTGCATCGGCAACGCCGCAGAGCAGATCATGATGGGCAAGCAGGACGTGATGTTTGCCGGTGGCGGTGAAGAGCTCGACTGGACCCTCTCCTGCCTGTTTGACGCCATGGGCGCGATGAGCAGCAAATATAACGACACCCCGGAAAAAGCCTCCCGCGCCTTTGACGAAGACCGCGACGGTTTTGTGATCTCCGGTGGTGGTGGCATTGTGGTGCTCGAGGATCTTGAACACGCACTGGCCCGCGGCGCAAAAATCTACGCCGAAGTCACCGGTTTTGCCGCGACCTCTGATGGTCACGACATGGTAGCCCCATCCGGCGAAGGCGGCGAGCGCGCCATGCGTCTGGCGCTCTCCACCCTGCCTGAGGGGCGCAAAGTGGATTACATCAACGCGCACGGCACCTCCACACCTGTGGGCGATGTGGGTGAAGTCGAGGCCGCCCGCCGCGTCTTTGGCGCAGGCAACGTGCCACCGATCTCCTCCACCAAATCCATGACCGGCCACGCACAGGGCGCAGCAGGCGCACTGGAGGCAATCTTCTGCCTGCTGATGCTCGATCAGGATTTCATTGCGCCGTCGATCAACGTCGACACACTGGCCACCGGCATCGAGCCGGGCGAAGTGGCGACCTCTTTGGTGGAGAACGCAGGGCTGGATAGCGTGATGACCAACAGCTTCGGCTTTGGCGGCACCAACGGCTCCATGGTTCTCAGTAAATACAAAGGGTAACGCCATGACAGGTGTTCTGGCGGGCAAGCGCGGCCTGATTATGGGCGTCGCAAACGAGCGCTCGATTGCATGGGGCATCGCCCGCGCCATGCATGAGGCCGGAGCCGAGCTCGCCTTCACCTACCAAGGCAACGCATTTGGCAAGCGGGTCAAACCGCTTGTCGAAAGTGTCGGCAGCGATCTGCTGCTTGATGTGGATGTCACCGATGATGCCTCGCTTGATGCGGCTTTTGCCACATTGGCAGACGCATGGCCTACCATCGACTTTGTGGTGCACGCGATTGCCTATTCAGACCGCAATGAGCTGACCGGGCGCTTTGTGGACACCACACGGGACAACTTCAAGAATTCGCTGGATATTTCCTGCTATTCCCTGATCGAAGTCGCCCGCCGCACCCATCCGATGATGGCGGAAAACGGTGGCACCATCCTAACCCTGACCTATCAGGGCGCAAACCGCGTGACCCCTTTCTACAACGTCATGGGCGTTGCCAAAGCTGCCCTTGAAAGCGCCACGCGCTATCTGGCCAATGATCTTGGTCCTGACGGCATTCGCGTCAATGCGATCTCGCCGGGGCCGATGAAAACCCTGGCTGGAGCCGCCATCGGTGGCGCACGCGCCACCTTCAAACATGCCGAGCAAAACGCCCCGCTGCGCGCCAACGCAACGCTTGATGCCGTGGGCGGCACCGCCGTCTATCTGACCTCTGACGCGGGGGCCTGCACCACAGGCGAAGTGCTACGCGTGGATGGCGGCTTTCACGTGTTGGGCATGCCGCTGACGGAAAACCTCTAGGCCGAGGCCGCCTCCAGCTCCGCGCCAATGGCCTGCAGGATCTCTGCCGCACCGCCTTGGCGCACCCGAGCCACCCCGGCACCGGCCCATTGCGCGCCAAAACCCGCTTCACCCGCCGATTTCGCCGCCGCATTCAGCGCTTTAGCCACATCATAGGCCACCGGATAATCCGGTAGGCGCGCGCCAAGCTGCTCCCCCAGCGCCACATATTTGTTCTGCAAACACCGCGCTGGACGCCCCGACAGCACCGGCGTCAGCACCGGAGGCCGCAACGCCTCATCCCTGAGCGCTGCACGGTATCCCGCATCCGCCGCGGATTCCGCGCTGTCCAGAAACGCGGTGCCAAGCTGCGCGACAGTGGCGCCCGCCGCCAAGGCCCGCGCCACATCCGCGCCATCCATCAGGCCACCGGCGGCAATAACCGGCACCTCAACCGCCTCTGCCAACAGCCGCACAAGCGCCAACGTTGGCAGCGCCGCATCTTCCGCATCCGGATCAAACGCGCCTCGGTGTCCGCCTGCCTCTATACCCTGCGCCACCACCGCATCCACGCCTGCTGTCTGACAGGCCAAGGCTTCGGCCACACTGGTTGCGCTGGCAAAAACCAGATTGCCCGCCGCCTGCAGCTCTTTGATCCAACCCTCATCCGGCAGACCGAAGTGCAGGCTCACCACGCCGGGCTTTTCCTCCAGAAACATCTCACACATGGCCCGATCCACAGCAAAGCTCTGATAGATTTCATGCAGCGCTTCCGGCGGCTTGGCGTCAAAGCCAGCAAAGGTCGGCGCAAGCGCATCAAGCCAGGCTGCTTCCACATCCGCATCGCGCACAGCGGGCGCATGGCAGAACACATTGGCATTGATCGGGCGCTCCGTCAGCGCCCGCGCCTGCCGCAGCATCGCGCGCGCGCCCTCTACACCGGCTGAGCCAAGCCCCAGCGCGCCCAAACCGCCCGCATTGCTGACCGCTGCCGCCATTTCCGGCGTGGACACCCCCGCCATCGGGGCCTGAAACAGGGGCCACTTAAGCCCCAACCGCGTGACCAAATCCATGAGCACTCCTCCTTGCCCTCACGCTACTGCAGCGCAGCCAAAAGAAAACCCGAGAAACGCCGCCGCGCCGATCTTTTGGCACGGCGCAGCTGACAACGCCGCGCGCACCCTCTCGTTTGACAAGGTATAAAGCCTTTCAAATTTTACATAACGGAACGCCCCAAACTGCATAGCGCGCCCCCTTGGAACCTCGGTTTTGGGCGCAATATAGAGGGCTTCATTTTGTCTTTGCCCGGACGTTTTTAAAATGCAGCTTTACACACTCTTATTGGCCATCACTGGCGTGGCATTCATGGTCTTTCTGGCCGCGAATATCCTTAGCCACACCCCGCGATTGAAAAAGCTTGAGCCGCTGTTTGTCGGCCTCAGTCTGGGCATCGTGTTCTGGGCGCTGCTCACCTCCTCCACCGGCAAGTCAGAGCCGTTCTCCGAAAGCATTGCCCATGCCAATTTGTCCAAGCTGCAATGGGCCTCTTCCTGCCCGGCCAAGGCAGGCGGGCCGCTGACGCAGCAAGGCAATTTTCAGTGTTGCCCCGCGGAAGAACCCAATTCCGTCGCCTGCCTGCATCGTTAAGACAACCAAAAAGCCCGCCATAAAAGACGGGCTCTTCGCTGAATTCTACTGAGCGCAGGCTCAGTTGATCGAGACCAGCTCGATCGCAAAGGTCAGATCTTTGCCCGCCAACATGTGGTTGGCATCCAACGTCACGATCTCTTCGGTGATCTCCACCACGGTCACAGGCACAACCTGACCTGTCGGGGATTGCATCTGCAGCTGCAGGCCGATTTCCAGCGGGATCTCCGCCGGGATTTGCTCGCGTGGCACATCCTGCACGGCCTCATCATGACGCGGGCCATAGGCCTGATCCGCTGGGATCTCGGCAACTTTTTTGTCGCCCACGCTCATGCCATCCACGGCGCTGTCAAAGCCCGCGATCACCTGACCGGAGCCAAGGGTGAACTCCAGCGGGTCGCGCCCTTCAGAGCTGTCGAAAACAGACCCGTCGCTCAGGGTGCCAGTGTAGTGGATGCGGACGGTGTCGCCCGATTTCGCTGCGGTCATAAAATGTCCCATCTGTCAGCATGTCCCGACCAAAGCGTCGGCTTTAAAGGCGCACCCTATAGACCTTGGTGTTAATTGGCAAACAGGCCTTTTCGCCCTGCGTCAAACCTGCCAGTCTGCACTTTAAATGGGAGGATCACATGGCCATCACAACTTGTGTTTTTGACGCTTACGGCACGCTTTTTGACGTCGCCGCCGCCGCGCGGGAAGCCGCAAGCGAACCGGGACGAGAGGCTTTTGCCGCGCATTGGATGGATGTCGCAAACAACTGGCGTCTCAAACAGTTGCAATACACATGGCTGCGCGCTGTTGCGGATGCCCACACCGATTTCTGGGAAGTCACCCAAAACGGTCTGGACTGGGCGCTGGAGGCCTCAGGCCTGCAAGGCGATGCAGAGCTACGCGAGCGTTTGCTGGCGCTCTATTGGGAGCTTTCAGCCTACCCCGAAGTGCCCGCCATGCTGGCCAAACTGAAGGCCGCCGGTTTCAACACCGCAATCCTGTCCAATGGTTCGCCCGATATGCTCAATGGCGCGGTGCAGTCGGCGCAGGTTGGCGAATTTCTCGATGATGTGCTCAGCGTCGAAGACGTGGGCATCTTCAAACCCGCCGCCTCCGTCTATGACCTTGTTGGCAAACGCTTTAACTGCGCCAAAGGCGAGGTGCTCTTTGTTTCCTCCAATGGCTGGGACGCAGGCTGCGCAACCGGCTACGGCTTCACCACCGCCTGGGTCAACCGCGCGGGCGAACCGGTGGACCGCCTGCCCTGGCAACCGGCCCATATTCTGTCTGACCTGACAACCATCCCCGATCTTGCGAGCGCCTGATGCCCCATTTCACCACGTCTGATGGCCTGTCGATCTACTTTGACGACACCGGCGGCGACGGCCCCGCCGTGCTCTGCCTCTCCGGCCTCACCCGCAACGCCACCGATTTTGATTACGTCCTCCCGCACCTGTCCGACGCCCGCGTAGTCCGTATGGATTACCGCGGCCGTGGGCAGTCGGACTGGGCTGAGGATTTCAGCACCTACAGCCTGCCGCGCGAAGCCCAGGACGCGCTGGAGCTGCTTGACCATCTCGGCCTTGAGAAAACCGCCATTCTTGGCACCTCCCGTGGCGGTCTGATCGCGCTGCTTCTGACAGAAATGGCGCCGGATCGCATCACCGGCGTCTGCTTCAACGACGTCGGCCCGGTGATTGAATCCGAAGGGCTTGAGGTCATCCTTGTCTTTATCGGTCGCAACCCGGTCTGGAAAACCCGCGCGGAGGCCGCCGAAGCCCTCGCCCAGCGCCTGCCGGGCTTCCACAATGTTCCGGCCAGCCGTTGGGCGGAAGAGGCCGAACACCACTTTGTCGAAACCGAAACCGGCCTTGCGATCAACTACGACGCCAAACTGCGCAACGCCGTGCTGGCCGAGTTTGATCCCAAAGCCCCCGCAAGCGACATGTGGCCCCAGTTTGACAAGCTCGCGGGCCTGCCCCTCGCGGTGCTGCGCGGCGAAAACAGCGACATCCTCAGCCGCGATACGGTTGAGGAAATGCAGGCTCGCGCGCCCATGCTCTCCGCAGAGGTCGCTGACCGCGCCCATGTCCCGTTTCTGGACGAGCCGGAAAGCCTCGCGGTGCTGCACCAATGGATTGCCAACCTCAAAGAGCGTGAAACCAAATGAACATCGACATGATCCGCGCCGCCCAAAAGCGCCTGAACGGCCACGCGCGGCGCACGCCCATGCTGACCTCCCCCTTTCTGGATGAGATCGCGGGCCGCCGCGTTCTGGTGAAACCGGAATGCCTGCAGCACACCGGATCGTTCAAGTTTCGCGGCGGCTGGTCGGTTGTGTCTGCATTGGATGAGGCGACCCGCAAACGCGGCATCATCGCCTATTCCTCCGGCAACCACGCCCAAGGCGTCGCGATGGCGGCGGCAGCCCATGATGCGCCAGCCGTGATTGTCATGCCCAAAGACGCGCCGCAGCTCAAAATCGACAACACCCGCGCGCTTGGCGCCGAAGTCGTGCTTTATGACCGTGCAGGCGGCGAGAACCGCGAAGAAGTCGGCGGCACCATTGCAAACGAGCGCGGCCTCACCCTGATCCGCCCCTATGACGAGCCGCAGGTGATTGCTGGTCAGGGCACCACGGGGCTTGAGATCGCGGAGCAGGCAGCGGAACTGGGCGTCACCTCAGGCGACGTGCTGGTCTGTTGCGGCGGCGGCGGGCTGTCCTCCGGCATCGCGCTGGCGCTTGAGGCCGAAGCGCCTGAGATGCGCGTGCGCACCGCTGAGCCAGAAGAGTTTGACGATGTGGCCCGCTCGCTTGCCTCAGGTGACATTGAAAGCAACACCCGCCTCTCCGGCTCACTTTGTGACGCGATCATCACGCCAAGCCCGGGCGAGATCACCTTCCCGATCATGTCCCGCCTCTGCGGCCCCGGCCTTGTCGTCACCGAAGACGAAGCCCTGCACGCCATGGCAATCGCCTTCAAACGTCTGAAAATCATCGTGGAACCAGGGGGTGCAGTCGCCCTGGCCGCCGCGCTGTTTCATGGCGATCAGCTCGAAGGGGACGCGGTTATGGCCGTCTGCACCGGCGGCAATGTGGACGCAGATGTGTTCGCGGATGCTCTTGAAAAATATGCCTAGCAAAAGGATCGCGCCCGGCCCCGAGGGGATGGGCCCGATCTGAGGAACTATATAGAAAAAAAGGAATTTCAGCTCATGCAAGTGATCGAAGGCGACCTGATTGCCCTAACAAAATCCGGCCAGTTCGATGTTATGGTGCATGGCTGCAATTGCTTCTGCACGATGGGCGCTGGCATCGCCAAAGCCATCGCCGCCGAATTTCCAGAAGCACTCAACGCGGACCGCAAAACTGACGAAGGCAGTCGGGAAAAACTCGGCAGCTACTCCGTGGCCAACGTCGCTTTTCAAGACCACAGCTTTCACATCGTAAACGCTTACACCCAGTTCAATTTCAGAGGCCCCCAGCCGCGCGTCAGCTATGAAGCTGTCGCCGAAGTGTTTGCGCGCATTGCCTCTGAATTCGCAGGGCTCCGCATAGGCTACCCCCTCATCGGAGCCGGCCTTGCAGGTGGCGACTGGTCGATCATAGCCCCATCGATTGACAAGGCGCTTTCGGGGCTGGACCACACACTTGTTGTCCTTCCGGGAACCACAGTTCCAGAGGTAGCTCAATGACCCAATTCACCATCGCCTCTTTCAACGTCAAAAACCTCATCGGTCCGGATCAGGAATACTACACCTTCCAATCCTACACGCCCGAAGAATACGCCTGGAAAGAAGATTGGACCGCCTCCCAGCTCTTCTCCATGGACGCCGACATCATCGGCTTTCAGGAAATCTTTGAGGAAAGCGCGCTGCGCGATGTGGTGGCGGAGGCCGACCGCATCGGGGTCGCCTCTAATGAGGCCGTCATCCCCGACCGCTCCAAGCGCTATCACCGCAAGGCGATCTTCCGCAAACTGGGCTTCACGCCTTATGGCACCGAGGGCCTCTTTGTGGCCCCCAACGTGAATGACACAGGAGAACCCGGCAACCGCCGCCCGGGCGTCGCCATCCTGTCCCGCTTCGGCTTCGCGGAACCGCCTGAGATCATTCAGGAGCTCGCCGAACCGATCAAAATCCCTTTTGCGGCCTTGGGCGGCGGCGAGGCTGGGCATTTCACGCTCACCCGCACATCCCGCCCGATCCTGAAGGCGCGCATACCGGTGGGCGATCAGATCATCACCGTCTTCAACTGCCACCTCAAATCCAAGCTGGGCGAGTTTCCACGCGACCCTGAAACTGGCACCGCGCCTGAGGCCGATCTCACCAACTATGACCCACTTGGCCGCGCCATGGGGGCGATCCGCGCCAGCCTGCGCCGCATGGCCGAGGCTTGGGTGCTGCGCCGCGCCATTGTCGAAGAGTTGAACCTTGGCCGCCCTGTCATGGTGCTCGGGGATTTCAACGATGGTGAGCATGCGGTCAGCTCGGAAATCATCTCAGGCGAGGTGCCCTTCCGCAACTACAGCTGGATGCTGCGCCACGACGCCAAACACGCCAACGACCGCTACACGCGCGGCGAAAACGACGCCATTCAGGAGGCCGTGGGCGCGGTGCGCCTCACCTCAGCCGAGGCGCTTTTCACCCGCAAATCCCTGCGCGACATGGTCTACACAACAGCCTTTGGCGGGGTCTATGAAAGCATTGACCAAATCTACCTTTCGCGCCATTTCCACCCGGACAACCCCGAGCGCTTGGGCGACATGGAATACTTCAGCGTTCTGAACGACCATCTCACCGATGGCAGCCACGCCGAAGCGCCCTACAACAAGCTCGCGTCTGATCACGGGCAAATCATGGCCCACATGCGCCTGAAGGACTGACAGCTATGCCTTTTGCCACGCTCAACGGCATTCAACTCCACTACCGCGACGAAGGAGACCCAACCGGCGCACCGGTGGTGTTTATCAACTCATTGGGCAGCACGCTGCAGCTCTGGGATCCGGTCCTGCAGCATCTGCCTGCCGGCCTGCGCATCCTGCGCGCCGACATGCGCGGCCATGGGCAGACCGACGTGCCACCCGCGCCCTACGCCATGGGCCAATTGGTCAAAGACACGGAGGCGCTGCTTGAGCATCTGAACGTCAAAGACGCGCTGGTTGTCGGTCTCTCCATTGGCGGCATGATTGCGCAGGGCTTGGCGGTCAAACGGCTCGATCTGGTGCGCGCCATGGTGCTCTCCAATACCGCCGCCAAGATCGGCTCCCCCAAGATGTGGGATGAGCGCATCGAGGCGGTTCAGACCAAAGGGCTCCCCGCCGTCGCGCCGGAGATCATGACCCGCTGGTTTGGCCGCGATTTTCAGGCGCGTCCCGAGATGGCCCATTGGCAAGCGATGTTGGCGGCCTCCCCAGCAGAGGGCTATATCGGCTGCTGCGCGGCCATAAAGGGCACAGATTTCTATACGCCCACCTCCGGGCTGCGCCTGCCAACGCTTGGCATTGCGGGGCCGGAGGACAAAACCACGCCCCCCGATCTGGTGCGCGAAACCGTCGAGCTGATCCCCGGCGCGCGCATGGAGCTTTTGCGCCGCGCAGGCCATCTGCCCTGTGTGGAAAAGCCCGTCGAATACGCCCAACTCCTCACCGACTTCATGAAAGAAACCGGCCATGTCTGACACCTCCACCTCTGGCGCTGACATTCTTCTGGTGCACGGCTCCTGCCACGGCGCATGGTGCTGGCGAGACCTCATCCCCGCGCTCAAAGCGCTTGGCCACCATCCCCGCGCAATCGATCTGCCATCACATGGCGAAGATCAAACACCCGTTGCCGAGGTGACGTTGGAAAGCTGCGCGCAGGCTGTTGTGGATGCGCTTGGCGACAACACCGTCGTTCTGGGGCACAGCTGGGGCGGTTTCCCGATCACCCGCGCCGCCGACATGGCACCGAAACAGATCGCACGCCTGATCTACCTCTGCGCCTACACCCCGTGGGATGGCCATTCCCTTGCCGACATGCGCCGCGCCGCCCCGCGCCAACCGCTGATGCAGGCCGTGGTCAAATCCGAGGACGGCCTCAGCTACACCATTGATCCCGCCCAAACCCGCGCCGCCTTCTATCACGACTGCCCCGCTGGCACCGAGGATTTTGCCAACGCCCACCTCTGCCCCCAGTCGATCCGCGCGCAGGCCGATCCGATCACTCTGGGCGACGGCCACCGCACCCTGCCCCGCAACTACATCCGCTGCCTCGATGATCAGACCATCCCGCCGGAATTTCAGGTCACAATGACGCAGGACTGGCCAAGCGCAGAGGTTTATGAGATGGCCACAAGCCACTCCCCCTTCTTCGCCGATCCAGCCGGGCTCGCCGCGCTGATCGACCGCATTCTGAAAGCCTCCTGATGACCGCTTCCGTCTTTGACAGCCCGATGTTCACCAAACGCTTCCCCGTCGGGGAAGCCGGGCGTCTTTTCACCCACAGCGCCGAGCTGCGCGCCGCCCTGCTGGTTCTTGGCACCTTGGCAAAGGTTCAGGCCACCCGTGGTGACATCCCCGAAGACAGCGGCTTTTTTATCCACCGCAGCGCGATGGAGGTGCAGGTTGATCCCGCGGGTCTGTCTGATGGTCTTGCCACGGATCAAACCTACGTGCCCGCGCTGATGGCCGCCTTTGACAAAGCCATGGAAGCGCCGGAGCACAGCCGCTTCATCGGTCAAAACGCAGACCCGCAGGACATCGCCGACACCGCTCTGATGCTGCGCCTGCGCCAACTGCTGGGCCTCGCGGAAACCGCCCTCAAGGCCCTGCCCGAGACCAATCAAACCGCCGCCGCCCTGGCAGAATTGCCCGCGCTGCGCGCAGAGAGCATCCACGCGGCGGTTGCCAAGGATGCCGAGCTCGGCGATGAGATCGCCAAAGCCCTCTCGCTGGGGGCAACGGGAGATGTCCGGCAGAGCACGCGCAGCATCTCGCAATGGCTCACCGCCGCCGCACAGGCCGCTGCCGCCCAGATGCCCCACTGCACAGCCACAGCAGCGCTGCTGCAACAGCTGCAAACCCTCAACGGCACCCTGCAACTCAGCGCGGTTGAACCCCACGCCGCCATGGCCGAAACCCTGCACCTGCCGCAGATCGCTCTGGGCAGCCTGTCGCTCCTACTGATGGCCGCCCCAAACACCTGACGCGCACGGGTTGCCGCCAAGGCCGAAAGAGTAATAAAAAACCCACTCGCGCCAAAGGTGCCGTAAGGGAAATATTGCACCCTTCAAAGGCTTGCGCCAGCCTGCCCGCAACTTTTGGAGCTGTGGGGAGGCACTTCAAAGAGCGGCACATCCAGAGGCCCGCTCCCTGCGTACTCACACCAGAATCCCGGCCCCGGCCATCCGCAGGACAGACAACAGACCTATGAAAAACCGGCTCCCCGTTTTGGTGATCCTCGCCACCGTCATCATTGATGCCATGGGCATCGGGCTGATCCTGCCGGTCATGCCTGATCTCATCCGAGAGGTCACCGGAGGCGATCTCGGCGCGGCGGCGATCTGGGGCGGCGTGCTCTCCACGGTCTTTGCCTTCATGCAGTTTCTCTGCGGCCCGCTTCTGGGCAACCTGTCCGATCGCTTTGGCCGCCGCCCGGTCCTGCTGATATCGCTCGCCGTAATGTCCGCTGACTATGTGATCATGGCGCTGGCGCAAAACATCTGGGTTCTGGTGATCGGCCGCATCGTCGCCGGGATCACCGCCGCCACCTATGCCACCGCCATGGCCTATATGGCCGACATCTCAAGCGCGCAGGACAAGGCCCGCGCCTTTGGCATCGTCGGTGCAGGGGTGGGCATCGGCTTTGTGCTTGGCCCCGCCATGGGCGGCATCCTTGGGCAGTTCGGCACTCGCGCGCCCTTCTGGGCCGCCGCCCTGCTTGCTGGCGGCAACGCACTCCTCGGCTACATGGTCCTCAAAGAAACCGTCAGCGCCGCCAACCGCCGCACCTTTGAATGGCGCCGCGCCAACCCGCTGGGCGCGCTTTATGCGCTCAACCACCTGCCGACAATGACCAAACTGCTGGTGGTGTTCTTCCTCTATCAGGTGGCCGCAGCGGTCTACCCCGCCATCTGGGCCTATTTCGTGACCGAGCGCTTTGCCTGGGAAGAGGGCATGATCGGCCTCTCCCTTTCCACCTACGGGCTCTGTTACGCCATCGTGCAGGCCGCACTCATTGCCCCCACCATCAAATGGTTTGGCAACCGCCGCGCCGTGATCATCGGCCTTGCGCTGGAGGTCTTTGCGCTGATCTATATCGGCTTTGTCCCCACCGGCATGTTGCTCCTGATGGGCATCCCCATCGCCGCGCTCGCCTCGGTGGGCCTGCCCGCGCTGCAAGGCATCATGAGCCGCCGCGTTGCCGATGATGCGCAGGGCGAACTGCAGGGCATTTCCTCGTCCCTGACCTCACTGGCGCATGTGCTTGCGCCGTTGGTGATGACGCAGGCATTTGCCTATTTTTCCGCCGATCACGCCCCGCTCTACCTGCCCGGCGCGCCCTTCCTGCTGGCCGCCGTGCTCATGGTGCTCTCCCTTGGTGTCTTCATGAACTCACGTAGGGGAACTTAACCTGAAAACGACGTGCTTTGTCTGGAACTGACCAACCGATCACCTCTAAGCTGCCAGAGTGACAGGGACCGGAGGAGGAAAGATCCACATGAGCACAGTCAAAGCCGCCGTTTGCCATGCGTTTGGCGAGCCCCTAGTGGTCGAAGACATCACTTTGCGCGCACCGCAAATGGGCGAGATTGAGGTCACCCTCAAAGCTGTGGCCGTTTGCCATTCCGACATCTCCTTTGCCGAAGGCGCATGGGGCAGCAGCCTGCCCGCCGTCTACGGCCACGAAGCGGCGGGTCATGTGACCTCTGTCGGCGATGGCGTCGTGGGTCTGGCCGAAGGTGACCCGGTGGTGGTCACCCTGATCCGTGCCTGTGGCAGCTGCCCTAGCTGCGCCGAAGGCAAACCCACCATCTGCGGCACGCCTTACGATGGGGACAAAGGTCCGCTCACCACCGCCGATGGCGGCACGCTGCATCAGGCCATGGCCTGTGGCGCCTTTGCCGAAAAGGTGGTGGTGGATCAGTCCCAAGTGGTGAAAATCTCTGATGACATCCCCATGGAGGCCGCCAGCCTCATCGCTTGCGGTGTGATCACCGGCGTGGGTGCTGTGGTCAATGCGGCTCAGATCCGGGCCGGTCAGGATGTGGTGGTGATCGGCGCAGGCGGCGTTGGCCTCAACGCCATTCAGGGTGCGCGCATCGCCGGAGCCCGCCGCATCGTCGCCGTGGACATGGGCGAAGAGAAACTCGAAATCGCCAAGGAGTTCGGAGCCACCGACGGCGTACTTGCCACCGACAAAAAACCATTTGTGCAGGCGATCCGCGCCATGGGCCGCGGCGCAGATGCGGTGATCGTCACCGTCGGCGCGATCCCCGCCTATGATCAGGCCCCGCGCTACCTCGCACCGGGTGGCAAAGTCATCATGGTGGGCATGCCGCATTCCGGTGAGAAGTCGAGCTATGAGCCGGTGATCCTCGCTGCCATTGGTCAGGGCATGCAAGGTTCCAAGATGGGCGATGTGGTGATCAAGCGCGACATTCCATGGATGGTCGATCTCTATCAGCAGGGCAGATTGAAACTTGATGAGTTGATCTCTGGTCGTTGGACGTTAGATCAGATCAACGAAGCCATTGCGGACACCAAAACCGGCAGCGCCAAACGCAATGTGATTGTGTTTGACGACTGACCACTCACTGCGAGGAGACCCCCTGTGTTGAAATTTGTCACCGATCTTTTCAAACCTTCGGCGCCCAAACCGCCAGCACCGATCTCCTCGCAGACCTCCATGAATTTTGACACCGAGGAAGTCACCCCCTTCCTCATCCAGCTCGCCAACAATCCCCGGTTTGTGTTTCCCGAAGGCGTGGCGCAGTTGGTGCAGCAGGATCTGCAAGAAATGGCGGTCGAAGAAACCCGGCGCTGGAAGCTGACCTGCGATCTCGACCGTCAGCCGATCCATCTGGAAATCGAAGCCTTCATGGATGATGTGAATGCCCCGGATCTCTCCTTCTTCAGCACGCTGGAGGCGGTGCAGGAGATCGAGCAGGAACTGGAGGCTTTCGCCGCCGCCAAAGGGCTGTAAATCCACGCAACGCACGGTGCGGTAAGGTTTTTTGCTCGCCAAAATTCGCACCGTCGCAATACAGTCGCGATACAGACGCGATACCGACGTGCAATTTTATGGTTAATTTTGCCCGTTGCATTGAGGAGCTGCGCCATGAAACTCACCGATCTGGACGTGATCATCACCGCCCCCCCAGCCCCCGGATGGGGCGGGCGCTACTGGATCTTGGTGAAGCTCACCACAGACACCGGCATCATCGGCTGGGGCGAATGCTATGCCTCCTCCGTTGGCCCCGACGCGATGACCCACGTCATCCGCGATGTGTTTGAACGCTACTTTTTGGGCGAAAGCCCTGAAAACATTGAACGATTGTTCCGCCGCACCTATTCCTCAGGCTTCACCCAGCGCCCCGACCTGACGGTGATGGGCGCGTTTTCCGGTCTGGAAATCGCCTGCTGGGACATCCTCGGCAAAGACCGCGACCGCCCTGTCTATGCGCTGCTGGGCGGCCTGATGAACGAACGTCTGCGCGCCTACACATATCTCTACCCTCTTGAAAATCATAAGATTTCTGAGTTTTGGACCTCGCCCGAGATGGCCGCCGAAAGTGCGCTGGCTGCCGTGGATCAAGGCTACACCGCCGTCAAGTTCGACCCCGCTGGCCCCTACACCATGCGCGGTGGCCACATGCCCGCCATGAGCGACATCTCCATGTCCGTGGCCTTTTGCAAAGCGATCCGTGAAGCCGTTGGAAACAAAGCGGATTTGCTCTTTGGCACCCATGGCCAATTCAACACCGCAGGTGCCATCCGGCTGGGTCAGGCGCTAGAGCCTTACAGCCCGCTCTGGTTCGAAGAACCCACCCCGCCCGACAACATCGAAGACATGGCCCGCGTGGCCCGCAACGTCCGCATTCCCGTCGCCACCGGTGAACGCCTGACCACCAAATCCGAGTTCGCCACCGTCCTGCGCACCGGCGCCGCCGAGATCCTGCAACCCGCTCTGGGCCGCGCAGGCGGCATCTGGGAAATGAAAAAAGTTGCAGCGATTGCAGAGTGTTACAACGCTCAAATGGCGCCGCATCTTTATGCCGGACCGATAGAATGGGCCGCCAATATCCATCTGGCCGCCTCCATTCCCAACCTGCTGATGATCGAAACCATCGAAACGCCGTTCCACGATGCGCTCATCAAATCTACTCTCAAAGTTGAGGGCGGATATGTGACCCCGCCAACCGCGCCCGGTCTCGGCATCGATGTGGACGAAGCTCTGGCCCGCGCAAATCCCTTTGATGGCAAGGGCTTACACCTCCAGATGCAAGACGCGCCGTGCGATTATGTCAATGGAAACAGCTTTGAAGGAGGGGCACCACCAAAAGTCTGAGCCATCTCGCAACCGGATGCTACACATGTTATATGAGAAGTGGACAACGAACTTTCTGCCATACCGGAACCAACAGACGTGACACTTCAAGACCCCACCGCGCCGCAGTCCGAAATGGCGAAAAACGCCGATGCTGCAGCGACTTACCTCAAAACCCTGGCCCACTCCGGGCGTCTTATGATTCTGTGTCATCTGGAGGGTGGAGAAAAATCGGTCGGCGAATTGGAAGCTCTGCTGGAAGTGCGCCAAGCGGCTGTCAGCCAAATGCTCGCACGCCTGCGCGAAGAGGGCTTGGTGGCCACCCGGCGCGAAGGCAAAACCATCTTCTACAGTCTGGCAGATTCAAACACATCTCAGGTAATCTCGTTGCTTTACAACATCTTTTGCGCCCCAAAGCCGGAGTAGATCTGTTTGGCTGAAGCGCTTCCAACCGCCCTTGAGGATTGGTTTGCAGCGCGCGGCTGGCAACCCCATCCCCACCAGCGCGCCATGCTGGAGCGCGCTGACGCCCCCTGCACCCTGCTGATCGCCCCCACAGGTGGCGGTAAAACCCTCGCCGGCTTTCTGCCCACACTCGCAGACCTCGCGCGGAATGAGCACAAAGGGCTTCACACACTTTATGTCTCTCCTCTCAAGGCCTTAGCTGCCGACATCAAGCGCAATCTCCGCGCACCCGTCGAGGGAATCGGCCTGCAGATTCGCATTGAGGATCGCACCGGCGACACCTCACAAACCGTGAAGAAACGCCAGCGGGTCGACCCACCCCACATTCTGCTGACCACCCCCGAAAGCCTAGCGCTCTTAACATCTTACGAAGATGCCCCACGCATTTTTGCGGGATTAAAGCGCGTAGTTGTTGATGAAATTCATGCACTTGCAGAAAGCAAACGCGGCGATCAACTGTTTTTAGCCCTCTCCCGTTTGCAAGCGCTTTGCCCCGATCTGCGTCGCGTCGGCCTATCTGCAACCGTCGACCACCCTGAGGAAATCGCCCGCATGCTCGCGCGCAATCCCGATCCTTGCGACATCCTCTATGCAGACCCAGGCCCCGCACCGGACATCGCAATGCTGACAACCGAGGAGGCCCCACCTTGGTCCGGCGGCGGGGCCGCCTACGCCATCCCCGCAGTGCTTGAGCAAGTCAAAGCACATAAGACCACGCTGATCTTTCACAACACCCGTGCGCAGGCGGAGATTTTCTTTCATAATCTGTGGCTTGCCAATGATGAGGGCCTCCCGATCGGCATCCACCATGGCAGCCTCGACCGCGCGCAGCGGGAGAAGGTTGAGGCCGCCATGGTGCGCGGTGACCTGCGCGCGATTGTCTGCACCGGCAGTCTGGATCTGGGCATCGACTGGGGTGATGTTGACCTTGTAATCCAAGTCGGCGCCCCCAAAAACGTCAAACGCCTGATCCAGCGCATCGGGCGCGCAAACCACCGCTACAACGCGCCTTCTAAGGCGCTTCTGGTGCCAGCCAACCGCTGGGAGGTGGTGGAATGCGTCAATGCGCTGGCAGCAGCCCGTACAGGCGATTTGGATGCCGATCCCCGCGGTCCCGGCCCGCGCGACGTGCTCTGCCAACACATATTGCTCACAGCGGCCTCTGGCCCGTTTGAGGCCGATGCCCTCTTCGCCGAAGTCGCCAGTGTCGGCGCATACACAGACCTGACCCGTTCAGATTTTGACGCCTGCCTCGACTTCTGCGCCACGGGCGGCTATGCGCTAAAGGCTTATGATCGTTGGCAAAGGTTGCAACAGCGCCCCGATGGGCTGTGGCAGTTGCGCGATCCCCGCGCCGCCGCGCGCATCCGTATGAACGCAGGCACAATTCAGGACAGCGACACCCTGAAGGTGCAACTGAAACGCAATCGGGGTGGCAAGCCGCTCGGTGAAGTGGAAGAAGCTTTTGCCGCGACGCTTTCCGCGGGAGACACCTTCCTCATCGGCGGGCAGATCGTGCGCTATGAGGGCCTGCGCGACATGACAGTGCAAGTCTCCCGCAATGCCGCACGCAAGCCGCGCGTGGCCGTTTTCTCCGGCACCAAATTCTCAACATCCACACAGCTTTCACAACGCACCCTGCGCTATCTGCAACAAGCGCATTGGCCCGACCTGCCAGAGCACACCGCCGACTGGCTGCGGCTCCAACGGGAGATCTCGCAACTACCGGAGCCTGACCGGTTGCTGGTCGAAACCTTTGAACGGGACGGGCGGCAAAACATGTGCGTTTACGGGTTTTCCGGGCGCAATGCGCAGCAAACACTCGGGTTGCTGCTCACCAAACGGATGGAAGACTTGGACCTCGCACCCATGGGGTTTGTCGCCTCAGACTATGCCACTTTGATCTGGGGGCTGGATGAGGTGATAGAACCCAAACCTCTCTTTGATCTCAATGTGTTGCGAGATGGGTTGGACGGTTGGCTGGCGGGCAACGCGTTGATAAAACGCACCTTCAGAGCCTCAGCGACGATTGCAGGGCTGATCGAACGCAACACACCGGGTGCAAAGAAATCGGGCCGCCAAGCCACCTTCAGCTCAGACATCCTCTACGACACCCTGCTAAAATACGACCCCGATCATTTGTTGATGGAGGTCACGCGGATGGAGGCCATGCGCGGGCTGGTCGATTTTGCGCGGATCGAGGCGATGCTGTCCCAAGTCGGAGACCGGATCGACTACGTGCGCGCCCCGCATGTCACGCCCCTCGCCGCACCTCTGCTTTTGGAAGTGGGCAAAGTCCCCGTGCAGAGTGGCAGCGCCGAAGAGCGCCTGCTCGCAGAAGAAACCGCAGCGCTTATGCAAGACAGTGGCCTCGCCAGCGTTTGAACTGAACTTGTGCAAAGCGTCTAAGAAACAAAGAGATACCCATTGATCTGACTACTAACAGCCCATAAGAACGTACCATGAACGGCGTTTCGATTACTCTTGCAGGCTGCACACTTTCCGCGCTGGGATCCGGCGCATTGTGGTGGGAAGATCAGCGGCTTTTGGTGGTCTCTGACCTGCATCTGGGCAAATCGGAACGCGTTTTGCGGCGCGGTGGTCCCGCCATTCCTCCCTATGAAACGCGAGACACCCTTTTGCGTTTGGAAGAGGTCCTTGAAGCGACAGAGGCCAGCACCGTGGTGTGCTTGGGCGACAGTTTTGACGATGTAGAAGCTGCCCGTGCGCTTTCAGATGATGAACGCCTCTGGATCGCGCGATTGCAGGCTGGCAGGCGTTGGGTCTGGATTGAGGGCAACCACGATCCCGGCCCCGTCGATCTGGGCGGCGCGCATTTGTCAGAGCTCCCTTTGCCCCCTTTGACGTTT
The DNA here is from genome assembly GCF_017743755.1 of Shimia sp. R9_3. Lineage (NCBI taxonomy): Bacteria > Pseudomonadati > Pseudomonadota > Alphaproteobacteria > Rhodobacterales > Roseobacteraceae > Shimia > Shimia sp. R9_3. Next base: position 30,922 of record NZ_JAGHRP010000002.1, on the reverse strand, counting down.
CGCCATATCGCGCAGACCGGACGAAGCTCTGAGATATCGGGACATTTTCACCCCAAAGTCTCAGTCCAGACCCGGCTGCGCAAAATCTCACGTCCTGCCTTTCTCTTTGACAGCGACCGCATCATCCTGCCGGCCTTTGGCACCTATACCGGAGGTTTGCGCAGCGACAACAAAGCGCTGTCAGAGCTGATGCGGCCAGAGGCGATGGCTGTGATCACCGGTCAAACGCCACGGCTCGTCACCATGCCGCGCTGACGAGGTTGACGCTTGGGGTTGTCTGCCCTCTTCTGCCTTTGGGAGAGGAAAACAAATGCCACTATCAGAACCAATCGCGCAGAAAATTCACCGCAGCTTTGCCAAGCAGGCCATGATGACAACTCTGGGGGCTGAGCTGACCAAGCTGGATACTGGCACGGTGACGCTCAGCGCGCCTATTCTGCCCACTTGCACGCAACAGCACGGTTTCGGCCACGCCGCGCTGACCTTTGGGCTGGGCGATAGCGCAGCGGGCTATGCGGCGCTTTCCATGATGCCTCAAGAGGCAGAGGTTCTCACAAGCGAAATGAAAATTCACCTGCTGGCCCCTGCGCAGGGGGATCATCTTGAAGCGATTGGTCGGGTGGTCAAACCCGGCCGCCGTCTGGTCATCGTTCAAGCCGAAGTGTTTGTCTTAGACAAAGGCCTGCGCACGCAAATTGCTCTGCTCACGGGCACGATGGTGCCGATCCTGCCCAAATAGAAAAGGCGGCCCAAAAGACCGCCTCAAAGTCTTGTATCGCCAAAGGCTTACGCTGTCAGCCCTTCGGGCTCTTCCAAACCGTTTGCGCGGCAGCAGGCGGTCACAGTATTGGCGAGCAGGCAAGCAATGGTCATCGGACCAACGCCGCCCGGAACCGGGGTGATCGCGCCCGCCACTTTGGCGGCGCTTTCATAGTGAACGTCGCCCACAAGGCGGGTTTTGCCTTCGCCTTTTTCAGGGGCGTCAATGCGGTTGATGCCCACATCAATTACGGTTGCGCCTTCTTTGATCCAGTCCCCTGGCACCATTTCCGGGCGGCCCACCGCGGCAACAACGATGTCGGCCTGTTTGACCACACCGGGCAGATCCTTGGTGCGGCTGTGTGCGATGGTCACGGTGCAGCTGTCACCCAGCAAAAGCTGCGCCATTGGCTTGCCAACGATGTTGGAACGGCCAATCACCACAGCATTCATGCCGGAGATCGAGCCGTGGTGATCACGCAGCATCATCAGGCAGCCCAGCGGTGTGCAAGGCACCATGGATTTCTGACCAGTGCCCAGCAGACCCACGTTGGAAATGTGGAAGCCATCCACGTCTTTTTCCGGCGCGATGGAGTTGATCACCAGATCTTCGTTCAGATGACCAGGCAGCGGCAACTGCACCAGAATGCCGTGTACGGTCTCGTCGTTGTTGAGCTGATCGATCAGCGCCAGCAGATCTGCCTCAGACGTGTCTGCGTCAAGCTTGTGCTCAAAGCTGTTCATGCCCGATTCCACGGTCTGCTTGCCCTTGGAGCGCACGTACACCTGGCTCGCAGGATCCTCGCCCACCAGCACAACCGCGAGGCCCGGGGTGATCCCGTGCTCCTCTTTCAGGCGCGCCACATGGCCCGCCACTTTCTCGCGCACAGTGGCCGCAAAGGCCTTTCCGTCAATCACTTGCGCAGTCATCTTGGTCTCCCCTTACGCATCCGCCCGGGCATAAGACGCCCGGTAATGATCCATTTGCATCCGTGTTGCCAACACGGCGTTTTTCATCAGTGTGGCCACTGTGACTGGGCCAACGCCGCCCGGCACAGGCGTGATCCACCCAGCCACATCCGCACAGCTGGCAAAATCCGCATCGCCTACCGTGCGCAGGCCGTCTGGTGTCTCCACCCGGTTGATGCCGATATCAATCACCGCAGCGCCCGGCTTGATCATGTCACCGGTCACCAGACCCGGCTTGCCCACCGCGACAAACACCGCATCTGCGGCACGGCTGTGCATGGCGACCGAGCGGGTCATGTGGTGACATACGGTGACCGTTGCACCGAGGCCCATCATCAAGAAGGCGATTGGTTTGCCCACAATCTCGCTGTGGCCGATCACGGTGACGTTCAACCCTTCCATCTGCAAAGGCAGGGTTTTTAGGATCTCCACCGCTGCCACCGCCGTACAGGGGCCAAGCGCCAGATCGTTGTAAACAATGTTGCCGATAGAGGCCGGGTGCATGCCTTCAACGTCTTTCAGTGGATGCACCGTTTTCTGCAGCGCTTTCACCGGAATGTGCTCTGGCAACGGACGCTGGATGATGATCCCGTTTACGCGTGGATCATGGTTGAGACCCTGCAGGATGCCAATGAGCTGCTCCAAAGAGGTCTCAGCCGGATAGCTGCGCGCCTCAAACTGAACACCCGCGCTTTCGGCTTGTTTCTGCTGGTTGCGGACATAGATCTCGGCGGCGGCCGTATCGCCAACGCAGATCGAGACCAAGCGTGGGGCCCACCCCAGTTCGCTCAGCGTTTGCGCCTCTGCCCTGACCTCTGAGCGCAGCGTCGCTGCAATCTCTTTCCCATCAATCACTGCTGCGCGCATGTCGTGCTCCGCTATTCGAATTCTATGGTCTGCGCCTCTCGCGCAATCGACCAATCAATCAATTGACGCCACAAGGTTTCTATGAGGTCTGGATCCAGTTCCTCGGCCTCGGCTGTGGCGCGGACTTTGGCCACCACATCTTCGATGCGGGCCGGAATGGAGGCCGGCAAACCGACCCCCTGTTTGATCTCAACCGCCCGGTCGATGTAGGTCGCCCGTTTGGCCAATAGCTGGACCAATGTGCGGTCCAGCATATCGATTTGCTCTCGCAAAGATGGCATGTCGGGGCAATCGGCAGGGGCAAGCATCGCTGTTCTCCAGAACGTGTCGCGCATGCCCTACCCTGCCTATGCCCAAACCGCAATCCGGATCAGAACAGGCCTTCGATCAAGCCTTCGTCGTTCAGACGGATGCTTTCCGACGCAGGCTTGCGGGGCAGACCCGGCATGGTCATGATCTCACCGCAGACAACCACGATGAAGCCAGCACCGGCAGACAGGCGAACCTCACGCACCGGGACAGAGTGACCGGTTGGCGCGCCGCGCAGGGACGGATCGGTGGAGAAGGAGTACTGGGTTTTCGCCATACAGACCGGCAGGTTGCCGTAGCCCGCTTCTTCCCACTCGCGCAGCTGGTTGCGGATTTTGTTGTCCGCCAGAACTTCGTCTGCACGATAGATGCGCTTCGCGATGGTTTCGATCTTCTCAAACAGCGGCATATCATCTGGGTAGATCGGTGCGAAGTTGGCGGAACCGCCTTCCACGATTTCCACCACTTTCTCTGCCAGCGGTGCGGAGCCCTCAGAACCGAGCTCCCAGTGACGGGACAGAACCGCTTCCACACCGTGCTCTGCACAGTAGTCTTTTACGGCCTGAACTTCTGCGTCGGTGTCGGTCACAAAGTGGTTGATGCCCACAACAACCGGCACGCCGAAAGATTTCACGTTCTCGATGTGACGGCCAAGGTTGGCACAGCCATTTTGAACAGCTTCTACGTTTTCTGCACCCAGATCAGCTTTGGCAACGCCGCCGTTCATCTTCATGGCGCGAACAGTGGCAACCAGAACAACCGCGGAAGGCGCGATGCCTGCTTTGCGGCACTTGATGTTCATGAACTTCTCAGCACCGAGGTCGGCACCGAAGCCTGCTTCGGTCACAACGTAGTCGGCCACCTTCAGCGCGGTCTTGGTTGCGATCACGGAGTTACAGCCGTGTGCAATGTTGGCGAATGGGCCGCCGTGTACAAACGCTGGGTTGTTTTCCAGAGTCTGCACGAGGTTTGGCTGCATCGCGTCTTTCAGCAGGACGGTCATTGCGCCTTCTGCTTTGATGTCGCGGCAGTAAACTGGGGTCTTGTCGCGACGGTAAGCAACGATGATGTCGCCCAGGCGCTTTTCCAGATCTTCCAGATCGTTTGCCAGACAGAGGATCGCCATAACTTCGGAAGCCACGGTGATGTCAAAGCCGGTTTCGCGTGGGAAGCCGTTGGACACGCCACCAAGGGAAGCCGTGATCTGACGCAGGGCGCGGTCGTTCATGTCGACCACACGGCGCCATGCAACGCGGCGGATGTCGATTTCGCACTCGTTGCCCCAGTAGATGTGGTTGTCGATCATCGCCGACAGCAGAGAGTGTGCGGAAGTGATCGCGTGGAAGTCACCAGTGAAGTGCAGGTTCATTTCTTCCATTGGCACAACCTGTGCCATGCCGCCGCCCGCTGCGCCGCCTTTCATGCCGAAGTTCGGGCCGAGAGACGCTTCGCGGATACAGATCATGGCGTTTTTGCCGATCTTGTTCAGGCCGTCGCCCAGACCCACGGTGGTGGTGGTTTTGCCTTCGCCCGCAGGTGTCGGGTTGATGGCGGTCACCAGAATCAGTTTGCCGTCTTCTTTGTCTTTGACGGAGTTGATGAACTCCTGGCTGACTTTGGCTTTGTCGTGGCCGTATGGCAGCAGGTCATCAGAGCTGATGCCCAGCTTTGCACCGATTTCCTGAATCGGTTTCTTGTTGGCTTCACGGGCGATTTCGATGTCGGTTTTGAAACTCATGGCGGTCCCTGTCACAAGGATGTTGACGTTCTGAACCACTTCTAGCGCTCACAACGTCACCCGAGGGATGCAATTCCGACATTTCCCGCGCTTGTTGCGTCGGCGATCGTGGCGGCGGTTTCTTTTAGGAAACGTTACGTCAATATAGGCTTCAACGTACCGACGCGCGCTGCGATGCAGCGGTCAATCCGCCCTCGCGGCATCCAAATGCGCCCAAACAGGCTGATCAGGCACAAACAGCCGCAGTTTGTCGCCCACCGCAAAATGCCCTTCCCGCTCGACCCAGGCGGTCACGCCCCGACGCCCTTCTGCCGCCGCCTTGAATTTCGGACCATGCCCCGGATGGTGACCTTCGATCACACGCCCCGGCAACACGCAGGGGCGATTCTCCATATCAATCGTAATGGTCGCGCCATCCGGCCCCTGTAGCCGCGCATTAGGTGGCACATGGGTGAAATCCGGGATGCCCTTGATCACGATAGAGGCGCCGAGCCACGCCGGGTCCACTGTCTCCAGCCCCATTTCTTGCGCAATCAGATCCAGCTCTTCCTGTGACAAGACCGACAATTGGCGTACATTGGCAATCTCTGTGCCTTTCTCATAAAGCGCCTTCACCCGCACACAGGATTTCCGCGTCACGCCTGAGTGCGCCTCGCCAACCGCGCCCCCAATCGACAAAGTCAGTGTTTCCGCAGCAGTCGCACGCAGATCTTTTCCCGCGGGAGCAACACGCCCCAACCAAGTGATCTCTGCTTCAAAAGAGGTGGGTTTGAGCGCGGGCATTGGGTCATCTCCTGAGTATTTGCCCGGCGACCCTAACAACAGGCGGGCACCACAACAAACGACGAGCCTTGATAGCAAACATCAATTTGGGTGACGTTTCTTACCTTTGGCCTGCCCCCAACTGCGCAGCCAACAGAACGCACAAAACGAAAAACCCCGGAGCGTTTCATCGCTCCGGGGTCATATCTTGTAAGTTTGGTCAGATCAGGCCGACGGCTCCGGCTCCATCCCACCGTCACCGCTTGGCTTGCTGCGCGGTTTGGTTTTCGGGATCGCGGTGACGCTTGGCGCGTTGCCCTCATCTGCGTCATTGCTGTCATCATCGCCCGATTGTGGCGGCTCGCCGTCCATTACGCGTTTGATTTCATCGCCGGTCAGGGTTTCATATTCCAGAAGCCCTTGCGCCAGACGCTCCCATTCATCGTTGAAGTCGGTGAGCAGCTGGTGCGCTTTGTCATAGCCTTCCTGGATCAGGCGTTTCACCTCTTCCTCGATCAGCTCTTTTGTATGCGCGGAAACAGAGAAGCCGCCCGTGTTGCCCTGATAGCCTTCGTGGGCCTCAGCATAGTCGATGTTGCCGACTTTTTCGGACATACCCCAGCGCATGACCATCGCGCGCGCCAACTGGCTTGCCTGCTGAATGTCGCCTGCAGGGCCGTTGGACACATGGTCTTCGCCGTACTTGATGATCTCAGCCGCTTTGCCAGCCATGGTCATAGCAAGCTTCTGCTCACATTCAGCCTTGTGCCAGTTCAGACGGTCCATCTCCGGCAGGCTCACAACCATACCCAGCGCGCCGCCGCGCGGAATGATGGTTGCTTTATAGACCGGATCACATTCTGGCAGCTTGAGGCCAACCAGCGCGTGACCGGCTTCGTGATAAGCTGTTTTCTCTTTCTGGTCCTGCGTCAGCACCATAGAGCGACGCTCCGCGCCCATCATCACTTTGTCTTTGGCGGATTCAAAATCCTCCATGGTCACAAAGCGACGGCCAACACGCGCCGCCATCAGCGCAGCTTCGTTCACGAGGTTAGCAAGATCCGCACCAGAGAAACCCGGCGTACCACGCGCAATGATGCGCAGATCAACGTCGGGGCCAAGCGGCGTCTTACGTGCGTGCACGCCAAGAATTTTCTCACGGCCTTTGATGTCCGGGTTGCCCACGGTCACGTTGCGGTCAAAGCGGCCCGGGCGCAGAAGCGCAGGGTCAAGCACGTCACGACGGTTGGTTGCCGCCAGAATGATCACGCCTTCATTGGCCTCAAAACCATCCATTTCAACAAGCAGCTGGTTGAGGGTCTGCTCGCGCTCGTCGTTGCCGCCGCCGTAGCCCGCGCCACGATGGCGACCAACCGCATCGATCTCGTCGATAAACACGATACAAGGCGCGTTTTTCTTCGCCTGTTCAAACATGTCGCGCACACGTGATGCACCAACACCCACAAACATCTCGACGAAGTCAGAACCGGAGATGGTGAAGAAAGGCACACCCGCTTCGCCTGCAATGGCACGCGCGAGCAGTGTTTTACCGGTGCCGGGAGGGCCAACAAGCAGCGCACCTTTTGGAATCTTGCCGCCAAGGCGGGAGAATTTCTGAGGGTTGCGCAGGAACTCAACGATCTCTTCGAGCTCTTCTTTCGCCTCATCAATACCGGCCACATCGTCAAAGGTCACGCGGCCCTGCTTTTCGGTCAGCATCTTAGCTTTGGATTTGCCAAAGCCCATTGCGCCACCTTTGCCACCGCCCTGCATGCGGTTCATGAAGTAGACCCAGACGCCGATCAAAAGCAGGAAGGGCAGAAGGCTGATCAGGAAGGCTTGGAACCCGGAGGTTTCCTGACTTTCAGCGCGCACCGGAATACCCTGCTCAATCAGCAGGCCCGTGACTTCGGCATCCGCAGGCATCACTGCCACATAGTTGGAGCCATCTTTCGTGGCATAGCGCACTTTCTCGCCATCAAGCGTCACGCTGGCCACCTGGTCACTTTGCACAGACGCAACAAAGTCAGAATAGCTGATTTCCCGGCTTTGCAGAGTGCTGCTGTCACCGCTGAACAGATTGAACAAGGCAAGGATCAGCAGAAAAAGCACGACCCAGAAAGCTACATTTCGCGCATTGCCCAAGGCAAGTCTCCCTTTAAGTACGCCCGTTCCCTATCACGGGCGCGTATACAGTTAAATAGAGATCGCTGCCTCGTTATCAATGCGATATTTGGCAAACACACTCGCAAGTCGCGCCATTTTGTAACTAAAGCGCCAAAACCTGCGCATCCCATCCGTTAGAAAGGCCTGCGATGGGGGCCGCGATCAGCTTTGAACCCTGCCAGATTGCAGGTGAAGACAGCAGGCTCTGGCGTGGGCGCCCGATGGCCCGCCAGTCTGGAACGTCTGCCAGCCCCGCCTCGCCAAGCGCCGCAATTTCAAGGCCAGTCACATCGCCGTCTTCGACTGTGGTCAAGCGCCACCGTCCGTCCCAAAGGCTGTCTGTCGCAGTGCGGATGCCTTTCACGGCTTGCCATTCACGGGTGATACGCAGCTGTGCAGCTTTCGGGATCACCAAGCATCCGTGCAAGGGCTTTGGAACCTCAATGTCCCAAACACCCGAAAGCGCCTTGAAACGCGGCCGATACGGATTTCCGGACACCGCCGCCAAAGCATCGGCAAGCAATCGTGACTTGAGAGCGTCAGGCAGGTTTAGCAGCCCTGGGAGATCAAAAATAACGTCGCCTGCATCCCGTGAAACCAAATCCTTCGTGGCACGCTCTGCGACCCAAGCCGCCAGCGCCCGCTGCTCTCTCATATGATCAGTGGTTTGGGCCAGACGCTCTACGGTCAATCCCAACGGCTCCAATGTCTCCATCATTTGGCGCGCTTTGACGCGATCAAACGTTGGATCTTCGTTGCTGGGATCATCCGCCCAAGGCACATTAGCCTGCCGCAGATGATCACGAAGTGCCTGACGGCGCACGTTCAGAAGCGGGCGCAACCACGTCAATTCTCCGTCATGACGTGTCAGCTCCATAGCAGAAAGCCCATCCACACCCGATCCACGCGCAAGCCGCATCAGAAACGTTTCCGCCTGATCATCAGCAGTGTGCCCCAGAGCAACGCAGGTCAACCCGCACTCTTCAGCCCATTTGCGCAAAGCCGTGCGCCGCCCTTCTCGGGCCGCTTGCTGCAGATTGCCTTGCAGATCCCACTGCCAATTTAAAACACTGTGGTACAATTCATGACACGCGGCGTACTCCGCAACCAAGGCGATTTCATCGCGCGCTTCCGGCCGAAGCCCATGATCGACGCTTGCGACAAAAACTTCTGATTTGCCCCATGCGCGCAGCAGATCCAGAAGCGCCATGGAGTCTCCGCCACCGCTGACGGCGACGCCTATTTTGTCGGGGAATTCGTGTCCGAAAGCCGTATCAAGTGCCTTTAACAAGGCATCAGCTGGCGCAATCAGGGGCACTGCAGGTTGGCCATCTCGGCCTGCGCCTCAGAGACAAACACACCACCCGGGAAGCGCACACCAACTTCGTTTAGCGTTACACAGGCCTCATTGACCTGACCAAGCGCGCCAAGGGATTTTCCGAGGCGAAACAGCGCTTCTGGGGCTGTGCCCGCCACAGGCGCACCCGAATAGGCTTCCAAGAACGCACGCGCTGCGCCGGTTTTGTCTTCCGTACCTTCAAGCGCCTGTCCGCGCCGCAAATGCGCCTCAGATTCCAGCGGGCTCCCCGGATAGGTCTGCACAAATGAGGCGAACTGATCTGCCGCAGACGCATATTCTGCGTTGTCCAGAGCGGTCATTGCACGGTTGAAATCCGTTTCTTCCCCTACGGCCAGCTCTGTCGGCTCGCCATCACCCGATCCATCATCTTCACCTTCGGTGACATCGGGCACAGCCTCGATATCACCACCCAGCGTGGTGGTTTCGCCCAGTTGGCTCAGGTCTCCACCTTCAAGCTCCACAAGACGAAACTCCAGATCCCCAATGCGATTGGTACCATCTTCCACGATGCGCGCTACGCGATATTGCAGCTCTTCGGTTTTGTTGGTCAGCACCTGAAGCTGCTGCTCAATCACATCGACCCGCTCCAACGTGGAGGCACCCGCCACCACGGTGCCCGGCGCGCCGGTTGTCGAAAGCTCGCGTTTGAGCTGTTGAATTTCGACATAAAGCACCGAAAGTTGCTGGCGCACATCCGCCAGCGTTTCCTCACGCGTCTGCGTGCTGCCCATCACCGGAGCCAATACAAGCGCAAGTGCGCTTAGTCCTGCAAATACCTGCGCTCGCATCGTGAGTTATCCCGAAACATTTGCCGTCAGCACGGTCACCGCGCGACGGTTCTGCGCATAGCAGCTTTCCTGCGAACAAACCTCAATCGGGCGCTCTTTGCCGTAGCTCACAGTACGCACGCGATTGGACGCAACACCTTGGGACACCAGCAGCTCTTTGACCGCGCTTGCGCGCCGCGCGCCAAGCGCGAGGTTGTATTCCCGGGTGCCCTGTTCGTCGGCGTGACCTTCCACAACCGCCACATAGTCTGTGTTCTCAAGCAGCCAGTTTGCCTGCGACAGAACTGTCAGACGCCCCTGCTCACTCAGTGTGGATTGGTCCACTGCAAAGAGCACACGATCTCCGACAGCTTCCTGGAAATAGGCGATGGAGGTTGGGTCCGCGCTGCTTCCCGCTACGCCGCCAGTGCCATCCGCGCCAAAACCACCAGATCCGCCACCAAACCGATCAGCATCCGTACAAGCGCCAAGCGCCACCGCGGTCACCAAAAACGCCGCTTTTGTCCAAGTTTTCATGAAATCGCCTCGCCTTTTATCCCGAAAGTTCTTTCGTCTCTTGCCTGTTGTGCCATTCGTGTATCACAAGCCTGCGTTTTAGAAAACGCCGCCGTGGTTTGCTCGCTCAAGCGTTATTGGAGTGGCGACCAGCTTGGATCAGAACCGCCACCCGTTACGCTTACCGGCTTAAGGTTCCGTCCGGACACGTCCACCGAATAGAGCGCCGACACACCGCCGGAGCCTTTGGTCTCGCGTGTAAACATAATCACGCGGCCATTGGGCGACCATGTTGGCCCCTCATCCAAGAAAGATGCCGTCAGCAGGCGTTCTTCGCTGCCATCGGTGCGCATGACGCCAATGTGGAACCGTCCCTTGTTCTGCTTGGTAAACGCAATCAGGTCACCGCGCGGGCTCCAGACTGGCGTACCATAACGCCCTTTGCCAAAGCTGATACGCGTCGCCTCGCCACCATTGGCGTTCATGATGTAGAGCTGCTGTGTGCCGGAACGGTCGCTCTCAAACACAATCTTACTGCCATCGGGACTGTAACTCGGTGCGGTTTCAATCGACGGGGTCGACGTCAAACGCTGGCGCTGCCCGCTTGCAATGTTCATTTTGTAGAGGTCAGTGTTGCCGCCTTCGGTCACGGACATAACAACACTTGAGCCATCCGGCGAAAAACGCGGCGCGAAGCTCATGGTGCCGCTCTCATTGGACAGCACCCGGCGCTGCACAGAGCCAACATCCAGAACATACACCTGCGGGAAGCCCGTTTCGTAGCTCGTGTAGAGCACGCGGTCTCCTTTCGGAGAGAACCGTGGTGCCAACACAATCGCGCGGCTGTCGGTCAAAAACTGTAGATTGGCGCCGTCATAGTCCATCACCGCCAGTCGTTTTTTGCGGTCACTCTTTGGGCCTGTCTCGCTTACAAACACCACGCGGCTGTCAAAGTATCCACCTTCACCGGTGATGCGCGCATAGACTTCATCCGCCACTTTGTGGGCCATGCGCCGCCAGCCGTCGAGGGTGCCTTTGAACCGCAGGCCGCTGCCCAGCTCGGTCCCTGCAAACACATCATATACACGGAAGCGCACCTCAAGCTGATTGCCGCTCACAGAGACGCCACCGGAGATCAGCGCCTGAGCGTTGATGGCTTTCCAGTCGGCGTATTGCACCGGACTGTCAAAGTTGGTGATGCTGGAGATATGCGCGTTGGCCGGGATTTGCCGGAACAGCCCCGTGCCATTCAGATCTGCGGCGATCACCTGGCTGATATCGCGCGACACCTGATTGGAGCCCTGCGTTTCCGCAACAAAATCTGGTACCGCGTAAGGCAAAGGCTCAATCACACCGTCCGTGATCTCGATGCGCAGAGGGGTGCTTTGGGCTTCAGCCTTATGCGCCCAAGGGGTCAGGGCCATCACCCCGATCATCACTGTGGCAAAAAGTCTGCTCATCGGCGCCTCATATTATCTGGGTTAAATGTAATCTCAACATCTCGCCAATGGTCATATTTTTCCACTGGCAAGTCATATCCGTCTTTCTGGCAGCGCAAAACCGCGCGTCTTGCAGCCTGAAAAGCCGTGCGCGTGGCAGCGTCATCGCCGCCCTCTGCGCTCAGCAACTTAATATCGCCCTGCACTTTGCCGTTGCGGTCCAAGGAAAGACCGACAACCACCGTTACATCTGCAGCGCGCGAGCCCACATCCACGACCCAGCATTGCTGCACGGCAACTCGCAGACCATCACGCTCCCCTTGGCTCAGGGGTGGCCCCGAAGGCGCAGCGGTGGTCTCTGCTGCCTCAGACGCGCTGGCTTCTGCCAAGGCCGCGGCAATGGCATCATCAGTTGTCTCAGCTGCCGGAGCTTCGGCCGCTGGTGTTGGCTGCGCCGTTGGGCGCACACGTGGACGCAACGATCGGCTTGGCGCTGCGCTAGCGAGTTCTTCTTGTTTGGGTTCCGTCGCTATTTCCGTGCTGGCGGCTTCTGGCGCTGTCTCTTCTTGCACCTCGTCCTGCACCTCAGCGCTTTCGTCCGGCTGTGTCGCTTCCTGCAATGTATCCGCAATAGCTGTTTCAGGCTCCGGCGGGGCCACAGGCTCTGGCGCCACCCGCTCTGCCTGCGGGGCGGCTGGACGGACGGGCGCATCGGGGATGATCACCGCGCTGTCACTCTCCGGCGTCGGCAACTCAGGCGCCTCTTGCGCAACATCGTCCGGCTCAATTGGCGCTGGTGGCGTGACCTCTGTCAGCTCAGGAGTCACATCTGGCTCTGTGGGCAGCGCCTCAGGCGGCGTCACCTGCTCAGGCGTGTCGTCCGCTTGAGATGACAACTCCGGTGTCCGCTCCAACTCTTCAGGTGGCGTGGGCAAGGTAACTTCCGTGGCCGTATCCGGTGACTCCTGAGAGCGCACCAAAGCGTCAAACTCCGCAGAGGAAATCACAGACACATCCGTCACTTCCATCGGAGGCGGGTCAGGGTTCAACACCCCGCCAAACAACACCCAACCAATCAGACCGGTGTGGGCGATGCCGGATATATAGTGGCCGATATGCACGCCTGCGTCCTAGTTGTCGGTACCAGAGGCCGCTGCGGGCTCCGCACCGCTCAGCGTCGGCCCGCCAACATCGGTCACAAGGCCGACATCACTGAAACCACCTGCATTGAGCGCGCCCATCACCTGCACCACAGCCTCATAAGGAATTGCGCCATCCGCGCGCAGATAAACCCGCTCAGAGCTGCGTTCCGCAGCAACCGCCCGAAGCTTGGGCACCAGTTCTTCCGCCGCAACGGGCGTGGTCATGATGGTGATGCCAAGATCTGAGTCGATGGTTACGGTCAAAGGCTCTTCCTGTTCGCCAGGAAGCGGATTGGCTGCTGTCTTTGGCAGTTCAACTGGCACACCCACGGTCAGTAGCGGAGCCGCCACCATAAAGATGATCAGCAACACCAACATGACATCCACAAAAGGCGTCACGTTGATTTCGCTCATCGGCTGGCTGCTGCGCCGATAGCGGCGGCGGCGTTTGCCGCCTCCTCCGCCTGATTTCATCACACCCGCACCCATCCCTTATGCGTCCAGCTGGCGGCTAAGGATAGTGGCGAACTCATCGGCAAAGGCTTCATAGCCTGAAACGATCCGATCGCTGTCCGCGCTGAGTTTGTTGTAAAAGATCACGGCCGGAATAGCCGCCAACAAGCCAAGGCCCGTGGCCAATAGCGCCTCTGCAATGCCCGGCGCGACTACAGCGAGGTTCGTGTTCTGTTGAGCCGCGATCTCAATAAAGGCGTTCATGATGCCCCAGACCGTCCCAAACAGCCCGACAAAAGGCGCAGTGGAACCCACCGTGGCAAGGATCGGCAAACCATGCTGCAGCTCATCAGCTTCCTTGGCAATCGCCACATCCATCGACCGGTCAATCCGGCTTGTGGCATTCGCGATCAAACCGCCATCCTGCCGATGGCTGCGCTGCCATTCCACCATACCTGAGGCAAACACACGCTCAGACCGCCCACTTGGCTCAGGCCCGAGTTCTTCAAAGAGCTGATCCAGCGGCTCGCCGGACCAGAACGCACGATCAAACCGCGCCGCCTCACGGCGGGCTTTACGATACATGATGTGCTTTTGAATGATCACCGACCAAGACCAGAACGACGCTACAATAAGCATCACCATGACCAGCTTTACGGTGAGGGTTGCGCGCGCGAAAAGCGCCCACATCGAAAAATCGACTGCTGCGTGTTCCATTTTGCCTGCTCTTTTCTGAGGCCCTCTTTTGGAGCCTTGTTTGAGAGCAAACCTAGCGGGTTTCCACTGGGAAATCTAATGAATTGGCATCAATCGCGAAAATTTGCGCGCTCTAGTGGATCATTTGGCGAATATTTGCCGGCAAACGCACCGGTTGCCCTGCTTCATTCATGCAAACAACGGTCACCACAGCCTGAAACAGAAGCTCTTCGCCCCGTTTCACCCGCTGATCCATCGTCAGGCGCACGCCGGTCACGCTCCGCACTTCGGTCTCAACGGTCAGCTCGTCATCCAAAACAGCAGATCCCAGATAATCCGCCTCGACCCTGCGCACGACAAAGACGATGCCTTCGTCTTTCATCTCTTTTTGATCAAGCCCAATCTCGCGCACCCACTCGCTGCGGCCGCGTTCGATGAATTTCAGGTAGTTGGCATAATAGACAATCCCCGCCATGTCGGTGTCTTCGTAGTAGATGCGGACTGGCAGGGTGTAGATCATTGAACTTGCTCCAAATTCGGCTGCCCTATGGGTAGGCCGCAGACGTGTTCAATGCAAGCGGAACAAAGCGCTGTTTATTCCAATCGCAACCGCGCAAAGAGACGCAGGGCATGACTTGGATCTTCGGCTGCTGCTGGCATCATCCGGTCATAGGCTGCGGCAATCACCGCCGCCACCTCAGGGCGCAGCACTGTGGCTCCGCTCTCTGGCACGACCGCCAACGGTGACGTCTCGGCAAAAGCCGCTGGCCCCCAGGTCACGATGGTCTGGACCGCTTCCTCAAGCGCGAGCGCCTCTGCGGGCAGCTTCGCCATTTCGCCGCTCATGCGCAAAAACACAAAAGCCGCCTGAATAGCCCCGTCGTTGTCAAAACGAAATGCTCGGTACTGGGTCGCATCGGCCGCCTGCAAACGCGCAACCAAAGCTGGCAAGTCGGGGATCAGACGATCCAGATCCGGCACGGACAACAGTTCTTCCCACTCGCGGAAGAAGAACATCATCAGGTTGCTGCCAAGTTCCGGATCCGTCTCCGCCATTTGATGGCCAACCAGCGTGGCCACTGCCTCCAGAGCGCCTTTGACTGTGCGCAGAGTTGCGTCTTCCACACCGAACACCACTGGGGCAATCGGGCGCCCCCACCGGGCAAAACCATAGCTGCCATCGGCACGGGTAAAGAGCGTTTCAACATCCTGCGGTGTCATTTCCAGCCTCCTGAAACCATCACCGCTTCATGCCGTGCAACCTCGCGGAAGACAAGAGCTCACCACGCTCTCTATCTCGCGCCCTGCTCTCAGCGGATACCAGCGCCGCCTCCTGCGGTCTTGCCGTCCACATGGCGTGTTGGCTCTGAAGTTAGACCAGCCCTAACTTAGCTCCTCTGCCCAAGGCGGATTGGCCCCAGCCCGGGCCACCGTCACGGCCGCGACTTTAGCGCCGAATGCCATCGCCGCCTGTGCTTCGGAGGCCGTAACCGCTCGCACCCGGTCTTTGTCTAAGACACCCAGTTCCGAGAGCTTCGCGATTACCCCGCTGTTGAATGTGTCGCCTGCACCCACGGTGTCCACCACGTTGGCTTTTTCCGCCGCCACAGAAAACGCTTCCCCAGAAGCCAAATACCCGCGCGCGCCGTCACCGCCACAAGTGACAATCACAAAGGCAGGCCCTTGCGTCAGAAGCTGCGCAGCGCGCGCATCCATATCGGCAAGCTCTGGCATCAGCCATACCAGATCTTCATCAGAGACTTTAACCACATCCGCTTTGGCAAACATCTTCGCCAATCGAGCGCGATAGGTTGCCTCATCGCGGATGAACCCCGGGCGGATATTGGGATCAATCATCACCGCACGGCTTTGGCCCTCACGCTCCAAAACATCTGCATATGTATCGGCACAAGGTTCAACCGCGAGGCTGATGCCCCCAAAGAAGAGCGCCTGCACATCGTCCGAAACCGGCGCAACATCCTCAGATGCGATCATCCTGCCTGCCGTATTTTCATCATAGAAATCATAGGTGGCATGGCCGTCTTCGAGGTGCACAAAGGCCATCGTTGTCGGACGATCCAAACGCACAACAGCACCTGTCGCAACCTTGCTTTGTTCAAGCCGCGCAATCAGTTGCGCGCCAAATCGATCCTCCGAGATACCGCTCAAAAGCCCGACATCGGCGCCAAGCCGCCCGAGCCCAACCGCTGTGTTAAACACCGCGCCTCCGACATGTGGCACAAAACCTTCCGCTCCGCCCACCGTCGCTTCCGGGATCATATCAATCAGCGCTTCTCCGCAACACAGGATCATGGTGCTTCCTCACCCAAGCCACTTTGCATAGTCGCTCACGAGCAGATGCGTTGGGTCCACATCTTCCCGGATATCGGCAAACCGCCCAATCGGTTCACGAAAGATATTGTCGGTTTCATCGTCGTTTACCGTCGAGACCTCTCCAATCAGTACATCGCCCCCTTCGCCCCAGAAGGCATGCCAATCGCCGGGCATCAGCGTGAGGCTTTCTCCGGGCGCGAACTTAAGCTTCTCACCTGGTGCAAACTCGCGCGCGATACCGTCGCACATGATCATACCACCGCGATCTTCGGCAAAGTTCCCGTCATCATCAGAGCCATAAAGCTCCACCACCATGGTCGCCCCACCACGATTGATAATGTCCTCGGCCTTGATCACATGCGTGTGCATCGGGGACAGCTGATCCTGACGTGAAATCAGGAGCTTCTCCGCGTAGCACATGCCACCACCTCGCTGAAGATCAGCCAACCGGCCATTGCGTAGCGTGAAAAGGAACAAGCCCATTTCATCAAAATTGCCAGCGCCGTAGTCGGTGATGTCCCACCCGCAGCGCGCATCAACCAGCGCTTTGGCAGCCTGCTTGCGTGCCACGAACTCTTCTGGCGTCCAATAGGCAAATGGTGGCAGCTTGAAACCATAGGAACGGATCATCTCGTCCGCAGCGGCCATGATCTCATTGATGGTTGAGCGTTTCATCGCAATCTCCCTCGCAAACTGGCCTCTCACACATGGGATGCCCCAAGCAAGTCAACCATTAGCGCTAACATTTCCAATATGCTATGGCAAAAGGCCGCCCTTGGGGCAACTGAAATCACGCGCTCGCATGCTTCAGTCCACTCCAGACCCGTCCGAAACTTGTTTCGCAACATGCACGTTCAAAAACACACTTGCCGAAACCAATTTCGCCGCACATGTTACCGATAACGGCCCTTCGCCGACCAGCCTGTGCGACCCACTGGACTTTCCCGAAAGGTCACGCGGGCATCTCTCATATTGCAAAACCAGCCCAAGCCTCCTGAGGCGGCGCAAAGGACATAAACGCATGACCAAAATCGTACTCGTGGGGGCGGGCAGCCTGCAATTTGGCACCGGAATGCTGGGCGACATTTTTCAAAGCCCTCATTTGGAACAAGCTGAGATTGTCCTGCATGACATCAATCTGGACGCCGCCCAGCGCACGCTAAAAGTTGCTGAGGACTATGTCGCCGCCAACAACCTCAAGCATGCGCTCACCGCAACCACAGATCTTACTGCAGCGCTCAAAGGCGCACGCTTCGTCGTCATCTCTATCGAGGTTGGCGACCGTTTTGCCCTTTGGGACATGGATTGGAAGATCCCGCAACAATACGGAATTCAACAGGTCTACGGTGAAAACGGCGGCCCCGGCGGTCTGTTTCACAGCCTGCGTATCATCCCGCCAATTCTCGACATCTGCCAGCAGGTTATGGACATCTGCCCTGACGCCACAGTGTTCAACTATTCCAACCCCATGAGCCGGATCTGCACAACAGTGCACCGCAAATTCCCAGAGCTCACCTTTGTGGGCATGTGCCACGAGATAGCTTCTCTGGAGCGTCACCTCGCGCCGCTCTTGGGCGTTGAACGCGCAGACATCAGCTATCGTGCGGGCGGGCTAAACCACTTCTCGGTGATGACGGATTGCACCTATGTCAAAGATGGCTCGGACGCCTATGAGGATGTCCGCGCCAAGGCTGAGGGCTACTTCGGTGAAATGCCGGGCTACTCTGAAATTCTGCAAGCCTCGCGCAAAACCGGCACGTCGATTGAAACCGAGGGCTGGATGGACATCGACCTGAGCATGATCGACACCGTTCGCCCATGGTCTGACCGTTGGTTGTTTGCCGAAATCCTCGAAAAATTCGGCGCGCTTCCGATCACCTATGACAGCCACTTTGGCGAATACATCCAGTGGGCCCATGACTGCTCTGACCATCAAGGTATTCTGGATTTCTACACCTACTACCGTAACTTCCTCGGCAAAACGGACCCGGTGATCGAACCTGTTCTGAAAGAGCGCGTGGTGCCCATCATGGAAGCCCTGCTGGGTGCGCCTGCCTACGAGGAGGCCGCCGTCAACATCCCAAACAAGGGCTACATCGCCAACTTGCCAGAGTGGATCTGCGTCGAAGTTCCGGCGATGATCGACCCAAACGGGCTGCACGGCATTTCGGTCGACATCCCAGCCGGTGTGCGCGGCCTTCTGACCAACCAGATTGGCATCCACGACATGACCGCTGAAGCCATCTTGCAAGGCAGCCGCGATCTCGTGGTGCAGGCCCTGCTTGTGGATCCGGTGGTGACCAAATCCAAAGGCTTGGGAGCCTTGGTGGATCATATGATCGCTGAACAAAGCCCCTGGCTGGACTACCTCAAATAAAAGAAAGCGCCGCAGACCTCTCTGCGGCGTCTTTGCTCTACCGGGTGATCAAAATCGCCCTGAAATCATTCACGTTGGTCAATGTCGGGCCAGGTACAACCTGTTTATCCAGCTTGGCAAAGAAGCTATGCGCATCATTGATCGCCAGCGCCTCCGCCACATCAACACCAAGCGCCTCTGCCTCTTTCAGCGTGTTCGGCGAAATGACCGCCCCGGCCACCTCCGCAGCCCCATCTACACCATCCGTGTCACAGGCCAGCGCGTGAATCTGTGGCGCGCCATCCAAAGCTGAGGCAAGTGCCAGCGCATATTCCGCGTTTGGCCCGCCTACACCGTCACCACGACGCGTCACCGTAAGCTCCCCACCAGACAAAAGAAGCAAAGGCTCCGTGGCTGTCGCGGCTCGCTCTTTCACGAGAAGAGCATGCTCTGCAGCAATCTCACGCGCCTCGCCTTCCAAGGCATCGCCCAGAATTTCCACCACACATCCTGCGTCTTCCGCCATCGCCTTCGCTGCCAGAAGCGACTGCATCGGCGAAGCAAAGAGGACATTCTCCGTGGTCGAAAGCCGCTCATCATCCAGCGCCACAACGCCAGCATGTGCCCGTGCAGCCGCCTCAACATGTTTGAGCAAAGTCACACCAAATGGCGCAACCGCTGCCAGTGCGACATCCAAATCCGAGGGTTCTCCAACCGTCGGGCCGGAACCAATCATACCCGGCTCATCACCCGGCACATCTGAGATCAGGAAAGACACCACCTTGGCAGGATATGCCGCCGCGGCCAACTGACCACCTTTGGCTTGGCACAAATGCTTGCGCAGCGCGTTCATCGCTGAAATTGGCGCACCAGACGCCAGCAAATCCGCGTTTACCTGTTTCAACTCGTCCAAGGTCACACCCGGAACAGGCGCTGTTAAGAGCGAGGACGCACCTCCCGAAATCAAACAGATCACCGTGTCCTCGGCGCCAAGTCCACGCATCAGCTCCAGCATTTCAAGCGTCGCCGCTTCACCGGCGGCGTCCGGCACCGGATGGGCGGCCGAGGAGATCCGAATGCCCGCACAAGGGCGCTCATATCCGTAGCGCGTGATCACCAGCCCTTCACAGGGACCCCAAGCCGCTTCCAAAGCCTCCGCCATCCGCGCGCTCGCCTTGCCAGCGCCTACAACAATCAACCGACCTGACGGTTTGGAGGGCAATGCGTCCGGCAGCGCCGCCATAGGATCGGCAACAGCCACAGCTTTGGCAAAAAGCGCTCTCAGGAAGTCATTCGGGTCATCAATCACTTAGCTCTCTCCACTGGAGGCCCGCACCATCAATGACACGGGTGTGCGCGCGTCAGGCGCAGGCGCCGGACCTTGGGTCAGCCACCCCAGCAGCGCATCGCTGATATGAGTGGCAAATTCGGGGATACGGCAGCTCACCGAGCTCAGCGGCGGTGCACTATGCGCACATTCTTCGATGTTATCGACGCCGACAACCCTTAATTCCGCTCCGATCACACGTCCCTGCGCTGAGGCAGATGCGACGAGCCCGAGCGCGACCAAGTCATTGAAGCAAATGACCCCGTCAACCTCCGGAAACCGTTCTTTGAGCACCTGTGCCTGTTCGCGCCCAAACTGTCTTGTGGCAGCCCCGGTCAAGACCACCGACTGCTGGTCACGCTCTTCCATCACTTTGAGATATCCCGACACGCGCTCCTGCGTGACAGGCCGCCCGTCAAGCCCGCCAACGAAGGCGATCTGCTTCGCCCCCTGCGAAAGCAAATGCTCGGTCGCCAGCCGCCCACCTTCGGCATAGTCCGGAGCGGCAAAGGGAAACTTATCCAACCGATTGTCTACGCGCCGAAACACCTGCATCGCAGGTAGCCCTGCGCGCGCGATCGGCTCCAAGGCCTGTCCTGTATCATCATAGGTGGGGCAGATCACAAAGGCAGACACACCGTGCTCGATCAACGCATTGATCATCTTTTGCTGCAGGGCTGGGTCCTCTTCGGTATTGGCCACAACGGCCGCATAATCCTGCTGACTCAGACTGCGCTGCAAAGAGGCCGCAAGCTCAGAGAAAAACGGGTTGCGCAGATCATTGATCACGAGACCAATCAGGCCGGTTGAACCGGAACGCAGTTTTGCAGCAGCACGGTTATAGACATAACCGATATCGGCCATCACCTTTTGCACATGCTCTCGCGTTTCGGACTTCACCAAGCTGCTGCCCTGCAACACGAGGCTAACGGTGGATTTTGACACCCCAGCCTCGCGGGCCACATCTTTGATCGTCGGTCTGCGCTCCATGGCCGCTAGGTGTCAGATACCATGCAGGGAAAGCAAGGCTTTCATGCGGGTTTCCGCCAATTCCGGCTGCGAAAGCAGCCCTGCAGCATCGGCCAGGCGAAACACCTCTGCATAATGGGTGATATCTCTGCTCGCCTGAAACCCGCCCGGCATAATGAAATGGCTCTGCGCGCCATTGAGCCAGGCAAGATAGGCAATGCCGGCCTTGTAAAATCGCGTTGGTGCGCGGAAGATTTCGCGGGACAAAGGAACTGTCGGTGCCAGCAAAGCATGGTAGCGGTGCATGTCGCCCATCGCCAAAGCCTCGAGCGCCTGACTGGCCGCCGGAGCGATGGCGGCAAAAATCCCCAACAGCGCATGGGAGTGATGTGTGCCATCTCCCTCAATCAGTGGCGCATAGTTGAAATCATCCCCCGTATAGAGACGCACGCCTTCAGGAAGCCGCGCCCGAAAGGCCTCCTCATGCGCTTGATCCAGCAGAGAGATCTTGATGCCATCAACCTGACTCGGGTTCTCGCCAATCAGCTCCAGAACAAAGTCACTGGCGGCCTCAACAGAGTTACAGCCCCAGTACCCTTTGAGCGCGGGATCAAACATATCACCTAACCAATGCAGGATCACAGGCTGCGCAGCCCCATCAATCAAGCGGCGATAGACTTTGCGATAAACCTCTTTGTCCGCTCCAATTGCCGGAAATGCTCGGGTCGCCATCAAAATCAACTGTCCCCCAGCTGCCTCAATGACTTCTGCCTGATGCTCGTAAGCTGCAGCGATGACCTCCGAAGTAGTCAACTCAGACAGCTCACAATGGTCGGTTCCGGCACCACAGGCCACGCGTGGCTGTTGCGGGTGTGCCTTGGCTGCCACCATCGTGCGCTCGATCAATTCACGTGCTGTCGCCCAATCCACGCCCATGCCACGCTGCGCTGTATCCATGGCCTCTGCCAGACCGAGTCCCTGATCCCAGAGACCTTGGCGAAACGCCAAGGTGGAGTCCCAATCAACCGCCGGACGGCCTGTCCAGGGATCTCGCTCCGCAACCGGATCTGACACCACATGCGCCGCTGCAAAGGCCGTGCGGGTCAGCGCAACCTTGGGCGCACGTGGCACAAGCGGTGTGCCGTGCAGACGATAGTCCTCAATGCGCCCGTCCTGTGTTGGCAGCTTCAGCATGACATCACTCCTCCGATCATCGGCTCAGGCCTCCACATCCAGCACCAAAACCCCATCGAGCCCGCCCTCTGCATGCGCAACAATCTCCGCCCCCCAGCGCTTGTGTTCTGCATCTTCGGAATAGGCTGCCAGGTCATCAAAACTGTCGAAATCGATGGTGAAACCGTGCATGTAACCACGCTCAATCTTCTCCGGGCTGGTTGAGCGGCCACCATGAAAGCCTGAGGCCCCTTCCAGCCGCGCTGTCACACCGGCGAGCCCCGCGTAGATTTCCGAAATGGTATCCTCAGACACGTCGGAACGGAACCGGGTCAGAACGATATGTTTGATCATGTTGTAAGCCCTTGATCTTCTTTGATCATATCGGCGGCCTTCTCGCCGATCATGATGGATGGTGCATTGGTGTTGGATGAGTTGACGGTTGGCATGATCGAGGCATCCGCCACACGCAGCCCCTCAAGCCCGTTAAATCGCAGACGAATATCCACCACAGCCGCCTCATCCGGCCCCATGCGACACGTGCCCGCACAATGGTGGCTGGTTTTGGAATGCTGACAGATGAATTCAAACGCGTCCTGCTCGGTGCGCACCTCCGGCCCCGGCAAACGCTCCGCCAGAATATATGGCTTGAGCGCGTCCTGCGCGAGGATGTCTCGCACCAGCTGCAAACCGCGCAGCGACATTTCCCGGTCATAAGGATCGGCCAAATAATTCGGATCGATCAACGGTGCATCATTTGGATCAGCGCTCTGCAGGCGCACCGATCCACGCGAGCGCGGACGCAGGAAACAGGCGTTCAGCGTCACGCCCCCGTTGGGCATGGCCGCCACTCCCGCCTCAATGCCTGTGCCCAGCCCGAGATGCATCTGAATATCAGGTGAGCGCGCGCTTTCATCGGCGTACCAAAATCCACCGGTCTCAAATAGGCTGCTTGCCACAGGCCCTTTGCGCGCAAACAGGTACTGCAGCCCCGCAAGCGCCGACATATGCAGCTTGGCAAACCGGTCATAGGTATATGGACCGCTCACCTCGCAAATCGCATAGAGATCAAGATGATCCTGCAAATTCGCGCCAACGTTTGGTTGGTCGAGCTGCACCTCGACGCCCAACTCAGACAGCGCATCTGCCGGCCCGATGCCGGACAGCTGCAACAATCGTGGCGACCCAATAGCGCCAGAAGACAAAACAACCTCGCGCGCCGCGCGCTGCTTGGTGCCATCCATCAACTCGACGCCGATCACACGCCCGTTCTCAATACTCAAGCGGCGCACCTGAGCGCCGGTCTGAATGGTCAAATTAGGTCGATTGCGATTGGGCGCCAGAAAGGCCATCGCCGCAGAAGAGCGCCGCGCATTGCGCTGTGTCAGCTGGTAGTAGCCCACCCCATCCTGCTTTTCGCCATTCATGTCACCCGCTGCTGGGATGCCCAATTCACCCCCCGCCGCGATAAACGCATCGCAGATCGGCAGCGGCGCAGCGGGCTGGCTTACGCCCAGTGGCCCACCTTGCCCGTGAAACTTGTTGTTATGGGTGTCGTTGTCCTCAGACTTGCGGAAGTAGGGCAGCACATCGTCATAGCCCCAGCCCTCACAGCCCATCTGACGCCAATCGTCATAATCCTGCGCCGCACCCCGGGTATAGATCTGCGCATTGATGGCAGACCCGCCGCCAATCACTTTGGCCTGCGTGTAGGGAAACACTTTATTT
This sequence comes from Shimia sp. R9_3, assembly GCF_017743755.1. Lineage (NCBI taxonomy): Bacteria > Pseudomonadati > Pseudomonadota > Alphaproteobacteria > Rhodobacterales > Roseobacteraceae > Shimia > Shimia sp. R9_3. The sequence goes on along the minus strand of NZ_JAGHRP010000002.1, from coordinate 7,092 downwards.
TTCATGTGCTTCTGAGGAACCGTCGTCCATCCCCAGCTGCCAATACCCTTGGTCATTTTGGCAAATCCGGCTGGCAGATGGAAAAACGGATGGCGATCCGTCCCCCCCGCTTCAAGCAGTAGCACCGACACGTCTGCCACCTCACTCAGCCGCGCAGCAATCACCGACCCGGCGGAGCCGCCGCCCACAACGATGAAATCAAAGTCTGTCTTCATGTCCGTTCCTCAAAGCCGCGCAATCGACAGACCGCCGTCCACGGCGATCACCGATCCGCTGCAATATGCCATCTGCCCCGTCGCCAGCGGCACCACCGCTTGGCCGACATCTGCCGGTGTCCCCCAGCGTGCCGCCGGGATCAGCCCATCTGCGATCCGCGCGTCGTATTTGTCTTTCACGCCCGCCGTCATTTCCGTGGCAATCACGCCTGGGCGTATCTCAAAAACACCGATGTTCTCTGCGGCTAGACGCGCTGCAAACAGCTTCACAACCATCGACGCCCCTGCTTTGGAGACGCAGTATTCGGCCCGTTCAGGAGAGGCCATTTCGGCACTTACAGAGGTAACAAAGCTGATCGAGCGATAGTTTTCTCCGCCCTGCGTCACCATGCGGCGCGCGACTTCTTGCGCGAGAAAGAACGCCCCGCGCAGGTTGATGTTCTGCACAAAATCCCAATTCTCTGGCTGCAGATCGAGCAAATCACCACGCGCGGGCGCTCCGACGCCCGCATTGTTCACCAATGCGGTGACAGGACCCACCGCCGCCTCCACCTGATCAAGCAGTTGCGGGATGGCCACGATGTCACTGACATCATGGGTGAAATAGACAGCGTCCCCATCAAGCGCCGCAAGTCCAGCCTGCACTGCAGGCGCATCCGGTTCAGGCAGAGACGCGATTGCGATCCGAAAGCCTGCAGCCTGCAACGCTTGAGCAATGCCAAGTCCGATACCCTGTTGACCACCTGTTATCAGCGCAACACCACTCATGCCGCGAACTCCGTTTCCGCGATATGACGACCAGCACGCAGGGCAAGGGCCGCAATCGTCAGCGCGGGGTTCACCGCCGCAGAGGTCGGTAAAATGGAGGCATCCGTGATAAAAAGATTGGGATGGTCATGGCTGCGCCCAAAGCTGTCCACAACGGATTTCGCCGGATCAGTGCCCATGCGGGCTGTGCCACATTGGTGGGAGGGCGTAGACCGGTCAAAGGCGCGGCTCAGCACCACGGGAAACCCGGCTTGCCGCAGCTTCACTTTCAACTGTTTCACCAAAGCCTCATGCGCCGCCCAGTTGGAGCGTTGCCACACCAAACTGATCTGCCCATTCTTGACCGTGACGCGGCTATCGGAACGCGGCAGATCTTCACTCATCGCATAGAAATCAAAGCTGCGCGCAGCGATCCAATTGGCAAGAAGACTGGGCAGTCCCGACGTCGCCGCCAAAATCGGCCCGGTGATTTTGCCAAGCAACTGCACATTGCCAAGAGGCGCGCCCCCTTCCCCGTCATCATGGTAGTAGTCATTCACCATCAACGTCTTCTGATAGATCGCCCGGTTGCGGCGCAGCGGATGCAGTGCCAAGACCGCACTGCAATTGTGGTTCATAAAGTTACGTCCAACTTGATCAGATCGGTTCGCCACACCTGTGGGCCAATTGTCATTGGCAGACGAAAGCAACAGCGCGGCCGAGCGCACGGCACCTGCCGCCAGAACAACCACCGGCGCGGCGATCCGCTTGTCTCTGCCCTCCTGCCTATAGTGTACCGCCGAAACGCGGCCATCCGTGCCGATCTCCAGTCGCCGCACATCGCACCCCGTCCAAAGCGCAATACGCCCCCTTGCGCTGGCTTTCATCAGCACGGTCTCACCATCCTGCTTGCCCGCGCAGGTATTGGGATAGGCATCCCAAGTGGTCTGCCCATTGGCCAGCCAAGTCCCAATATCCACCGCCAACGGCAGGGATGCAGGCTTCAACCCAACCCGTTTAAGACGGCTACGCAAATCGGCAATGTCAGCTTCGTCGGGCACCGCTCCATAGGGCAGCTTGCCTGCGCGCGCCGGATCGGTTGGATCTTCATCCGCCGCCCCACGCACGTCAAAAAGCGCTTCGGCGGCAGCATAGTCTTTCGCCAGATCCGCATAAGAAATCGGCCATCCAGGCGTGGTGCCCTCCATATGCACAATGGGGCGGAAATCTGCTTCCCGATAGCGCAGCATCACTGCGCCATAAAATTTCGAATTGCCTCCCACATTGTAGTAATTCCCCGGCGAAAAGGCGCGGCCCGCGCCATCCAGCCAGGTTTCATCCGGCCGAAAATACCCCTGACCAAAGATGGCCTCGGCATCCCTATCTTGCGGACAAGAGCGCAGTCTTTCGCCACGTTCCAGCACAACAATGCGCTTTCCGCTTGGCGCCAAAGCCGCCGCCATGCTTGCACCGCCAATGCCAGAGCCGATGATGACCACATCCGCGTCCATTAGGGGGCAATCCGCATCTCGGTATCAGGATCAAATGCAACCGCCTTCTCCATGTTGACGGCGAACGCAAACTGCTGCCCGGCAGCCACCGGCACATCGGACCGCATACGTGAAATCACGTCGCGCCCGCCAAGTTGCATCGACACAAAAGTATCAGACCCCGCTGGCTCTGTCACATCAATGCGGTTGGTGAGCTCCGCGATATTGCTGGACTTGCGGTCTGCGCTGTCCGGATCAGTGATGGTTTCTGGACGTATGCCCAACAGGATCTCGCGGCCTTCATACGGGGCCAGATTGTCCTGACTGAATGGCAGAATTGCCAGGCTTTCGTCAGCCAACGCAACCTGCGCCGCTGGACGCCCATCCTGCATGACCACTTTGGCAGGCACCACATTCATCGCAGGAGAGCCCATGAACGTCGCCACAAATATATTGGCAGGGTTGTCATAGATCTCTTGCGGCGTGCCAAGTTGCTGAACATAGCCGCCGTTCATCACCGCAATCCGTGTAGACAGTGTCAGCGCCTCGATCTGATCGTGGGTCACATAGACGATCGTGGTGCCAAGTTTCTGGTGCAGCTTCTTGATCTCGGTGCGCATATCCACGCGCAGCTTTGCATCAAGGTTTGAAAGCGGCTCATCAAACAAGAACACATCCGGATCCCGCACCAATGCGCGCCCCATGGCGACCCGCTGCCGTTGCCCACCCGAAAGTGCGCCGGGCTTGCGATCCAGCAGCTGCTCAATCTGCAAGAGCTTTGCCACATCGTGCATTGCCTTCTCACGCTCTGGCTTTGGCACGCCGTGCATTTCCAGACCAAATGTAATGTTCTGCCCAACCGTCATATTCGGGTAGAGCGCGTAGCTCTGAAACACCATCGCGATGTTGCGATTGGACGGGTGTACCCCGTTCATCACCCGATCTTTGATCCGGATTTCGCCGCCGGTGATATCTTCCAGCCCAGCAATCATGTTAAGCAGGGTGGATTTACCGCACCCCGATGGCCCCACGAGCACAAGGAACTCGCCCTCCTCAATCGAGATGTCCACATTGTGCAGCACTTCGATGGCCCCGTAAGATTTGGTTGCCTTATCAATGTCGAGAAAGCCCATGACGTCTTATCCTTTAACTGAGCCCGCCATCAGGCCGCGCACGAAGTACCGTCCAGCCACGATGTAAACGAAGAGAGTGGGCATCGCCGCCAGGATCGCCCCGGCAAAATGCACGTTGTATTCTTTGACACCTGTGCTCGACTGCACGAGGTTGTTGAGTGCCACGGTCATTGGCTGACTGCTCGCATCCGCGAAAGAGGCGCCAAACAGGAAGTCGTTCCAGATGTTTGTGAACTGCCAGATCACGCTGACCACGGCGATTGGCCCGGAGCTTGGCAACAGAATGCGCCAGAAGATCTGAAAGAAGCCCGCCCCGTCAATCTGTGCCGCACGGATCAGCTCGGTTGGGAACACCGCGTAGTAGTTGCGGAAATAGAGCGTGGTGAAACCAATGCCGAACACGATGTGCACAAAGGACAGACCATAGGTCGACCCGGCGAGCCCCATCAGCCCTAGCATCCGCGCCATAGGGATCAGAACGATCTGAAACGGGATGAAGCAGGCAAAGAGCATCAGTCCAAAGAGGATCGTATCGCCTTTAAAGCGCCATTTGGTGAGGACATAGCCGTTCAGCGCGCCAAGCACTGTGGAGATTGCCACCGCAGGCACCACCATCTTGATCGAGTTCCAGAAGTAGGGCTTGAGGCCGGTTGGCTCCACACCAATCTGCGCGCTCGCCCAGGCCTGCTTCCACGGCTCAAGCGTGAAGGCATCAGGCAGGCTCATCATGCCACCACCGGTGATCTCATCAAGCGGTTTCACCGAATTCACCAGCATCACGTAAAGCGGCAGCAGATAAAACAGGGCAAACAGGATCAGCACCACATAGATCAGCGTGCGCGTGAAACGCCCGGTGCGGATTGCTGTGTCTTGGGTCGCAACAGACATCACCGTTTCTCCCGCAGTTCAGAGTAGAGATAAGGGATCATGATTGAGGCAATCGCCATCAACATGATGGTGGCAGATGCCGCACCAATCCCCATTTGGTTGCGCGTAAACGTGTAGGAGTACATGAAAGTCGCAGGCAGCTCTGTGGCTCGCCCCGGTCCACCACCTGTCAACGCGATCACCAGGTCAAAGGTTTTGATCGCGAGGTGGCTCAGGATCACGAAGGCCGACAGAAACGCGGGCCGCAGCTGCGGAATGATAATGCGCCGGTAGAGGTTCCAATTGCTGGCACCGTCCATCTGCGCCGCCTTCAAAATCTCATTGTCGATCCCGCGCAGGCCAGCCAAGAACATCGCCATCACAAACCCGGAGGTCTGCCAGACAGCGGCCAGAACCACGGTGTAGATTGCAAAGTCCCGGTTTTTGATCCAGTCAAACTTGAAGCTTTCCCAGCCCCAGGTGTGCATCACGTTTTCAAGCCCGATCCCCGGATCAAGAAACCATTTCCAGGCCGTCCCTGTCACGATAAAGCTCAGCGCCATCGGATAGAGGTAGAGGGGACGCAAAAGGCCCTCACCACGGATTTTTTGATCCAGAAAGATCGCAAGCCCAAGACCGATTGCTGTGCAAAGCGTGATGTAAAGCAGGGCAAATATGCCCATATTTGTGAGCGAAATCTCCCAATGGCTCAGTCGCCATAACTTGGAATAGTTCTCCCAGCCAACCCAGCCATAAGACGGCAAAAGGCGACTGTCGGTGAAACTCAGGTAAACGGAGAACAGGATAAACCCATAGACAAACACTAGGATCACGGCCAACGAAGGCGAAAGCACCAGTTTGGGAATCCAATTCTGTAGACGGGTTTTGAAATCCGCCTCAGCAGTCTGCGCCATGACGCGACCTCCATTGGGAAAAAAAAGTCCGGTTAGGTGGCGGGGCCAAAAGTGGCAGCCCCGCCTGGGGAGGTAACCCTATGGATTACTTGGCGATTTCCACCGCATCCACCAGCTCCTGAACAGCTGTTTCGCTGTCGTACTCGCCGTTGAAATGCGCGGTAACCACGTCATAAACCGCGTTTTTCACCGATGCGGGCGCTGCGTGACCATGGGCCATGGAGCCAAACAGGTTGCCGCTGGACGCAGCCGCAGCCAGATCCTTCATGCCCTGCTTGCCGCAGGCATCAAAGTCGGCGTCAGACACATCGGTACGGGCTGGCACAGAGCCTTTCACCACGTTGAATGCGGACTGGAAGCTTGGCGACAGGATCGCACTGGCAAGCGCCGCCTGCTCAGTAGAAACTTCACCGCCTTGGTCAAACATCATGAACTGGTCCGCGTTAAACGTGACCTGCTCCGCGGTTCCTGGGAAGCGGAAGCACAGGAAGTCCTCGCCCGGTACTTTGCCCGCGTTCAGGAACTCACCCTTTGCCCAGTCGCCCATCATCTGGAAACCAGCTTCACCGTTGATCACCATCGCAGTCGCAAGGTTCCAGTCACGGCCAGAGAAGTTGTCATCCACGTTGTCACGGATGAATGCCATGCGATCGAACGCGGTTTTCATGGCATCGCTGCCAAGAGTTGCGCTGTCCAAATCGATGAAGGCGGCTTTGTAGCCATCCGGGCCCAGCGCGCCCATTGCAACGGCGTCAAACACGGTGGCGTCCTGCCAGGCCTGACCGCCATGCGCAATCGGAGTTACACCCGCCGCTTTGAGCGCTTCAACCGCAGAAACAAAGTCATCCCAAGAGGTAGGCTGCGCAATGCCATTGGCATCCAGAACCGCTTTGTTGGCCCAGACCCAGTTGGTAGAATGCACATTCACCGGCGCGGAGACCCACTTACCATCTGCCTTGGCAAATGCTTTCAGGGCATCAGGAACAACCGCGTCCCAACCTTCTTTCGCCGCAACCTCGTTGAGGTCCGCAAGCGCACCTTGGTTGGCCCAGTCAAGAATATCAAAGCCCAGCGCCTGCACGGCGGTTGGTGGGTTGCCCGCAGTAACGCGTGCGCGCAGAACAGTCATCGCCTGCTCACCGCCGCCACCTGCAACCGGCATGTCCTGCCAGCCCACACTTTGGCTTTCCAGATCCTGTTTCAGAACGTTAAGCGCAGCCGCTTCACCACCGGATGTCCACCAGTGCAGTACCTCCACATCGCTCGCTTGCACCATACTGGTACTCGCCAACAAGGCTCCCACAACAGCTGCTTTGGTTTTGGTAAAAATTCGCATGTTTTCCTCCCGATCTGCGAAATTTCTTTGGTTATTCGTCGTTTGTGTCGGTCACCCAACGCGCCCGGGTATTCCCGATCCGCATCACAACCGATTTAACCTCCATAAATTCTTCAAAGCCATAGCGCCCGATCTCTCTTCCCTGACCGGATTGCTTGGCCCCTCCAAATGTGACCTCAGGAAATCCATCCATCCATGTGTTCGTCCAAACCGTGCCCGCTTCAGCGCGGCGGCTGAACGCCAGGCAGGTATGGACATCGTTGCTCCACACCCCGGCAGACAACCCGTAGTCCGTGCCATTGGCCAACGCGACCGCCTCCTCCAGCGTGTCAAAAGTCATCACAGACAACACTGGACCAAAAATCTCGTCTTGTGCAGCCCCCATGTGAG